>NZ_JBFCVL010000001.1:7500-753044 GCF_040712075.1 Fodinicurvata sp. EGI_FJ10296
TTTGTCTTACTCTACGCCTTCTGCGCCCTGTTGGCCGGATACGCACATATGATCGCTTACCCGACCAGCCACACGCCGGTCATCGGCGCTTCCGGCGCCATCGCTGGCGTTCTCGGCGCCCACGCCAGCCTGTTTCCGACAGCCCGCATCATTCTTCTGATACCAATCGTCTTTATCCCGATCTTTCTGCCGATTTCCGCCTTTTTCTATGTCGCGCTCTGGTTTGGCTTCCAGGTGTGGCAAGGGGCAGGCGACCTGACCCGCGCGACGGGCGGCGGCGTCGCCTGGTGGGCGCATGTCGGCGGCTTCATCGCCGGACTCATATTTGTCCGTGCGCTGACACCGCCGGCCGCACCGTCCCGGCATTAAGGCCGGTCAGAAGCTGGAGTTCGGCTCCTGAAGGAACGCCGCCTCTTCTTCGGTTGTCGGGCGGCCGAGCGCGGCATTGCGATGGGGAAATCGGCCGAAGCGCTCAATAATTTCCAGATGCCTCTCCGCGTAGAGTACCGCTTGCGGGTCACCGACTCGCTCGTGGAACAGGCGCACCGACAGGCGCTGATCCTCCAGCGATTCGCTGTGCTCCAGCGGCAGATAAATGAATGTCCGATTGGTGGGCTGGAAGCCGGGATAAAGGTCGAAACCTTGATCGATCGTCTGTTTCGCCAGCCGCAGGGCCTGTTGATCGGCACGAAATTGGTCGGGCTGGCCACGAAACAGATTTCGCGGGACCTGATCCAGCACGATGGAAAGCGCCAGACATCCCCGCGGGGAGTCCGACCATCTGGCCAGTCTGCCGGCCTCTGCCTCTTCAAGCGCGGGCATCAGCCGGTCACGGACGCGCTGGTCGAACGCGTCGTCCTTCGCAAACCAATTGGCCGGGCCGGATTCTACGAACCAGAACCGCAATACGTCGTCAATGGCTACCATATTCCGCTCCCCCATGAGTCGGCACCATCATTGCCAATATGCCACCGGGCACGCCATCCCTGTCGAATTCATGATCAATCGACAACGGCAATATCCAGATCGAATCCGTCGGCCATTCTCGATCAACGAAAAAGGGGCGCCCGTCGTGAGCGCCCCTTTGTCAGTCATCCGGTGCCAGGGCCGGGATCAGTGGTCGACATCCGACCATACCTTGCGCTTCACGGCATAGAGCATGCCGGTGAAAACGACCAGAAACAGCAGGACCTTCGCGCCCATCCGCTTGCGGTCTTCCATATGTGGTTCTGACGCCCAGGCCAGGAATACCGAGACATCATGTGCCTGCTGGTCGACTGATGCCGGCCCGGACCGCGCATATTCGACACCGCCATCGGAGAGCATATCCGGCATGGCCAGCAGGTGCCCCGGAAAATAGCGATTATAGTACTGACCGGGGGCTGGCTCCACGTCGTCGGGCGGATCTTCATAGCCGGTAAGGAGAGCATAGATGTAGTCCGCTCCCCCGCCCCGAGCCTTGGTGATCAGCGAAAGGTCTGGCGGATAGGCACCATTGTTCGCGGCCCGCGCCGCGGCCTCGTTGGCAAATGGGGCAACGAACGAATCGGTGGCCTCTGCCGGCCGCTCGAACATGTTGCCCGAACCGTCAGGCCCGTCAGTCACTGTGTAGTCCGACGCGACGGCTGTCACTTCTTCTTCCGATAAGCCGATCTGCTCCAGATGGCGATAGTCCAGCAAATCCATCGAGTGGCAGCTGGAGCACACTTCCTGGTAGACCTGAAACCCCCGCTGCGCGGCGGAGCGGTCATACGTCCCGAAGATACCCTCGAACGACCAATTCTGAGACGGGGGCGTCGGGGCTTCACCGGCCGCCAGTGCGGATCCACCGATGAGACCGAATGCAACGCCCAACGCCAGGGTGGCTGTTTTCAATGAACGCATGATCAGCTCTTCTCCATCGGCTTGGCTGTAGCGCCGGCCGGCAGCGGACCGCCGCCCTTGGTCACCGGTTCGCTGATGGAGCGCGGCAGCGGTAGTGGCCGCTCCAGCTTGCCCACGACCGGTGTGATGACCAGGAAGTGCAGGAAGTAATAGAAGGTTGCGACCCGGGAAATAACAACCCAGATGCCGTCCGGCGGATTGGCGCCGGCAAAGCCCAGAACGACGACCGTCAGAACGAAAATCCACATGAACTGACGATAGACCGGACGGAACCGACAAGAACGGACCTTCGACGTGTCAAGCCACGGCAGGAAGAAGAGAACAGCAATTGCCGCGAACATCAGCAACACGCCGCCCAACGCGTTGGGAACGGCCCGCAGGATGGCGTAGAATGGCAGGAAGTACCATTCCGGCACGATATGTGCGGGCGTCACCAGCGGATTCGCCGGGATGTAGTTGTCGGCATGGCCGAGCCAGTTCGGCGCAAAGAACACGAAACCGGCGAAGATCATCAGGAACACGCCGATCCCGACACTATCCTTGACCGTGTAGTAGGGGTGGAACGGGAGCGTGTCCTGGGACCCCTTGGGATCGATCCCGAGCGGATTGTTCGAACCGTGAACGTGCAGCGCGGCGATGTGCAGGACCACGACGCCCACGATCACGAATGGCAGCAGAAAATGCAGCGCGAAGAAACGGTTCAGCGTTGGATTGTCGACTGAGAAGCCACCCCACAGCCAGATCACGATGTTGTCGCCGATCAAGGGGATCGCCGAGAACAGGTTTGTGATCACTGTCGCACCCCAGAAGCTCATCTGGCCCCAGGGAAGCACATAGCCCATGAACGCGGTCGCCATCATCAACAGCAGGATGATCACGCCGAGGATCCAGATGAGTTCCCGTGGCTCCTTGTACGAACCGTAGTACAGGCCCCGGAAAATGTGGATATACACGACGGCGAAGAACATATGGGCGCCGTTCATGTGGATATAGCGCAGCAACCAGCCGTAATTCACGTCGCGCATGATGCGTTCGACGCTTCCAAAAGCCAGATCGGCACTGGGTGTATAGTGCATGGCCAGAAAGATACCCGTGAGGATCATCGTGGCCAGAATGAACATCGCGAGCGCACCGAAATTCCAGAAATAATTGAAATTCCGGGGCGTCGGGAACTGTCCGTATTCCCGATTCAACATTGTAAAGATCGGCAGCCGGTGGTCGACCCAACGCACTACCGGGTTCGAGAAACTGGCTTTGCCCGTACTCGCCATAAGAACCGTCTCCTAGCCCAAGCGGCAATCAGCCGATACGGATGCGCGTATCGTCAAGAAATTCATAAGCCGGCACCTCGAGGTTTTCCGGTGCCGGTCCCCGCCTTATGCGGCCGGATGTATCGTAGTGAGAACCATGACACGGGCAGAACCATCCGCCGTACTCCCCCCGATTGTCGCCGGATCTCTGGCCCAGCGGTACGCAGCCGAGATGGGTGCAAATGCCCACCATGACCAGCCACTGAGGCTCGATGACGCGATCCTCATCGGTTTGCGGGTCTCGCAGGTCATCGATATCCACCGCCCGCGCGGTTTCAATTTCCTCGGGCGTGCGATGTCGAATGAAGACCGGCGATCCGCGCCACGTCACGGTAATTGCCTGACCCTCGGAGACTTGGGACAGATCGACATCGATCTGGGCTTCCGCCAGGGCGTCGGCAGCGGGATTCATCGAATGGATAAACGGCCAGATGACCGAACCCGCCCCGACAACGGCCATGGCCCCAGTCGCCAGATAGAGAAAATCGCGGCGTGTCTCGCCCTCGCCCTCCGGCTTTTCGTCATGGGTAGTGTCGGCCATCGCTTCAAACGATCCTTAATTGACTGTACATCTCACGGTATCGTCGGAGGCGTACCAGGGATGCCCCGGAGCGTAGCCCCCGGTCCCGGAGTCGGGAACCTTTGCAGAAAGTGGGTATACATGGCCGCGCCCCCCGTTGCAAACCGGATGTGACCACATGCCCGCCACATTCGCGGCATGCCGGCCGATCGGAGAACGCATGCGCCGAAACCCGCAGTAACCGAAGAGGAAGGCTCAGCGGCAGAGCGCCGCAGTTACTGACCGGCCAGGATCCGGCTGGTCCATTGTTGGCCACTGTTGACCACTATGGTCGCGAAACTCTGGAAAGATACTAACCGATGACCGTTGACTCGCCCGCTGGTGACCGACCGCCCAATCGGCAGCATGACCGGCTTCCGCGGCTGGTGCTGTTCGAGCCCGACATACCGCAGAACACCGGCACTCTGATGCGGATGGCAGCATGTCTCGGAATTGGCCTCGACATCATCGAGCCCTGCGGCTTCGTTCTGGATGACAGGCGCTTGCGTCGGGCGGCGATGGACTATATCGACCGTCTGGACTGGCGCCGTTTCCGTTCCTGGCGCGCCTATCAGGAGACCGGTCATTCCGGACGGCTTCTGGGACTGACCAGCGGCGGCGACACCTGCTATACGGACTTCTCTTTTGCTGCCGGCGACCGTCTTTTGGTGGGCCGGGAAAGCGCCGGACTGCCCGCCGACGTGCTGGCGCAGGCGGACGCCCGGCTCCGCATTCCGATTGCCGCCCCCATGCGGTCGTTGAACGTCGCGATCGCGGCCGCCATGGTCAGCGGTGAAGCGATCCGGCAGATCGCAGCGGCGACCGGCGCCGACGGCTCCTGATTTCGACCCGTTTCAATCGGAGGCTCTCCATGAGCAATGACGACCAATACCCTGTTGCAAGCAGCCCGTCGGCCGATCCTGCCGCCGACATGACCGCGGAGTCCCGGCTGTCGCGCGCCCAGGAGTGGTTCAGGGAACTGCGCGATGCGCTGTGCCGGCGTCTGGAAGAGGTCGAAGACGAAGCAGCGGGGCCGCTCGCCGACCAGCCGCCAGGACGATTCGAGCGCAAGGCCTGGACAAGGGCCGATGGCGGCGGCGGCGAAATGTCGACCCTGCGCGGCCGCGTGTTCGAGAAGGCCGGAGTGAATATTTCCACGGTCCACGGCACGTTTTCCGAGGAATTCCGCAAATCGATTCCAGGCGCCGACACTGACGGCCGCTTCTGGGCCGCGGGTATCAGCGTCGTCGTTCATCCCCAGAACCCCCATGTTCCGGCGGCCCACATGAACACGCGGCATATCGTAACGACGAAATCATGGTTCGGCGGCGGCGCTGACCTGACCCCCATATTCTCCGACGACCAGGACACACGAACGTTTCACCAGCGCCTACAACAGGCCTGCGACGCGCACGATCCGGAATACTATCCCCGGTTCAAAGATTGGTGCGACGAGTATTTTCACTTGAAACATCGTAACGAAGCGCGCGGCGTCGGCGGTATTTTCTATGACTATGTCGACAGCGGAGACTGGGAAGCTGATTTCGCCTTTACACAGGATGTCGGGTCCGCCTTCTTCGACGTCTATCCGGCCATTGTCCGCCGACATATGAATCGCCCGTTCACCGAGGAGGATCGGGAACAGCAGTTGATCAAGCGCGGCCGCTATGTCGAATTCAATCTTCTTTACGACCGGGGAACGACTTTCGGGCTGAAGACCGGCGGCAATGTCGAAGCGATCCTGATGTCGATGCCGCCGACCGTCCGCTGGCCCTAGCCCGCGAGCCAGCCCTGTTCTAGGGAACGGCGAGGCCGGTCGTCGCCGATCGACGCACTGCCGCCTCGTCGGCATCGTCGTCCAGCCATGGCGGCTGCACGGTCGGTCGCGCGAAGTAGTAACCCTGTAACAGATCGATCCCCTCGTCGACGAGAATGGCGGCGTCTTCGGCGGTCTCGACGCATTCAGCCACGGTCGTCAATCCGAAGCCACCGGCCAGTCCGGCCAACGTGCGCACGAACAGGCGATTATCCCTGTTCCGGCAGATGTCGTAAACGAACGAACCGTCAATCTTGACGATGTCGACCCGCAGCGATTTCAGGTGCCGAAAGCTGGTATAGCCGGCGCCGAAATCGTCGAGCGCCACGCGGCAGCCCAGATCGCGGACCGCCGCCACGAATCGGCCCGTTTCGTCGATATCCTCGATCGCCGCAGTTTCGGTTATTTCGATCAGCAGGCGCTCTGCAAGGTCGGGCCGGCGCTCCACCAGGCGGATCAGTTTGCGCAGCCAGCTGTGATCCGAAGACGTTAGTCCGGATATATTCATCGCAAGGTTGATTCCGGGCGTCTGCTCCAGGGCCTGAACCACGAGGTCGAGGACATGATGGTCCAACAGGCGCGTCAGCCCCATCTGCTCTACCACCGGTATGAACACGCCGGCGGGAACGAACGAGCCGTCGCGCGAGCGCATGCGGATCAGGCATTCGTAGAACGTTGGCTCGAAGTCAGGCGTGCCAACAACGGGCTGGAACGCCAGCACCAGACGATCTTCCTTTAGCGCCTCTTTCACCTGCTCGCCGATTGCGATCGACCGTCGCTGGAAGGTGCGCTGCTCTTCGGTCATCATATAGACCTGATAGGTGTCGCGCCCCTGACGCTTGGCGTTCTGCATGGCCGCCTCGCCCCGGGTCATGATCTCGAACGAGGACTGGACCATGGAGGGGAAGCACACCACGCCGACCGAGACGCTGACATGGATCGAACCGCTCGGCGTCTCGAAGGGGTGATTGCGGAACGCCGAGAGCACGCGCTCGGCCAGCGCGGTTGCCTCGGCCTCGGTCGCTACCGGCATCAGAACGCCGAAGACATCGCCGCCGACACGGCCGATAAATGTGTCCTCGGCGGACAATTCCGAAAGCCGCCGCGACGCGGCAACGATCACGGCATCGGCGGTCAGATAGCCGTAGGCGTCGTTCAACAAGGCGAACTTGTCGATGCCCACGCTCAGATACGCGCCCGAACGATCATAGCGCTGGCTCTGGACCAGGGATTGATACAAGGCATCGCGCAAGTGGTTACGGTTGGAGAGGCCGGTCAGTTCATCGAAATTGGCCAGTCGCTGCAATCGCTCCTCATGCTCTTTGCGCTGGTGGACGACCCTGAGAATACCCCGCATTCGTTCGGCTCGGCCATCGGCATCAAATTCGGCCCGACCGCGGTCATGAATCCAGCAAGACGAGCCGTCGGCCTTGACGATCCGGTACTCGCAATCGAAATCAGCGCGCCGTTCGAAGTGATCCGTCAATCCTTTACGGCGAAACGGCAGATCCTGAGGGTCGATGACGGATTCCAGGGCCGTCACGGATGTCAGATCCTGGGCGCCGAATATCTCGTCGACAGCGCCGCCCCACCGGATCGAATCGTCCTCGACGTTCCACTCATAGGCCACGTCGCCAGACGCCAGCGTGGCTTTGGTGACGAACAGATCCTGATCTGACATGCGGACTTTCCCAATCTGACCTCGATACCCGCCCCACGAATGAATGCGGAGAGACCGCGCATCCCGTAATACGGGTGTAACGGAGCGGTATTGCACCTATCAGATTAACCGGGTAATTCTTGAAAGACGGTAAAAATTGCTGATTACGTAAACGCAAATATCATCGTTAACCGATTGATTCTTCTTAACCAAAGATCGGGCTGATCTTGCATCGCAAAGTAATTTGATGGATTTCTAATCATTGAACATGCACACTGTCGGAATGATCAATCCGAACCCGTCTCGATCCGGCCGATCAGCTCGGCAAGACAGGCATTCCGGTCCGGGCCGCAGTCGCGATCGAGCCACCATTTCCTGATTTCGTCGAGATGGCGACCGACGTCCGGCCCCGGCGGAAGTCCGGCTGCCACGAGGTCCCGCCCCCGAAGCGGGAACGGCGGCGGCGACGATGCCACCTGCACCAGATCTGCCAGATCGGCCCGATCAGAAGGAACGGCGCTCGCGGTGCCCACTTTAGATTCCGCGCCCACAGCGGTTGGCGGCCAGGAGAAAGCCAGAGCGGCCAAAGCTGCGTCGACGCCGCGCTCTACGGCCAAGCGCCGAAGCGGACGACGGTCGCGGCCGATTTCCGCATTCTCCGTCACCGCGGCGAGACCGGCGGCCACGTCGCCCACGCGGCGCTGCTCCTCGCGGCTCAGCCGAAGGCGACTGGCAACGGCCCCGATACGCCCACCGGCAATCGGCGCCAGCACCAGCCCCAGCCGGAAGACCGAATCGGCCCCCTCCAGTCTGGTCAAGCCGTAGCGCAGTGCTGTCTCCAGCGCCGTCGCCCCGCGTTCGCCCGCCTGTTGGTCGCCCGCCTGTTGGTCGCCCACCTGTTGGTCGCCCGACTGGTCATCGTCTCCGGCTGTGTCGGCCGCGAGCACCGCCAGGACGCCGCAGGCCAACATCGACCGCCACGCCGGCAACGGGTCAGCCGCCGCCAGAAGCCGCAGCAGTTCGGCCCTCACACGCTCGCCGGACAACCGTCCGACTGCCCCGCGACGAGCGCGGCACGCATCCGTCGCGCCAGGATCCGGGCGTCCAGACCCATACCAGGCGAAGAACCGGAAGAAGCGCAGAATCCGCAACGCGTCTTCGTCGATGCGGCAGATCGGGTCGCCGATGAACACAACGCGGCCGTTGAGCGCGTCGTCAGCACCGCCGAACGCATCGAGCACTGCGCCCGTGCGGTGCGCGAAAAGGGCGTTCATGGTAAAATCCCGTCGACCGGCATCCCTGACCCAGTCAGTCGTGAAATCGACCACGGCATGCCGGCCGTCGGTTTCGACGTCGCGGCGCAGGGTGGTCACCTCGATCGGACGGCGGCCGCCATCATCACCACCGACCGCCACAAGCGCCGTGATCGTGCCATGGTCGATACCCGTCGGCCGGTGGTCAATGCCGGCCCGATCCAGCGCCGCCATGGTTTGTGTTGGAAGCAGGGTCGTCGCAATATCGACATCGTTGGCCAGGCGGCCCAGCAGCGCGTCCCGGACGCACCCCCCGACGAACCACGCTTGACCGCCGTCAGCTTCCAGACCGTCGAACAGTCGCCCGATCGCCGGGTCGGTCATCCAGGCCGGTGGCTCGACGAGGCAGAAGGTCGTCGTCATCGGGGTGTCTCTCAGGTGAAACCGCCTGGCATGATTTCACCATCCTGCATCCTGGGCGGCGTATAGGTGGACCCCGGCGGTGCCCCGCCGCTCAACCCCCAGATACCCAGGACGACTGCGCAGAGCACGACGCCGGCCAGCAAGAGCCAGAACACCGGTGGCTTGTCCAGCGGATCGTCGACCTCGCGCCCCTCGCGTTCGGCCCGCGCCCGTATCGACCAGGCATAGACGAAATAAAGGACCGTCGGCAACGCGACCAGGATGACGGGTACAAGCCACCTCAACGACCATCTCCTTGACTTGAGTCGCGGCACCGCTGTGGTCTGGCACCGCCTGAATCGTCTGGACCAACGGAGCCGGGACCAACAGAGCCCGGACCAACAGAGCCGGCATGAAGGGTGCCGGGATCGGAGGCCTGCGCCCCCGCCGTAAGTGCGTCGCGCAAATTCACCAGCATGCCGGCGGTCGCTCCCCAGATGTACCACTCCCGATGCGGGTAAGCGTAATAGTATCGGTCGCGGCCTTCAAATTGACGGCTGTGACGCTGAGGGTTGTTGTCGTCGAGAATCAGATCGATCGGTATTGTGAATATCTCCGCAACCTCTTCAGAGGTGATCCGCGGCACGAAAGCGGACGACAGCCATCCCACGATTGGCACAATCTCGAATCCAGTTCGGGTGACATAGGTGTCGAGCCGGCCCAGAGGCGACACGGCAGACGGCTCCAGACCGATCTCTTCCTCGCTCTCGCGCAGCGCCGTCGCGACGTGATCGCGGTCGGTCACGTCGCACCGCCCGCCGGGAAAGCTGATCTGGCCGGCATGGGCCGTAAGGTGAGCCGCCCGGCGGGTCATGACGATCACCGGCCCATCGGCAGCCGGCTGCAGACCGATCAGCACGGCTGCAGGACGAAGGCGCGCCGGGAGGGCTATATCGGGATTGAGGTCGTGGTCGCCTCTGAGGCCGCGCCCTTTTCCGAAGTCATCGAGTTTCGACCTGACGACCGTTTCGTTCAGCATGCCAGCGTTTCTCCCCGCCCCCTGATCATCGCCGACCGGCCGGCGTCCGGTATCACGAATCCTGGTCAAGCGGATGGAATGTGTTCTTGCTCCATACACCGATTCGGCCCGCGTGCGGCTCTGCGACCTCGACCAGTTGGTAGTATACCGAACGCACGATCAAGGCTTCCAGCCCCTCCTTCACCCTGACGTATGGTCGCGGTTCGCCGGTAGCTGAATCGTGAGCAACCCGGATCGGGTGATCCCGGCCGACCTCGACCTGATGGTCAAGATTGGTCCGGAACCTCAGGATCCGGCCCGGACCATCGCCTTCGATCGTCAGCTCCACAGCGACGAAGGGGGCGTCCTCGACCTCGATCCGCCCCTTCTCGGCCGGCGTCACCAGCCAGTAATCGCCATTGTCATCGCGAGTCAGAACCGTCGCGAATAGCTTCGCGATCGCCAATCGCCGGATCGGCGCCCCTTCGTGATACCAGGTGCCGTCGGCCGCGATTCGGATATCGAAGGCCGGCCCCGCGTTCTGGCCGCCGCCCGCAGCGCTGTCCGGCGCCTTTTCGACGCCGTGGCCGCGGTTCTCGGACGAGTTGATCATTGTGCGACGGTCGTCGATCGGGCTACTCATTCGGTGCTTCCCTCTTTTGGACCAGCACGATTGGGCCGGGGTGGATTTGTCGGGGCGAATCGATCGCCGGGCCGCATTCGCGGTCCGCCGAAGATGATGGTGCCCGGCGGTGACTGTACCATTCAGATTTCCGCCATAGTCTTTAGATAGTAAATCCGATCAACGCGGACCAGCGGTGAGCTCAATGCAATCTCGGTTTTCAGACGCCTCCTCCGACGAGGATCGCTCTTTGCTTGCAACGGGGCCCGGGTCGGGAGTCGACTCCGCTTTCGGGGCGGGTGAGACCCCGATCGATCTCGTTGCCCAGGCGGAGCGGGTGGCCGACCAGCTCTCTCGTCTGCGGGGTATGATCGGGCGCGTGATTTTCGGCCAGGAGGCCGTCGTCGAACAGGCGCTGACGACGTTCCTTGCCGGGGGGCATGCGCTGCTGATCGGCGTGCCGGGTCTGGCAAAGACACGGCTGGTCGAAACCCTGTGCACCGCCGCCGGTCTGGAAGGGCGGCGCGTTCAATGCACGCCCGACCTGATGCCGGCCGATATCCTCGGCTCCGAAGTTCTCGACGAAGACGAGGACGGCCGCCGGCATTTCCGCTTCATACCGGGGCCGGTGTTCTGCCAGCTGCTGATGGCCGACGAGATCAACCGTGCCAGCCCGAGAACGCAATCCGCTTTGCTTCAGGCGATGCAGGAACGCAGCATTTCCGTGGCCGGGCAGACCCATGACCTTCCACGCCCGTTCCATGTGCTGGCGACGCAGAATCCGATCGAGCAGGAAGGCACTTATCCGCTGCCCGAGGCGCAGCTCGACAGGTTTCTGATGCAGATCGACGTCGATTACCCCGATGCCGATGCCGAACGATCGTTGCTGATCGCCACGACCGGCGCCGAGGAAGATCCCGTGCGCCCGGTCATGGATGCCGAAGCGCTGCTGGCCGCACAGACGCTTGTCAGACGGACACCCGTGGGCGAAAGCGTCGTTGATGCCATTCTGACCATCGTGCGCCAGGGACGGCCCGAGACGACCGATATTGACAGCGTCAGCCGCTTCGTCGCCTGGGGCCCCGGTCCGCGCGCGGGCCAGGCGCTCATGCTCGCCTGCCGGGCCAGGGCTCTGCTGCAAGGGCGGTTCGCCCCGTCGGTCGACGATATCGTCGCTCTCGCCGCCCCTATTCTGAAGCACAGGATGGCGCTGACCTTCGCGGCGCGGGCCGATGGGCGAACCGTCGACGATGTCGTCGCCGACCTCTGTCAGCGCATCGTATGATATCGCCGATCACATCGATATTCGACTTTATCCGGCGCAGTGGCAGCCGGAACAACGGGCGGCGATCGCCGGGCAACGCTGCAACGGCTCAGGGCGCCGTGCCGGGAATATCCGTTTCCCGGCCGGAAGGGTGGTCGCCGGACAAAAGGCAGCGCTACGGCGCCCCTGATACGCCGACTGCCCGCCGCCAGGCCGATGCCGCCGCCGGAATGCTGCCGTCGCTATTGGTCGAAGCGCAGTACGTCGCGTCGACGGTCGCGCAGGGCGTTCACGGCCGACGACGGGTCGGGCCGGGCGAGAGCTTCTGGCAGTTCCGTCGCTACACCCATGGCGACACGCTGGCCCGGGTGGATTGGCGGCAATCGGGCAAAAGCCGGCATGTTTTCGTTCGCGAGTACGAATGGGAGGCATCGCAGACTGTGGCGTTGTGGCGCGATTCGGGCGCCTCGATGACCTATCGGTCGATGGACACGCTGCCCACCAAGCGCCACCGCACCGACGTTCTGGTGCTGGGTCTGGCGCTACTCCTCAACCGGGGTGGCGAACGGATCGCATTGCTCGGCGCACCGGCCCCGCCCACCGCCGGACGGATCAATCTCGATCGCTTCGCCAGCCAGCTCGAAGGTCTGGGGCCGATCGACGACGCCGCCCTGGCGGCCATTCCCCGTCATGCTTCCGCGGTGCTGATCGGCGACTTCATCGACGCCCCCGAAAGGGTCGAATCGGCGTTGACGACGCTGGCCGCCCGTTCGGTACATGGACACCTTTTGCAAGTCCTGGACCCGGCTGAGGCAACATTGCCCTTTACCGGCCGGATACGCTTTCGCGACGTCGAATCGCCGCGGGAAATGCTCGTGCCTCGCGTTCAGGGAATACGATCGGACTATCTGCGCCGGCTGGCGGAGCGTCAGGACCGGCTGGCAAGGGCCGCCAGACGGGCGGGCTGGACCTTTGCAGTTCACCGCACGGATCACACCGTACAAGCCGGTCTGATCTATCTTTACGGGGCGCTTTCCGGCGATCCGGCGATAACGGGGGTTGCCGGCCGTTCGTCGGCGACCCGGCGATGACGACGGCGAGGTGGAGAGTATGACCACCCTTGGGACCATCCCTGGTATCCCGGTCTGGGGCTCCCTGGTTTTTGTCATGCCATGGATCCTCGCGGCACTGGCCGTGCTGCCGATCATTTACTGGCTGCTGAAAGCCACGCCGCCATCGCCGCGACGCGTGACCTTTCCGGCCATCCGACTGCTGCTCGATCTGCGCACACAGGAGGAAACGCCCGATCGAACGCCCTTGTGGCTCCTGGCTCTGCGCCTGCTCGTGGCGGCATTGATCATCGTCGCCCTGGCCCGGCCGATCCTCAATCCCGGCGACGATCTGCCAGGAACCGGTCCGGTTCTGGTGGTTGTCGATAACGGCTGGGCCGCAGCCGCCGGGTGGGACGACCGTCAGGAGGCTTTGTCGTCGATCATCGACCGCGCCGCCCGACAGGACCGCCGGATTGCCATACTGCCGACCGCACCCGCTGCGGATGCGACGCCCGCCTCGGCGCCGCGTGCCGTCCGTGCCGACGACGCCGACGACATTGCGGCGGGTCTGGCGCCGCTTCCCTGGCCGGTGGACCGGGCAGCGGCGGCCGAGGCATTGGCCGAATTCGAGACGGGCAGCGGCGTGCATTCGATCTGGCTCAGCGACGGCCTGGATGCGCCGGGAACCGATACGCTGGCCACCGTTCTGGCAGACATGGGCAGCGTTCAGGCGACGGTGCCCGACACGACCCAAACAGCCCGGCTGTTGGCGCCGCCTGATCTGGACACTCGGCAGTTAACGGTTCCCGTTCATCGGTCATCGGCGGGCGACGAGGAAGAAGTGGCGATTCGTCTGATTGCCGCCGATGGCCGGCTTCTGGACCAGCGACCGGCACGCTTCGCCGAAGATGCGACGACGGCGAGTGCATCCTTCGATCTTCCGGCTGACCTGCGCAACGAAGCGGTTCGGGCCGAGATCGACGGCGCCTTTACGGCCGGGGCGGTCGCCCTGCTTGACGAACGGTGGCGCCGGCGGCCTGTCGGGATTGTCGGCGATCCCTCCGACAGCGGCGCTCAGCCGCTTCTTGACGAGTATCACTATTTGTCCAGCGCTCTTGAGCCGTTCAGCGACATCCGGACCGGCTCGCTGACGGACCTGGCTGACGGCGGGGCGGCCGTTATCATGGTGCCGGACAGCGTCCCGCTCTCCCTGGCCGACCGGCAGAGGGCCGAAGAATTCGCCCGGACCGGCGGCATCGTCGTTCGCTTCGCCGGCCCCCGGCTCGCTGTCGCCGAAGATCCGCTGGTGCCGGTGCCGTTGCGATCCGGCGACCGTATTCTGTCGGGTGCCCTCACGTGGTCCGAGCCGATGGCGCTCGCCCCGTTTGATGACGCCAGCCCGTTCGCCGGCCTGTCGGCACCGGAGGACATACGGGTCGAACGTCAGGTTCTCGCCCAGCCCACCGGCGACCTCGCGTCCCGGAGCTGGGCGCGGCTTGAGGATGGAACCCCGCTGGTGACGGCCGTGCGGCGTGACGACGGCTGGCTCGTCCTGCTTCACACCACCGCAACGCCTGAATGGTCCAACCTGCCACTGACCGGCGTTTTCGTCGAAATGCTTCAGCGTCTGGTCGCCCTGTCCGAAGGCCGGTCGACAGCAACCGATGCAAACGAAGCAGCCACGCTGGACCCGCTGCAGACGCTGGCCGCAAACGGTCAGCTCGGCCCGGCCCCGCCGACGGCGCTGCCGATTGCCGTCGCATCCCTGGGCGAGCCACAAATCGGCCCGCGGCATCCGCCGGGCTTTTATGGAACCGCCGATGCGCGGCGCGCGGTCAGCCTCGGCGCCGGTGTGGCACCGCCCGCACCGCTCGTGTTCGAACCGGAAGGCATTGCCACGGCAAGTTATGAGACGGCGCCCGAGATCGATCTCATGCCCTGGCTTCTGACAGCCGCGCTGTGCCTGCTTGTTATCGACGGTATCGTGGCTCTGGTGCTGCGTGGTCTCGTGCCGTTCGGCGAGCGCGTTGCGCAGCCGGGCGGCACCGGAACCGTCGGGAGTCTGCTGATCGCCATCATGATCGCCGGCATCGGGGCCGGAGCGGGAATCGGAGCCGGGACCATCATGGTACTGTCGGCCGAAAGCGCCCGGGCGGACACAGGCGTCACCGACGACCGGACACTGAGGGCGGCAACGAACACCTATCTCGCCTATGTGGAAACCGGCATGCCAGGTGTTGATGACGTCAGCCGATCCGGGCTTGAGGCTTTGGCGGCGGTCCTGCGGGGCCGGACATCGGTCGACGCGGCCGGCGCGATGGCGGTCAACCCGGCCAGCGATGACCTGACGTTCTTTCCATTGATCTACTGGCCGGTGCCCCCTGAACATCCCGACCTGTCGTCCGAAGCGGTCGACCGGGTAAACGACTATCTGGCCCATGGCGGAATGATCGTCTTCGATACCCGCGATCGCGGATTATCGACACAGGGGTTCGGTGGAACGCCTGCCGGGCGAAGACTGCAGAGTCTGGCCGGCACCCTGGACATCCCCGCCCTGGAGCGGGTGCCCGAGGACCACGTTCTGACCCGGGCCTTTTATTTGCTGCAGGATTTTCCAGGTCGTTATGCTGAAGGAGACGTCTGGGTCGAGACGCCCGCCGAACGGGTCAACGACGGCGTTTCCGGCGTCGTCATCGGCGGCAATGACTGGGCTTCGGCCTGGGCCCGCGACGACACCGGACGAGCGATGTATCCGATCGCCGGCGGCGGCGAACGCCAGCGCGAAATGTCCTACCGCTTCGGCGTCAATCTCGTGATCTACGCTTTGACAGGCAACTACAAGGCCGATCAGGTCCACGTACCGGCGATCCTCGAAAGGCTGACGCAATGATGTCGATGGCCCCGCTGATCGGCGCCCAGTCCGCGGCCACCGTGACGCGGACCACGGCGATCGATTTCGCGCCGTTCCTGCCGGTGTGGCTCATCGCCGTCTTCGCCATTCTGATTGCGGCGACCTCGGTCTACGGGCTGTACCGGCGGGCGCCGGGCGTCATGGTGCGGCTGGGCGTCTGCACCGTGCTGATTCTGGTGCTGGCCAATCCGTCTCTGGAACGCGAAGACCGCGCGGCCATCGCGGACACGGCCGTCATCCTCGTGGATGAAACGCCGAGCCAGCGCTATGGCGCGCGCCGCGAGCGGGCCGAACAGGCTGCCGCCGAATTGCAGGAACGGCTCGAATCAGAAGAAAACCTTGAAACCCGCGTCGTCCGGGTTGGTCTCGACGGGCCAGCCAGCCTTGAGCAAACGCGCCTGTTCGATGCCCTTGACCAGGCCGTCGCCGATACCCCTCGTCGACGGATCGGTTCGGTGTTCATGGTGACCGACGGTCAGGTCCACGACGTCCCATCGGGCGTGGGCACCCTTGACGGTATCGGTCCGATCCACACGCTGCTGACGGGCGAACGCAACGAGATCGACCGCCGGCTGACGATCGTGCAAGCGCCGTCCTATGGCATCGTCGGGCAGGATGCCTCCGTGACCGTGCGAATCGATGATCTTCCCGAGGTCGGCGCAAGCGGTATGGCCCGCGTCGACGCGACGGTCGACGGTGAGCATGTCGTTACCCGCGATCTGACGGTCGGCCAGAATTACGAGATGACGTTCCCGCTCTCGCATGGCGGCCAAACAGTAATCGAACTGGAGGTGGCGCCGATCGACGACGAGATTACGACCGCCAACAACCGGGCGGCCGTCGTCGTCAACGGCGTGCGGGACCGGCTTCGGGTCCTGTTGGTATCCGGCGAGCCTCATGCCGGACAGCGTGCCTGGCGCAACGTCCTGAAATCGGATCCAGCGGTCGATCTGGTGCATTTCACCATTCTTCGGCCACCCGAGAAGCAGGACGGCACACCGATCAATGAACTTTCCCTGATTTCGTTTCCCATTCGAGAGTTGTTCGAAATCAGCCTGTTCGAGTTCGACCTCGTGATTTTCGACCAGTACCAGCGCCGCGGCGTGCTGCCGTCGACCTATTTTCACAATATTGCCGACTATGTCCGGCGCGGTGGTGCCTTCCTTGAGGCCAGCGGACCCGACTTTGCCCAGCCGTTCAGCATTTACCGGACCCCGCTGGGCAGCATTCTGCCGGGCGAACCAACGGGCGACATCGTCGAGCGGGCCTTTCGGCCCGGACTGACCGAAGACGGCACCCGCCACCCGGTGACGGCCGGATTGTCCGGCGTCGCAAATGGCCTGAACGGATCCGGCGAAGCCGCCGACTGGGGGCGCTGGTTCCGCCAGATCGTGGTGCGGCCGACCGCCGGTGCAACGGTCATGTCGGGGGCCGACAATCAACCGCTCATGATTCTCGACCGCGTCGGTGAAGGTCGCGTGGCACAGTTGATGTCGGATCAGATGTGGCTATGGGGGCGGGGTTACGATGGCGGCGGTCCGCAATCCGAGATCATTCGGCGTGTGGCCCACTGGCTGATGAAAGAGCCGGAACTTGAGGAGAATGATCTGGTCGCTACGACCAACGGGGCGACGATCACCGTCGAGCGGCGCCGGCTCGATGGTGAAGAGGCTACAGTGACGCTGACATCGCCGTCCGGGCAGGAGGCCCGGGTCGACATGACCCGGACGGCTCCGGGACGCTGGCAGGGACAGACCGCAGCAACCGAGCCGGGGGTATACCGCGTCGCGGACAACGACGAGACGACGCTGGCCGTCGTCGGCGCTCTCAACCCGCCGGCATTGCGCGACGTTCGGACCACCGAAGAAAAACTGGCCGGCATCGTCTCATCAACCGGCGGCCGCTTTCATTGGCTGGAGGATGGGGACATGCCGGCCATTCGCCGGGTGGACGCCGGAGCGCCGACGCAGGGGCCCGGCTGGATGGGCGTGCGGCGCAGCGGCGATTATCTGGTCACCGGCGTCAGTGACATTCCCTTGCTGCCCGCGGTGCTGGTGCTTCTGCTTCTCGTCGGCGGCTTGCTGGCGGCCTGGCGCCGAGAAGGGCAGTAAGGCACGCAGGCGCAAATAGCGATCCTGCCGGATCTGGAGCTTCATCCTCCTTGTGTGTGCCTGCTCCTGTGTTACCTTGGACGCAATTGGAGGAACGGGCACAAAACAACTCACGATTTTAACTAAATGCAGAAACTTGAATACGAAAATCAGGGGTTTTTGCCGGCCGTGGTGCGATGATGATCGATCGTATAAATAAGATTACGAAAAAATTGTCATCTGCAGAGAAGGCCGACTTTCCAGCGTTAATAGAGCACATTTTGCTGGAGATCTCTGCTTCTTCGCACTCGGATTCAGCCTTGTTCAGCCAGATATCCGCTGACGCAACTTTATTCAGCATCGCGTCCCCTGATTCTACGGCACTTTCGACCTCACTGGACCGCTACCATGCCGCCGCGATCGAAGACGCACGACGGCGGTTTACGGAATTGAGCATCGAGGAAACAGCCGCGGTTTGTGGATATCGCAGTCTGTCGCTCAAGGGGACGCTGTTCGACTATCGGCATCTGTTTCTGGAAACACCGTCCCAACCGATTGGCATCCTGACGCTCGCCGCGACCGGGCCGGCCGCGGACTTTGAGATCGACAGCCCCGAATTCGGGATCCTGCTGAACCTGTTCGTTATCGCGATGATCCGAATGGAACGCAGCGCAATTCTCAGCGGATTGACGACAGCGTCGGCCGCGTCAAGCGGCAGAACGGCACTGGAGGACATTGCCCATAATGCGAGCGAGGCCCTTGGTGCAGATATCGTCCTGATCGGCGAGACGCGCCCGGAATGCGAGGCCGTCGACGTCCGGGCGATCGTTGATCGACGCGGCCCCCGGCACATCACGTCGTATCCGCTCGCCGGATCGCCGTGCGGGACCATTGTGCCTGATCAATGTCTGATCGTCGCCAATGACGTGGCGCACCATTACCCGCACGACGCCATGCTCGCCGAAGATGGCATCAAGGGTTACGCGGGGCTTGGACTTCAGGACGCAGACGGCAGAAGCATCGGCCTTCTTGTTGCCCTGTTCCGCGACCGCATCATTCTTCGCCATCGGATAGAGAAAGTTATCCGGACCTTCGCCCAGCGTGCCGGATCCGAAATCCTGCGGGAACGAACCGAACGCTCGCACGCCGATATGCAGCAACGTCTGAAGCAGATCGTGGACGAGATCCCGGACGGACTTGTCGTCCTGGACGGTCACGGCCGCATCGCCTTCTGCAACCCGGCCGGCTCCGAAATCTTCGAAACATCGTCGGCGGAACTCGTTGGCGCGCGGATTTGCGAACGACTGGGGGTTTCGGCGGACGCGCTTCCGACATCCGGCTCCGCCGCAGACCACAAGTCGGGTAATGTGCCGGATCCCAGGCCCGTGGGTGCCAAGGCTTCCGATCTTGTAGGGCGAATTCTGTTTGCACCGAACCTCGGCAAGTGGCTCTCGCTGCGCGGCTATGCCAATCAGGACAACCGGACGCTGTTCTTGCGGGATATCAGCGAATACGCCGAACGGGAAAAACGGTATCAGGAGCTCTCGACCCTCAATCGGCGGTTCCTGGAATGCTCGCCTGACATCATTACCACCATCGATCGACAGAGGCGGCTCGTCTTTGTCAGCGATCGGTGCCGGGATGTGCTGGGATACGAACCCTCGGAGATGATCGGCCGCCATACCTGGGAATTCATACATTCCGAGGATCAGGAACTCACCGCACGTCATGCCGCCGACAACCGCACCCACGAGGGGACGGGCACGGTCGAGAACCGCTATCTTCGGAAGGACGGCACTGCAGTGCCCATACTGTGGGCATCGGTCTGGTCAGACGAAGACGACATGGGTTTCGCCGTCGGCCGTGACATGTCCCCCTGGCGTCAGATGGAATTGCGCGTCCGCGAGGCGCAACGGGTCGAAGCGCTTGGCCGTCTGACCGGCGGCATCTCCCATGACTTCAACAATCTCCTTGCCGTGGTCATGGGCAACGCCGAGATGCTGGCCGATGCGCTCGAAGGTCAGGAATCAATGGCGCGCATGGCCAACCTGATACTGTCGGCCGCCGCGCGCGGGCGCGATCTGAACGAGCGCCTGCTGACCTTCGCGCGCCAGAAAGCGCTGACGCCGGCCGTTGTCGATCTGGCTGAATTGCTCGAACGATTCGAACCCCTGATCCAGCAGGCCATCGGTCCGCGCATTCGGCTGGCGCTGCGCTTTGCGCCGGATCTGCCGGCAGTGACCGTCGATGTCACACAGCTTGAGGCCGCCGTCCTGAACCTGGCAATCAATGCGCGGGACGCCATGCCCCGGGGTGGCGTTCTGGGCATTCGCGCTTCCCGGACCGACATTTATCAGGAAGAGCAGATCGACAGCGGGATCCTCGCTCCCGGACCGTATGTTCGACTCTCGGTCAGCGACAGCGGAACCGGCATGACGGACGACGTTCGCAGACGAGCCTTTGACCCGTTCTTCAGCACCAAGGATGCCAGCAAGGGGTCCGGCCTGGGTCTCAGCACGATCCACGGTTTCATGAACCAGTCCGGGGGCGGGATCTCGATCGATACCGCGCCGGATATCGGCACCGTCGTCCATCTCCATTTTCCAGCGCCGCAAATTCAGGACGCCTCCGGAAGAAGCCGCCCCGGCGCCCCCGACGAAAAAACCGATCGAAACGCGGTTTCCCAAACCGATGCCCCGCTGCCGTCATCCATGCCGGTTGCCGCCGGCAGCGCTGAACAAACCTGCATTCTGGTCGTCGAGGATGACCCGATGGTCTGGGAATATGTCACCGGCCTTCTGGAGGGGCGGGGCTATGACGTTGTCGCCGCCGAAACCGCCACACAGGCGCTGACAATTCTGGAACGCCGCATCGCCGGTGCGCATGATCCGGGCAACGGCCATCCCGTCGACCTCGTCCTCAGCGATATCGTGCTGCCCGACGGCATGGACGGCATAGCCCTCGCCCGACGGCTGCGCGACCTTTATCCGGGCATTCCGATACTGCTGACGACCGGGTATTACCAGAATGCCGGTGCACAGACATCGGACGGATTGGCCGAGGCCGGTCTCGGCGACGTCGAAATCATCCGCAAACCATATCGGCCCGGCGATCTTACGTCGAAGATCGCCGAGGTGATGAAGCAGCAGTTGTCCTGACCGCCCGCCATCCCGGCCCCTTATCCCCGTCCGATTACCACTGGAGCCGGAGGCCTGCCTGACCGCGGTGGTCCCGATAACCTTGGCCGAACTATCCCTCATGCGCCGCGAACAGCCTCACGCCGTTGCGAAGGACAGCGTCCAGAGACAGGCCCGCCTCGGCCAGATTGCGCGGAAGCGACTGTCCCTCGACTTCGAACGTATCGCTTCCCAGCAGCGATACCCGAAGGCTGGATGACGGCGAGGCCAGTTCGTGGCTCCATGCCGCCCGGCCGGTGACGGTCACCCCCTCGATACCGAGCGTACTGCCGTCCAGACGCCCCTCGACACCCAGACGGGACCGCAGACTTTCCGAGCCGAAACCGGCCACGGTCAGACCAGCGGTGCCGTCTCGGTGAATCCTTCCAATTCACCTAAAGGAGATAATCAGGCCACGCCGAGGCGATGTCGCGCCCCCTCCATCAAGCTTGAACAAGGAATAGCCTGTTCAAGCTTTCTCGTGCCACAGCCTGGACGCTCACTCCTCGGTGCGGATCAGGCCGATTCCGTGTCGGCCGGCGGCGTCGCGGGCGTCGTCGTAGCCGGCATCGGCATAGCGGATCACTCCCAGCGCGGTATCATTGGTCAAGGCATGTTCGATGCGGCGGTCCGCAGCCGGGGTTCCGTCGGCAACCACGGTAACACCAGCGCTGGTCATATAGCCGGCATAGCCGCCACCGCCGGAATGCACGGCCACCAGATCGGCCATGGAGGAGCACAGGGTCATGGCGTCGAGCAATGGCCAATCGGCGATCGCGTCGGAGCCGTCGGCCATGTTCTCGGTCATGATGTTCGGGTGCGCCATGGCCGCGGCATCAAGGTGGTCGCGGGAGAAGGCCACCGGCGCCCGGACCTCGCCCGTTCGCACCAGATCGTTGACCGCCAGCGCCAGGCGCGTCCGCTCGCCATGCCCCAGCCAGGCGATGCGGGCGGGTAGCCCTTCGAACGGCACATGCGCACGGGCAAGTTGGATCCAGTTGGTCACGATCCGGTTGTCGGGAAACAGGTCCAGTACCAGATCGTCGATCCGGGCAATGTCTTCCGGTGCGCCCGACAGCACCATCCACCGGAATGGCCCGATCGCGCGGCAGAACAGGGGCCGCAGATAGGCTTCGGTGAAGATCGGAATGTCGAAGGCGTTCTCCACACCCCCCTGTTTTGCCTGGGTGCGGATGAGATTGCCGTTGTCGAACACCTCCGCCCCGGCGGCCTGGAACCCCAGCATCGCCTGCACATGGGCGGCGATCGAGGCTCGCCCCTCGCGGATCAGCCGGTCAGGATCAGTGTCGCGCAACCCGCGCACCTCGGCCACCGACATGCCGCGGGGGATATAACCGAAGACCAGATCATGGGCCGATGTCTGATCGGTCACCACGTCGGGGATGACGCCGCGCGCCAATATCTCGGGGTAAATCTCGGCCGCATTGCCGATCAGGCCGACGGAAAGGCCAGCCCCCTCGGCAGCCGCCTGACGGATCATCGACAGCGCGGTTTCCAGGTCCGGCGCGATCCGGTCGAGATAGCCGATTTCCCGGCGTTTCTCCGCACGGTCAGCGTCGACGTCGACACAGAGAATGGCGGCCTTCGCCATCTTTCCGGCCAACGGTTGCGCGCCGCCCATGCCGCCCAGACCGGCGGTCAGGACGAACCGTCCCGCCAGATCGCCGCCGAAACGCGCCTCGGCGATCCGCATCAGGATTTCGTAGGTCCCCTGGATGACGCCCTGACTGCCTATGTATTGCCAACAGCCGGCGGTCAGGCCGCCCCAGCAGATCAGACCCTTTTTCTGAAGATCGTAGAACACATCGGCCTTCGCCCACTGGCCGACGATATTGCAGTTGGCCATGATGACCAGCGGCGCTTCGGCATGGGTTTTCAACAACCCGACCGGCTTGCCCGACTGGATAATCAGGGTCTGGTCCTCGTCCATTGCCAGCAGATTGGCTACAATTGCCCTCAGTGCCGGCCAATCGCGCGCCGCCCGGCCCAGCGCGGCGTAAACGACCAGATTGTGCGGATCCTCGGCCACCGACAGCACATTCTCCAGCAGCCGCAACAGCGCCTCCTGCCGCCAGCCCCGGGCGCGGAGGGTCGGACCGCCGGGAACCGGGAAGTCGGGATGGCGGGGGGGCGAAACGGCGTAGGCCATGGTCGCGGGCTTTCGATTAGTCTGAATCGGGGTTCAATTTCCTGGTCCGGGCTCAGGGGGCGAGCGCGTAATCGGCGATCGACAGGCCGAGCGCCTTTTCCACCGGCGGATAGACGCTGGCGTCCCGCACACCGGCCGACAACGGGATCACCGATTTCGGCACATGCAGAATGTGAACCTTCATGCCCGGGCGAAGCTGCCCGACGCTGAGCGGCTCACCCTTCGGCGTCAGGGTGGTGATGATATCGGGAAACGTCGCCAGACGGCGGCCATCGGCGGACACGATGGCCATGTATTCGTTCATCACATGCAGGGTCAGCGCCTCGTCGCCGCGCCCGACCGTGACCGTGCCGATGTCGAAAGCTTCGGCGGTGTAAACGATATCGACGGCCGTGACCTCGCCCCCGGTGGCAAGCAGCGTGCCATCCACCGCCTTGACGATGGCGTCGACGACGGCCCGGCCGCCCGATGGCTCGGCTGCCAGAATCGCCTCACCAAGCGACAGCGCCAGTGAGATACCGCCAAGCGCGGCGTTATCGCGGACATAGGCGGCCGAAACCGGATTGCGGCACGAGGCGATGAACCCGCCGGACATATCCGCCGCCGTACGCAGTACCGGCGACACCCGCCCGGTGGCGCCGCGGATGACCATTTCGATATAGCGATCCACGTCGCGGTTGCCGCCCACGGCGGTCTGGATCATCGGTTCCGGCGATCCGGCCAGCCCGATCGCCCCCATATCGCCGGTCGGATGAGCGCGCATGTCGCCGACAGCGTCGACAACCCTTGTCCCCAGCACCGCCGAGGGCAACCAGCCGTTCAGCGTCGACGACCGGCCGTTCTGGCCGACCATCAGCCCGGCGACCGGTTCGCCCAGCGCATCCTGCAGCAGTTCAACGGCCTTGATATAGTCGACCCCGCGCATTTCCCACGGGGTGGTCGAGGCCGGCGCACCGATGGCGGCGGCCGTGGCGACCCAGTCGGCGTCGTCCAGTTCATCGACCGAGACCAGCTCCGGCTTGCCGATACTGACGGCGGCATTGCCCAGCATGCGGCCGTGGTCGGCCCAGCCGCCACCACCGGCGGCATAGACGGAACCGCCCCTGACAGCGGCCTCGACGTCCTTTTCGGTCAGGATGCGGCCCATCGATCATTCTCCTCGGTCCGTTTGACGAAATGCAGTTTCGCGCCGGCGTTTCCGCCGCAGGTTACGGGTTCAGATCGAGCGCGAAAAATGCGTCCATCTCGGGCAGCGGCGCCATCTCGATCAATTCCTGAAGCCGCTCTGCCGATCCCAGATCCCGCTCGATCGCCTCGACTTCGGATGAGAGCGGGCGATCGACCTCGTAAAAGGCCGCATGCTGGCGCACGACATCATAGATCATCCCCGGCACACCGCGCGGGCGATCATCCAGAATGTCCATCGCCTGTGCCGACAGCAGGCCTTCCAGCGCCGCGAGCCGGCGCAGGGCGCGGACCTGGCGCTCGAAGCGCTCGACAACCAGCGGCAGGAAGGCGGCTTCGTCCTCGACCCCGCCGGCGACGACAAGCGACTGCGCCGACACTGGTGCCGCCATCGACAGCACACGGGCGAACAACTCACCCGCCAGTTTGATGATCGGCCCGAAACCGGTGGCGATCTTTCCGGCCGGGACCAGATTGACCGGCAGACCGCGACGGTTGCCGTTGCCGAGAATGACGCAGCGATTGAACGAATTGCGGGCAGCGTGGGAAAGCGCGATCTGGGCCGACTGCAGGAACACGGTGACATCCAGCGGCAGCGAGCCGCCGGAGGTCAGAACCTCGCCGCCGACGACCACGGGGTTGTCGTCGGTCCGGCCGGTTGCCGCCAGCACTGTGTTGCCAGCGTTGGTCAGAGTCTGAATCGTGGTGCCGAAAACCTGCGACATCATCCGCAGCGAAAGTTGATCCTGGACATGGGTGGCGTCCGGCCACTCCCAGCCGCGCGCGTTTTCGACCAGCCATGCGCCAATGCTGGCTTCGTGCTCGGTCCCGACATGGGCGACCGCCTTCCACGGATCGCGCGAGGCCCCCAGCGCCCCGGCGGTGGTCAGGCTGGTCGCCATCAGCATCCGCACGGTCCGGGCGGCGCGGCTAATGGCATCGGCGGCCGCGGCATAACCAACGGCGTTGACTGAAATCGACGCCAGGCTGTCACGCGGCTCCATCGGCATCGGCGACAGCCCCGCCTCGGCCAGCGCCGCGTCGGCCGGCAGACGACGGCCCTGATAGACCGCTTCGCCGACACCGGTCAGCACGGCGCCGATCTGGCCCATAAGGCCGATATCCGCGCAGCCGATGGAACCGGTGCGGCGAACGACCGGGATCACGCCGGCTTCGAGCAACTTGATGAACGCATCGACGAAGGCGGTGGACACGCCTACCCGGCCGGTCAGCGCGGTGTTGACGCGGATCGCAATCGCATTGCGCACGACCGACGGCGGGAACGGGTCGCCGGTGCCGAAATGGTGCGCACGGACCAGACCGATGTTGAAGGTTTCGTAGTCTTCTGGCGACCACTCGACATCCTTCATGGCGCCGACACCGGTCGTGGCTCCGTAGACCGTCAGCCCTGCCGCGATCCGATCCTCGACCACCAGCCGCGCCTGGCGGACCCGATCAAGGGCGGCGGGGTCCGCTTTTGGTACCGCTGCGCCCGATCCGATGCGCGACAACGTGGCGAAGTCGAGCGCCGACCCCTTCAGCACGATGCTGTCTGGTGAATAACTCATGGCCGCCTTGCCTGATGCCGTTTCGGGAGGTTTCCCCGATCTTTGACATTAAGACATTCTATCCCTGCCAAGGGATATCCCAAATGCCGAACACATGGCACTAGCGCCCGAGGGATGGCCGCGGCCGCAATTCAAGGCTCAGTCGTGGCAGTGCAGCAGCGCGATCACGCAGCAGGCTTGTGTCCGATGAAGATACATTCGTCCCGCTTGAGGCCGTAATGCACTTCTTCATCCATCGGGCGTCGATAGGCCAGCGTCGAGAAGCCGACGCTGTTCAAGCGGTCGGCGAAATCGGCACCATAGAAGCGGCGGTGGTCAGTACCGGCAAAATGTACGAAACGCTTGGCCGAATCGACGATCGACGGATTCTCATAGGTTTCATCTCGGCTCAGATTGATGGGCACCGATAGCAACGCTATGCCGCCCTGCTTCAGGACACGAAAAAGCTCCGCCATGGCCTTTCGGTCGTCATCGATGTGCTCCAGCACATGATGGGCAATGACAAAATCAAATGATCCTTCGTCACGGTCGATGCTCGTCATATCGAGACGATTCTTCGCAAGCGACGCAAACAGATCGGCCGACTGGTAGTTCCGATTGTCCCGCTGAAGTTCGATGAAATATCGTTCCGGCCCGAAATGCAGAATTCGCTTTCCATCAAGGTCGATGCCGTTTTCCTGCAGGTACAGGTGCAAAAGACGGTGCCGCGGCCGGCTACCGCAACCCGCGCAACGCGTGTCCCAGGTGGATGGTTGGCCGGTCGATATGAATACGCCTGCATAGTCGCAAATCGGACAATGTCGGCGCACTTTCGTATGCTTGAATTGGTATCGATCTCTCCACCATGCCCCGGCAAGCCGACGTAAGATTTGCCCGCGACCCGGCGCCCTCAGCCTGTTCACTATGATATTCCCTGATTTCCTGACAGCATAATTCCGATGTATCGCTGAACATATCTGAAATCAAGGCGAGAATACTTTTCATACTATAGTAATAATCCTTTCGTGCCATACGTTCACCGGCCCGGATTACTGGGCCGCCGCCCGTCCGGCGCCGTGCCAATGTTATCAGCCCCAGCGGCCACCGCGCCAGACGCCGCCGACCTCGAATGCCGGCGTCAGATGGACAATATCGGCCGGCCCGCCGGGCACGAGCCGGCCAAAGCCCTGGTCGGCGAGACCGAGGAACTGCGCCGGGTAGAGCGAGGCCATGCGCAGCGCCACGTCCCGTTCGACACCAACCTGATCGATCATGAACCGCACGGCACCGATCATGGTCAGATCCGACCCGGCCAAGGTGCCGTCGTCGAGCGTCAGGCGGCCAGCGTCGCGGCGCACGCGGCGGCCGTTCAGCATGAAGCTGTCGGCATCGACCCCCACTGTCGACATCGCATCGGTGACCAGTATCCCCCTGCCCGTTCCGCGCTTCGCGCGCAGCGCAATGCCAAGTGCGGCCGGATGAACATGGAACCCGTCGGCGATGAGGCCGCACCAGACATCGCCGGCGTCCAGCGCCGCGCCAACCAGACCTGGCGCCCGATGGCCCAGCGGGCTCATGGCGTTGAACAGATGGGTGACCGATCGCGCCCCCGCCGCAAAAGCGGCCATCGCACCGTCGTAATCGGTGTCGCTATGACCAATGGAAACAAGAATCCCGGCATCGACCAGCCGACGGATCGTCTCGGGCGGCACCGTCTCGGCGGCGACGGTCAGTACCAGTGGCGCAACCCCCGCCTCTGTCAGCACCTGGACGTCATGCGCGTCCATGGCTCGGATCAGCGCCGGGTCGTGCGCGCCCTTGCGCGTCGCGGCCAGGAACGGCCCCTCCAGATGCAGGCCGAGACAACCCGCCACGCCCTGGTCAAGCGCCGAACGGACGGCTGCGATCGCCGCATCGGTCACCGCCGGGCGGTCGGTGATCAGGGTCGGCAGCAGGGCGGTGGTGCCGAAACGGGCATGAGCATCGGCCATCGTGCGGATGCCCTCCACAGTCGGCGCGTCATTGAACAGAATGCCGCCGCCGCCGTTCACCTGCACATCGATGAAACCCGGCGCCAGAAGACCACCGCCAAGCTCGACAATCGCAGCATCCGCCGGCACCGCGTCCCGAGGCATCAAGGCGTCGATCCGGCCATCGCGGATCACCAGCGCCTGGTCGTGCCAACACTGCTCGCCGTCGAATATCTCAACACCGCACAGGGCTGTTACCGGGGGAGTTACCAGGGGAGTTACCGGGGCTGTAGGCTGGGTCATCGCGTTTCCGTCACCTTCTTCAAATGGCGCGGGCGATCGGGATCGAGGCCGCGCAACCGGGCCAGCGCTTCCACCGCACCATAAAACGGCACGATCATCGCCAACGCATCGGTCAGCGGATGTCCGGTCGCGATAACCGGCAGCCGGTTTCCCCCCTCGTTTCCGCCCCCCGCTACCATCACGCTCGCGCCATGGCCGCCGAGCAGTGCCAGCGTCTCAATCATCGATGGGCGGGCCGGGTCATCCGCCAGAAATCCGACAACAGGAAATCCTTCGCCGACAATACTCATCGGACCATGGCGCACTTCCGCCGCGCTGAACGCTTCGGCATGCAGGCAGGCCGTCTCCTTGAATTTCAGGGCGGCTTCCTGGGCGATGGCCAGTGACGGTCCGCGTCCGATGGTATAGAGCGAACCGCCCGCCACCAGCGGCGCGAACGCCTCGGTCCAATCCAGGGTCAGGGCGCGGGCGAACTGGCCGGGCAACTGGTCCAGCGCCGACGCCAGCCCGGAATCGCCCCGCCACGCGGCGAGAAGAGCCAGACATGCCAGGACTGACGACACGAAGCTCTTCGTCGCGGCGACACTTTGTTCGGTCCCGGCGCCGAGCGGGATCACATGATCGCAGATATCCGCCAGCGGTGAGGCCGCGTCGTTCACCACCGCCACCGTCAGCCCCCCGGACCGGCGCGTCGCCTCGGCCAGCGCGATGATATCGGGACTGCGGCCCGACTGGGATACGGCGATCAATGCAGCCTCCGACAGACGCGGCGGCGTCGCATAAATCGACGCGATCGAGGGGCCGATCGAGGCGACCGGCACGCCGGCCGTGATCTCGCAGGCATATTTGAAATAGGCCGCCGCGTTATCCGACGACCCCCGTGCCGCGGTGACGATCACGGGCGGATCCTTGCCGGCCAATGCCGCACCGGCGGCCAGGATGCCGGTCCTCGCGGAAAGGCACCGTTCGGCGGCCGCCGGGATTTCGTCGATCTCCCGGCGCATCAGGCTGATTTCGGCCATTATTGCCCTCCCTCTCTCGCGACGTTCGGAACAAGGTTCAATTCGGCGACAAAATCATACGTGTCGCCACGATAGATCGACCGCGTGAATTCCACCGTCCGCCCGTCGCCATCATAGCTGATCCGGACGATGGCCAGCGCGGCCGCGCCGTCCGGGGCGCCCAGAAGATCGGCATCGGCGGCGTCCAGCGCCTCGGCCGACAGCCGCTGCAATGCACGAACCGGACGCGCGCCGTTGCGGTCGAGTGCCTCGTACAGCGAGGCCGAGACTGTCTCGGGATCCGGCAGCAGACGGGCGGGAATGACGGCCCGCTCGATCGCCATCGGCTCGCCGTTCGCCAGTCGAAGCCGATAGAGCCGGGCGACGCGGTCTTCCGGCGACAGGCCCAGGGTCATCGCCTCTTCCGGGGCGGCGTGCGTTACCGAGCGCTCCAGCCACCGCGCCGTTGGCACCAGCCCCCGACTGATCATGTCCTCGGTGAACGAGGTCAGCCGCGACAATGGCTGCTGCACCCGTTCCCGCGTCCGGGCGACAAACGTGCCCGAGCCGTGGCGGCGGCGCAGCGTACCATCGCGCACCAGCGCCTGAATTGCCTTGCGCACCGTCACCCGCGAAACGCCGATGTCGCGCGCAATGTCGCGTTCGGCCGGCAGGGCGTCGTCGGGCAGAAGCCGGCCGTCCCCGATCGCCCGGGCGATCGCCGATTGCAGGCGCAGATAGAGCGGCCCGCCATCGCCGCGCATGCCATCCCGGTCGTCCGGACGGAAGAATCCTCCGCTCATGAAAATTCCGCCGGCAATCCGGCGGCCTCGCGTGCCAGTGCAATGCCGCCGGCCATCGCATCAGCGGCGGGATCGACGATCGCCGGCGCGATACGGCCCGCCAGACGGCCCCGATAACGCGGCGCCAGTCCACCCAGCAGCGCCACCGCCGACACTCCCAGAACCGCCAGTCGATCGACGGCCGCCGCGATATGGCGAACGCCGTCCTCGACGATCGCGGCAGCCACCGGTTCGCCGGCGTCGGCGTTATCGAACACCAGCGGCGCAAAGGTTCCGAAGTCGCGTGGCAGTCCGCTTTTGGCGAACGCCACCATGGCACCGGGATCATGGTCGAACCGCGCCAGAACGGCATCGGTCAGACCATCCGCCGGTCCGATCCGGTCGTGGGCCAGCAGCGCCGCCCGCAACGCCGCCCGGCCGATATCGGCGCCGCTGCCCTGATCCGAAAGGTCGAAGCCCCAGCCGCCGAGTGATGTGAATGATCCCTGCAGTCGGGCGACATAGGCCGACCCCGTTCCCAGAATGGCGATCGCGCCGTCGGCGTTGCCATGGGCGCCGCGACAGGCCACGAAGGCGTCGCTTTCCAGCGTGAACCGGGCAACCGGCAGACCTGCCGCCACAAACGCCCGGTGCAGGCTGACGACATTCGCCCCGGCCAGGCCGAGTCCGACCTCGCAGTCACCCAGTACCGAGGGGGGCATACCGCCCTTCGCCAATGCGGCGGTCATCGCGGCCACGACATTGACCCGCGCCTGATCAAGCCCGGCAAGCAAATTGGCCGTGCCGGTCTCAGCCTCGCCGATGATCCGACCGGCGGCGGTCACCGCCCGTGCCCGGCACAGCGTCCCGCCGCCGTCTACGCCCATGAAGATCATGGCATTCCCGCCCGATTCCGCCCAGCCCAGCCGTTCACCACCAAAATACCAAAACGATACCAATCAGGGAAGTGGACACTTTGGTATGATGTTGGTATTATCCCCGGCAGCATATCAGACGGGGTGGCGGATGTCTTGGCCGGCAACAGAAGCGGCGGATGAACGGTATCGGGGGCTCGACACCTGGCAACCGGCAGCGATCCTGTCGGCGCTGGCCGACGGTCACGACCGCGCGATCGACGCCGCCCGTAGCGCGCTGCCAGCGATCGCCCGCGCCGCCGAAGCAGCGGCCGACGCTCTTCGCGGCGGCGGGCGGCTGGTTTATCTGGGCGCCGGCAGTTCCGGACTGATCGCCCTGCTCGATGCGCTCGAAATCCCTCAGACCTATGGCATTGCCCCCGACCGGATCGTCATGATCCTGGCTGGCGGCGCCGAAACCGCAGCCAACCTTACCGGCATTAGCGAGGATGACGCCGACGAAGCCGTAGCGGCCATCCGGCGCCAGGATATCGCTGCGGGCGACGTCGTGGTCGGGGTCTCGGCCAGCGGCTCGACCCCCTATACGGTCGCCGGGCTTCAGGCGGCGCACGACGCCGGGGCGACAACGGTCGCCATTGCCTCGAACGCCGAAGCGCCGCTGCTTGCCATCGCCGATATCGCCATCGCCACGCCGACCGGCGCCGAGGTCATCGCCGGATCGACCCGTATGGCGGCCGGCACGGCGCAGAAAGCCGTGTTCAACATGCTCTCCACCCTGACCGCGATCCGGCTGGGGCATGTCCACGACAACCTGATGGTCAATCTCCGCGCCGACAACGCCAAGCTTCGTCGGCGCGCCGGCGCGATTATCAGCCGGGTCACCGGGGTCGATGCCGACAGGGCGGCCGACGCCCTCGGCCGCGCCGGCGGCGATCTGAAAACCGCGATCCTGCTGGCCTCGGGAGTTGCCGATCCGGACGAGGCTCGCCGCAGGCTTGCCGACAGCCAGGGCCGCGTGCGCCCGGCGATGGCAGCAACGGACTGAACCAGAACCCACTTTAAAACCCCGGCTGCGGCCGCAATGAACAGGGAGCACCAAGATGACGAACCGCACCTCAAGAACCCTGCTGATTTCCACCGCGATCGCGGCCATGGTCGCCGGCGCCGGAACGGCCGGCGCCCAGGAAACCACGCTGGTGATCGAAAGCTGGCGCAACGACGATCTGGCCATCTGGCGCAACGAGATCATTCCCGCCTTCGAAGCCCAGCACCCCGATATCGCGGTGGAGTTCCAGCCGGCCGCGCCGACGGAATACAACGCCGCACTCAACGCCAAGCTCGATGCCGGGTCCGCCGGCGATCTGATCACCTGCCGGCCGTTCGACCAGTCGCTGCAGCTTTACGACGACGGCTATCTGGCCGACCTCACCGATCTGCCGGGCATGGGAAACTTCTCCGACGTCGCCAGGACGGCGTGGTCGACCGATGACGGCTCCGAAACGTTCTGCGTGCCGATGGCGGCCGTGCTGCACGGCTTCATCTATAACGCCGAAGCCTTCGAGGAAGTGGGCGTCGAACCCCCTGCCACCGAGGAAGAATTCTTTGCTGTCCTGGACGCCTTTCAGGAAGAGGGCACCTATATTCCCCTGGTCATGGGCACCATCGACCAGTGGGAAGCCGCCACCATGGGCTACCAGAATATCGGCCCGGCCTATTGGGGCGGCGAGGAAGGCCGCACCGCGCTGATCGCGGGCGAACAGGCACTGACCGACGAGGGCTGGGTCGAGCCGTTGCGCGTTCTTGCCCGCTGGTCGGACTATCTGGGCGACGGCTATCAGGCCCAGAGCTACCCCGACAGCCAGAACCTGTTCACGCTCGGACGCGGCGCCATCTATCCGGCCGGATCCTGGGAGATCTCGGTATTCGAGAATCAGGCCATTTTCGAGATGGGCGCTTTCCCGCCGCCGACGGCGCCGGGCAGCGACACCTGCCATATCTCCGACCATCCGGATATTGCGCTCGGCCTTAACGCAGACAGCCCGAATCAGGAAGCCGGCCGGACATTCCTGGAGTGGGTGGCCTCGCCGGAATTCGCCGAGATCTACGCCAACCAGCTGCCGGGCTTCTTCCCGCTGATCGACGCCGAGGTCGAGATCGACAACCCGCTGGCTCAGGAGTTCGCATCCTGGCGGGCGGACTGCGAGTCCACCATCCGCTCGACCTATCAGATCCTGTCGCGCGGTACGCCGAACCTGGAGAACGAGACCTGGGCTCACACCGCCAATGTGATGAACGGCGTTGAAACGCCCGAAGAGGCCGCCGAGGCGCTTCAGCAAGGGCTGGCAGAGTGGTACGGCCCGCAGCAGGACTAGGGTTGAGCAAGGCCTGACGGTTCCATCCCGCACGCCGACACCAGCGTGCGGGACCGGACCCGTGGCCGGGGGATTGGCTACGATCGCGGGTGATCAATGACGGACGAGACCGACCTGAAACCACCGCCGCGCCCCTGGCGCTGGCACATCGCCGTCTTTCTGGCGCCGGCGGTGCTGGTCTACACCGCCGTGATGATCATTCCGCTGTTCGAAACGCTGCGCCTGTCATTCTTCAACCGGGCCGACGGTCAGACATTCTTCGTCGGCATCGCGAATTATGCCCGCCTGTTCGGCGACCCGCGCTGGGCGGCCTCGTTCTGGAACGCCCTGTGGAACAACGCCTATTTCTTCCTGATCCATATGGTGGTCCAGAACCCGCTCGGCATCGCGCTGGCGGCGCTGCTGTCCGTTTCGCGGCTTCCGGGCCGCGCATTTTATCGCAGTGCCATCTTCCTGCCGACGATCCTGTCCTTCGTGATCGTCGGCTTCATCTGGAAGCTGATCCTGTCGCCGCTCTGGGGCGTCACGCCCAGTCTTCTCGACCTGATCGGGCTCAGATGGCTGTTCGCGCCCTATCTCGGGCTTGAAACCTATGCCCTGACGACGGTGGCCCTTGTCTCGGTCTGGCAATGGGTCGGCATTCCGATGATGCTGATCTATGCCGCCCTACTCACGATTCCCGAAGACCTGATCGAAGCCGCGGAGATCGACGGCATCACCGGATTTTCGCAATTCTGGCGCATCAAGCTGCCGCTGATCCTGCCGACCATCGGCATCGTCTCGATCCTTACTTTCGTCGGCAATTTCAACGCTTTCGACCTTGTTTATTCGATGCAGGGCGCCATGGGCGGGCCGAACGGGGCGACCGACATCCTGGGGACGTTCCTTTACCGGACATTCTTCGGCTTCCAGCTTCAGGGCGGCGATCCGCATATGGGCGCCACCATCGCGACCGTGATGTTCGGGATCATCCTGGTGGTGATCTCGATCTATCTGTTCATCATCCAGCGGCGCATGCGCCGGTACGAATTCTAGGGGGCGGGCATGAGCCTGTCGACAGCCCGCACCAGCACGCCGCGCGCGATCACGGTCCACGCCGCGCTGATCCTTTACACCGTGATCGCGGTCGCGCCGGTACTGCTGATCGTCTACAACTCGGTCAAGGACCGCCGGGCCATTTTCGGCCAGCCGATGACCCTGCCGACATGGGACACGTTCACGCTGATCGGCTACGAGACGGTGTGGACGCAGGGAAACTTTCCGCTCTATTTCCAGAACAGTCTGATCGTGACCGTGGCCTCGGTCTTTCTTGTGTTGCTGTTCGGCGCAATGGCAGCGTTCGCGCTGTCGGAATACCGGTTCCGGGGCAATTTGTTGATGGGGCTTTACCTGGCGCTGGGCATCATGATCCCGATCCGGCTGGGCACGGTCGCCATTCTTGAAATGATGGTTGCCACCGGACTGGTGAACACGCTGACATCGCTGGTACTCGTATATACCGCGCAGGGGCTGCCGCTGGCCATTTTCATCCTGGCGGAATTCATGCGCCAGGTGTCCGGCGACCTGAAGAACGCCGCCCGGGTCGATGGCCTCAGCGAATACCGGATCTTTTTCCAGCTCGTCATGCCGCTGGTGCGCCCCGCAATGGCGACTGTCGCCGTGTTCACCATGATCCCGATCTGGAACGACCTGTGGTTCCCGCTGATCCTGGCGCCGAGCGAGGCGACCAAGACCGTGACGCTGGGCGCGCAGATGTTCCTTGGCCAGTACGTCACCGACTGGAACGCCGTGCTGGCGGCGCTGTCGCTGGCGATCCTGCCGGTTCTGGGTCTCTATCTGCTGTTCTCGCGGCAACTCATTCGCGGCATCACCGCCGGCGCGGTCAAATGACCGCACCTGCATCGCCGCTTCCTGACGCCCAAGAAGATTGAGAGTGCCACAATGTCAAATGCCGCCCCGCTATCCGTCTTCGTCGCCGGCCTCGGACAGATGGGCCGGTCCCATGCGCTGGCGTATCACCGCAATCCGGGCTTCAAAATCATCGGCCTTCACAACCGCTCACCGGCCGATCTTTCCGGCGGCCTCGAAGGCTATCCGCTGATCGCGGACTTCGATGCCGGGCTGGCGCTGAAACCCGATCTGGTGTCGATCAACACCTATTCCGACACTCATGCCGATCTGGCCGTGCGCGCGCTGGAGGCCGGGTGCCATGTCTTCGTGGAAAAGCCGCTGGCGACGACCGTCGCCGATGCCAGGCGCGTGGTCGACGCCGCCCGGGCCACAGGCGGCAAGCTGGTGATCGGCTATATCCTGCGTCACCACCCGTCATGGATGGCGTTCATCGACAAGGCACGGGCCATGGGGCCGCCCTATGTCATGCGCCTGAACCTGAACCAGCAATCGGCCGGCGAGGCCTGGGACATCCACAAGCGGCTGATGGCGTCAACCTCGCCGGTCGTCGACTGCGGCGTTCATTACGTCGACGTCATGTGCCAGATCACCGACGCCCGGCCGATTCAGGTGCGGGGCATGGGCGTGCGGCTGTCCGACGAGATCGCCGCCGATCAGGTGAATTACGGCCATCTGCAGGTACTGTTCGACGACGGATCGGTCGGCTGGTACGAGGCGGGCTGGGGCCCGATGATCTCGGAAACGGCGTTCTTCGTGAAGGATGTGATCAGCCCACGCGGCGCGGTCTCGATCGTCATGGACGAAGGCGCCAAATCCGCCGATATCGACACCCACACAAAGACCGCGACGATCCGGCTACATCATGCAGAAACCACACCGGACGGCCGCTTCGCGCGCAGCGACGAAACCATGTCGATGGCCGACGAACCGGGGCACCAGGAACTGTGCGAGCGCGAGCAGGCCTTTGTCCTGAAAGCGATCATCGGGGACGTCGATCTGTCCAAACACAACGAGGACGCGGTCCGGTCGCTGGAAATCGTTCTGGAGGCCGATCGCAGCATGCGCGAAAACCGCGCCATCGATCTGGAGGCGCGCTGATGGCCGGGAAAGACGGCGATGCGACCGATCTCGCCCTGACGTTGACCGGCATCACCAAGGCGTTCGGCCCGGTGAAGGTCATCAACGGCATCGACCTGCAGGTCCGCAAGGGCGAGTTCGTCGTCTTCGTCGGCCCGTCGGGATGCGGGAAATCCACGCTGCTGCGGATCATCGCCGGGCTGGAGGACCAGAGCGCCGGGCGGATCACCATCGCCGGCCGGCCAGTTGACGGCGTTCAGCCGGCCAAACGCGGCATCGCCATGGTGTTCCAGTCCTATGCGCTGTATCCGCACCTGACCGCCGCCGGGAATATGGGGCTGGCGCTGAAGCAGGAAGGCGCACCGAAGGCCGAGATCAAGCAGCGGGTCGACCACGCCGCCGCGCTGCTCTCGCTGTCGGACATGCTGGAACGCCGGCCCGCCGAATTGTCCGGCGGCCAGCGCCAGCGCGTCGCGATCGGCCGCGCGATCGTGCGCCAGCCCGACCTGTTCCTGTTCGACGAGCCGCTGTCGAACCTGGACGCCTCGCTCAGGATCAACACGCGGATCGAAATCGCCAACCTGCACCGGACCCTCGGCGCGACCATGGTCTATGTCACCCACGACCAGATCGAGGCCATGACACTGGCCGACCGCATCGTGGTGCTGAACCAGGGCCGCATCGAGCAGGTCGGTTCGCCGATCGACCTCTATAACCATCCGGCCAACCTGTTCGTCGCGGGCTTCATCGGCTCGCCGAAGATGAACCTGATCGCCGGCGCCGAGGCCGAGAAACACGGCGCATCGACGATCGGCATCCGTCCGGAACACATCGCCGTCAGCCGCGACCGTCCCCTCGATGGGAACACCGGGACGGACAACGCCTGGACCGGCACCATCGGCCACGCCGAACATCTGGGATCGGACACTTTCCTCTATGTCGACGTCCCGGACATCGGCCCCGTCACCGTGCGCCTGGCCGGCCAATACGCCCACCATGTCGGCGAAACCGTCTACCTTACTCCCGACCCCGAACGGATGCACCGGTTCGGCGCTGATGGCCTCGCGATCCGGCAGCCCGCCGGACTCGATTGACGTCAGGGGTCATCATTCGCATGAGGCGGATCGGTCAAAGTCTGGCTGGCCCCGCCCCGTGCCGCCAGAAGCCGCGTCACGATCTGTTGTTCCACGCTATCCAGATCTCGAAGAGCGAGGGCGCGATGCATAAAAGCTCACCGTATCTGCTTGAAAAGATTGGGCGATTTTTCAGCTCTAACCCTGTGAATTAACTATGGATAAATCAGCGCGTCAATTGGCCCGCCATAGACCCTACGGCACTGACACAACGAGATCGACAGCGGAACTGGTGATTTCCACACCCTGATCGTCCCGGGCGCTGCGCGGCCACGAAGTGACGCGCTGCCGAACCGGGATCTTGGCAGCAGCAACTTCCCCACGTCGGCACGCGAACCGGGCTCATCCGGGTCCGGGTCCCCGATCGATGTCGGGGGCGATCAGGAGGGGGTTGGCGCTGCGCGGCCGATCTGTGAATCGCGTAGGCCATAGACCGGGGCGGCCAAACCAGACCACTCAATCAGGCGCAGCGTCAGTGGCGCGGGGCAGGGTAACGGTGAAGCAGGCGCCGCCGTCTGCGCCCGGGGTGTAGTCGGCGGTTCCGCCGTGGCGCTCGGCGATCTGGCGCACAAGGGCCAGGCCCAGCCCCCACCCGCCCGACGTTTCGCCATGGCCCTGCGGCCGGTAGAAGGCTTCGAACAGGCGCGCGCGGTCGGCCTCGGGAACACCGGGGCCGTGGTCGGCGACCGTCAGCCGGATCGCGCCGTTCAGCCGGTCGGCGCGGGCGTCGATCGGCGGCGCGCCGTGGCGGACGGCATTGGTCAGCAGATTACGCACCAGCCGGCGCAGCAGACGGGGGTCGCCCTCGACCACCGCGTCGGCACCGTCGATCTCGACATCGACCCGTGCGGCTTCCTCGGCCAGCAGCGCCACCAGATCGACGCGCTCGCGGCGCTCCAGTCCGGCGACATGGTCGAGCCGGCTGGCGAGCAGGATTTCCTCCACCAGTTCGTCCAGTTCCTCGACACTCCGCAGGATCTCGCGCCTCAGCGGCGGCGTCGGGCCGGATTCATACAGGTCGACCGCCACCCGCAGCCGGGCCAGCGGTGACCGCAATTCGTGACTGGCGTTGGCCAGCAGCGACCGGTGGGCGGCGAGCAGCGCCTCGATCTTGGCCGCCGACCGGTTGAAGCTTTCGGCGACGCTGGCGATCTCGTCCCGGCCCTCGACCGGGACACGGGCGACCAGATTACCGTCGCCCCACGCGTCCACGGCGCCGCGCAGCGTTTCCAGCCGCCGCGTCACATGACGGATAACCGGAAAGGCGGCCAGTCCGATCACGACCGCGATCAGGGCCATCGCCGCCAGCGGACTGCGCATCGGCGGCAACCCTGCGTCAAAGCGGGCGACGATGGTACGGCCGTCGTCCAGCATATGCTGGTGCAGGTTATGGGCCGCATCCCCATGGTCGTGCATGCGGCCATCGCGGCCGATCTGGCCGATCTCCATCGGGAACGGCCGGCCGGCCGCCAGCATGCGGCGGCCGTCAGGGTCATAGACGGCGATGTCGGCGCGCATCCCGCGTGCCAGCCGCCGGATTTCAGCACGCGTCGCGTCATCCGGCACCAGCGACATGACCAGTTCCGACCGACGGTCTCGCCACTGCGCCGCCTCGTCGTCGAATGTCAGCCGGACCACCAGGCCCATGGCGAGGGTGACGAGCAGCAGCGCGGCCAGCAGCGTCAGATAGATCTTCCAGAACAGCGACCGGGTCATGCCTGATCGCCCTCGTCCTGCAACCCGGCGAAGACATACCCCGCGCCCCTGACAGTGATGATTCGCCGGGGATGTTTCGGGTCGGTTTCGACGGCCTGACGGATCCGCGAGATATGAACGTCGATCGACCGGTCGAAGGCATCGAATTCGACACCCCGGACCAGATCCATCAGATGTTCTCTGGTCAGCACGCGCCCGGGTCGCTGGGCCAGCGCGACCAGCAGGTCGAACTGGTGACTGGTCAGCACCCGTTCCTGACCGTCGACCCGAACCGTGCGGGCGGCGCGGTCGATCTCCAGCCGGCCAAAACGCAACGGCGCCGGCGCCGCGCTGTCCGGTCCGGCCTGTCGCCGCCGCATGACCGCGCGCAGCCGGGCCAGAAGTTCGCGCGGGCTGAACGGCTTGGGCAGATAGTCGTCGGCCCCGATTTCCAGACCGACGATGCGGTCGGTTTCGTCGCCGCGCGCCGTCAGCATGACGATCGGCACGTCCGAACTTGCCCGGATCCGGCGACAGATATCGAATCCGTCGCCGTCGGGCAGCATGATGTCGAGGATGACGGCATCAGGTGCCGTCCGGTCGGCCGCCGCGAGACCCGCCGTGGCCGTGGCCTCGCGGTGGACGGTATAGCCCGCATCGGAAAGATAGCCGGCCAGCATGGCGGTCAGACGCGTGTCGTCATCGATGATCAGCACCGTCTGCGCCATGCTCGACTCCCCGGAAGGATGAGGCTTACCGCCCGCGGCGAGGGCCGTGCTCCTCCATCATCTCCATCAATTCCACTCGTTGCTCCGGCGTCAAGACCTCGGCGGCGTCGAGCAGGCTGTTCAGCATTCGCTGCGAAGCAGCATCCATTGCCGCGATCCGCTCGGCCCGCAGTTCTTCCGCAGCGTCGCGATCGATTTCCGCTGCGCCCAGCACCTCGGCCATCTCCGCGCGGGTGCCGCGCATTTCCTCGAACATCGCGCCCATTTCTTCATGAGCCGAGTCCATGATGCCTTCCAGTGCCTCGCGCTGTTCGGGAGTCGCGTCGATTTCATCGAGCATGCGCTCCATTTGACGCTCGCCCCTGTCACCTCGACCGCCACGGCCCATATCACCCCAGCCCATATGGGCGGGACTCATATGCCCGAAACCCCCATGTTCGGAATCCATGTGGGCGGGCCCCATGCCGGGGCCACCGGACATCGGGCCGGCGGCCACCGCGATGGTTCCGGCGCCGACGACGGCGGTCAACGCCACGGCACTGATGGCGAGATAGCGATAGCGCCGGCGTGCCGGAACCACGTTCTTTTGGGAACCGGTGCCTTCGGCGTTTGCGTTTTCCATGTCGGTCATTCGATCTCTCCTGTGGCGAGCGGCCCGGCCGGGCCGCGATCAGGGAAATCTAGGCACCTTCTGTTTCGGCCATGCGCGGCCAATGTAAAGTTTTGTAAAGCAGCGCCCCACCCGGAAACTGAATCAGGAAACCTGATCAGGAAACCGGGTCGAGAACGATGGAGGCCGGGCGCACGGACAAATCGGTGAACGGCGCCAGCGCCAGACGCGGATCGCTGCCGGGCACACAGTTCTGACCGGACATCATGATCGGCCGCGCGCTGGCGGGCAGCGACCCCGCTCCCGGCGAAAGCCGCTGAAAGGCGAAGACGCAGATCGTTCCGCCCCTCGGCGTTGCACCGATATAGAAAAGCGGGCCGTAGGCGGTGTTTTCCTGTTGCAGGCGGTCGGATCGGATCGGCCCGAAGAATGGCGCTGCCCGATCGGCGACCTCTTCGATCTCGACGACGTTGCGCGACATTCCGATCTGGCGGCTGGCCTCCAGATCGATGCGGTTCTCCGCCGGCACCAGGGTATCGTTCTGCAGGACGATGCGCTGCTGATGACGGTCGGGTGTGGACCGCTGCGAGGCCGCGAGCGCATCGTCGACCCGCAGCCATGCCTGCTGGATGCCGATGCTGCGCCATGAGGGTATGGATGCCGCGCCATCCCGATTGGCGCCATTGGTCACGCAGCCTGCCAGCAGGCCGGCCAGGGCCGCCAGCACGATCACCGAGCCGGGCCTTGATCTGGCCCGGCGGGCGCTATCATTGACGACTTGAGCGGACAATGCGCAAACCCTCCCGGCTTTCCGGTGTCGACAGTTCCAGATCGAGACGCCGGAATACCCCGCCGGCCTCGGCAATGCGGCCGAGATTATAGAGCGCGAATCCCTCGATCATCGACAGGTCACGGCGGTCCGGCGCCATCGCGCCGCGGGCATCGATCAGGACCAGTGCCCGCTGATCCTGTCCGGCTTCATAGGCAAGAACGGCCTTCTGCGCCAGTATTTCGGCGCTGACGTCGGTCTCGTATTCCTCCGGCAGACCCGCCTGCACCAGCCGCTGCTCCGCCTCGTCGACCAATTGCCGGCGGAGCATGGCCAGCAACTCGCCGAACCGGCTATCGATTCGCTCCTGCGGGTCGGTGGTTCGTTCCTGGACGGCGGCAAAGGCCAACTGGGCCTCGGTCGGGCGGTCCATCTCGTAAAGACACCAACCCCGGATCAGCAGCGCCGACGCCGATTCCGCGCCCCGTGTCGCGGCCAGGCAGCGTGCATAGTCCCGGCCTTCGGACGCCGCCGACGCCACCTGAAGATCGACCGACGAAGAAGACGAAGGTCCCGGGTTTTCCGGCATCGACTGCGTCAGCGAGCGCGGCAGCGGCGCGGCCACGTCATCGTCAGTCGCGGATGTGGGTGTGGGTGCAGACGCGGTCTCCTCGTCCGGTGAGGGATCGTCGGCGGCGCCGTTATCCGCGTCGGGGCCTCCTACCCCTGCTTCCCGGCCAGCCGCCAGACGATCGCGCAGGGCTTCGAAATCGCTTTCCCGGCCGATTGATGCGATCGCCGCATCTGTCAGGTCGTCCATCGCCTGCTGCGCCAGAAAGGCGTCGGCCTTTTCGATCGTCGCTTCGGCGATATCGTACCGCCCGCAAAGGTCGATGGCCTGCCGCCAGACGCTGGCTGCATCGCCGGGGCGATCCAGACGCGCATACGCCTCGCCCAGCGACCAGACATTGTCGACACGCCCGCAGGTGATGATTTCCGGCGCGGCCTCTGCCGCCGATACCGCGCCGGCCCAGTCCCCGGCGCTCATCGCTTCGCGCAGGCGCTGTTGGCTCGACGCCCGACGGATCTCGCCGGTCAGTTCCTGAGATGGCGTGAAGTCGGGATAGTCCCGCTGTAATTGCTCAAGCGCCCGGCCTGCCCGGTCGATATTGCCATCTTCCAGCGCGGCCCAGACCGGCGCCTCATCCGGACCGAAGGATCGGGTAAGGATGTCGTCGGGCACTTCCCAGCTGGGGTCGATGGCCCGCAGCCGCCGGATTTCCGCTTCGACGCGATCGTATTGTTCGTTCTCCAGATAGTAGCGAAGCGCAAACATGTCCTCAGCAGAGATGCGCGCGCTTTCGCCCGCTTCGCCGGTCAGGCCCGGCGCTTCGGGAGCCTGCGCAAGCACCGGCGCTGCGGTCGCCACCAGGGTGCCGGCCACCATAGCCGCCGCCGTGGGACGGCAGGATTGCCGGATCATGCGCCAGGCAATGCGCCGCAACCGGGTACGGATATTCAGAGGGGGGCGCATCTCGGCCACTTTTCTCGTTGTGCGACGCGGGAAAGCAGGGACAGCGTCGCCGGGAAATAGGGCTCTTCGAGCGTCACCCTCGGCAATGCCGCACCGCGCGCATCACCCAATATGCAGGACACCACTGCCGGCGTCGCCCGATAGCCCGGATTGGGGCTTTCCTCAAGCACGGCGCCGGTTCCGGCCTCGACCACTGTCGGCATGGCTTCACCCCCGGCACGAGACCATATCTCGTGCCAGCGGATAACAGCCGGATGGTCGCCCTGTCCATCCCAGATCAGGTACAACGGCACCCGCAACGCGTCATAGCCGGCATTGTTCGACAGATCCGCCGCCGGGACCGGACCATCGGCGGTCATCTGCACCCAGTCTGGCGGCAGGCCGTCGGCCGCCAGATCGGCCAGAATCGCCGATCCATCGTCAGCCAGTTGTCCGAGTTCGGCAATGCCGGTGGCGGCTGCCAGTTCGCGCAGCGCGGGCAGGACGATATAAGACGGGTTGAGAACAGGCCCCTCGTCGCGTTGAAAGCCCTCGACGGCCGGCAGCAGAAAGCGCCGGCCCGTCGCCGGATCGGTGGCCATGCAACGCGCGATCAGGGTTTCGGCCAGCGATGATGCCAGGTCCATATAGTATTGGTCCTGAAACCGGGCTGCCGCCCGCGCCGCCGCCCACGCGATCAGCAGATCGCCATCCGACGCGTTGTTGGTATCGGCAATCGCCGGTTCTGCGCCGGGCCGCCACCGCCAGGCAAACAGCCCGTCATCGCGAACGCGCAGTGTCGAAATCGCCCAGTCCAGATACGAGTCGAAGGCGGGACGGTCATTGTAAGCGAGGGCTAGCAGCATGCCATACCCCTGCCCTTCGGAATGGCTGACATCGCCCTGCGGCCCGTCTATGACGCGCCCTGCCTCGGTATAGGCACCCTTCCAGAAGCTCCATTCGAGTTCGCTGGCCACGGCGGGCCGGCCACCAATGGGTGCGATCGACCCCGCAATCGCCGCCATTGCGGAGAATTTCATCATCAAGCGCCGTCCGATCACTAATGATCCCCTCTGTCTCCCAGGCGGGCGAAGATCCGGCTCGTTGCGACCGCCGCCAGGGCCAGGGCCGCAAGAACAAGGATAATGAACCCCACGGGATAGGCCGACGCAAGCGTTCCGGCAGCGGGAAACACTCCGGCTATCGAAATGGCCCCCGTCTGCTCGACGGTTCGGGCGCCGCCGCTATAGTTGATCCACCGGCCATCGGCGGACACAAGGGCAAAGGCCCCGCGCGGCCCGCCGCCGGATATCCCTGTCGCCATGGCATTGGCCGTCCGGCGCAACTGCTCAGGACCGTCCGCCACGACGAGAATCGTTCGGCCGCTATCGCTCGCTCGATCGAGAATCATCGACGACGCCGGTTCGTCCAAAGACGCCATCAGCATGGCCGGGTCAGAACTGGTGACCCAGCCGAGCGAACCGGCGAAACGCCACAACCGATTCGGCAGGCCCGACACCTGGATCATCAGCCGGTTCAGCAGGCCGGCATCGCGACCGTCGTCGGTCGTTTCGGAGTCCGCGCGGTCCCAATATTGTCTGGCGGAATCGCCGTTATCACGCGGATCGGTGAATCGCGCGGGCGTGGCGGTGTCGGCGCGCGGAATCAGCCCCGATCGGCGCAGGGCTTCCATCGGCGGGACGTCCCCCTGCGCCGCGTCGGCCGCATCGAATACTGACGGCAATCGGCCGCCGCCCGTCGCCAGACGCGGCAGGACATCGGCCAGTGTCAGACCGAAGCCCGCCAGGTCGGCTTCGGTCAAATCGACAGGCCGCACCACCCGGAGCGCGACGCCCGCCGTCGTCGATTCGCCCCATTCTCCCGTTTCACCGACCCGGATACCCGCGGCTTCACCGAGTGAGGACGACAGCGCCCCGGCAACCGTCAGCAGCCGCTCAAGGCGGTCGGGGGCGCCGGGCGTGGCATCGACCGTGATCACCGTTCGATCGGGCGCGCCCGGCGGCGATGTCAGCGGCGCCAGGTTCGGCGTCGACCTGAAGGGGGATCCGTCGGGAATGGTCAGCGTCGAGGTCCGGAACACCGCCGCCATCGGCGGGCTTTCCGCCGCGAGAATGTCCGGGCAGGCCGATGTCTCCGAGCGGCCGGGAATGCGTATTTCGACCGTGACGGCATTCGGGCCCGGCGACAGCAGGCGCGCCGGGAACCGGATCGGAAAGCCGTCGATTGGCTGCCCGCCGCCACGATCCAACGGCAGCAGCCGGATCGTGCTGTCATTGACCGAAAGGACGAGCTGACTGCCCTCGGGCAATCCCCGCACAAAGGCATAGTCCAACGAGATTTCGGCCTGGCGATCGTTCTCGACCAGCCAATCCTCCGGCAGCCGGAACGCGATATCCTCGCGGCGATAGCGTTCCGAAACCTGGATATCCGGCCCATCGAACGCGGCAAAGGAGACGGCGCGGCCGGTCATCGGCGTGAGCGCCTCGGGCACCGCAGTCATCGGAAACGCGGACCGAATGGCCTCGGCGGCATTTCCGTCCGTATAGTCCACGGCCAGCACGACGGCGCCGTCGCCACCGCGTGCGATCCGGACGGCGTTGCGCTCGGCCGGAAACAGCCGAATGCGCACATGGTCCGCAGCCTCCCCCGGACTGGCAAAAGGATCGGCGCGAACGACATAATCCGGAACGCGGCCGCCCATCAGCACGCCGATTTCTTCCGCCGCCGCAATCGCTGCGCGCACCGCGTCGATGCTGGCCCCGTCCTGAAACGATACGGCGATCGGGCGCCCGTCGGCGATCGTCCGCGCCGTCGCGATGGCCAGCGACGCCGGACCGACAGGCGTGTCGAAATCAGAACCTCCCGCCGGTCCGCTCTCCTGCTGTCCACCCGTCGCCATAAGTCCGCTCTGCCCGGGATCGATGCTGGCCCAAAGGTCGAAGCCGGCTTCGGCGCTGCAAGCCACGCGGTGGCGTTGACGGCCACGGATTTCGACGATGTTCCGGCCGACAGTCAGGGTTTCTCTCGGCACATCCAGTGCGACATTGCGCGGGCGCAGCGAGGCATCGGGCCGAAAGGCGCCGACGAAAACACCGTTGACGAATACCGACAACTCAGAGGCCGTGGGCAGGATATCCACGGCCGTCTGATAATGAATCTGCAGGCGCGGGGCGCGCGGTACAGATTCAGCGAACAGGTGGAATCGCGCTGCCGGGGCTTCACCGACGATGCGGGCGTCAGACCGTGCGGTGTCCATCCCGCCGACCGGCAAAAGCGGGCTTTCGATACCCGGGAACGCGGCGCCCCCGGCAACGGGGCTGGACCCGGTGCCGAAAGCAGGGGGCGCCAGCGTTTGCTGGACCGGACCGTCGGTACCGGGCGGGTTTTCGATCCGCAAATCCGGCACACCGATTGGCCCGTCGGTGGCGGCGGTCGAGCCTTCGGATTGCGACGGCATCGAGGGAATTTCAGGCCGCAGATCGTTGACCGGGCCGCCCGTCGGGCCGGTTTCCGCCGACTGGCCGGGCAGCGGAATCATGATCGAATCCAGTGCCTCGAAATCGTTGCCCCTCACGACCTGTCCCTGCTGGGCTACGGCTCCCGGCGGCGCGATCGCCAAAATGGCCGATACGGCAATCGCGGCACGGGCACCGGCACCGATCGATCTCCGGTTCCGGAAAAGCGACTTCATGATGCAGACCTGTCGTGAACGGTGAATTCGGGCTGCGATCGGCGATGCGGCTGCACCACTGACGGGCGGAGCGGCTGGGTGTCGTCCAGTTCGGACGGCGCCCCCGGGTCGTGATGCCGCGCGGCGGGCGAAAGCCCCTCGGACTGCGCCGCCCAGCCCCCGTACTGCCCGCCCCCGTACTGACCGCCTCCAGCCTGACCGGCATATGCCGGCTCAGGTTCGAGATCCAGGCCGGGCAGAGCGGGCGCGTCAAAGACGCTCTTGTCGCCCTTCGTGGTCGCGGTCGATCTGGACCGTTTTGCCTGCTGCACGATAAAGGTCAGCGTTTGTGTGCTGTTGACGACGATGAAATACAGGAAGAAGGCGAGACCCGCCAGCAGACCCGGTCCCTTGAGTATGGCCGTGCGGCGCTTGTGCCAGCGTTCGCTGTCCGAGAACATCACCCGCGCAATCATGCGCAGGCTCTCCGCCGACTGCTCTTCAGGAAAGGACAACCCGAGCCGGATGACGCCGCCATCCGATGCCACATTGGCCACCACGCTATCGATCGCCCGCCGCGCATCGTTGCGGGGGGCGGCGGGGACGATGCGGACCTCCTTGCCCGCCGTCAACCGGGTCGCGGCGTCGGAATAGGGGATGCGGACCTGCAGCCCGGTCATCGAGATATCGATCAGACGTCCGCTGATGATCTCGCCGGTCGGCAGTATGAGATCAGCGGCGCCGTCCAGGTCGACTCGCGGTGCCCGGCGCCGCTGACGGCGCTCGCACATGGCCCCGCTCGCGGTGACGACCAGCAACAGGTTGAAGAAACACCAGCCGCCGACCAACGCCACGATCGCCCGGTCGCCGGGAAAAGCCGACCACCGCCACAGCGCCACGACCACGCCGACGGCAAGCAATCCGGCAAGGATGAATATCGAACTGGCGATCGGCGCAAGGTAATCTTCGTCCAGGGTTTCATCCTTGGCCGTGACCTTGAACGTCGGCGCCCTGGGCTTGCGGATCGTCGACAGGATCACACGCCAGAGATAGGGCGTCAGCACCGTTTCGTACACCTCGGATATCAGCGGCCATCGGACCTTGCGGAACATGGCGTTCTGCAGCAGAAGGACGGCCGCCAGATAAATGACCGTGTACGACATGAACTGTTCGACGGTGGCCACATAGATGTCGAAGCCGGTAAACAGGTAGATCAGCGGCGCCATCAGAAACGTCAGCCGGATCAACGGGAAGAACCAGAAGGCCGACGACGACGTATAACACAGGCGTTGCGCGATACTCAGGCCGGGCTGCAACAGCGGGTTCTTCAGCAGGAATATCTGGGTCATGCCCTGCGCCCACCGCGATCGCTGTGCAATGAACGACGTCACCGTCTCGGGCTGCAGGCCCGCCAGCATGGCCCGATCGACATACATGCTCTTCCAGCCGCGGGCGTGCAGCGCAAGCGCGGTCTCGGCGTCTTCGGTGATGCTTTCGCCGGAAAAGCCGTTGTTCTCCTGAAGCGCGACCCGGCGCATGACCGCGCCCGACCCGCAGAAGAACGAAGCATTCCACTTGTCCAGGCCCTTTTGAATGACCGAGTAGAACATCTCGTTTTCCGGCGGGATCTTGTTCATCACGCCGATGTTTTTTTCAACCGGATCGTAGTTGAGGAAATAATGCGGGGTCTGGACCAGGAACAGTCGCGGGTCCTGAACGAAATACCCCACGGTCCGCTCCAGGAAATCGTTGGTCGGGACATGATCGGCGTCGAACACCACGATAAGATCGCTGTTGGAGCGGGCGAACGCGGCCGACAGGTTGCCGGCCTTGGCGCTGGTGTTCTGGAGGCGCGTCAGATAAGTCGCGCCGAGTTTGCGGCAGAGGCCCTGTAGCTGGACCCGCCGCTCTATGGCGGCAGCAGCCTTTTCCGGATCGGGATCGTTGCAGCGCTGGTCGGTGCCGCCGTCGTCGCAGAGATAGACAGTAAGCTTGTGGGCCGGGTAGCGAAGTGACGCCGCCGCCGCCAGCGTAATCGCCAGCATCGATGCGGGTTCGTTGTAGCTCGGCACGAAGATGTCGACCGTCGGCACCTCCGCGACGGTTTTGATCGGGTTGGGACGCGGACGGTTGATCGGATCAGCGACGACGAAGCTGGTCAGGAAAAAGAAGCCGATCGCAAACATTTCCACGGCATACAGCAGCAGCGCCAGCGTCAGTGCGACACCGTGCGTTTCCCAGGGAATCGTCTCCATCGTTCGCCAGAAGGCGTAGCGCAGCACGACGAAACCGCCGGCCCCCAGGATGACGAAGCGGGCTACCCGATGATGTGCGAACGGTTTGGACATCGCGATGACGGCCAACGCGACCAGACCGACGCCCAGTTGCGTCGACCATGATGTCGGCAATGCCGCCAAGGCGAACACCGGCGAGACCACCACAAGCAGGGACAGAACAAGAAAAAAATCACTACTTTTTGTCATCATAACCACCGCCAAAAACAACTTTTAATCGAAATCCGACCCTCTAACGTCTTAATGGTAGCTTCCCTGAAATTACTCTCGCCCCGCGTTCAGTCCCATCCAGTTGATCGCTCGCCGGACCTCCATTGAGTTATGAGTGTAGCCCGATGGAAACTTAACAATTACCCAACATTCCATATTGACTTCGAATTTTGTCAAAGGTTTGACGACCCAAAATTGTATTGATCTCAGCTTTACCACCAGAGCGGACAATAGTTGGAAACCATATTTCCGCGAAGGTGCAAGGACATGGGCAATTTTTGCCTAGGCTCTTTTCCTCAATTTAAGGTAAAATCGCCAGACCACCGAACGCTGTACGGACCGGAACGAGATTGATGGGCATTTTATGATGGCGGCAGGCATGACCGGCTACAGGGAAAGCCGCAACCGTCGCCGGAAACTGCGCGAGATCGCGGGGTCGCTTTCCCGAATCGATAGTAATTATTTCGTCCAGGACCTGATCAGGCTTGCCAAGCAGGACCCCGAATACGGCGAACTGGTTGATAGCCTGAAGCTGTCCGAAGACAAGATATTGAGCTATTATACGTTGATCACGATCAACTTCCCCGACAATGATCTGCTGTGGATCGACGGCGAATACCTGCCGGCCTGTATCATTTTTTACCGGCCCACACTGTTTCACGTTCACACTGCCCTGCAGGCGGGCGAAACCATCGACTCGATCGTGCGCTCCTGTCATCGCTACCTCGCGGCCGGCCGCCGCGGCGCCGTCCGCAATTTCACCTGAATACCGTCACCCTGGTCTACACCCCGCTCGATTCACACATCGAGTTCGATAGCGGGAATGATGATTTCCACACCCTGATCGTCCCGGGCGCTGCGCGGCCACGAAGTGACGCGCTGCCGACCCGGGACCTCGTGCGTCAACTCTCGATCGTGACACGCGAACCGGGTGCCTTCGGCCGGGGGTCCCCGATCGGTGTCCCGGGACGAAAAGGGCGGGGACGATCAGGATGGGGGTGAGGATGCACGAGAGATCTGTGAATACCGTAGGGTCTACCCCCACGCCTATCGTAGCGCCGCCTGATCCGGCTGTGCGTCGGCCATGACCCTCTCGGCGTGGTGGCACGCGGCTTTGTGCCCGGCCGCCACGTCGCGCAGCGGCGGCGGCTCGTTCAGGCATCGGCCGGTCGCGAACGCACAGCGCGGTGCAAATGGGCACCCATCGGGCGGCGGCGGCGCCGGGTCGGCGATTTGGCGCCGCTCGCGTCGGCGGGACGGATCGAGACCGGGCATCGCCGCCAGCAGCATGCGGGTATAGGGATGGGCCGGGGCCGCAAAGATGTCCGCCGTTGCGCCCGTCTCGACAAAATGGCCGAGATACATGACCGCCAGCCGGTCGCAGACCTGCTCCACCACCGCCAGATTATGGCTGATCAGGACATAGGCCAATTGGTACTGGTCGCGAAGGTCGAGCAGCAGATTGAGCACCTGGGCCTGAACCGACACGTCCAGCGCCGAAACGGGTTCGTCGGCGACGATCAGGGCCGGACGGGTAATCAGCGCCCGCGCGATGGCGATGCGCTGGCGTTGTCCGCCTGAGAATTCATGCGGATACTTGTCGCCGTCGCGCGGCGCCAGCCCCACCGCCGCCAGCGCCTCGTCGACGCGCTGGCGCCGGTCGGCCGACGATAGTCTTCCCGTTTCCAGGCGCAGAGGCTCCGCGACGATCCGCGCGACCGTCTGGCGCGGATCAAGCGATCCATACGGGTCCTGGAAAACCATTTGAAAACCGCGCCGGATCGCCTTGAGCCGGCGCCCCGACAACGCGAACAGATCCTCGCCCCGAAACCGGACGGTGCCGCGTTGCGCCGGTTCCAGCGCCATGATCATACGGGCCAGTGTCGATTTCCCGCACCCGCTTTCACCAACGACGCCATAAACTTCGCTCGAATTCACGTCGAAGCTGACGCCGTCGACGGCCTTGAACACGGATTTTTGCCCCATCAGTCCCGTACCCGGAATCGGATGGTGGCGCGCCAGATCGTCCACCGACAAAAGCGGCGACGCCGCATCGTGCGGGCGGTCAAATCGGTCGCTCATGCCCAATCCCCCAGGCTCATTTCCGGGATATGCGCATCCTCGCGCCGAACGTCGTCAAGTCGGATACACCGGGCGTGCCAACCCTCTTCAACCAGCCCCCCATCAATGGAATACCAGCCGGGGAATTCGGCCGAACAGGCCGGTATCGCGAACGGGCATCGGGGTGCGAACCGACACCCGGGTGGCCGGTCGGAAGGGTCGGGCACACTGCCCGGTATCGTCGCCATGCGGCCGGCTCGCGGTCCCTGACGGCCCGGCATCGCCTTGAACAGTCCGCGCGTATAGGGGTGGGCCGGGCTGGCGAAGATCGGCGGCGTGGCGCCGCGCTCGACCGCACTGCCGGCATACATGACCATCGTCTCGTCCGACGTCTCGGCGATGACGCCGAGATCGTGGCTGACCAGGATCAGGCCCATATTCATTTCGCTAACGAGATCATGCAGCAGATCGAGGATCTGGGCCTGCACCGTTACATCAAGCGCGGTCGTCGGCTCGTCGGCGATCAGCAGTTTCGGCCGGCACGCCAGCGCGATCGCAATGCCGACACGCTGGCGCTGGCCGCCCGACAGTTCGTGGGGATAATCGTCCAGCCGCCGCGAGGCTTCGGGCAGACCGACCTTGTTCAACAGGTCCAGCGCCACCGCCCGGGCCGCCCGGCGGGTGATCCCCTCGTGCCAGACCAACCCTTCCGCGATCTGATCGCCCACGGTCATGACCGGATTCAGGGCCGTCATCGGCTCCTGAAAGATCATGCCGATGCTCTTGCCGCGGCGATGGCACATCTGGGCTTCCGACAGGGCCGTCAATTCCTCGCCGTCCAGCATGACGCGGCCCGTCGTCTCCACACCGCCCGGCAAAAGCCCGATGATCGCCAGCGATAACATCGATTTGCCCGACCCGGACTCGCCGACGATGCCGAGCGTGCGCCCCGCCGCCAACGAAAATGTAATGTCCTCGACCAGTGCCAGACGCCCGTCCGCCGTGCGAACGTGAACCCCGAGATTTTCTACCGATAGCATCAGCGCCGCCGTCTCAGTTTCGGATCGATGGCATCGCGCAGCCCATCGCCCAGCATGTTCAGGGAAAGGACGGTCACAGCGATCGCCAGCCCGGGGAAGATCGCCAGATGCGGCGCCTGCGCCAGATAGGTCTGCGCCTCGCTCAGCATCCGTCCCCACGACGGCGCTGGCGGCGGCAGCCCGATGCCGATGAAGCTGAGCCCCGCTTCGGCCAGAATCGCCAGCGCCAGCTGGATCGTCCCCTGCACGACCAGCAGTCCGGCAATGTTCGGCAAAACGTGATGCAAAGTAATGAGCACGGGGCCCTTGCCCGCCGCCCGGGCAGCCAGCACATAATCCCGTGACAGAATCTGGAGGGCTGAGCCCCGCGCCACACGGGCGAACACAGGGATATTAAAGACACCGATGGCGATGACGGCGGTCAGCACGCCGGGGCCGATGAGGGCGCCGAGAATGATCGCCGACAGCACGGCCGGAAATGCCAGCGTCACATCGGCAATACGCATGACCGCCTCGTCGACCCAGCCGCGCAACGCCGCCGCCGCCGTGCCCAGTGCCACGCCGGCCGAAAGCCCAAGAGCGACGGCAATCACGGCGATCGACAGCGAGTTCCATGCCCCGGCCATCAGCATCGATGCGACGTCGCGACCGAAATGATCGGCGCCGAACAAGCCAGCTTCGAGAGGTGCACCGAGCCGGCCGGGAATGTTGATGGCGGTCGGATCGGCTGGCGTCCAGAACCGCGACACGATCGCCGCCGCGACCAGAACCAGCGTCGCACCACCGCCGATCGCCAGCGTCGGGTTGCGCCAGAGCGCGCCACCGGCTCCCCTGGATCGAACCGCCATCATGACCGAGCCCCCCGGAGACGGGGGTCGAGCACGCCGTAAAGCAGATCGACGACGAAGTTGACCACGATGACCAGCGCCGCGAACAACAGCACCACGTCCTTGATGACGATCAGGTCGCGCTGGGCCAGAGCCTGAAACAGCAGGCGGCCGAGACCGGGTAGTGTGAACACGTTTTCAACCAGGATCGCCCCCGCGACCAGAAACGAGAATTGCATGCCCATGATCGTGACCACGGGAATGAGGGCATTGCGCAGGACGTGACGGCGCAGCGTCGTGCGGCGGGTCAGGCCCTTGGCGCGGGCGGTGCGCACGAAATCCTCGTCCATCATGTCCAGCACCGACGACCGCGTCACCCGGGCCAGGATCGCTGCCTGGGGCAGCGCCAGAGCGACCGCCGGCAAAAGCAGCGCCATGAATGCCGGACCGATGCCATTGCCCCAGCCGGGGAACCCGCCGGCAGAGAACCACCCCAGTTGGACCGAGAACACAAGGATCAGCAGAATACCAACCCAGAAATTCGGGATCGCCACACCGACCTGGCTGAAGATCATGACACCGCGATCCGCCGCCCGATTGTGATGGGCCGCCGCAATCACACCCAGCGGAATCGCGATGGCGGTCGACAGGACGATCGCCATCACCGCCAGCGGCAGACTGACCACACCCCGCGCCGCGACGAGCTGCGATACCGGAACATCATATGTCAGCGAAAGCCCGAAATCGCCGGTCAGCGCCCCGCCCAGCCAGGCCAGATAGCGGATCGGCGCCGGCCGGTCGAGACCCATCTCGGCACGCAAGGCCGCCAGCGTTTCCGCAGTCGCCTGGGTCCCCAGTTGGGCGGCCGCCGGATCGCCGGGGACGATCTCCAGCAGAATGAAGATCGCCAGCGACGCGATCAGCAGCGTTACCGCCAGGGTGATCAGCCGCCGCAAGACAAATCGTGCCAAGAATCATCCTCAACTGTATTAATCGGGGCCTGCCAACCAGGGACGGCGCGGCCGAACCGCGCCGTCCCTCGCGCATCACTCGGCCCAGCGGACCTCGGTCACGTCGTTCGACGGAATGGGTGTGTCTTCCCACATACCACGCAGATCGGCATCCCAGACGCCCAGCTTCGGCAACTGGAACAGGAACAGGGCCGGGACATCTTCTGCCAGCGTCCGCTGCGCCTCGGCATACAGATCGAAACGGGCCTCCTCGTCGGCCGTCACCGAGGCCTCGTCGATCAGGGCGGCGAAGTCCGGATTGTCGTACTGGAAATAGTAGTTCGGGCGGGCAAAGATTTCGATGTCCAGCGGCTCGGTATGCGCCACGATGGTCATCTCATAGTCCTTGTTGGAAAAGACTTCCTCGATCCATTGCGCCGGGAACTCGCTAGGCTCGATCGTCACCTGGACGCCGATCTGCCCCAGCAGCGCCTGCATCAGTTCCGCACTGCGGCTGGCATACGACATCTGCGGCGCCTTGATGGTCAAGGACAGCCCGTCGGCATGCCCGGCCTCGGCCAGCAGTTCCTGCGCCCGTTCCGGGTCGTAGGGCAGAACATCGGTTGTATCGACATAGGCCGGATGGTTGGGCGAGAAATGCGACCCGATCGGCTGGCCGTAACCGCTATAGGCGCCATCGATCAGCATCTGGCGGTCGATGGCGTGCATCAGCGCCTGACGCACCCGGACATCGTCGAAGGGCGGCGCCTGATTGTTGATACCGGCGACGATCTCGCCCTCGGTGTTGCCGGCAACGGCGTCGAATGCATCGTCCTGCTCGAACTCGGCGAACAGTTCGGGCGCGCCCATATTGGGGAATGCGTCAATGTCGCCCGCCCTCAACGCCGAGGCCTGCGCCGGCGCGTTGTCGATGAACCGGAAGGTGACGGCATCGAGATACGGCAGCTCGGGATTCCAGTAATCGGGATTGCGCGTCAGCGTCACGCTGTCGCCGCGCACCCATTCCTCGAACATGAACGGACCGGTACCCACGGGGTCGGTCTGGTTGGTGTCGGCGGTCTCCGGCGACACGATCACGGCGTCACCCCAGGTCAGGTAATAGAGGAAGTTGCCGGATGGTTCCGACAGCGTAATGACGACTTCGTGGTCGCTCGGTGTCTCGATGCTCTCGATCGGTTCGAAGATCTGCTTCTGGGCGTTCGTCGACTCCGGCGCCATCGCCCGCTCGAACGAGAACGCGACATCGGCGCTGGTAAAGGACGCGCCGTCGTGGAAGCTGACCCCTTCACGCAAGTCGAAACTGTAGGTCAGGTTATCGTCGGAAACGGTCCAGCTTTCCGCCAGCAGGGGCTGGATTTCGCCATTGCGATCGAGCTTCACCAGACCTTCGTACAGATTGGCCCAGGTCACCTCGCGGATCGCAACCGGCGCTGCGGTGGTCGGGTCGAGATTCGGCGGCTCGATGGCCATGCCGACGACCAGATCGTTGCGGTCCTGAGCCTGGTCCTGGGCCTGGGCCGTGCCGGCCGCCGTTGCGGACCCGAGCGCCAGGGCGAGGCTGCCGGCCGTCAGGAGCAGAGTTCGTTTCATTGATTTGCCTCCGAGTTGCTTGCGACTGTAATCAGTATTGTGACAGGCCGTATTGAGCGCGCCAGGAAGGATAAACCCCGAGGCTTTCACCGTGCCAGACGGCGCGGGCAACGGCGCGGGCAACGCAGTCTGCGGCGGCGCGGCCGATTCGCGTGAGTCCATTCATATCGGGCGCCGGATGCTGTGCTGTCGCCACTGCGAAAACGCTGTCACCGTCGAGGGGCGAGTGAACCGGCCGCAGGGCAACGGCCAGCCCATCCTGCGCCATCACGGCCATACGGTGGCAGTCGGCTTTGGAGAGGCCCGCGCTGGTCGCCACGACGGCCAATGTCGTATTCGAACCGGCGGGCACATCGCTGGCCCCTTCCGTATCATCCAGATCGGCCAGCGGCGACGTCGGCGGCGTCAGCCCGCCGAATTCGGCGCCACGCTCAAGCATCCATGCGCGAAACCGCCCCCCGGTACCCGGCAGAACCGCACTGCCCATGGCGTTGACCGCGACCAATGCGCCGACCACGACGCCGTCGGGTAGCGTCCACGAGGCGCTGCCCAATCCGCCCTTCAGCGCTCCGGCCTTGCCGCCGGTTCCGGCACCGGCATTGCCGAGCTCAAACGACGGTCCCGCCGCAGCGACCGCCTGCCGTCCAAGATCGAAATAGGGTGGCATGTCGCCCCAGTTCTTGTCGCCGCCATTGACGAGATCGAACAGCGAGGCCGCCGGCACGATCGGCACCCTGGCCGACCCGACGGCGAAGCCACGTCCCATCGAAGCCAGGGCGCTCACCACGCCGCCGCGCGCGTCGAGACCAAAGGCCGAACCGCCCGACAAGACAATAGCGTCGACCTGCGGGACCGTCGCCGACGGCGCGAGAAGATCGGTCTCGGCCGTTGCCGGCCCGCCACCGCGGACGTCGACGGACGCCGCGACGGCGCGATCGGGCAGCACCACGGTCACGCCGCTCATGAGGCGGGGATCGGTGGCGTTGCCAACGGCGATACCGGGAACGTCGGTCAGCAGATTGCGGGTCACAAGCCTGCGCTCCCGGCAAGGCGGCTCAAGCCGGCGCCCCGGTTCGTCATGCACGGATGTTCAGTCAAGGCTGCCGGTAAGGCGCAGTGTCGTTGCCGCCATGATCTTGGCCGACGCGACCAGATCATCGATGCCGACCCATTCGTCGGGCTGGTGGGCCAGGTCGAGAATTCCGGGTCCATAGGCGACGCAGTTGTGAAGATGACCGATACGGGTGACATGCTTTTGATCATAGGTTCCCGGCGAAGCGACGTGGCTGGCATCCTTACCCAGAATCCGGCGGATTTCCAGATCGAGTGCCTGGACGAGTGGCGATTGCGGGTCGGTCATGGTCGGCAATACCGAGAACATCTCACGCATCCGGTACGCGAAGCCGGGAGTCTCCGCCTGCAGCCGATCCAGCACGGCAGCGACTTCGGCCCGCACCTCGTCCAGATTCTCCTCGATCAGGAAACGCCGGTCCAGGACCAGCCGGCAGCTATCGGCAACGCAGGGACTGGGCAGCCCGTCATGCCCCTCCTCTTCGCCGCCATGAATCGAGTTGTAGTTCAGCGTCGACTTGCGCGCGCCCTCCGGCACCACGGGCATGACCGTTTCCCGGCTGTCCAGGCGGGGATAGATCTCGCGCTCCATCTGTTCAAGGAACAGCGCCATGTTGCGGATCGCCGAGACGCCCAGAAACGGCATGCAACCATGCGCGATGCGCCCGGTGGTTTCGATTTCCGCCCACCAGACGCCGCGGTGCCCAAGGCAGACGCGATCGGGGTTGAGCGGCTCGGGCATGATGACGTGATCGACGCGCGGCTTGGAAAAGTAACCCTTCTCCGCCAGCCAGGCGACGCCGCCATAGCCGCCGGACTCCTCGTCGACCGTGCCGGATATTTCGATCGCCCCGTTGAAGCCGACGCCCGATCGAAGGATTGCCTCCACCGCCATCATTGACGCCGCCAGACCGCCCTTCATGTCGCAAGCGCCCCGGCCATAGACCCGGCCATTGTCGACCGTCCCGCCAAAGGGGTCATAGGTCCAGCCGCTGCCGGCCCGCACGACATCGATATGGCTGTTGAAATGAACGCAGTCGCCGGGTCCGGCGCCTTCGATCCGGGTAACGACATTGGTGCGCGGATACCGGTCGCTATCGCCGATGGCGCCTTCAGCGCGCAGATATTCCACGGAAAACCCGGCGCCGCGCAGCCTTTCGCCGATGAATTCCGCGCATGGCGTATAGGCGTCGCCCGGCGGATTGACCGTCGGTATGCGGATCAGATCCTGCGTCAGGGCGACCAATTCATCGCGGCAGGCATCGATCCGGTCGAAGACGGCGGTCAGGCGGGGGTCGTCAGCTGTCGGCTCCGCAGCCGGCTCTGATGAAGGCGTCGTCCGTGACGTCATGCGATCGGTCATCCGTTTGATCTCGGCTTGGGATGCCGAATCGGCCAAAGCCGATCCAGAATCATAGATGTACCGACGCACGATAGTCTGCCTTGAACGGATTTCGCAAGGATGGGGAACCCTCAACACGCCAACAACCCTGGCTCATTCTCCTTCGCGGTTCGAGAGCAGCATCTGCAGGTCGGCCATCAGCGTCGTGATCCGCTCGGCGGCTTCCCCCGTCTGTTCCGCCAGCGTCTTGATTTCGGTCGCAACCACCGTGAAGCCGGCGCCGAATTCACCGGCGCGGGCGGCTTCGATGCGCGCATTCAGCGCCAGCAGCTTCAGGGTTTTCAGGACGCTCAGAATAACGGTGGTATCGGCAACGATGTCCTGGCTGGTGCGCGCCACTTCCTGGAACATCAGGGCGTTCTTCTCTTCGTCCCGCTTGCGCAGGGCGATATCGACGACCAGACCTTCCAGACAGGCCAACCGTCCGTCGTCGTCGAAAACACCGCCGCCGATCTCACGTACCCAACGGCTGCCGCCGTCCGGCAGTGCAATACGGTACTGGACCTCCCAGCCGCGACGCTCTTTCACGGCGGCGTCGATCGCGGCATCGACGCTTCCGGCATCCTCGTGGTGGATCACGCCGGCATACGACTGCCGCGCCCCTTCGGTGAAATCCGTCGCCTGACGGCCGGTAAGGCGCGGGACGTCACCTTCCATGACCAGCATTGTATAGTCGGCATCATTGCGGCACCGGTAGAGAAAGCCGTTCATACGACCCGCAATGCTGATCAGCGCCGCAAGCCTGTCCGCGTCGCGATCCTCGACGATTTATATCATCGGTTGGCCTTCCGCATCCTGCACTGCCCGTGAACCCGGCCCCATGCCCCCGACCTGCGCGATCGAGTGCGGCCGCGGAGCGCGGAAACAGGGACGCATTAGCACTCCAACAATAATAACGTGTATTTATCATTTGATCTACTAGTTTTCGGATTGCTCTCGACACCAGATCGGCCACCGCGACACGTTGCCAATAACGAGCACAAATAGACTAAACTCTATTATAAGTTGATTCTTCGTTCGCTTTATAATGTTTTTACTATTCGCGGTCAGGTTGGGATTGCAGTTCGTATTTTCCCAAGCATGCGGCTTCGAAAATGCCGCCCATCGCCATAGGAGATCAACAGGCATGGCGACCGAGACCACCGAATCCAATAGTAAAAGCGGGTCGTCCAACGACCAACCCGAGTCGCACCACAATGACGACACAGCCGCCGGCCATGGCGGTGAAAGCCGCGGCAAGTTGGGGATCCGGGGCAAGTTGATGATCGCCTTCGGTGTCGTCGCCATGATGACCGTGCTGGCGAGCGGTGTTGCGCTGTTGTCGTTCCAGGGCGCGGAGGACGCCTTCACCGACATCACCGAGGAAAACCTGCCGGCGATATCCGCAGCACAGGATCTGGCGACGGCCACCAATCAATTCGCCGACGACATGACCAGTCTTTCCGAGGCCGAATCGACTGACGCCGTCACCCGTTTCGCCAACAACCTCCAGAACGATGCCACCGCCATGCATAGCGAACTGGATCGGCTTGAGAGGACCTTCGGCGCCGACGAATCGATCCGGATCATGCGTGGCGACGTCGAGTCGATGCTGGAGCAGTCCGACGCCCAGACGGATCTGGTCAACCGGGCGATCGCTCTGGACGCCTCGCTCAACGAGCGCCTCGTCCGACTGCGCGAGCTGCATCAATCCGCTCTGAATCTCGGCCGCCCGCGCGTACAGGCCGCGCGCATGAACATCGTACGCTTCGGGCTGGATCTCCGGGATGATGTAAGGTCAGCCGTGAACAACGTGACGGAGACGACATCCGGACAACTCGTCAACAGCATGGCGCTGCGTGGCGATCTGATTCAGATCGTGAGTCTTCTGCAGCGCTCGGTGAACGCCCTGACCGTCGAGGACGTCAACATCCTCCAGGAAGAGTTTGACGTGATAGCAGCCCGGGTCGCGGAAATTCGAGAGGAACTCGACGCCGGCACCGATCAGTTTTTCTTCAATCGCAATCTTGATCGGCTGCTGTCTTTCGGAACAGCAGGTTCGGAAACCAATCTCTTCGAGTTTCGCCAGCAATATCTGGGTGGCGATTATTCCGCGAGCCTGATCCGGCAGACGGTCGAAGTCGAAGAAGAAATGCGCAATACGTCGGGCAGCCTTCTGGAGACGATCGACCGGCTGACGCTGCAAGCCCGTCAACAGACGGAAGCTGCCGGTACGTTGCTGATGAACAATACCGAGGAAGTCGTCGACGAGCTTACGAACGTACAGACCCGCAACGTCGACGAACTGCAGGCGGTCGTGGCGAACACCAACCTGATCGTCGGGGTATTGAACGAAGCGGCGATTTCCGGGACCCTCGATCGCATCGGTGAACTGAATGATCAGTTCGCATCGGCAGCCAGCACCCTGGCCACGACGCTGTCCAATCTCGGCGGCCGAATGGACGTCGATGACCTCAACGAGACGGTGATGGCGATCATACAACTGGGCACCGGGGCCAACAGCATTTTTGACGATCGCACTGAACGGCTCGAACTCACCGAAGCTCTGGCGAACGAAAGTCAGCAAAACCAGGCGATGGTGAACGGCATGGTCGAAGCCGTCGCCGAATTGACGCAGGCCGTCAGAGCCAGAACCGATGCATCGACCGCCGCCGCCGGGGATCTGATCAATCAGAGCCGGATACTGCTGATCGCGATCGCCGCCACCGGAATCTTGGTTTCGGTCCTGATCGCCTGGCTCTATGTCGGCCGATCGATCGTGCGGCGCATGACGGGTCTGGCGGATTCGATGAAGGAACTCGCCGCCGGCAATCTCGAAATCGAGATCGACAAACGCGGCCGTGACGAGATCACCGGCATGGCGCAGTCTCTGGAAGTCTTTCGCCAGACGGCGATCGAGGTCGAAGAAGCCAACAAACGGGCGGAGGACGAGCGTCAGAAGGCGAGCGACGATCGCCGGCATGCCCGTCTGTCCCTGGCCGACCAGTTCCAGTCCAATGTCGGCGCCATCGTCGACGGTGTCTCTGCCGCCGCGACGGAAATGCAAGCCACGGCATCCGGCATGCGCGACACCGCCGACCGGACGGCGTCGGTCTCCGGCGACGCCGCCACCGCTGCGGAAACAGCGGCCAGCAATGTCCAGACGGTCGCCAGCGCGGCAGAGGAACTGTCCAGCGCTATCCACGAAATCGGACAGCAGGTTGCCCGATCGACCGATATTGCCGGACGCGCGGTCACCGATGCCGAAAGCACCAACGAGACCATCAAGAGTCTCGCCGAAGCCGCGAACCGCATCGGTCAGGTGGTCGACCTGATCAACGACATCGCCGAGCAGACCAACCTTCTGGCACTCAATGCGACGATCGAAGCCGCCCGCGCCGGCGAGGCCGGCAAGGGCTTTGCCGTCGTCGCCGCCGAGGTCAAGAACCTTGCCAACCAGACCGCCAAGGCGACTGGCGAGATCGGCCAGCAGATCGCGGCGATCCAGGCATCGACGGGCGATGCCGTCACCGCCATCGGCGGCATCACCGAAACGATTCGCACCATCAACGATATCGCCACCGGCGTCGCCGCCTCGGTCGAGGAGCAAAGCGCGGCCACCAGCGAAATCGCCCGAAGCGCTCAGGACGCCTCTACCGCCACCGGCGAGGTCACCGGCAATGTCGGACAGGCGACCGCCGCAGCGAACGATACCGGCCAGGCCGCCGGTGAAGTCCTCAGCGCCGCCGAGCAGCTCGCCCAGCAGGCGGATTCCCTGCGCACCCAGATGGGGTCGTTCCTCGACGACATACGTCAGGGCTGACCCCGACACCAGCGCCGGCAATGGTGCCAGCACGATCCGAAACGCCGCACCACTGAAGGTGCGGCGTTTCGTTCATTGGGCCTGCCGGGACCCCGGGCAACCATAGCTCGGGGCAGGCAGATTTCAGGACCCGACCATCAGAGATGCAAAGGCCAGGAGACAAAGGGCCGATCCTGACGTCCAGACCGTCATCTTCCACAGGCCCAGCCGGGCACGTGAATCCGGCAGCATCTCAGTCGCCGCCATCCAGATCATGGCGCCTGCCGCCAACCCCAGACCGGCCGGGAGCAGCGGTTCGAAAAGGGCGACCGAGGCAAAGGCCGGCACAGCCAGCAAAGGCTGCGGCAGCGATGAGAATATCGACCACCACGCCGCGCCGAGCACCGTCACACCGCGCGGCACCAGAACCAGGGCGATGGCCAAACCCTCGGGCATGTTGTGGATGCCGATCGCCAGCGTCATCAGCCATCCGAGATCCGCACCGCCGCCGAACGAGACGCCCACGCCGATGCCTTCGGCTGCGGAATGGACAGTCATGACGCCAACGATGAGCACGGCTTTGCGGGCATCGGCGCCGACCATCTCCCCGATCTTCATTTCATCGCCGTGGGGCATCAAACGCCCGGCCACGGCCATGAACACCGCACCCAGGACAGCGCCGATCACGGTAGAGCCGAGACCATAGGCCGTGCCCTCGATGATCAATTGAATGCTGGCGCCGATCATCAGGCCCCCGGCAACCGCACCACCGACGGCTTGCAGCCGTTCGCCTCCCTGCCTGGCCCACAGCAGCGGCAGGGCTCCCACTCCGGTCGCAATGGCGGTCAAAAGCGCCGCCACGAAGACCAGGGCCGTCGAAGGATCATCCATCGGGACCGTGGTGGTCGGTTTGATGCAGGACCCTGTCGCGAACGCCGGTCACATACTCGCGACCCGCAGGCGTCAGAACGGCGCCCATGGGAAAGGCGCTGCGAATAAGACCCTTTCGCTCCAGCGCCGTGAATACCGCCGGATTGGTTAGCCCCGTGGCGTCGCGCATCATGACCAGTGCCTGGCCGACATGCATGTGATTGCCGTGGGGCTGCGGAAACTGCCCGACGAAATAGCCGTCGCCGTCCGGTTCTTCGTAGCCGTGTCCTGCCTCGGCAAATCCCTGAAGAATCGCCAATGTCTTGCACTGCAGCGGATTCAGCCGCAGCGGGTTCGGTCGTCCGTCGATCGCCATGAAGTCTCTTTTCAGTGCAGGCTTCGTTGGCAGCAGAGTATAGGGACCTCGGCCGGCGGCAACAAGCCACGACAAATCTTCGCGGCACCCAGTAACGACGACATCCGGATCGGGGCCCCTGATCAAGTCAGGGACGATCAGGTGGGGTGGCGCGTTACCACCCGCCCCGATACCCGGCGCGGTAACGCCGGGTGCCGCCCCGGTCACCAGGTAAAGCGAAGCCCGGCCTGGCCGCGATGGTCGGCGTAGTTGTCGCCGAGGCTGCCGTCATAGGCGGCAAAAGGGTCAACGCTGTCGGTGACGCCGACATCGAGCGTGACACCCAGTTCGGCGATCTCGCGCGGCAGCCCTGTTTCGGCTGAAATCACCGTCAGGCAGCCCTATCGGTTCTGCCGAGTTGAGGCGCCCACGCGCGGCGACTCGCGCCCAGCTCCGCTCCCCACATACCTGCTATCAAAGCGTCCTGTTGAATTATCGGCCCGGCTATGGTTGCTTTCGCACCGATATCCTTGCAATCGGTGGTGGAGCAGTTCGATGAGTGCCTTCAAGACACTGGATGACGTCGACGTTGCGGGCAAAACCGTGCTGGTGCGCGCCGATCTCAATGTCCCGATGAGCGACGGCAAGGTCAGCGATACCACGCGGCTCGACCGGCTCGCACCGACGCTGACAGAACTGGCCGACAAGGGGGCAAAGGTCGTGGTCATGTCTCATTTCGGTCGACCCAAGGGCAAGCGCTCCGAAAAGGACAGCCTGCGCCCCGTCGCGGCGGCGCTCTCGGTCTCGCTGGACGGACGACCGGTCAGCTTCGCCGAGGACTGTATCGGCGCCCCTGCGGCCTCGGCCATCGAGGCGCTGACGCCGGGCGGCGTGTTGGTGCTCGAAAATCTGCGTTTTCACGCTGAGGAAGAGGCCAACGACGTCGAATTCGCCCGATCGCTGTCGGTGCTGGGCGATCTCTACGTCAATGATGCCTTTTCCGCCGCGCACCGTGCCCACGCCTCGACCGAGGCGATCGCCCGGCTGCTGCCGTCCGTGGCCGGCCGGCTGATGGAGCAGGAACTCACCGCCCTGACCAACGCCCTGGAAAAGCCGGAACGCCCGGTGCTTGCCGTCGTCGGCGGTGCCAAGATTTCCACCAAGCTCGATCTGCTCGGCAACATGATCGGCAAGGTCGACATGCTCGTGCTCGGCGGCGGCATGGCCAACACGTTCCTGCACGCCAAGGGCGTCGATGTCGGAACCTCGCTGTGCGAGTCGGACATGGCCGACGCGGCCCGCGACATCATGGCCAGGGCCGAAAAGTCGGGCTGCCGCATCATTCTGCCCAGTGACGCGGTCGTTGCGCGCAAGCTCGAAGCCGGCGCCCCGAACGAGACCGTGGCCATCGATGCCATCCCGTCCGATGCCATGATGCTCGATGTCGGCCCGGACACCATTGCCGCCCTCACGGCCGCTGTCGACGGTGTCAAGACGGTGCTCTGGAACGGGCCGCTTGGCGTCTTCGAGGTCGAACCCTTTGGCACCGGTACCTTTGCCCTGGCCCGCCACGTCGCCGAACTGACGGAAAAGGGTCGGGTCCTGTCGGTCGCCGGCGGCGGCGATACCGTCGCGGCCCTGAGCCGGGCCGGTGTCGATGACCGGTTCACCTATGTATCGAGTGCCGGCGGCGCCTTTCTGGAATGGCTTGAAGGCAAGGACCTGCCGGGCGTTGCCGCGCTGAAGACGGATTGACGGCCATGAAATGGGGGGCAGGAACGGTCGCGCTGTCGGTCGACGGCGGCGGCCGCCCCGCAGAGCCGGACCGTAGCATCTGGGACGATTTCTGCCGCTGGCCGGACCGCGTCGCGGACGGGTCCAGACCCTCGCGGGGGTCCGATTTCACCGGTCATCTGGACGAAGACCTGGCATCTTTCCGGGAAGCGGGGCTCGGCACGGCTGCCTTTACGGTCTCATGGTCGCGTATCGAGCCCACGGGTCGCGGCCGTGCCGACGCCGACGGCCTGGGTCACTACGACCGTCTGGTCGACCGGATCCTCGATGCCGAGCTGACGCCTTTGCCGACACTGCACCACTGGGACCTGCCGGCCGCGCTGGAAAACATGGTCGGACCCCACGGCGGCGGCTGGCTGAACCGCGATACCATATTCCGGTTTCGCGACTACGCCTGCACCGTCGCGGCCCGGCTGGGCGATCGGCTGGAGACCCTCCTGGTCATGAACGATCCCGCCCGGCTTGCGCTTGAGGGATATGGCGAGGGCCGCTTTCCTCCCGGCCGCAGCGGCGGGTCCTACGCCGCCGGCGGCCCCATCTTCGGCGCGTTGCATCATCAGACTCTGGCGGTTGCCGCGACGCTGGCGGCCTTGCGCGGCGAAACGCCGTCCACACGGCTCGGCACGATTGCGGGTGCGGTCGAGTGCGTGGCCGCCGACGACACGCAAGGCGCACTCGATGCTGCAGAAATGGTGTCGAGCTTTCTGAACCATGCCCATATTGGCGCATTGACCACCGGGCGCTATACGGCGCCGATCGCCGAAGCCTTCGGCGGGTGGTTCGAGGACGGCGATACCGACCACCTTGGCGCAGACCTGGATGTGCTCGGCGTGGATCCTGCCGGACGGGCAACAGTCGCTCATACCGGCGGACGCGTGCTGACGCCAAGGATGAGCCTGCCCCGGATCCCCCGATTACCGGATGACGCCGCCGACTGTTTCAACCGGTCGCTCGCCGACCTGTCGGGTCAGGAAGGCCTGAAGGCCGATATCATCGCGTTCGTCCGTCCGGGCAGCAGTATGGTGGACCAGCGGCGCCCCGGGCCCCCTGGCGGCCCCGACGCCATCGACGATGCCGACCGGGCGGACCGCCTGGCGGGCCTGATCGCCAGCGCCGAAGCCGCACCCGGTGTCACATCGGGCATTGTGCGGCCTTTCCTCGATGGCTTCGAACCGGTGGGCGGGCTCGCCGATCGGCAGGGGCTGATCCATGTCGACCACGCGACGCATCGCCGAATGCGAAAGCGAAGCTGGCATCTTCTGGCCCGCCATCTGGGCGCCGCCTGAATCGAATACAGCTCAAGGTTTTGTAAACGAACGTTATGTACCCTCATAACGATTATGGCCGGTGCGGCTGCACGGCAGCGGTCATTTCGCAAGCGCGTTGTCCGCGCGACACCGGAACAGGGGGAACGGATGCAGGCGACCATGCCCGAGCGGGTCGAGTATCTGGTGGTCGGAGCCGGCATTCAGGGGCTGGCCATTGCCGGCGCGATTGCCGAGCGGCTGGAGATGTCGGGCCGTGGTTCCGGAGACGGCGTTCTGGTCGTTGACAAGGCAGGCCCCGGTACCGGCGCTTCCTGGTCCGCATCCGGGTCCATCCATCGCTTCGACGCGTCGCCGGTGCTCTTCCCGATCATCGACCGGAGCCTAGATTTTCTGGCCAGCGATCCGGTCACCTACGGGTTCCAGCAGGTCGGCGCCATCCGCGAGACCGCCGAAGGCCCGACGGCCGCCGACACCCACCCCGAAATCCAGCATTTGTCGCCCGCAGCCATCGGCCGCCTGATCGACGACACATGGCCGGATCTGACAATTGCCGACGGGGCAGCGCTGTATCACGATCCCGCTGGCGGCTATGTCGGCGCCCGGCAGATGATTGCCGGCCTGACGGAAGCCGCGCGGCGCTGGGGCGTGCGGATCCACGCCGGAACCGAAGTCACGCGATACGAAACTGGCGGCATCGACGGATGCATTGTGTCGACGACGCGCGGCCAGACTCAAGCCGGGCACATCATCATCGCAGTCGGTCCCCATGCTCCTGAACACTGGTCCATGCTCGGCGAGATGCAGAACCTTCCGCCCATCGCAGGAGACCAGGCAGCACCCGGAACAGGCCCGTCGGGATGGCTGGCCCAGCCCTGCCTTGAGGGCGATGTCGAAACCACCGTCGGCTGGCGGGGCGCCGACCGGCGTAACGCGCCGCTGCTGATCCTGAATACCGAGACCATCACCGGTGACAAGGTATCCATCAGCCTGCGCCATGGCGGCGAACGTTTGGACGGCCAGGGGCTGCATGTTCGACTGATGCCCTGGGCACCCATCGACCCCGGCGGATCGACATCATGGTTTCAGGCCGTCGCACCTGACGCGATCGGCCGTCGCATGACGCGCTTTGCCGACGGTGCGACATTCGTCGACCGCCCGTGTACCGGCGGTATGGCCCTCAGCCCGGATCGGTTCCCGGTTGCGGACTATGTCGGCCCGTCGGTCTATTGGCTGGCCGATACCGGCTTGGGCGCCCGTGGCGTCGGTCTTGCCCAGTTCGCGGCCGACCATGTGGTCACCGGCGCGCGCGATCCCGCTCTTGCGCCATTCGCCATCGACCGGTTCCGCCGCGGCTGCCCGTTGCCGACCGCCGATGCGCCCCTGCCGGGGCTGTGACGGGATCTGGCTGAAAGGTCTCTATTCCCGCGTTTCAGGACGCCGGGGATCGCCGGTTGGCACCTGTTCGTTAATGTCGTCTGTGGCGGCGCCGCTTTCTTCGGTGCTTTCGCGCATGATCAGCGGAACCTGCGACAAGCCGAAGATCATCGACAGCGGCATGATGCCGAAGACCTTGAAGTTCACCCAGAAATCGGTCGAGAAATTCCGCCAGACGAGCTCGTTCAGCACCGCAAGAACGATGAAGAACAGCCCCCAGCGCAGACTCAGCGATCGCCATCCCTGGTCGGTCAGTGACAGCACGGTTCCCATCAGAATCTTCAGGAATGTGCGGCCGAACACCAATCCGACCAGGATGATCGTCGCGAACAGCAGGTTGACGAAAGTCGGCTTGATCTTGATGAAGACGTCGTCGTCCATGAACAGGGTCAGGGCGCCGAAAATGACCACGAAGCCGCAGGATATCAGCGGCATCATCGGCACCCGCCGTTCCAGCCTGAACGACACGGCAATGGCCACGACCGTGGTCGCCATCAGCCAGGCCGTGCCGACATAGATGCCTTCGAGCCGGTTGGCGATGAAGAACACGATCAGCGGGCCGGCTTCCAGCCCCAGCCGGATCCACGGGTTGATCGCATGCCTGCCACCGCCTGCGATTACTTGGTTTTCGGCCATGATATGGTAAGCCCCTATATATAACGGCACGTTCGAACAACAGCGCCGACCCCGTTCCGGCAAGGAGTGACAATGGCGATGACGACCGAAGATCGCAAGGACAACGCTTCTCCCGTGACCCGCGCCCCCGACGGTTCCTTCACCGTCGACGCCACCTATATCGCGCCGAAGCTGGGGCTCGAACCCGACCGTTTCATGGCATTGCTGCGCGACGGCCGGGTTTTTCAGGCGACCGAGCGTGGAACCGGCAGCGATGCGGGCACCTGGCGACTGACCTTTACCTGGGCATCGCACCGATGGCAAATCGTCGTCGATGACATCGGCCAGCTGCTGACAGAGGGGCCGCTATCCTGACCGGCGCCAACGACGGGCCATTGCCTATTGAAACGCCACCTCGCTGAAGCTGCGCAGCTTGCGGCTGTGCAATTTCTCCTGCCCCAGTGTGCGCAGCACCTCCATGGTGCGAATGCCGATTTTCAGATGCTGGCCGACCTGCTGCTTGTAAAAGGCATCGGCCATGCCGGGGAGCTTGAGTTCGCCGTGCAACGGCTTGTCTGACACGCACAACAAGGTGCCGTAAGGGACGCGGAAACGAAATCCGTTGGCCGCAATCGTCGCCGATTCCATGTCGAGCGCAATGGCCCGCGACTGGCTGAACCGCTGAACGGGTTCGTGATGATCGCGCAATTCCCAGTTTCGATTGTCGATCGTGGCAACGGTGCCGGTGCGCATGATCGATTTCAGCTCATAGTCCTTCAGCCCCGTAATTTCGCCGACCGCCGACTGGAGCGCCTGCTGCACTTCGGCCAGCGGCGGCAAAGGCACCCAGATCGGCAGATCGGCATCAAGGACGTGATCTTCGCGCACATAGCCATGAGCCAGCACATAGTCGCCGAGTTTCTGCGAGTTCCGGAGACCGGCGCAATGACCAAGCATCAGCCACGCATGCGGCCGCATCACGGCGATGTGATCGGTGATCGTCTTGGCGTTGGACGGCCCCACGCCGATATTCACCATGGTAATGCCGGTGTTGTTCGGCGCGACCAGATGATAGGCCGGCATCTGCGGCGCACGTTCCACGGCGGTGCCCTGCGGCCCCTCGGCACTCAGCCGCGTGTTGGGCGTGATCCGCCCTCCCGGCTCGACGAAAGCATCATAAGTCGGATCTCCCTGGGCCATCAAGGCCTGGGCATGCCGGATGAATTCATCGATATAGAACTGGTAGTTTGTGAACAGCACGAAGTTCTGGAAGTGCTCGCATGCGGTCGCCGTATAGTGCCGAAGGCGATGCAACGAATAGTCGATCCGCGGTGCGGTGAACATTGCCAACGGACGGTCGCCCGAACCGGGCGTAATGAAATGCGTGCCATTGACGATGCTGTCGTCCATCACCGCCAGATCAGGCACGTCGAACACATTGCGCAGGCCCCTGATGCGTTCCGGCGTCAGGTCGCTTTCGACATGCATGCCGTCGGGAAAGGCGAAATGGACGGGTATCGGGGTCGATGAGGTTCCGATCTCGATCGGCACCTGATGATTGTGCAGCAACTGCTCGAACTGCTGGTGCAGATAGGCGTTGAACAGATCCGGCCGGGTTATGGTGACGGAATAGCTTCCAGGGTCGGTCACAAAGCCGAAGGACAGGCGCGTATCCACCTGCGCCCAACCCGTCGTGCGGATTCTCACATAGGGATAAAAGGCCCGTTGCCGCTTCTGCGGATCTTTACCATGGGCGTATTCCCGGAAACGGTCGCGCAGGAACCGTGTGCCGGTATCGTAGATTTCCGCGACCCGCTGATACGCCGCCGTCAGGTCCGTGAATTGTTCGGCTGCGGCACTCACGCCGACCTCGACCGGCTCAACTTCAGCCGATTCTCCGGATGGGTCGATGATCCGGCCGCCGGCCGTTCCAATGCCTTCGACGTCCACGCCTGCCATGCCTTGTCCACCCCGTTTCGTTCTATCCATCACTTTCCACGCCGCAGTCGGCGGTCAGCCGTCGCTCAACCCCATCAGCGACCGCGCGAACTGCCGGGGCTCGAAGTCGCGCAGATCCTCGGCCGTCTCCCCAACGCCAACGGCGTGAACGGGCAGACCGAACGTTTCCGCAAGCGAAACGACGACGCCGCCACGCGCCGTCCCGTCCAGCTTGGTGACGATCAGCCCGGTGACATTGACCGCCTCCTGAAACGCTTCGACCTGTGCATGAGCATTCTGCCCGGTTGTCGCATCCAGGACGAGGACAACGTGATGGGGAATCGACGAATCCTGCTTTTTCAGGACTCGCACCACCTTGGTCAGCTCCTCCATCAGCGTTTTCTTGTTCTGCAGGCGGCCGGCGGTATCGACCAGCAGCACGTCGCTGCCTTCCTTGCGCGCCGATTCGTATGCGTCGAACGCCAGGCCGGCGGCGTCGGCGCCGATCGGCCGTGCAATGACCGGCGAGCCCGTTCGCGCGCCCCAGATCTTCAGCTGATCGACGGCCGCCGCGCGGAAAGTGTCGCCCGCCGCCATGGTCACCGACAGTCCCTGGCCGCGCCATAGATGCGCCAGCTTGCCAATCGTCGTGGTCTTGCCGGTCCCGTTGACGCCGACCATCAGGATCACCGTGGGCTTTCCGCCCTCGGGCCGCAACGGCTGTGCGACCTTGGCCAGAATCGCCGCCGCCTGTTCGGCAAGCGCCTCGCGGACCTCTTCCGGCGACACTTCCTTGCCGAAACGGGTGCGGGACAGTTCCGCCGTCATACGGGCGGCATTGGCCGGCCCCAGATCGGCGCCGATCAGCAGGTCCTCCAGTTCCTCAAGCGTCTCGTCGTCGAGTTTGCGCTTGGTGAAGATGCCGGTAATCCCTTCCGACAGCTTCGACGACGACCGCGACAGGCCGTCCTTCAAACGGCTGAACCAGCTTTTCTTCTTGCCGCCATCCGGGGCGTCGGGCGAGGAGACCATCTCTGGACCTTATGATACGTCGGTTGTTTCCGGTGGGGTTGCCGGGGAAAAGAACCCATGCGGTCCGCAAACCGCACGCCGGGTCTGAAGAACGCCGTCGTCATGGCCGATCACGACCGCCGCGATCAACGATCCGGCCGGTGCCGGCCCGTCGACCAGCCGGGCCGTGGCAAACTGTTCAGTGCGCCCCAGCCCGCTGTTTTCAATCAGCAACATCTCATGGCAGCCGACTCGGCTGTCAAGAAAACGCTGCTGCGCCGCCGCAGCGGCCTGGCGAAGCGCAGCAGCACGGGCCTTGCGGACATTGCCGGGTATCTGCGGCATGCGGGCTGCCGGCGTGCCCGGCCGTTCGGAATAGGGAAAAACATGGACCCATGTCAGGCCGCAGGCATCGATTGCCGCAAGCGTGTTGGCGGCCATTTCCCCAGTCTCGGTCGGGAACCCGGCGATCAGGTCGGCGCCGAACACGATGTCGGGCCGGATTCGTCGGGCGCGTTCGGTCAATGCCACGGCCTCGTCCGGCGTATGCCGCCGCTTCATCCGTTTCAGGATCATCGGATCGCCCGATTGCAGGGACAGGTGCAGATGCGGCATGAATCGATGGTCGTTCGCGATCACGTCCCACAATGCCTCGTCGACTTCGATACAGTCGAGCGAAGAAAGCCTGAGACGCGGCAGGTCGGGAACATGGCGCAGGACGGCCTGAACCAGATGTCCCAGAACCGGCTTTCCGGGAAGATCGCCGCCGTACGAGGTGATGTCGACGCCGCTCAGCACGACCTCACGCGTACCATTGCCGACCAGGGCCTGGATTTGCCGCACCACTTCGGCAACCGGAACCGACCGCGAGGGGCCGCGGCCATAGGGAATGATGCAGAACGTACAGCGATGGTCGCATCCCTGCTGTACCTGTACGAAACCACGCGTACGATCGGTGAAACCGTCCACGAGGTGCTGGGCCGTATCGCGCACCGACCCAATATCATTCACGAGAGCCCGCTGCGTGGCCGTTGCCGCGTCGGCCATGCCCGACCAGGTTTCCGGGCGAAGCTTTTCGGCATTGCCGACGACATGGTCGACCTCGGCCATGGCGGTGTAACGATCAGGGTCGATCTGGGCTGAACATCCGGTGACGACAACCCGGCATTCGGGCCGGTCGCGCTTGATCCGGCGGATGGTCTGTCGGGCCTGACGCTCGGCCTCGGCGGTCACGGCGCAGGTATTCACGACAACCGTTTCGGGACCGTCCGGACACTCGGCCTCGGCTGCGGCCAGGTGGCCGCGGATAACTTCGCTTTCGTAGGTGTTCAGCCGGCAGCCGAGCGTGATCACACGGCGCCGGTCCGCCGATGCCGGACCGGCATCGGGATCGGCGTTTACAGCTGCCCCCGTCGCTTCCATTGTCACCTCGTTGCCCGGCACACCGTCACCGGCCGTCAAGAAAGGCCGGATCCAGCGTGCCGGCGAACACCCGTGCCGCCGGTCCGGTCATCAGGACCCGGCCGTCATCGCCCCATTCGATCCGGAGGTCGCCGCCATCCAGTCGCACGGTCGCCGCCCGGCCGGTCAATCCGCGCCGGCACGCCGCAACGGCGGTCGCACACGCGCCCGATCCGCAGGCCTGGGTCACGCCGGCGCCGCGTTCCCAGACCCGCATCCGGATCAGATCCGGTGCCAGAATCTGCGCGAATTCGACATTGGTGCGGTCGGGAAAAAGCGTGTGGTTTTCGATCAGCGGCCCCAGACGTTCGACATCGACGGCATCGGCTTCGTCAACGAAGAAGACGACATGCGGGTTGCCCATGCCCACCGCGACCGGCTTTGCGACGTCGCCGACGGAAACGGGCAGGCTCATGGTGTCGACCTCCCGGGCCAGTGGGATGTCGCGCCAGTCCAGCCGTGCTTGTCCCATGTCGCAGGTCACGCTGCCGTCGGCGTTGCGGTGGCACGCGATCGCCCCGGCCACCGTATCGATGACGGTTTCACGCCGTCCGGTTTCGGACATAACCAGATCTGCCACGCAACGCGTGCCGTTTCCGCATGCCCTGGCTTCTCCGCCGTCGGGGTTGAGGATCCGCATATAGACGTCCACACCCTTGGTCGCCGTCGGTTCGATGATCAGCAACTGATCGAACCCCACACCCCGGCGCCGGTCGCCGATGCGCCTGACCTGATCGGCCGTCAGATCGACGACGTCACGACGCGCGTCGATAACGACGAAGTCATTGCCCAGACCGTGCATCTTGATGAAATTTTGCGTCATGATCGGGTTATAGGCGTCTGCCGGGACGTAGTAAACCGGCGCCGGCCGATGCCGGAATTGCGGCACACGCATTGCCGGCCGAGACCGTGGGGCCGCGCCAGATCACCAGCGCAGTATCTTTGCCGGTTTTTCAGGCCGGCTTCTTCAGGCCGGTAACGTCGGTGAGGTCGGCATCGCTCATGTTGCAGCCGTCCAGCCTGGCGTTGGACAGATCTGCATTCTGGAGATTTGCCCCGGTCAGATTGGCCCCACGAAGGTCGACGCCGGTCAGCACGGCCCCGGAAAGCTGCGCGTGGCTCATATCGGCTTCGAAAAGATTGGCGTCGCTCAGCCGGGCGCGCATGAGATTGGCCGACCACGTAAGCTTGTTCGCACCGGCGATTTCAACCGGCGACATCCGCGCCTGGGTCAGAGTCGCCCCGATCAGCGATGCACGCTGCAGGTTGGTGCCGCGCAGATCGGCCATCGTGAGGTCGGCGCCCCGCAGGTCGGCGAAGGTCATATCGGCCATCGCCAGACCGGCGCGGATGAGCTTGGCGTCCGACAGGCACACCGAGCGCATCAGCGAGGCCGACAGATTGCGCCCGGTAAAATCGCTCTCCGCCAGATCCAGTTCAGAGAAATCGATGCGTTCGCCGCTGCGGCCGTTGGTGACCGTCCACAGCGCGTGATCGCGCAGCACATCCAGGATCGGCCGGCGCAGGCTTCCCGACGGTTTCAGCACCCTGGCATTGGTCAGGTTGGCTTTCAGCAAATCGTTACGGTCGTAGATGGCGCCGACGAGATCGGCATTGGTCATGTTGCAGCCGATGACCTTGGCATTGCGCAGATCGGCACCGCTGAGATTCGCGCCGGTCAGATTGGCGTCGGACAGATCGGCGCCTTCCAGCACGCAGCCGGTCAGATCGGAATTGGTCAGGTTGGTCCTGATCAGCCGGGCGTCGCGCAGCACGCTGTCGGTCAGATCGGTCTGCATGACGAACGCGTTGGCCAGCTTCGCCCGTGTCAGATTGGCGTTGTTGATCTTGGCGCAGGTCAACTCGGTGATCGTGGTGTCGAAACTGATCGGCTCCAGCGATCCGTCGCTGCCGGGCGTGACGATAACGCCGTCGCGAAGGTCGGTGTCGATCATGCAGGCGCCGGTCAGAACCGCCCCCCGCAGGCAGGTGCCGCGCATATCGGCAAGGGTCAGGTCGGCATCGGTCAGATTGGCCAGCCTGAGATCGGCGCCGTAGAGATTGGCATGCGCAAGCACGGTGCCCACGATACGCGCACCATAGAGATTGGCTCCGGACAAATCGGCCTCGGAGAGGTCGCGGCCGGACATTTCGAGATGAGAAAGATCGACCAGCCGCAGGCATGCCCGCCGGCCCCCGCTGCGCCGCTGCAGATACCGGGCGTGATCGCGAATAACCCGGTCAAGTTCCTGCTGGGACAGGCGCTTGCGGTAGGATTCCTTATTGTCGTCGGTCGATCTTGGCACGGACTGCCGCCCCCTTCCGGGACCCGTTGACGCGAAGCTGGAAGTCGGCACTCTGCCGCAATATCCCGAATAAACCGTTAAATTCGGCACAACTTCCGATTTGTGGCCTCAACGGATGCAATCCTGCGATGCCTCGTAAAAATCTGGTAGCGGTCATGCCCGATGGATCGAACAGCCGCGCCCCCGACAAACATAGATGCCAACCTGGTTTCAGGCTGTCAAAGCCAATAGGGGCCTGACACCCGTTTATGGTAGAGAGGCGTGACGCGGGCGCCGCCGCCGGCAGGACAGTGGAAATGGAATCAATGACGGTATCGAACGACGCGGATTATATCGGTCTGCAGCGAATCGGTCGCATCGTGGCAGATACACTCGCTGCCATGGGCAAGGCACTGGAACCAGGAATAACCACGGCGGAACTCGACGGGCTTGGCCGCAGTATGCTCGACAAACTCGATGCCCGCTCGGCGCCGGAACTTGCCTATGGTTTTCCCGGTGCGACCTGCATCAGTGTCAACGAGGAAATCGCGCACGGCATTCCGGGGCCACGGCGGATCGAGCGCGGCGATCTGGTCAATATCGATGTGTCGGCAGAATGCGGCGGCTTTTACGCGGACACCGGCGCGTCGTTCGCGGTGCCGCCATTCTCGAAATCCATCGCCAGACTCTGCCGTGATGGCCGCAGAGCGATGGCGGCCGGTGTCGAACAGGCACGCGCCAACGGGCCGATCGCGGCGATCGGCAAGGCCGTCGGCCGGTTCGCACACCGCAATGGCTATTCCCTGGTGCGGAACCTTGAAAGCCACGGTGTCGGCCGGTCCCTGCACGAGGAGCCGGGTGGCATCGCCACCTGGCCCAACCCCAAGGACCGCCGGATGATCCATGACGGCCTCGTCTTTACCGTCGAACCGTTCCTGTCGCTGGGTGCCGAATGCGCCGAAAGCGGCGACGACGCCTGGACGCTTTACAGCTATCCCTCGGCACCGACCGTACAGTATGAGCACACCGTCATCGCAACCCGCAACGGACCGACGATCGTTACGCTGCCGAGCGGCGCCTGACGTCAGCCGCAGATGCCGATATCCGGCCCGTCCAGGGCGTTGGCCAGTTCGCCACGGCCATCGATGGCGACCGCCGTCAGGCCCAGCCATCGCGCCATCAATGCCAGTTCCGCCGCCAGCGGTCCGGCGACGGCATCGGCGCTAAAGCCGGGCTCCACATGCGCGGCACAGACCCTGAGAAGACCGGCGGCCCGGTCCGCTTTCAGATCCAGGCGGGCGGCAATGCTGTCGCCGAGCAGGAACGGCAGGACATAATACCCGTATTGCCGCTTATGGGCCGGCGTATAGATCTCCAGCCGGATGCGCGCCCCGAACAGCGCCTCGACCCGGCCCCGGCACCAGATCAACGGATCGAAAGGCGCAAGCAGCGCCCGGCCCGCCACGCGCCGGGGATGGCGCGCCTTGTGCCAGAGATAAGCCGGCCGCGCCCATCCCTTGACTTCGACGGGACGCAGCTCGCCGCTCTCCACCAGATCGGCGATCGCAGCCGACGCATCCGCCGGCCGGAAACGATAGTAATCGCGCATACATTGCTGGGACGCGATGCCCAGGGCCGACGCCGCCACCCGCATCAGGTCGCGCCGCGCATCGGCCGGATCGGGCGTCGGCATTGCCAGGATTGCCGGCGGCAGCACCCGGTCGGTCAGATCGTAGACCCGTTCGAAGGCGCCCCGACGGGTCGCCGTGGTGATCTCCCCGGCCCAGAACAGCCATTCCAGCGCACGCTTGCCCTCGGACCACCCCCACCAGCCGCCGGCGCCCCGGTCGCCGCCATCCTTGACGCGACTGAGATCCGATGCCGCGATCGGCCCGCGATCGGCAATTTCACGGCGAACCTCGTCGATGATATCCGCCCGTTCCCGGCCCCATCGGGCGAGTCCGGTATAGATATCCTCCCCCGCCGCTGCCCGCGCCATGCGCCACCGGAACAATGGCTGCAGGGAAACAGGCAGATACGACGCCTCGTGCCCCCAATATTCGAACAGCACCCGCCGCCGTCCCGCATAGGCCAGATGGTTCAGATCCGAAATGGTATAGGATCCGAGCCGCGAAAAACCCGGCAGAGTGTGGGCACGCGCGATCACGTTTACTGAATCGATCTGCAGAACGCCCAGACGGTCGATCATCCGGCGCAGTTGCGCCCGGCCGGGCGTGGCCGCATCGCGGTCGGCGCCGGTTCCCCGGCCCGAGAAGCCCTGGCCCGAAAAACCCTGCGCAGCAAGCGCGATGCGCCGTGCTGCCTTTTGTGACAATCGGTCGGACGATGTCGGCCGGACGGATGGCGCCAGATCAGTTGGCACCAGGTCGGATGGGGTCGGGCCAGTTGTGGCAAGTGCGGAACGGGGGGCCATGCCGCTCAACGTAGCAGCGATTGCGCCCCGTGCCATGCCTGATCAAGCACTTCCGCGGCGGGAATGGCCCTGGCCAGTGCGGCCGACTGCCCGGCCCAGGCCTGCATCCGATCGACGTCGCCCTCGTTCGTGCCGGCCGCGCGCATGGCGGCGGTCAAACCGCGCTGAATCGGGTACGGCGCCGGATCGGGCGCATCATTACCGGTCGCGGCGCGTACATAGCGGGTCGCGATGCTGCGCCCGGCCCGGCCGCTGAATACGCGGGACACCATGGTTTCCTCAGGCGGCGTGCGGGCCAGCGCGTCGGCCCAGGCCGCCGGGATGGTGGATTCCGGGCAGCGCAGAAAGCCGGTTCCGATCTGGGCCGCGCTCGCCCCCAGGGCAAGGGCGGCGGCGACGCCCCGGCCATCGGCGATGCCGCCGGTCGCGACCACCGGCAGTTTCACGGCATCGACGATGGCAGGGACCAGCGACACCAGACCGACGGCCGTTTGCTCGGCCGTTCCGGCGTCGAAACAACCGCGATGACCGCCGGCCTCAGCACCCTGGGCGACGATGACGTCGGCGCCGGCGTCTTCCGCCGCCCGGGCCTCGGCGACCGTGGAAACATTGGCGAACCAGGCGATACCGCGCCGTTTCATTTCGGCTACGAAGTCGGCGTCGTACAGCCCCATGACCGACGAGATGATTGGCGGCGCCGCTTCCAGCATCGCCGCGCATTGCGCCTTGAAATCCGGCGGGGCGGCATCGCCGGCGTCCGGCGCCACCTCAGGGCCCCACTGGCCGAGAAAGGCGCGGATGCGCGCCTCGGCGTCCGCATCACGCACCGGCGCCGGATCGGGGATCCAGATATTCAGTTGAAACGGACCATCGGTGCCGGCGCGCACGGTGTCGGCCCAGGACAGAATGTCCGCCGGCGGCATGAGCAGCACGCCTGCGGCGCCCAGACCGCCGGCCCGGGCCACGGCAATGGAAAGCGACGGCGGACACGCGCCCGCCATCGGCGCCAGCAGGATCGGCGCTTGCAGCCCGAAACGGCGGCAAAACTCTTCAGCTCTGGCCAGCGGTGCGCTCACCTTGGATTCTCCCGATCTTCGGCCCGGCATCGCCGATGCACAATCATTCAGAACGTATAAAAGCCGAGCAGCCGGAGTTGCAGAAATCCGGCCAGCAGCAGCGTATTGATCGACCAGACCACCGTCAGCCAGCGCGCAAGCAGCGCGTGGAGTTCCTGTTCGGCGTTCGGCGCGCAGCGCCAGACAGACACGACGATCCACAGCGTATAGGCCACAAATATCGGCAGCATGATCTGTTCGAGCCATATCACGGACTCGGCCAGCGCGAAGGCATATATGGCGGCCAGGACGGCGCTGGTCGCCACGCCATATATCCAGAAAACGCGCCAGAGCGGGCCGTTGCCGGTCCAATAGCGGTGCAATGCCGCAAGCGGTGACGTCCGGTCGGTCGGTGATTGAAGGGCGGCCATATCGGTACTCCCGTACAACCTGTGAGGGGTTTGTCATCAGTCGATCGGCTCAACGCCGCCATGGTATCACCGTATGACGATTTCGGGAACCAGCGGCCGCGTCGGTTGTTTATTGGCTGAAGCCGAAAGGAATCCGCCATGCATGAAGAACACATTGCCACACCGGAAAAGTCGCGGGCCTTCGCCCGGGAAGCCCTGATCAGCGAATTGCAGAATACCCACGCGCTCGAACGTCAGGCCATCAGCGTCCTGGAATCGCAGCTGAAAACCGTCTCGGCGTTTCCGGAGTTCCATGCCCGGCTCGCCCAGCATATCGGCGAGTCGCACGAGCAGTCCATGCGGCTCGAACGGGCTCTGGAGGCGTGCAACGCGGCCGGATCCTCACTCAAGGACGCGCTGGTCAGCTTTCTGGGCAAGGGCCAGTCGTCGTTCCGGTCGATCGGCGACGATGCGGTGTTGAAGGTGCTGCAGTCGAACACGATGTTCGAAAGCATGGAAATCGCCGCCTATCGGGGGCTGCTGGAACTGACCGACAAGGCGGGGATGGCCGAGCTTCGCCCTGAACTGGAGAAATCCCTGCAGGAAGAGGAAGCCATGGCCAGTTGGCTCCACGACAACCTGCAGAGTATCGTCGCCCGCTATGTGGAACTGGCCACGGCAGAACGCGTCGCCAACGAGGCCAACCAACCGGGATCGTCTCAGCCGGAGCGATCGGCCTCGGGTGCCGATGCAGACACGGACGACGAGGCGGGGCGCATGGATCCGTCGCCGCAGCAGGACAAACTGCACGGACCGAAGCGCGACCCTGAGTGACTCTCCGACCAGGGGCTGTCGACCTGTGTCAGGCGCGGATTCCCGATCCGTCGGCAGCGGCGGCGGCGCATCGCCGTGCCGCTACAACCGTCGTCGCCACCAGTCCTGCCGCCAGCAGAACGAATGCGATCGGGATCATCAAGGACATGACCGATATCAACGATGCCGTGACCTGCACGCAGAGAAGGATGAAGATGACCGGCGCACAGCAGGCGCTGCCCGCCAACAAGCCCGGCAGGCCCGCCAGAACCCCTGTCGCCGGGCTCAGCCCGCAAACGGCCGAGCAGCGCCGGGCGACGCGTGCCAGTCCGATCTGCATGCCGGTCAAAGCCCCCATGGCGGAACCGATTGCCAGGTTAACCGGCGAGATCAGCCAGACCAGATGCGGCGCTTCGACCACGGCGATCGGTTCGAACTGAAACGGCGCCCGTTCCCGCCACATCAGCCCTTCCCAATTCGCCACCAGAAAGAAACTGAATGGCCGCGCCGCGCCATCCAGAGTCAGATCCTGAACGGCGAGCTGATAGATCAGCAGATAGGCCAGCATCACCGACAGCGCCAGCAGCCATGCTCCCCGATCCCGGACCACGCGGCCCATGAGCCCATATTCCGCCATGCCCGCTTCCGTCCTCTTACTCATGCACGGCCGAGTCGGGATAGAACGCCGCCCAGGCGAACCACATCGCCGCGAACGCGTTCAGCGGCTCAAGACTATCGCCCCCCACCCATTCAACGGCGTGCGGCCCGGTCGGGTTGATGACAGCCTCGCCGGCCGTCTCGCCAATGAAGACGTAACCAGTATCGAGGATTTCGTCGTAGACGGCGGTGAAGACCTCGTCCCCAGCCTCCAGGACGAGTCGGCGCGCAGCCCGCAAGCTGTCCAGGTTGAAGGCCATGGCGACACGGTCGGTCCGGGCACCGATGAATACCTGTTTGTTGGCGAATCGGTCGTCGGTATTCATCAGCGGGAACATCGTTTCGCTATCCGGGACGTAGTAGCCCGAGATCGGGTTGTAGCCGCCATACGGGTCACGGTCGTAATTGCGCGCGAACCCGGTGTCGGTGGACAACACCCCGGTTTCAGGATGAGCAGACCGCCATCGCCCCCATGTCGTCCACAGCAATGCCCGTTCCCGCAATGACGCGCCGGCATGCGGGCCGCCAATGCCCCGCATCAGAATCTGCGGATACCAGGTATCGGTGTCCCGGTCGTACATGATGAGATTGCTGTTGACCAATTGACCCGTTACGCCGAATTCGGTGCCGCCGCGTTCGAAGGCGATCGCCGTCCCGGTCAGCGGGCAATAGGTGACGGCAATCCCGTCGCCGCCGACCGTATCGTTGACGATTTCGTGCCAGACCAGAATCCGTTGAGGATAGGCGCGCACGACACCGTTTTCGACCAGCCCGAAGACGACGTCATCCGGGGCGAGCCATGAATCGGCCTCGGCGGCACTATGGAAACGGGGATTGTCGATGGCGGGAATACCGTCCTTGCCCGGACCGCCCGACATTTTGGCGTCCCAATAGCTTTGGGCGTCGGCACCCATATGCCGATCGGTGCCGCTGACCGGGTAGCGTGGGACCGCCGCGAGAACCGATGCCGGCGCCGACGCGACGACCAGCAAGGGCAGGATGCCTGAAAGCACCGTTCGGCGTGTTGGCATGGGCTGTCTCCCGATCCGTTGACGGCAGGCACGCGGAAGCCCGCGCCTGACTATCGAACAAGAAGACGCCAGTTGCCTCTGATCATCAATTCGCGGAAACCGAAAGAGCCAGGTTTCGGAAGGTTGGCACGTTGGCGGGCAAGCGTGGTGCAGGCCCGCGACCGCGCAATTATTGCGCCTGTGGGGCCTGAGGCGTCTGGGGGGGATGTTCGTGATACCAGGCATCGATCGCCTCGTAGCAGGCCCGTGCCACGAGATCGGGCGAGCAGCCGGCATCGACGGCTTCCTGACAGATCTCATGGAGGTCGGCGGCTACGGCCGGAATGATCAGTTCGGACGGCGTATCACGCATTTTCAAACCCCTCAATGGTCCTTCCCGGGGTTCTGTCCGGCCCGGTCGGGACCGGCACCCCTTGTTCTGTTACGCAACGTCGGTGGCCGCCACGTCGTTCGACCCACTCTGTTGGATGGACCGGTTCGGCCGCGAAATCAATGAACCTTTCGAACAGGTAAGCTGTTCGAAGGGGCTTCGTCCATGTCTCGACCGACCAATCGCCATACCTCCGGGCGCGCAATGCTGCGACCTTAAGGGCTGGCGTATCGACGCCGGCAACGATGACCAGGCGCCGAACCGTACCGGCGGCGTGCAGGACGGGCAACAGATCGACCGCGTCGCGGCACGGCATGTGCACATTCGTTATAACCGTGCCGGGGCGATAGACGTCCAGCACCATGGCAAGCCGTTCCGACCGGGTCAGAGCGGCGAGGTCGACCCCGGCCGCGACCGCCACGGCGTCGACATAGCGCGCGAAATGGTCGTTGTCATCGAGAAAGACGATCGACCGGCCGCCGCGTCCCGGGCATGGGTCGGCAAGGGCACGATCCGGCAAAAGCCAATCGACGAATGTCATGGCGGCGATGCCGTTTGCGGGTGGGGCCCGAAACAGACGGGCCCTAATCCGCCTTCTCGGAGAACCAGTCTTTTCCCTGATAACGGTCGCCGCCTTCGGCCCCGATATTGGTGTCGGCGCTGCTTTCGGACTGGGTTTCGCTGTTCACCGCGACCTCGGTATTCGCCGCCGACCCCTGGTTGCCGTCGCTCAACTGGTCCGTTGTCTGATGAACCGTTCCGACTGATCCGTCAGACAAATTCTGCGTAATCTCGTTCAGATTGCCGACGGAGGTCGACGAACTGTTATAGGTATAATTATTGACGTACTGCTCCAGCGCCCCCTGTGCGCCGCTGCCACCGCCGCCATTGCGTTCCGCCTGCCGTTCGGCATGCTGGAATTGCGCGGCCATGCTGCGGTTGCGCTGGGACGGCGCCCAGGGCCGCTTGCCCATCTGCTGGGCCTCGGCCGACTGGACCGACAACGGCCCCGGCAGATTTCCGGCTTCCATTCCCAGTGTGACGGCGGCGATCGCGCAGAAGGCGGCCGAAAGAACGATGTAGCGCTTCATGAAAAACCTCCATGTGCGGCTTGCGCTGACGGCTTTGGCGGTGGGCGGATGGCCATACGGGGTGGGCGAACCCACCCCGCAGGCTCCCGCCATCCGATAAAAGCCGCATATCGAATGGTGGATGGCAGAGCGTCAGTCGTTGACGCCTCAGTTGTCGCCGGTCGGGTCGATATCGCCGACGGTGATGCTGATCGACTTGTTGTTGCCAACCGCCGTGGCGACGGAATTCACGATCGGACGATCGAGGTTGCCGAGGTTGGTGTAGTTGTGCAGCCAGACATCGTCGACGTTTGACTCGGCATCGACATTCGCCAGGGCGAACTGGGTGACGTCGCCGATCAGCGCACTGGAATCTTCAGCCATCATTTCACCGCTGAAGTTGTTGGCGACCGCCGTCGCCGCGCTGTCAACCGAAGAGTTCAGAACGTCGTCGACATCGGACTCCGCTTCGACCTCTGAATGCTCAAGCAGATCGAGGAGTGTGGCCGACGTTGCCAGACCCGAGATGACCAGACCCGAATTCAGGCTGTTCAACTGGCTATAGACACCGGTCAGCGCTTCTGCGTCGTCTTTGGCGTCCTCGTCGATGTAGCCGGGCACGTCAAAGGCGAATTGACCTTCGTGCAGCAGGATGCCGCCGCCGTCATGAGTGTCAGTGAATTCGGCATCGACGCTGGCATTGTTGGCGATGGCTGTCGCCGCACTGACGGTTTCTGGCAGTTCGGCTCCGGCGCCGAGAGCCTCCAACGGAACAACGTCGCCGATCTCGAACTCGGAGAGGTCGACAGCAACCACAAAGGTATTGCCATCGTTTGTGCATTCGGTGTCATTCGGGCCGGTATCCGAACACTGCAGCGTAGTTTCAGTCTCGCCACTAACGAGGCTGACACCATCGTTCGTGAACTTCAGCTTTGCTCCGCCGGTGATGGTTTCATCCCCGTGCCACTGAAAGTCGAAATCGCCATACGCATCCCAATCGACAGCGAACTCAATGATTCCAGGATCGCCCTCTCCCTCGCCCATGGGCTGGTTGTTCTCGACGTCGGAGACTTTGGATTCCGCATCGACGGAGCCGACGAAGATCTGCAGGTCCTCAACCATGCCGAGATTGTCGAGTTCGGTTGGATCGAACTCGTTGTTGAAGCTCCAGTCCAGATCGACGTTGGTGGTGACCTCGGCGTCCCATCCCCAGCCCACCTCATCGAAGGCAGTGGCCGGGGCGGCGGCGAGGGCCAGGCCCAGGGCGGCGACGGAGGCGCCGGCGAGCATTCCGAGCTTTTTCGTGCGTCTCATATCTCAGTTCTCCTGTGGACGATTGCGATCAAGGGTCTCGCTAAAGAACTCGGTCTCTGCCAGTTCGCATTCGGGACTGGACGGGAGGCCGAGGAAGTCCGTCATGATCTGATGGGTGGCCATCTCCACGACGGACCGCACGCCGAGTTGAAGCGGTTCGTTTTCGATACGACCCGCATCGAACTCCACGAGTTGGTCTCCGAAGAATCGGAAGACGTTGCCTTCGACTTCGTAGCCGGCAATCTGCTTCTGCAGCGTCGTGACGTACGGAACGTCGAAGGTGATCGGATTCACGACCCTGAGGTCGAGGCCGACATTGATGATGACCGAGCGCCCGCCGAACCCGGCGCCGCCGACATAAAGTCCGGCGCCCTGGCTGACGATGTTGTAGTTGAGCTCGGTCAGGGCGCCGAGGACGACGAAATTGGCCGGCCTGACGGTGGGACCCTGGGGATAGGTGCGCGGCATGATGCCCTGGCGGACCATTTCCCGGTCAGCCAGCGGGATGCGCAGGTCGAAGCGCTCGACCAGATTGACCTTGCCGGTCTCCCACAGGGCGCTCATGACCATTTCGGTCACGCCCTGGGTCAGCACCATGCTGTCGCTTTCCATATCGCGCTGGCCCGTCTTGTCCAGGATCTCTCCGACCGTAAAGGTGGGAAGGTTCTCACCCGGCAATTCCGACAGTTGCGCCAGACACTCGGTATAGGGTGTGTAGTTCGACGTTACCGGGAAGCTGTAAGACGGCTCGTGACCATTGGAATCAGTGGCAACGGTGGCGGCGCATCCGGTAAGTGTCGTCGCTGCAAGCAGCGATGCGGCTATAGTCGTTTTCATAATGACCTCTGTGCGGCTTTTCCAGAGATTTATTGCTGTCACTCACCGCACAAGACTATGAAAATGCGTCACTGTTGTATATTGGTATATCGGATCATTTATATTTCAGCAGGATAAAAGCAACTTTCCAATTTTTCCTTCTAATGAATATTATTCACTACATCAGGCGACTCTGTTTATCCGAAAGTCGCGCGCCGGCCATTGCCCGGAAATGAAGGGCGGAATCGAAAACGGACCGTCGGCGGGCGCCGACAGTCCGTTCCAGTTGACTTCTGCGATGTTCGGGATTGGACTCTCTTGGCGGGCGGCGCAGGACCAAGCCCTCTGCCAGAAGCTCACCCGAGCAGCGTCGCAAGGAATTCGCTTGCCCCGGACGCGATGCAGCACGAAGTGATGCTTCGCCGAGCCGGGGCCACACTATCATCGCTCTCGCGGGGCGTGTGGACCCCGGATGTCGCTTCGCCCCTTCGGGGATGAAATAGGGGGCGGATGCTGTGTCGAGAAACACAGTTGCCCGTTCGATGTCGTGCCGTCAGTGGGTGCTGGGCTCCAGCGGTGCGTCTGAACACACACCATGGGTAAGTCCCCAGATCGCGGCTTCGGTCCGGTTGGAGACCTTAACCTTGCGCAGCAGGTTCTTCAGGTGAAACTTCACCGTTGCCTCGGGCAGGGAAAGCCTGTGCGCAATCACCTTGTTCGGCTGTCCCTGAACCAGGCATTGCAGGATCTGCAGTTCCTTTTCCGACAGACCGGCCTGATCGGCAGCCGTCCCGTCGACGAAACGGTTCGACCCCTTGAAGGTCGTCACCAGAAAATCCGCCAATTCCGTCGGAAATACCACCTCGCCGGCCTTGACCAGTTCCAGCGACAGGTTCAGAGCATCGAGCGAAATGTCCGGCAGCACCAGAGCACGCGCGCCAGCCTGCAGAGCGCTTATCAGCGTTCTGGGATCGAGCTGGTCGGTCAATGCAACGATGCGATAATCACCCATTGCCTTCAGTTTGTGTATCCCGTCGAGAAAATCGTCATCATCGGCAAACCATTCGACCAGGATGAATGCATCGTGCGTATTCATTTCTCCGAGCTTTGGCAATACTGATGACAAATTCGCTCCTTCGAGAACGACCGAAAACGGTGCGCCCTCAAAAAGACTCCGCATCCCCTCACGGAACAATCTGCTCCTGTTGATTAGAATGATATTTGATTCAGTCATGCCGCCCCCTTTTGATTGATCGAGAACTTATTGATGATGATTCGTGCTTATGCTTCAGATTACATCCTCCTGGTAGCGTTTACAAACGTACTCATGGATGAAGGTCATTGTCAAATTGCGCGCGGAACTCGCCGTAAGGGTGGAGTTTTATCATACGATGATTTGCTGATAGTCATCCGAATGCACAATGGCTTCAAGTCCGTGCTAGATTGATCTAAATGCTTTTTCATTACCGTCAGCCGACTCATGCTTTTTTCCCGATACTCCCGGATTTTTTCGATCATTTTTTCAAGTCGTTTTTGTGATATATTCGTTTTTTGCGATTTTGTTAACGAAATATTAAATATTATTTTTCATACTTTACTTGATATTTTCGTATATATTATGGACGAAACGGTACCACAACATGACGCCACCTACAATGATAATAAAATCCCGTTTTTTGGGGTCGACCCTACCCAAAGGGGACATTACGATCGGCCCCCCTAGTTCATAGTAGGTAATCCAAAGGTATCGATATCGTCGATAACAGTCGGGAGCCCGATTTGTGCCAGTAATGCCGACGCCGGATTGTATCCGCCCGATTGTTCGGCACGGCCCACCCCGGTCGAATGACGGTTCAGGCTCCGCGACCATGAGTCTATGGCGCCGGCACGCATGTTGGGCTATCCATGCCCCGCCCCCTGACTATCGGGGCGATGCGATGGCGATAGCGGCAATGATCGACCCGCAATGATCAAGAGGTGACGATCGATGGCGTTGACCAATGACGCCGCGCTGAGCGGGCTGACTGTACTCGATTTGAGCCGGGTTCTTGCGGGCCCTTGGGCAACGCAGATCCTGGGCGATCTGGGCGCCGACATTCTCAAGGTCGAGCGGCCCGGCACCGGGGATGAAACCCGCGGCTGGGGTCCGCCATACCTGAAGGGCAGCAATGGCGGCGACAGCGACCGCGCGGCCTATTTCGCGGCGGCCAACCGCAACAAGCGCTCGGTCGCCGTCGACATGGCCCACCCGGACGGCGCGAAGCTGCTGCGCGATCTTGCCGCTGAGAGCGACATCGTCATCGAGAATTTCAAGGTTGGCGGACTGGCCAGATATGGCCTCGACTACGAGAGCCTGAGCGCGATCAATCCGCGCCTGATCTATTGCTCGATCACCGGATTCGGCCAGTCCGGCCCCTATGCCGCCCGGGGGGGATACGACTTTGTCATCCAGGCCATGTCGGGTCTGATGAGTGTCACCGGCGAACCAGACGGACAGCCGCAGAAAGTGGGCGTTGCGCTTACCGATGTGATGACGGGCCTTTATGCCGTGATCGGGATCCTTGCGGCCGTGTCGGAACGGGAGCGCTCGGGGCTGGGGCAGCATATCGATTTGTCGCTGCTCGATGTCGGGGTCGCGGCCATGGCCAATCAGGCAATGAACTATCTGGCCTCGGGCACCGCGCCGACACGCATGGGCAACGCGCATCCCAATATCGTCCCGTATCAGGTGTTCCCGACAAGGGACGGCCATGTGGTAATCGCAGTCGGCAACGACAGCCAGTTCCAGCGTCTGTGCAACGCCCTCGACCGGCCCGATCTGGCGGCGGATCCGGCTTTTGCGACCAACCGCGACCGGGTCGGCAGCCGTGAACGGCTGATCCCCCTGCTGACGGACGCCCTCGCCAGCGATACCACCACGTCCTGGGTCGGCCGTCTGGAAGACGTCGGCGTTCCCTGCGGCCCCGTCAACACCATGGCCGGCGTTTTCGACGACCCCCATGTCAAGGCGCGGGGACTGGCTCTTTCGCTGGACGATTCCGCCATCGGGCCGGTTCCGGGCGTGGCCAGTCCGCTAAATCTGTCGCGGACGCCGGCACGCGCCGTCACCGCCCCGCCCGCTCTGGGCGCCGACACCATGGCTGTTCTGCGCGAGCGACTGGCGCTGGACGATACGGCGCTGAGCAGGCTGCGGGACGCGGGCGCGATCGGCGGCAGAGAAGCCTCCAGTACCCAATCGTCGAAGAGCGGGCACGAGGCCGGCTCCAGCCGTAGCAAGGAGACCTCATGAACCGTCTCGCCGAATCGCTCGGTTTCGGAGCCCTGCTGTCGGCCATTTCCGTCACGCTGGCCATGGGCCTTTACCACGACCTGTCGCCGCTGTTTCTCCGCCCGGTCCTGCTGGCGGGTGCCGTCAGTCCGCTACTCGCCGGCACGTTGTGCTGGCTGCTGCTGAGGAAGTCGCACGATCTCCGCAGCGTTCTGATAACCGGGGCTGTGGCCGGGTTCCTGACCGTCGCGATCGGAACCGGGCTTTATGCCTCGGTCGCGCTTATTCCCGTCACTGCCGTTCTCGTCGGGCCGATCGTTTCGCTGCCGACGGCAGGCCTTGCGCTCGCCTATGCCCATTTTGCAGGACGGTGGTTGCCTCGTACCCTTAACAGTGCGGCGGGCGCATCGGACGCCTCACGGCTGGGATAGAGCCGGATACCGAACCTTGAGCTTTGTCGCGCCCAGTTCATAGACCAGCGGCGCCCGCACGAAATCGACTTCGCCATCATTCGCCACCGGGCGTGACTTCTCGAAGTCGATCCGGACTTCACGGGCCTCCATGGTTTCAAGTTCCGGGTCACGCTCGACCGAACCCAGGAACACGCGGGCCACCTGCTCCACCGCACCGAACCGGCTTTTCGGGTGCGATATGTAAACAGTCAGCGTGTCGCTATCGAGCGCAGGCCGGTCGAACAGCCGCCCGGCGCGAAAGCGGAACGCCGCCGCCGTGACGATCAGGGCCGTGGTTTCCACGTCGCGGACCTCGCCATCGGCAGTGATACGGACATGCATCGTCCGGTGACGCCGAAGCGCCCGATACGCCGCCCGCGCCATCGCCGCCCATTTGCCATAGCCGAACAGCCGCCGCCGCCGTTCACGGTCGATCACCATCTCGGGATAGAGACCCAGCGCCGACATGGTCAGGAACGGCTCACCATTCACGCGGCCGATACTGATCGGGCCGATCGGCGCCTGGCTGATCGCGGCCACGGCTTCGGACAGGTCAAGCGGAATGCCCAGATCGCGTGCCAGCAGATTCATGGTCCCGAGCGGCAGAACGCCCAGCGTCGTATCCGTTTCAAGGAAAAGCTCCGTTGCCGTTTTCAATGTTCCATCGCCGCCGCCGACCCAGACCTCGTCGGCTCTGGTGCGCGCATCGGCGAGTGCGTCGCGGATAGTCTCCGGCGACGACAACTCCACCTTTGGCGGCTCGCCGCCGGCGTCGGCCGCGGCCTTGTGAATGGCGTCGGTGATCTGCTGCTCGGTCATCTCGCGGACCGACCCCGCGCGCCTGTTGACGACGCAGACGATCGGCCTGGTCATGATGCGTCGCCTGAGAAGGTGGGGACTGAGCAGATGGGGAATGTCCCGTAGCGGGAGGGCATGGCGGTACTTTCGCGAAATAGAGTCGGGTTTGAGGGTAGGCAGAGGCGACACAAAGAACAAGCACCGGCCCAAAGCGTTCCAGCGGCAACCGCCCGGCCATTCGCCCCGTCTGCCCTCACAGGGGAAGCACGGCCACGAGTGCGGACAGCGTCAGCAGCGACAGCAACGTCGTCACCAGGATCGTGCCGGACGCCACCTGGCCGTAGATGCCATAGCGTTCCGCCAGAACGAAGACCGTGGCCGCCGAGGGCAGCGCGGCCAGCAGTATGGCCGCCGACACCCGGTCGGGCGGCAGATCGAAGAAGGCGGCGGCGAACCACCAGGTCAGCAGCGGCTGCGCAACCAGTTTCAGCGCCGAAAGTACGCCAACCTCTACCATGCCGTCACCGATCCGGGTCTTGACCAGAAACAGGCCCAAGGCGAACAGTGCACACGGTCCGGCCGACTGGCCGAGCAAATCGAGAAATCGGTGGACGGGTCCGATAACCGGCACCCCGATGACAGCCACCGCCAGGCCCAGCACGGGCGCCATGATCATCGGATTTGTGGCAATGGCGGCGGCGATGGCCCGCATTCGGGCGCCGGACGGGACATCGGATTTCACGTCCGCCTCGATCATGACGACGCCCAACGTAACCCCGACCAACCCATAGACCAGCGTCACCAGGGCGGCCGGGGCCGTGCCTTCGGGCCCGAAGGCCGAGACAAACAGCGGAATGCCCATGTAGCCCGAATTGGCGAAGGCGCCGGCCAGCCCGGCCAGCGACCAGACGGCCGCCCGGCGATGGCCGAGCAGCCGGGCGAAAAAGCCGCTGGCCACCGCTACCGCCAGTGCGGGGACGAAGAAGACGACCAGAAAGGCGATATCGAGCAGTTCGGCCGGATCGACGCTCGCCAGGGCCAGAAACAGCATCGCCGGCAGGGCGATATAATAGACATAGGCGTTCAGTCCGCCGCTGCTGTCGGTACCCAGCAAACCGCGCCATCCCGCCAGATAGCCGGCGAGAATAATGGCGAAGATCGGCAATACGACATCGATGATCGCGGTCACGAAACGGGACTCCCGGCGTGGATCAGGGGGGCGGGAACGAAAAGGCGGGCCGGTCGCAGGCACCGGGAGAGTGGCCCATGCCAGCCCCCGGAACAAGACCCCGGAACAAGACCGGCCGGACAGGAAACCGGCACCCGCTGCCCGGACTTTCGGCAGTTGAGCTATGGCCGGACCGTGGTATTCTCCCGCCCATAGATCGGGCGCCGGCCCAAAGGCGCGGCGGCCACAGCCCCACTTGATCCGGTGACCCATGTCCTATTCCATCGATTCCGACCGCCTGATGGCGGACCTCCGCGCACTGGCCGAATTCGGCAAACGCCCGCCCGGCGTCCACCGCCCCGCGTTTTCCGCCGAAGACATCGCCGCGCGCAAATGGCTGATGACAAAGCTGAAAGAGGCGGGTCTGACGCCGGAGATGGACCGGCTGGGCACCGTCATCGGACGCCATCCGGGGGCCAAACGGGCGATCCTGGTCGGCTCGCACACAGACACGGTCCCCAACGGCGGCTGGCTCGACGGCGCCATGGGCGTGATCTATGCGCTGGAGATCGCTCGGACGATCATGGAAAACGAGCCCGACGGCGAAATCGGCGTCGATGTCATCGATTTCCAGGACGAGGAAGGCAGCTTCCTGTCCGTGCTGGGCAGCAAGGTGTTTGTCGGCTCGGCCAGCCTGGAGGATGCGCTGGACCAGACAAATCACGAGGGCGTCAAGCTGGCCGAAATCCTGCCGACGCTCGATCTGCCCGATGGCGACATCCGGCTGGACCGCGACCGGCATGTCGCCTTTCTGGAAACCCATATCGAGCAGGGCCCGCGCCTGCTGTCGGCGGGCGTTCCCATCGGCGTCGTCCCGTCGATCGCCGGAATCCGCCGCTATGAAATCAGCACAGAGGGCCGCCCCGACCATGCCGGCACGACCCCCGTGCCGGTTCGCCGCGATGCCGGCATGGCGGTGATGTGCGTGGCGACCGCAATCGATGCGGCGTTCCGGCAGGCGGCATCGGACGGATCGACCGGCCCCGGTGCCGGCGATGCGGTCTGGAATGCAGGTGCCATCACGTTCCGGCCGGGCGCCTATAACGTCGTCCCCGAAGCCGCGGATCTCCTTTTTGAAATCCGTGCGCCGGACGCAGAGACCATCGCCGCCATGGACAGCGTCATCAGAAAGACGGCAGAGCGGGAGGCGCGTGCCCGGGATGTCGAGCTCACGATCACCGACAAGGCCAACGTCGCACCGACCGCGATGGATGACGGTGCGCAGCAGGCGCTGCGGGACGGGGCCGGCGACCTGCAGATGAAGTATATGGACCTGACATCGGGCGCCGGACACGATGCCATGGTCATGGCCGACCATGTGCCGACGGGACTGATGTTCGTTCCCAGCATCAACGGCCGAAGCCATTGCCTGGACGAGGACACCGACGAGGCCGACATCATCGCCGGCTGCAAGGCGATGTTCCAGGCCGTGCGCCGGCTGCGTTCGAGCCTGTCTTAACCGGCTGCCGTCCGTATAATCAGCTCCTTTTCTCCTCCTCGGCGGCGCGAAGCGTCATCCGGCAACTGTGTTTATCAATGCAGCATCCGCCCCCTATCTCATCCCCGGAAGCACGAAGTGCTGTCCGGGGTCCACACATTCCGCGAGAGCCCGTCCCGCGTTTCGTCCGCCGAGAGCCACGGCACCCGATCCCGGGTCGGCAGCGCGTCACTTCGCGCCGCGCTGCGCACGGGAATTGGAGAAGGTGGAAAGCGCCCCGGACCACCTTTTCCTGCCCCGGAAGCGCGCAGCGTCATCCGGCAACTGTGTTTATTGCCTCAGCATCCGCCCCCTATCTCATCCCCGGAAGCACGAAGTGCTGTCCGGGGTCCACACGCTCCGCGAGAGCGCTGATAGTGCAGGCCCCGGCACTCTGCAGGCAAAATCGTCCAAGCAAATCCGATTCATCGACCTCGATCGATGTCGACGCCTGCATACCGTAGGCGTTCACGGGGTCGCCGGAAAGACGGCTTGCGTTCCCAAGCGAGACAGGATATTTCACAACCAAAGCATATGAAATAGAAGGGTCGGCGGCGCCGCGCGCCGCCGGCGTCCTTTTTCGTCGCGCCTGCGGAGACGATCGATTCCTGCCGAAGCCACGACCCGCCATCAAAGCGTCGAAAGTGTCTCGACGCGCTTAGGCCGACTTATCCCCGGCCTCGCCGTTTGCACCCTGCTCGGCGGATTGGCACTGGGCGCCAACAGCCTCGTCGCTTTTCTGCCGGCCGTCGCCGTCGCCCTGGCGGCCGGCATGACGGCGCGCGCCGCCATCGGCGACCGGCCAAGCCTCGATCCCGGCATCGCCTATGCGGCACGGACTCTGCTGCGTCTGGCGGTCGCGCTCATGGGCGCGCGATTGTCGATCGACGTGGTCGCGGGCGTCGGCTCGATACCGCTGATTCTGGCGATTGCCGGCGTAACGGGAACCCTGTCGATCGGCTATGCGCTCGGCCGGCTGCTGGGGCTGACGCGCGGTCTCAGCCTGACCGCCAGCGGCGCCACCGCGATCTGCGGCGCCTCGGCGGCGCTGGCGATTGCTGCCACCCTGCCGGCTACCGAACGCCGACAAGCCGAAACCGTGTTTGCGGTCGTCGGCGTCACGGCGCTCAGCACCGTGGCGATGCTCGTTTATCCATGGGCGGCTGGTCAGATCGGCGTCTCCGATCTCGTCGCCGGGCTGTTCTTCGGGGCAACGATCCACGACGTCGCCCAGGTCGTCGGTGCCGGCGCGCTGGTCAGCGTCGACGCAACCGCCGTCGCTACCTATACCAAGATGCTGCGGGTGATGCTGCTGGCGCCCGTGGTCACCGTCACCGCCATCATTGCCCTGCGCTGGGAAACCGACGCCGCGGCGCCGAAAAAGGGCTGGAGGGCGCTGGTGCCGCCGCCGTTCGTCATCGCCTTCCTGGTGCTGGGCGCTGCCACCGTTGCCGGCCTGATCCCCGACATGATCCAGCAGGCGGCAACGGCGACATCAAGCGGCCTGCTGGTGGTCGCCATTGCCGCACTCGGGTTCCGGACGACGGTGGGCGGGCTGGCATCATTCGGCCTGCGCGGGCTGGGCTATATGCTGATGCTGACGGCCCTGATCGCCGCCATCGGTTTCACCCTGCTCGCGCTGCTGGCCTGACCGGCGGCCAGTTCAGGACTGGCCGCCGACCGAGGTCTTCTGAACTTCGGCCTCGGAGTCGGCAGTGCCGCCGACCCAGTTCGCCGCCTTGTCCTTCAGATCGCCGAACTTGTTGGACATCTCGGTAAGCCGGGCATCCCAGGCCGGATCCGGGCTCTGCCCCTCGATCGTCTTGAAGAAGACCTGCATCATGCAGGTGACGGCGAATGGCTCGACGATGGCGACCTTGACGCTCCAGGCAAGGAGAATGGCGATGACCACGCCGATCGCGCTCCAGCTGCCCGGGAACAGCGCCGCAATGCCGGCCGCAGGTGCCAGCATCACCAGGAAGATGACGATGGACAGGCCGTAAACCGCCAGGGTCAGCCAAACGGCGTTTTTCAGCATCGTCTGATAGTTCTGGCCATAATAGACGAGCGCGGTGCGGGCCGATTCCCACGGGTTGGTCGCCCGCGTCCGGATGGCATAGGCCAGAATGACCTCATCGATATAGCCGACCGCCGTTTTCAGGAACGCATGGATGATCGACACCAGATTGCGGACCCCGGGAATGGGCAGGATCGTGAAAACGGTCTTGATCATGCCCATGATCGCACGCAGCACGCCCTTGACCAGCTGATCGATACCGAACAGCACGCTGGCTTCAACGAAACGTTCCTTGACCACCGATTGCGCATGACCGATCTGGGATTGGCCGCCGGGCATCGGCTGGCCGTCCATCTTCTCGACCAGAACGGCAATATGCCCTGCCTTCACGATGTAAAGCAGGTATTCCCGGAACCAGTAGACGACGAAGCCGACCAGCGAAAAACCGATGAACCCGCCCCAGAATGTCGATCCGGCCCGGAAGCCTTCCTCACCCAATCCGCCGACGCCCCAACCGACTCCCGCGCCCGTTCCGGTGCCCAGAATATAGGCCAGCGTAATACCGAAATAGACCGCGAGACGCAGCAGTATGAAGGGCATGGTTTGCAGGAGCAAACCAATCGCCCTGCCAATGCTGAAATCCCACATTCTTGCCCGCTCCCGATAATTGTTTTCGTATGCTTTTTGTTCGTGTCTCAGCGTTGAAATGCGCGCCGATTTCGTTCTATCGGCGCCCAGTTTGGAAGAAGGTGCCAAAAAAGTATCGGGCGAACAAGGCTGCTGTAGTCCGTTTGCGCCAGGGCGCTGATACTTTCGGGGGAACGGACCCACCCAACAAGGCAATGAAGTCAAATATTAACTTCTTGCGGCAAGACTGCCGCCTTGCAGGCTGGGCAATCGGGTCAGGGGAGCTACGCGTGGCAACAGAAAAGTCTTTCATGCCGTCGGAGGAGGAAATCGACCGCCTCGCGACTCAGGAATCCATGGAAGAGGCGCGGGATATCATCTCGGACATGGAGTTGAAGCTCCAGGAGGCGCGCACCAACAGCCGCGACGGCGCCGTCATCGCCAAGGATCTCCTTCAGGCCGCCAGCAATCTGCGCCTCAAGGTCAGGGCCGTTTCCTTGCCGGGCCTTGGTGCGCTGACGCACCGGCTGGAAGATTACCTGACCAGCATTCGCACGATCGAGAAGCCGCATATCGCCGATCTGCAGCATTTCTCCGATCGAATCTCGGCCCTGCTGGATGGTGACGAATTGCCGGCAACCGACATTCCGTCGGTCGTCCGCGATCTTCCGCGCAAGCGCACCTTCGATGTCGAGGACATCTCGACCGTCGAGATCGACGTCACACTGGTCATGCCGCAGCGAACCGCCGCCCGTGTGGTTGAACGGGAACTTGCCGCCTGCGGCTATCGTGTTTCGACCGTGCTCGATCCGTTCGAGGCGCTGGAACTGATCCTGGAAACGAAGCCGGATCTCGTCGTCACCGGCATGGTCATGCCGCGCCTGACCGGCGTCGATCTGGCCTGCGCCCTTGCCGCGATGCCGAGCACGCGGTCCACGCCCGTGGCTGTGCTGACGAGCCTTGCGCCCGGTCACCCGGATCTGGCCGCCCTGCCGATGCATGCCGGACTGATCCGGCGCGGCGCCCAGTTCGGTGACGATCTGGCCCACGTCCTGCAGCGGTTCAGTATAACGTGAGAAATCCGCTCTAGTGAACGGCGGCGGGCTCTCTTGGGCCGGCCACCGGTGACTCTGCGTGTGTATCCACTCGTGAAGCCACTCGTGAAGCCACTGGGGCCGATTTCAGCGGTGACGCCGCCGGGATGCCGCCGATCTGGCCGTGCTGGCGAAGCAGCGACGCCAGCGCGCCGACGAACAGCGCTTCGCCGCGGCGGTTGGTCGGTTCGCGCATCAGAATTTCATGAATATCGGCCATCATGGCGGCCAGGGCGATATCCTCGATCCGGGATTCCACGAACCGCACCAGGCCGCCCTTGCCGGTGGTCAGGCTGTTTACCAGTCGGCGGACCACGGTGTCAGGAAGGATGAACAACCTTCCGGCGGTGCCGGCCAGCGTGCGGCCAGCTTCGTGGATGGCGGCGCGCGGTTCAAGCCGCCGACCGGGATTGGCCAGAAGCACGCTGCCCGTTTCGACCGTGACGGGCTTGTCATCGAGGATCGCCGCCAAACCGCCGTGCGGCGCGATCAGTATGCGGAAAGCTTCCGGATCGTCGGCCCGCTCGACAACCAACGGCCCCGGGGCAGGACCGGGGCCAGGACCGGGGCCGGAAGCGGGCGTCGCCCGGTAATCGATTGTCGAAACGACAATACCGGGCGGGCCGAGGATTGGACACGTCACGCGATCGACCATGTGTTGCTACCGCATGAGAAATTTTTGACTGCTTATTAAGCATGCCCGATCCCAACTGCAAGTCAACACCTTCGGTTGATAATTTTCAATTCCTTTGTTCTTTTTGCGCGCAACGCGGGGACGCCAGCGTGCCCGGCTCAGCCATAAGCCGGTGGCACCCCCAGAACGGTATCGGCGCGGCCGAGCAGCCCTTCGATCGATTGCGCGACCGCCAGCAGCCGCGGCTCGCTCCAGGCCCGGCCCAGCAATTGAAGACCGATCGGCATATCGGCACCATCCTTGCCGACCGGCATGGTGACGGCGGCCAGTGTCATCAGATTGCCGATGGCGGTGTTGCGCAGCGCCAGCATATTCGCCCTGGGGTATGCCCCTTCTTCGGCCAGACTGTCGACAGTCGGCGGCGTCGACGCCACCGTCGGCGTCAGGACGGCATCGACATCGGCGATCGCCGCGTCGGCATCTCTTGCCATCGAGTTGAGAATTTCGCGACGCCGGACATACTCCCATGACGACACCTGGTCGGCCCCGTCGACCCGATGGCGCACGTTCGGATCGAGGATGTCGAGCCATTCCGGCAGATGGCCGCGCAGAAAGGCGGCCAGTTCGCAGGCCGACAGGGCGCCCAGCTTGAACATGTCGAACGCTTCGTCGCAGCGTGGCAGGTCAAGCGTCACGATACGCGCGCCGGCCTGCTCCAGGCGTCCGATCGCCGCCCGGACCCCCTCTGCGACGCCGGGGCTGCAATCGTCGAAGAAGTATTGCTCCGGAACGCCCAGGCGCAGATCCGAAATCAGCGGCGGCGACATGACAGACATGGAGCGCGGCGACAATGCGCCATCGATGGCGTCATAGGCGAAGGCCAGATCGTCCACGCTGCGCGCCAGCAGACCGGGCGTATCGAGGGTGCTGGACAACGGCACGATGCCGGCTGTCGACCAGCGCCCGCTTGTGGTCTTGAGTCCGGCGACGCCGGTCATCGACGCCGGGACCCGGACCGAGCCGGCGGTATCGGTGCCGAAGGCCAGCATGGCCGATCCTTCAATCAGCGAAACGCCGGCGCCCGCACTCGATCCTCCGGGAACGCGGTGTTGCTCGCCGTCCCAGGGGTTGCGCGGCGTGCCCCAATGCGAATTCGTGCCCAGGCCACCGAAGGCGAATTCCACCGAATGGGTCTTGCCGGTGATCGGCGCCATCTGCTGCAGGACGGCCATGACCATCGGTCCCGCCTGCTCCCAATCTGCCGGTAATTGCCGCGACGACCCGGCATAGATCGGCATGCCGGGCACGCCGAAAATGTCCTTGATCGAGATCGGCACGCCCATCAGCGGTCCGGCGTCGCGGCCGTTGGCGATCATCCGGTCGACGATATCGGCCGTCTCCGCCGCGCGGTCGCCGTCCCATGTCTTGTAGGTGTTGTTCGCCCGATGGTGCGACTTGTAAGCGCTCGTCGCCTCGGCCATCAGGGCCGTCGCCGAGACCCGTCCGTCGCGAAGCGCGGCGGCTGTCTGGCGCAGGGTCGAACCTGGAATCGAGAAATCGGTCATCGCGCGTGTCCCGCTGTTATTGATGAGTTGCTGCCCGAAAGGGGTAAGCTCGGTGGGGAGTGGCAGAAGATCGCACGGCATCTGTAGCCGAGAATCGATCCGGCCGAAAGAAGCCGCCCGCCAGGAAGTGCCGGTGACTGGACTATACGACCCTCAGCCGCCGATAGGGGCGGCCGCGCGTAAACGAGGTCGCAGCATCGGCAATCGAATCGGCGTCGATGCCGTAATAGCGATAGAGTTCCGATACCGAGCCGGTCTGGCCGAAATGCTCCACGCCCAGCGGTTTGACACGATGGCCGCAGACGCCGCCCAGCCAGCCGAGCGTCGTGGGGTGGCCGTCGATGACGGTGACGATACCGGCATCCAGCGGCACATCGGCCATCAGCCGTTCCGCCGGCGAGATCGCTTCGGCGTCGCCACGGCGCCGGGCCCGTTCGGCGGCGTGCCAGCCAGCGGTCAGCCGATCGGCCGAGGTCACAGCCAGCAGTCCGACGCCGCGCCGGGCTTCCGCCAGCATGGCCACCGCCGTGATCGCTTCGGAAACGATGGCGCCGGCATAGGCGATCACGACCTCGCAACCCGGCCCCGGCGGCTTGAGCCAGTAGCCGCCCTCGATGATCCCGCGCTTCAGATCGTCGGTCATGCTGCGCACCGGCTGTTCGATGACGCGGGTCGACAGGCGCAGATAGACGGAGCCGCCGGTCTCGTCGCGCAACCAGCTGGTTTCGTACTGGCCCCCACCCTCGCTGCCGCCGTCCTCGCTCGCGCTCGCATCGCGCTGCATATAGTCGAAGCCCCACCCCATGATGACGGCCAGTTCGTCGACGAAGGCCGGTTCGAAAGCCGCCAACCCGTCCTGCGCCATGCCGATCAACGGTGTGGAAATCGACTGGTGCGCCCCGCCCTCGGCGGCCAGCGATATGCCCGACGGCGTCGCCACCAGCATGAAGCGCGCATCCTGATAGCAGGCATAGTTCAGCGCATCGAGACCGCGCTGGATGAACGGGTCATAGAGCGTCCCGATCGGCAGCAGCCGCTGCCCGAACAGGCTGTGTGACAGTCCCATCGCGGCCAGCGCCAGGAACAGATTGTTCTCCGCGATGCCCAGTTCCAGATGCTGGCCCTTGGGACCCATCGACCATTTCTGCGTCGAGGCGATGCCCTGTTCGCGGAAGATATCAGCAACCGTATCGCGGTCGTAAAGGCCGCGCCGGTTCACCCATGGCCCCAGATTGGTGGACACGGTCACATCGGGCGAGGTGGTGATGATGCGAGCGGCCAGATCGTCGTCGGATCGGGCGATCTCGTTCAGCACGCGCCCGAACCCGTCCTGGGTCGACATCTCCCGCCCCGCGCGGAACGAAAGCTGCGTCGGCACGGCGATCCGCTGGGCCCGGAAACGGCGCGGCCCCTCTGCATCGAAAGGCACGCGGGCGAGGAAGTCCTGCACCGCTTCGGGGTTGTTCACCCCCTCCATCGGCTCCCATTCATGGCCCTGGCGGATGGCATGGGCTGCCCGCAATTCGGCCATCTGATCGTCGGTCAGCAGTCCGGCGTGATTGTCCTTGTGCCCGGCCAGCGGCAAGCCGAAACCCTTGATGGTATAGGCGATGAAGCAGACCGGCCGGTCATGGTCGATCGACGCGAACGCTTCCCGCAGGGTCTCGCGGTCATGACCGGCCAGGTTGGTCATTAGCGCGCCCAGTTCGGTATCGGACATTGCTCCGATCCGGTCCAGAAGCGCCGGCTCGCCACTCAGGTCCTGGCCCAGCCGCTCGCGCCAGGCCGCTCCGCCGCGAAAGGTCAGCGCAGAATAGACGGCATTGGGACAGGCGTCGATCCAGTCGCGCAAGGCGTCGCCGCCCGGTTCGGCAAAGGCGGCCTCCAGCTTTCGGCCGTATTTCAGTATCCGCAGATCCCAGCCCAGCCCCTGAAACATCTCCGCGAATCGGGCATGCAGCCCCTCGCGGATGACGCCATCCAGGCTGTGCCGGTTGTAGTCGATAATCCACCAGGTGTTGCGCAGCCGATGCTTATAGCCCTCGAACAGCGCCTCGAAGATGTTGCCCTCGTCCAGTTCGGCATCCCCGACCAGCGCCACCATCCGCCCCTCACGGGTGTCGGGGCCGCGCCAGTCATGGGCGGCCAGATAGTCCTGGACCAGGCTGGCAAAGCAGGTCACCGCTGCCCCGAGGCCTACCGAACCTGTGGAAAAATCGACGTCATCGGTATCCTTGGTCCGGCTGGGATAGCTTTGAGCACCACCGAAGCCGCGGAAATCGCGCAGCTTTTCGATCGACTGATTGCCCAGCAGATACTGAATGGCGTGGAAGACCGGCGAGGCGTGCGGCTTGACCGCCACCCGGTCGGCCGGTCGCAATATGTCGAAATACAGTGTCGACAGGATGGTCGCCGACGACGCGCTGGACGCCTGATGGCCACCGACCTTCACCCCGTCCGGATTGGGCCGGATGCGGTTGGCGTGATGAATCATCCATGTCGACAGCCAGAGCACCTTGCGCTCCAGGTCGTCGACCACCGCCGTCCGATTGCTGTCCATGAAGCGCCCCCTGGGTTGCCGCCAGACCGCCCGCGCGATCCGTATAACTCTGATCGATACCGAAGCATCAGGCAACACCGCTACGCGCTCATGTCTTTTCCGTCTGTCCGGCTCCAGTTCTGCTGCCGGTCAGAACCTCGCGCACCACCATGCGTGCCGAGGGGCGGCGGCCGGGGCGCCACGGCAGCGGGCGGACCTCGTCGGCGATGGCCAGGGTCAGGCGCGCCACCAGAAGCCCGTTCAGAACGCCGACACCGGCACGGCGGGAAAGCTGGGTTGCCAGGCCAGAGCCGACGAGATCGCCGATCAGATCGTCGGCGGCGTCGATCGCACCGGCGGCGATCACCGTGAAAAAGGCCCGGCGCACCAGCGTCACCGTTCCCAGCCGGCCGGGCCGGACACCATAGATGGCGGCAATGCGCGATGCCGCCCGCGCCGTCAGCGCGACCGTCGCCATCATGTCCAGCGCCGCGAACGGGCTGACGGCCGTGATCACGGCGGCGCGGCGGGCCGTCTCGGCCACCACGCGGCGGGTCCGGCGGTCCAGCGGCGCCAGCACCCGGTCGTCCAGAGCGTCAACCAGCGCCGCCGCCCCCGCGATCGACACGCGGTCGTCGCGAAAGGCGGCGATCGGCCATTCCATGTCGGGACGGCGGCGATAGAGGTCGATCACCGATCCGCACACGCCTTCGGCCAGGGCGCGGGTATCACCGTGCTTGGCCGCCTGCGCCTGGCGGCGCAACCGGGTGACGGAACCCAGCCTGGACAGTGCCGCCAGATCGCGCGCCACCATTGCCACCAGCACGACGATCAGAAGCCCGGCGCCAGCCAGCGCCGCGCCCGCCCAGACACCATCGCCGTCGATGAACCGGGTCAGGGCGGCAGAGGCGAGCGCGCCCAGAACCCCCGTGACGACCAGCCCTACAGCCAGCGCGGTCAGCGAGCGGACGAGGCGTGCCAGCACGCCCGGCCGCTCCGGCCACGCCGCAACGTCGTCTGGATCGTCGGCAAAGACGGTGTCGGCCACCGGCGCCACCTTTGCTGCGTCCAGCGTCTCCGGCGCCGCACCGGCCTTTCGCGCTTGCTCTTCGCGCGCGCGCTCGGCCGCCGCCGCGGTCTCCAGCACATCGGCATCGGTCTCGATCGTGCGGGGACCGGTATTGGCGGCCCGCCGCCCCGAGTTGTTCCCGGCGTCGTTCCCGTTGTCGGACCCGGCGCCGCTCATACCGTCAGATCCCCGACCAGGAAATCGATTGCGCGATCCAGGCGCGTGTGGGGCCAGGACGCCCCGACGCCCAGCCCGTCGGGCGGCGCAAAGGCCGCAACGCTGAAATCTCCTTCCGCAGGACGCGTGCCCGGTTCGGGCAGCAGGCCCGGATAATGCGCGATCGGACGGCCGTCCGACGCCCGCTTGCCACTGACATAGGTCTCGTCGGCCGACCACGGCCCCTTGGGCCGGGCGTCGACCGTCGAGCGCAGCGCCGCCAGCGTCTGCATGGCCATGCCTGCGCCGGAAAAGGCGACCCGCCGGCGCGCTTCGGCCATCACATGCTCGAAATTGGCCTGCAGCCGCGGATGCTGGTCAGAGGGCACATGGTCGGCCTTGGTCGCCGCGAACAGCACCCGGTCGATCCGGGGCGACAACCAGCGCGGCATCCAGCCCGACCCCAGCTTCAGGGTTTCCAGCACCGGCATCAGGGCGGCGACCGCGCCTTCCGGCCCGTCCGCTCGCTGCAGATGCGACAGCAGGTCGAACAGCACGACCTGCCGGTCCAGCCGGGCAAAGTGGTCGCGGAAAAAGGGCCGGACGACACGATCGACATAGCTGTCGTAGCGATCGGCGAGCAACCGGCGCGTCGTGTTGCGACGGCCGCGCCCCCCATCCCCCATCAGGCCGTCGCCCATCATCCCGCCAGACCTGTCGCCGGGCGGGACTGGCGAGAAGGTCATCAGCGGCGATCCTTCCAGATCGCCCGGCATCAGGAAACGCCCCGGCTGCAGGCGGTCCGGCCCGCCCCCTTCGCGACGGACGGCGTCGAGCCACGCCGTATACAGCCGGGCCAGTTCAATCGCCCAGCGTTCCGCCTCGGCTGCCGGCAGACGCGGATCGTCCAGCGGCGCCCCGGAAACAGCATCGAGCCAGGCGTCGGCCTCCGGCAGTCGGCGGCGGTCGCGCTCGACACGGGCGACCATACGCTCGGACCATTGGGCGAATGATAGCGACATCAGCTCCAGATCCAGCAGCCACTCGCCGGGATAGTCAAAGACATCGATATGCAGGACCCGATCGCCCAGGCGCGCCGCCAACCCCTCGGGCGTATAGCGGACCGACACGCGCAGTTCGGCGACCCGGCGCGTGCTTTCCGGCCATTCCGGCGGATTGCCGACACTGCCGGTGAGCCGGGCCACCGCATCTTCATAGGGAAACCGAGGGATGTTCTGGCGCGGCTGGGGCCGCAGCACCGCCGCCTTGTAGCGGCCCGCGGAAACCGGACCGAATGCTGTCAGCCGGTCCGGATGCAGCAATGCGTGCACAAGCGCCGTGACGAAAACCGTCTTGCCCGCCCGGCTGAGCCCGGTGACCCCCAGCCGCACCCGCCTTTCGACCAGGGCGCGGCTTCGGTCCATGACCGTATCGATCAGATCCATGACGCCGTTCTACAACGCCTGACGCAGTATCGCCAAGCGGGCCGACGCCCACGCGCACTTTGCGCATTCATCGAAACCACGCGTGACGCCGCCGCCGCTTGTCGCTAGGATGCGGCGACCATTGAATGTCAAACGGGGGACGAGCCTTGGAAGATCCGCGTATGGACCCGCGCCGCGAGCTGGCGAGCGCCGCCGGCCTTCTTGCTCTGGGGGTCGTGCTGATCCTCCTGCTGGGCGCGCCGCGCTTCCCCGGCATGGACTGGATCGGCAGTTCCCTGACGTTTCTTGTCGGACTTGCCGTTGTGCCGCTGATCAGTCTGGCCCTCGACATGCTCATGAACCGGTCGTAACGGCCGGACGCCGGGCACCCACACGAATTCCCGCCCACGGATAACCCATGGAATTGACCCTGCTCGGCACCGGGTGTCCGGTGGTCAGCACCACCCGGTACGGCCCGGCCCAACTGGTCCGTCATGCCGGCCGCTCGCTGTTGATCGATTGCGGCAGCGGCGTGACCCAACGGCTGGTCGCCGCCGGCTGCCCCGGCCGCGACCTCGACGCCATCGTCCTGACCCACCTGCATTCCGACCATCTGGTCGATCTGTATCAGTTGATCATTTCGTCCTGGCACCAGGGCCGCGAACGGCCGCAGCGCATTTTCGGCCCAGCCGGAACGCGCGCCCATGTCGAGGGGCTGATGGCGCTGTGGGCACCGGAACGCCAACTGCGCATCACCCACGAACAGCGCCCGTCAACCGCCGCGCTCGATATCGAAGTCACGGAGATCGACGCCGACTGGACCATGCACTGGGCCACGGACTGGGCCACGGACTGGGACAGCCTGACCGTCTCGGCCATACCCGTCGACCATCGCCCGGTGTCGCCGGCCTTTGGGTTTGCCTTTGCCGCCGATGACCGACGCATCGTCTTTTCCGGCGATACGCGCCCGTGCGCGGCCCTTGAAAAGGCCGCTTCCGGCGCCGACCTGCTATTGCACGAGGTATTCGTTCACCGGGAAATGCCGGTGATCGAAGGCGTCCGATCGGCGGAGACCGTGGCCAGCGTTGCCGGCTATCACACTCTTTCCACACAAGTCGGGGAACTTGCGGCTCGCGCAGGGGTTGGTTGTCTGGCACTAACGCATTTCGTGCCGCCAGGCTGCGACCGCGAGGCACTGCTGGCAGAGATCGGGGCGGATTTCACCGGGCCGATCATCATCGGCGAGGACCTGATGACCTTCGATCTGCATCGCCGGATGCTCTGCTATGGCAATGCGCGGCTGACATTGCCTTTGGCCGACACCGTACGGCCCTGAGCTATGAAAGCGGCACACGGCTGATCGGCACCGGCGCCGCTTGACTAACGTGCTGCGCTGCAGCATTTGTAATGGTATAAACGCAGGGAGCATGCAAAGAGCAACGATCATGACGAAATATACGACCCGATACGATCCCCCCGATATCTTCGAAGCACTGGACGCCGCCGAAGGGCTGACCGACGATGCGGCTGAGCAGGCCGAAATCGCGGCATCGCTGCTGGGTGTCTCTGTTGACGATGCCAGGGCTGCCATCGACAAACGCGCCGAAGCCGTTGAGGCCCGCCGTGCGCGGATGGAACGGATCGCAACTTCGGCGTCGCGCCAGCGCGCACCGGCTACCGGTAATGGCGCCTATGCCTCGTCGCCGGACATGACCCCGCCCGACATGAGCTGGTATCACGGTTTCAAGGCCCCCCAGCATGGCGGCAGCGGCGAGAATGGCCATCCGCTCGACAATCGCGGGATGGACCAGCACCGGCCCAGCCACGGGCGCAGGGCCCAGTCGTCGACACCGGAAGTCGTTGTCGTCCGCAAGGGCAAACCACGTTCGACCGCCACGCCGCACGACGCAGCCCGACCTGCCAGCGCCCGCAGACCTTCGCTCGAAGGCAAGCTGCGCCTCAACCTGAACAATTGAGGCGCAACGCTTCCACCGCTCCCGTTGTTGCTACATCATCGCGTTCGCGACGTCGTACCACATCCTGAGCGCCGTCAGGCCGAGGAAGATGGCGAATGCGGCCTGCAGGCGGCCCGGCGCCATGGTGTGGGCCAGCTTGGCGCCGTAGGGCGCGAGCAGCATGGTCGTCGGGACGATCAGCGCAACGCCGATCAGATTGATGTAGCCGACCGTGAACGGCGGTCGGCCATCCGCCCCCAGACCGCTGATCAGGAATCCGGTCGCGCCGGGAATGGCGATGATCACGCCGATGGCGGCGGCCGTTCCGACGGCCCGGCGGATCGGCCAGGAATAGGCGGTCAGGATCGGAACGCTGAGCGTTCCGCCGCCGATACCCATCATGGTCGAGATCATACCGATAAAAGCCGCAATGGCACCGCGCGCCGGCTGCCCGGGCAGCGCCTCGCCCGCGCGCCAGCCCTTGTCCCCGCGCAGCATATTGGCTGAGACCAGGATCGCGATGGTCGCGAAGATCGCCGACAGCACCAGGCCTGACACCAGCGAGGCGACGAACGCGCCGACGACGACGCCGCCCAGCAGCGGCGGCCCCCACTGCTTCAGCAGCGGCACGTCGACAGAACCGCGCTTGTAGTGGGAGCGCGCGGAGATGATCGATGTCGGAATGATGATCGCCAGAGACGTGCCGACGGCAACGTGCATGCGGATCAGCTCGTCGATGTTGACAGCCGTGAGCACGATATAAAGCGCCGGCACGATCACGATTCCGCCGCCGACGCCGAGCAAACCGGCGATCAGACCTGCGAATGCACCGACGGTGACCATCGCCAGCGCCCATAGAACAAGGGTAGTCGGATCTTCGATACCAAACACGAATTGGGTTTCCCGAATTTCTTGCGGTGACCGACGGGCGAATGCCGACCGGCGAGGACGAGGTGCGACCGCTATGCCCGTGCCTATGTCCGTCGCCGAGCCCGTCGCTATGGATGATGGCCGACACGCTACATTGCGCATCAGCCGCCTTAAAGCTAAAACATACCTTCATCCTCAGCCGACGTCCTCCTCCTCTCCGCCACGGAGTCGATCGGACCGAGGTGAACTCGAAATGAAAATGGAAGCGGTTTCGATGCCCTCAGCCTTGCCCCGAATGTCCTTCGACATGCCTTATTCCGGCGGACGTATGCCCGTCATGGCCCGCAACATGGTGTCGACGTCGCAGCCGCTGGCGGCCCAGGCCGGCCTGCGCATGCTGGCTTCGGGCGGTAATGCCGTGGACGCGGCCCTCGCAGCGGCGATCGCGCTGCCGGTCGTCGAGCCGACCGGCAATGGCCTTGGCAGCGATGCCTTTGCGATACTCCACGATGGCAAAGAGATCCACGGCCTGAACGCTTCCGGCCGGTCTCCGGCCGCCTGGACGCCGGACCGCTTTGCCGGTCGCGATACCATGCCGGAAAGAGGCTGGGATTCGGTGACGGTGCCCGGGGCGGTTTCGGCCTGGGTGGCGCTGTCGGATCGTTTCGGCAAATTGCCCTTTGCCCGCCTGTTCGAGCCGGCGATCGATTATGCCGAACGCGGATTCGCGGTGACGCCGTATATCGGCCGCCTGTGGAAGCGTGGCGCCGAAGTGCTGAGCGAGCAGCCGGGCTTTCGTGAAGCTTTCATGCCGGACGGCAAGGTGCCGGAGGTCGGGCAGATCTTCACCTTTCCGGCACTCGCCCGCTCGCTGCGCCTGATCGCCGAGTCCAAAGGCAAGGCATTCTACGAAGGCGAACTGGCCGAAGCCATTGCCGCTTTCTCGGCGGCCAATGGCGGCGCCATGACCGTCGCCGACCTCGCGGCCCACAAGCCGGACTGGTGCGGCACGGTCAAGAAGACCTATCGGTCGGTGACGGCCCATGAGATACCGCCCAACGGCCAGGGCATTGCCGCGCTGATCGCGCTCGGCATTCTTGAGAACACGAGCATTCGCGATCACGGCCCCGACAGCGTTGCCGGGCTTCATCTTCAGATTGAGGCAATGAAACTGGCGCTCGCCGACACCTATGCCAATGTCGCCGACCCCGATGCCATGACGGTTTCCACCGACGCCATGCTCGATCAGGCCTATCTGAAGGAGCGTGCGGCGCTGATCGATACCGGCCGCGCCGGCGATCCGCCGCATGGTCTGCCCCGGCCCGGCGGCACGGTCTATCTGACCGCCGCCGACGAGAACGGCATGATGATTTCCTATATCCAGTCCAATTATTCAGGCTTCGGTTCGGGTGTCGTCGTCCCCGATACCGGCATCAGCCTGCAGAACCGCGGGTCGGGCTTCAGCCTGAAAGAGAACCACCCGAACCGCGTTGCACCCGGAAAGCGGCCATTTCATACGATCATCCCCGGCTTTCTCACCGATGCCAACGGCGAGGGGCTGACCTCCTACGGCGTCATGGGAGGGCCGATGCAGGCCCAGGGTCACGTTCAGATGATATTGCGGCTCGTCGATTTCGGGCAGAACCCGCAAACGGCCGCCGATGCGCCGCGCTGGCGCGTGCTGTCCGGGCGCAAGGTGGCGATGGAGTCGAGCTATCCCCAGGCGACCCTGGACGCCCTTTCGGCGATGGGCCACGAAATTTCCATCGAGCCGCCGGAAGCCGCCTTCGGGTTCGGCGGGGCGCAGTTGATCCATCGGATGGACGGGCACTATGTCGGTGGCTCTGACCCCCGCAAGGACGGGCAAGCTGTCGGCTTCTAAATCATAAGATACGAATACATCTTTAAGTTGTTTAAATAAGCTTCTTTTACTACCATTCCGGGTCGGCCCATCGCTTTGGCGGCCGCAACCCGGAATGTGCAGGAGAAAGAAGCGATGACAGACGCCCCGGCGACAGCCCATCAACAAGATCAGGTGGCCGCCGACACGATCAACAACACAACCATGGGCAACAACACAACCATGGGCAACAACACAACCATGGGCGACGGGTCGATTCCGCTATGCCCACACCAGGGCTGCGGCTTCAAATGCTGCACCTTCCAGCAGGGAAACTTCATCGTCCTGCACCCCGGCGAACTGGATGCCGCCAAGGCGTCAGGCGCGGGCACCGATCATCTGGAGCTGTTGGAAAACTATCACGGCGGTCACAAGGTCGTATGCCGCGCCGCCGACACCGCAAATTGCGATGGCGGATACAAGCCGCTGGACTGCGCTTCGTATCCGTTCTTTCCGACCGTGAATGAGGCGACCGGCGTCGTCGAAGGCACGCTCAAGGGCGCAAAATGCCCGCTTACGACAGCGATCGCCAATTTCCACCGCCTCTGGGTCGAAGATCAATGGCGCCGGCTGGCCGATACCAATGCCGAGGTCAAGCCGTGGCTGGCGAAAGTCGCTCTGGTCGGCTACGAGACAGTCGACCGGCCCGACTGACGGGTTGGCGGAAATGGTGACTGCCACCCCCTCTGATCGTCCCGGGCGCTGCGCGGCCACGAAGTGACGCGCTGCAGACCCGGGACCTCGTGCAGCAACTCTCGATCGTGGCACGCGAACCGGGTTCATGCGTCTCGGGGTCCCCGATCGATGTCGGGGGCGATCAGAATGGAGCGGGCAGGATGAGAGCGGGCAGGGCAACCTGAATTGGGGAAGCATTGGCGTTCCAGCCGTAAACGCCCTCGCCCGGCGGAACTCAGGCAGATTGCCAGATGCCGGCCACACTGCCAGGCACTGTTGCTTTACGAACCTTTAAATCCATACCCCTATGTTGATCTGATCGGGAACCGCTGCAGCCGCTTTTGGCTCCGGTCGATCCGGACGGGATACGGGGTGGGATAAGGGCTTATGAATTTCGGAACCCTGATCGGGATCATACTCGGCGCCGCCGTGCTCGTCGGTGCGGCGATCGCCATGTCGGCCGATCCTGCCATCCTCTGGAATCCGGTCGGCCTGCTGGTCGTTCTGGGCGGCACCGCCGCCGCGACCTTCGTGTCGTTCCGGATGGACGACGTGCTGCGCGCGCTCAAGGGATTCGTCATCATCTTCCGGGAAGACGATCTGGCGCCCAAACGCAATATTTCCGACATGCTCAAGGTGGCGCGGATCTGGGCAAAGGGCGATGTCCGCGGCGCGTCCGGCCTGATCCGTACCATGCCCAATCCGTTTCTGCGCCTGGGGCTTGAACTGGCCATCGATTCGACCACCCCGCTGGACGACATCGTGCAGACATTGCGGTGGCGGATCGAGAAACTGCGCAACCGCGAAGACGCCGATGCGGCAATCTTCCGGGCCATGGCCTCATATGCCCCGGCATTCGGCATGCTGGGCACCCTGCTCGGCCTGATCGAAATGCTGCGCATGGTCGGCGACGGACCGGGTCTCGACTTTTCCGAGCTGACCGGCGCCATGGCGGTCGCCCTGATGACGACGCTTTACGGGTTGTTGCTGGCCAATCTGGTTTTCCGGCCGATCGCGACCAAGCTCGACCGGCGCACCCGCCTGCGCGTCGCCGAGATGAACCTGATCGTGGCCAGCATCGTGGTGATGCGCACGAAGCGGTCGATGGGCGTTGTCCGTGAAACGCTGGAGAATTTCGTCACAGAGCAAGCCGACGAACTGTCGGACCGCCACGCGGAACGCCCCGACCCGGTGACGCCATGACCACCAGCCACGCGGGCCGCACCGATCCCGGTGTTCCCGATTCCGGTGTTCCCGATCCCGCTGCCCCGGACCGGCGCAACGAAGCCCTGCAACACGGGGACGGTAGAGCGGCCGAAACCGCGCTCACACTTTCTGCGCTGCAACGCAATCTCTCTCACCATATGGGCGACGAGGGCGGCTGGTATTCCGACACCGATGGCGGATCGGATGCCGAACCGTGGCAGATCACCTATCTCGACACGATCACGCTGCTGCTGATCCTGTTTATCCTTCTGTCGGCGCTGCAACCGGTGTCGACCTTGCCCCGGTTCGCCGACACCGGCGGCAGCAGCGAATCCGGCGGAGAAGACCGGCCGGAACGGCGGACGCTGGTCGATCTGAACCTGCCGATGATGGAACCGGTTCCCGGCAGCGTCGTGCAGCCTCCGGTCGCCGTCGGCCCCAGGGGCCTTTCCGACGACGATATCGCGGCGCTATCACAACCGCAGCCGACCGACGAAGCCGAGCGTCGGACCGAGACCGACGGCACGGGCGCGGAACCGGCCCGCGACCTGCGCGACGACGTTTCCGCCCTGATCGCCGAACAGAACCTTCAGGATTCCGTGGACCTGTCGCTCGATTCCGCCACGGTGTCGATTACGATGCGCGATGCGCTGCTGTTCCCATCGGGAAGAGACGCCCTGACGCCTGAAGGCGCGGACATCCTGGCGGACGTCGCACCGCTGCTGACCACGATTGACGGTGAAATCTCGATCGAAGGCCACACCGACCCGGTTCCGATCAGCACGGCGCAATTTCCCAGCAACTGGCATCTGTCCACTGCCAGAGCAGTCAGCGTCCTGCGCGAACTGATCGGCGAAGGCGTGCCCGCCGAAACGCTGCGCGCCGTCGGCCACGCCGACACCCGCCCGGTTGCCGACAACACCCGTGCCGACGGCCGCGCCCGCAACCGGCGCGTTTCCATCGTGGTGACCATGGCCACGGACGACCATGCCGGCGGCATTCCCGATCTGCGATAACCGTTGCATTCTCCGGAATGGCGCGTGACCATCGGCGGTCCCGTCATCCTGGGACCGTCTTTACGGAACACGAGGAATCGCATGACCGAAATCAACAAGCCCGACGTGGTGGAAGCCGTCCGTCAAGCATTCATGGGCTATGAGAAAGCTGTCGTAACCAACGATGTCCAGGCCCTGGATGACTATTTCTGGCGAAGCGAGCACACGCTGCGCTATGGCGTTAACGAAATCCTGTACGGCCACGACCAGATCGCCGCCTTTCGCGCCAGCCGATCGGCCATCGGACTGGACCGCACCCTCGCCAACACGAAGATCGTTACGTTCGGCGACGACACCGCCGTCGCCAACACCGAGTTCTACCGCAAGGGCAGCGACCGCGTCGGCCGGCAGAGCCAGACCTGGCGACGGTTTTCAGACGGTTGGAAGATTGTCTCTGCCCATGTCAGCCTGATGGAGTAAACTGTTCCGGCTGCGCAGTCGGTAACCGACGACGGGCGCGAAACGCCGGGAGAGAACAGCGATGGACACGCCAGGCGGGTTCGACCTGATACGCCGTGCGCCGCCGCCTCGATTGGCCGGCCTCGTCTCCGGCATGACGGGGTATCGCGAATCGGCCCCGGCCAGCACATAGTCCAGGGCGCATAATTCCGGGCGACTAACCGTCCGCCAACGGCGAACCATTGTCCGGCCGGACCGGATCGGCGAAAAGTTCATCCAGATCGAGCGTCGATCCGACGCCGATCCGGTCGAAATGGGCGTCGAGCCAGAGGTCGGCCCAGCTGCGGCCCCGCTCGAACAGCAATTCCAGATAGGACCACTCGGCATTCATCTTGCTGGAGGCGGCAAGGTCCTGCACTTCGCCGTCGGCATGCACCAGATGCAGATAGGTCCGTCCGGCGGGACCGATATCCAGCCCCTCGGCGTCGATGATGCGCTGCATCAGGTCGATCGCCCGCAGCTCCTTGACGAGGGCGCCGTTGAAGCTGATCTCGTTCACCCGATTGATGATCTCGCGTGCGCTGCGCGGGATCTCGTGACGCGTGAGCGGGTTGATCTGGACGATCAGGATGTCGGGCGTGGCGCGGCTTTCGACCAGCGGCTGCAGCGCCGGATTGCCGCTGAAACCGCCATCCCAGTAGTATTCACCATCGATTTCCACCGAGGGATACACTTGCGGCAGGCAGGCCGAGGCCATCACCGCGTCAGCGGTCACTTCGCCGCGCGAGAAAATCCGTGCCGTGCCATTGCGGACATTGGTCGCCGTGACATGCACGGCGATCGATTGGCATCGATTCACATTGTCGAAATCAACCTGCGATTCCAGCAGGTCGCGCAGCGGGTTGATGTTCAGCGGGTTCAGATCGTAGGGCGACCAGATTCGGCTGAGGCCCTCCATGAACAGATAGCCGGGCGAGTGATCGAGGCTGTAGCGACCGAGCAACCGGTCCCAAAGGCTGCGCTGGGCCGGAGAAAAACGCGCCGCTTCGCTGACCGCCCGCCAGAAGGCGGCCAGCGCGTCGCGGGCGCCCTGACGCCCGCCCCGCTCGCAGCCATCCGCCAGAACCACGGCGTTCATGGCGCCGGCGCTGGTTCCGCTGACCTCGGCGATGGATAACCGATCATCCTCCAGAATGCGGTCCAGAACGCCCCATGTCAGGGCGCCGTGAGACCCGCCCCCTTGCAGGGCGAGATTGATCGGCTTCGGGCTGTCGGGTGTCGTCGCTGGCTTGGGGGTGTCGTGTTGCATCGCAGCATCCTACGTTCCCCGCCGCCCCGCTTCAACCCTGGCGCATTGGCCTGCCGCTGCGGTCAGTGATCAGGGACGCAGTGCCGTGCAGGCGATTGGCATCATGCGGCCGACGGTCCACATTGCATCCCGGCGCTGACCGCGCAGTTCGTGGGTCGCCGTGGCATAGCGAAAGCCGGACCCGGCCGGCTGCTGCGGCAGGACGAGCGGATCGGCACCCCTTTCGGTCGTGACCGTGGTCCGATCGCCGTCGAAATCGACCGATAGCCGCAGGCCGCCATCGCACGCATAGACGACGGGAGGCTGGCTCGCCCCCTCCTGCTCGTCCCTCACTGAATCCGACCCGACCGGATCGGCTGTACCGGCCGTCCGGGACGCAGGCGCCTGCCGATCGCCGGCTGACCCGGCACAAGCCGAAAGCGCAACAGTGACGATCAATGCCGAAAGGGCCGTCGCCGACGGGACACCATGGACTTTCATACGATTATTCTCTTGTTTCTTGTGGCCTCGGGAATGGATGTGCGGGGCCTGAGATCCGGTTCGCTATTTACCGCCGGCGAAGTCCTTGAACGCGGCGGCATAGCCGGGATGCCAGCGCGACAGCGGCGGTCTGTTCTCTGTGATGTCGCCAGCTGCCCAGGCAATGCGCTTTTCATCGGTGGCGCGATCGACCTCGTTATCGGGACACAGAATATAGAAATCGCCTTCGCCCAGCCGCTCCAGCATGAACTCGATCGTCTGTTCCGGCGTCCAGGCACCGTCCGGTTTCTCCGTCCGGCCCTTTGCCGTCAGTGGCGTGAAGACGAATCCCGGGATCAGCAGATGGGCGCTGATGCGACAGCCCGGGGTCTCGCGCAGGCTGTGCTGCAGCGCCTCGGTAAACGTCTTCACGCCGGACTTCGACACGTTATAGGCCGGATCGCCCGGTGGGCATGTAATCCCCTGTTTCGACCCCGTATTGATGATCAGTCCGGGCCGGGACTGAGCGATCATGTTGGGCGCGAAAATCTGAGATCCGTTGATCACGCCCCACAGATTGACCCGGAGGATTTCCTGCCACGCATCGGCAGGTCCGAATATGTCGCTGCCGGGCTGAATGCCGGCATTGTTCATCAGCACATCGACCCGGCCGAATTGATCACGAACGGCCGACTCAAGCACCCGGATCGCATCGGCGTCGCCCATGTCGGTTGGCACGGCCATAACGGCATCCACCCCGTCCGGCGCCATCCGGGCGACGCGGCTGGCCGCCTGTTCCAGCCGCTCGCCGGCAAGATCGGCCAGGCAAACGCGCAGGCCCAGTCCGGCAAACCGCTCGGCGGCGGCAAGACCGATCCCGGAGGCGGCGCCGGTGATGACCGCCACGTTTCCGGCGGCAAGGCTTTCGTGGTTCATTTGTATCGCTCCCTTTCGGAATAATTATACAGCTACGCCAACCGAGTCAGACGACATTGATCTCCCGCAACGGCTCTCCCCGGATCAGGCGCCCGATCCCCAAAGGCGACAGATCCAGGCTTCGATAGCCGCCATGGACAATCAGTTCCGCCAGCCCCCGGCCGACCGCCGGCGCCTGCTGCAGGCCGTGGCCGCTGAATCCGGTCGCCATATAGAACCCTTCAACACCCGGCACGCCCCCGACGATCGCATTGCTGTCGAATACATTCATATCATAGTGCCCGGCCCAGGCGGGACCGGTGCGCAACCGTTCGAATGCGGGGATGCGCCGTGCCAGAACAGGCCAGATCGTCTCCTCGAACAGCGTGTGGTCGACGTCGTAATCGTAACAATCAGGGTCCCGGTCGGCCGGCGGCGACATACCGCAAATGAACCCCTGGCCTTCGGGACGGCAGTAGACACCGCCTGGATCGACCACGAGCGGCATGTCCGGAACCGGGTCCGGACAGGTAAAGGTGAAAACCATCCGTTTGCGGCTGTGAACGGGAACAGCGACACCGCAGGTCATGGCGATCCCGGCGGCCGCCGTCCCGGCGCAGTCGACGACCACCGCCGCCGGGCAGACCCCGCCATCGGCGAGCCGCACCCCCGTCACCCGGCCGCCCGCCGTGGTTACGCCGGTCGCCACGCCGGTGCGATAAGTCACGCCGCCGGCCACCGCCCGCCGCCGGAAAGCCCGCATCAGCCCGTAGCCGTCATACCAGCCTTCGCCGCTGCGCCCCCAGCAGCCGCCGGCGATATCATCCACCGCCAACCATGGAAACCGCGCCGAAAGGTCGTCCGGGGACAAGCGCAGGATATCGGCGCCGCGCTGGGTCTGAATGCGATGATTGCTGTCCAGGATATCCAGCTTCTCCGGCGTCGCCAGAAAAAGATAGCCCCCCTCGGTCAGGGCGATGTCGGGCCGATCGCCGTCAACGGCCAGATCGTCGCCCAGCGACCGCATCGCCTGGATGCCATAGAGCGAGATATCGATGTTCAGGGGTGTGGAGAACTGCTGGCGGATCGAGGCCGCCGAGCGGGCGGTTGCACAGAACTGATAGCTCGGATCCCTTTCGATCACGACCACCCGCCCGGAAAATGCGGGATCCAGGGCGAGATGGCAGGCAACGGCGCTGCCCATGGCCGCCCCGCCGATAACAACAATATCGGCGCTTTCAGCCGGCGGGTCTGCTTCAGAACGCATGGCAGATCTTGACTTTCTTCTGTTGTTCTTCATCCGGCCACCGTCAAGGGTAGAGCCGTGGTCTCCTTGATGCACTCCATCGAGAAGCTGGTGCTGACATCGTAAAGCGGCACGGCGGAAATGAGCCGCTTGTAAAACGCATCATAGCCTTTCATGTCCTTGACCACCGCCTTGATCAGGTAATCGGTTTCGCCGCTGAGGCGGTGAGTCTCCAGAATTTCCGGCATGGTGGCGACAGCCTCGGCGAAGCGCTTCAACCACGCCGGCTCGTGCTGGTTTGTCCGCACGAACACGAAGGCCACCATCCCCAGTCCCACCGATTCCGGATCGACCAGCGCGACCCGCTTGCGCAGCACGCCGGTATCCTCCAGCGATCGGACGCGCCGCCAGCACGACGTCGGCGGGAGGTCGAGCCGACGGGCGAGATCCTGAACGGACAGCGAGCCGTCTTCCTGGAGCAGCGCCAGTATCCGCCGATCGGTTGTGTCCATGGTCAGGTTTCCCTGTTTTTCCGTCTATTCGGAACATATGATCCAACTATGCCTGTACCGGCGGCATATTGAAACACGGATTTCGTCCCGGATCGGTATACTGATCAAATAGGTCGCTGCCATCCCGGTGACTGCAGGGGGAATGGCGGCCGGAAGCCACCAACCGATCGAGAAGGTCCTGATCATGAAACTTTTTACCGAGCACCCCGAATCCGTTGGCGAAAGCTATTTGGAACACATGGGTGTGGCCGCAAGCTTCGGCGGGCAGCTTTTTTTGGCGTCGATGGCCTGCTTTGTCCATGCCGTGCTGCCGTTCCTGTTCACGAAGACGGGCAGCGGCATCATCACCAAACTACACACCCGCATGGTCACCGGGCGCAGCCGGGTGCCAGCCAGCGCTGCCGACGACGTCACGACCGCACAAAGCTGAGCGACGCCGAAATCCATCCTGACATTTGACTTTCTATCTTGCAAAAGTCACGCTCGCGCGAAATGATCACATCCAAGTAGGCAGCCACGTGAACGAGCGGCTGAACCAACGATCAAAACGCGACAAACAAGGGATGGAAACTATGACCCGGAAATCTGTGCTACTCGCCGCTTCGGCCGCGCTTACTGTGGGGATGATGGGCACGGCAGGCGCCCAGGACGACGCCTACGACATTGCCACTGTCGTCAAGATCTCGGGCATCCAGTGGTTCAACCGCATGGAAGAAGGCGTGGCCGACTTTGCCGAGGACACCGGCCACAACGCGTTCCAGGTCGGTCCGGCGCAGGCCGACGCCCAGCAGCAGGTCCAGCTTCTCGAAGACATGATCGCGCAGGGCGTCGATGCCATCACCGTTGTTCCGTTTTCGCCGGAAGCGCTGGAACCCGTTCTTGCGCGCGCCATGGAAGCCGGCATCACGGTCATCTCGCACGAAGCGTCGAACATCGAGAACGTCCATTGGGACATCGAGGCGTTCTCCAATGCCGGCTTCGGCGAGAACCTGATGCAGAATCTCGGCGAATGCCTGGGCGGCGAAGGCGAATACGCCATCTTCGTCGGCAGCCTGACGTCGAAGACCCACAATGAATGGGTCGATGCCGCCGTCGCCTACCAGGAAGAGAACTTCCCCGACATGACGCTGGTGGGCTCGAAGAACGAGACCTTCGACGACCAGCAGGAAGCCTATGCCGCCACGCAGGAACTGCTCCGCGCCTATCCCGATGTTCGCGGATTCCAGGGCAGCGCCTCGACCGACGTCGCAGGCATCGGCCTGGCGCTGGAAGAACGCGGCATGGCCGAAGACACCTGCGTCGTCGGCACCAGCCTGCCATCGATCGCCAATCAGTATCTGGAAACCGGCGCCGTGGACATGATTTCGTTCTGGGATCCCGCCCTCGCCGGCTATGCCATGAACCAGCTCGCCGTCATGATGCTTGAGGGCGAGGAAATCGAGGCGGGCATGGATCTCGGCCTCGAAGGCTATGAGAGCATCGAGATGGACGGCAAGGTTCTCTACGGCCAGGCCTGGGTCGAAGTCACCGCCGACAACGCCGCCGATTATCCGTTCTGATCGGGCCGTTCTGATCGGTCCGGCCTGATGAGTTCAATCCGGTCGGATCGATCCGCATCAACGTCCGGCGGCCGGTCCGCCTGCTACCGCAAGACAAGGCAGGCGGACCGCCGTGGGCCGGCGTATTCCGATCGGCGAAAGCTGGTCCCGGCTGCGGGGAGAAGGCGCCATGTCGGCGGCCAAGTCGGCGGATTCGTCCGCGTCGTTCATCAATATCGTCGATGTGTCGAAACGATTCGGCGGCGTGCAGGCGTTGACGGATGTCGGTTTCTCGATCGATCCCGGCGAAATCGTCTGTCTTGCCGGTGAGAACGGAAGCGGCAAATCCACGCTCATCAAGGTTCTTTCCGGTGTCGTCGAGCCCACCACAGGTCGGATCGAGATCGACGGCCAGTCATTCGACACGCTGACGCCGCGACTTTCCGTCCAGCACGGCATTCAGGTCATCTATCAGGATTTCGCGTTGTTCGGGAACCTGTCCGTGGCGGAGAACATCGCCTTCAGCGCCGAATTATCGGCCGGTCGCACCCTCGTGCGGTGGCGAGCGATGCGCGAACTCGCAGCCCGCGTCCTGGACCGGGTCGGTGTGAAGGTCGATCTTGACGCCAGGGTCGATACGCTGGCCCTGGCGGACAAGCAACTCGTCGCCATCTGCCGCGCGCTGTCGTCCGAAGCACGGCTCATCATCATGGACGAGCCGACCACCGCACTGACCGGCAAGGAGGTGGACTCACTGCTGGCGATCATCCGCCGCCTGAAGCAGGACGGCATCGCCGTGCTTTTCGTCAGCCACAAGCTGGCCGAGGTCATGGAGGTCTGCGAGAAGATCGTCGTGCTGCGCAACGGACGCAGCGTGGCAGAGGGTCCGGCCGCCGACTTTACCCTCACCTCGCTGGGTCATCACATGACCGGACGGCACTTCTCCCAGTCGGCGCCCGTACCACTGCCGGCCGACGCGCCCACGCTGCTGAAGGCGCGGGGGCTGGTGCGCGGCGAGAGCCTTCGCAATGTCGACCTGGACCTGCACGCGGGCGAAGTCCTCGGGATCACCGGGTTGCTGGGGTCCGGACGCACGGCGCTGGCCAAGGCGTTGTTCGGCCTGGTCAGGCTCGACGGCGGCACCATCGAAATAGACGGCAAGCCGGTGGAAATCGGGTCGCCAGAGCAGGCGATCGATGCCGGCATCGGCTATGTCCCGGAGGATCGGCTGACCGAGGGGCTGTTCCTGAACCAGTCGATCAGCCGCAATATCGCGATCGGGCGGCTCGACGCCCACACCTCGCCAACGGGTTTTCTCGACCGGAAATCCATGGCCGCCGACGTGCGCCACTGGCTCGATCGGCTGCAGGTCGTCGCGTCGGGCGCCGAGGCACCGGTGGAATCGCTGTCCGGCGGCAACCAGCAACGCGTGGTCCTGGCGCGGTGGCTGTCGACTCATCCGCGCATCCTGATCCTGAACGGCCCCACCGTCGGCGTCGACATCGGCTCCAAGGCCGATATCCACGAAATCATCAGGGGTCTGGCGGACTCCGGCCTGGGCGTCATCGTGATTTCCGACGACATCCCGGAGATATTGGGCGCGTGTCACCGGATCCTGATCATGAAGGACGGTCGGCTGACCGAGGAAATCGCCGGCGGCAGCGTCGACGAGGACGAACTCGTCCGCCGGCTCGCCTCGTGAACGCGGCGCCGGATCACTCCATGACCCGACCCCGGACTCACACAGCACCCCCCACCACGAATCGGAGCCCGGTCTTGAGCAGGATCGACTTCACCCGCAACGAGACGCTGGTCGCCCTGGTGGTTGTCGCTTTCTGCGCGGCCGCAGCGACGGCGTCGGCGAACTTCCTCACCGTCACCACGCTGTTCGACCTTCTGCGGAATTCCATCGTCATCGGCATCTTCGCAATCGGCGTTCAACTGGTGCTGATTTCCGGCGGGATCGATGTCAGCTTCACCGCGATCTCCGCCTTTGCGATGTACACGACGACGCTGACGCTGGTCAGTCTGGGCGTCGATGTGCCGTGGTACGGTGCGTTCGGGCTCGCGATCGCCATCGGAGGCATTCTGGGCGCGATCAACGGCATCTTCATTGCCATCTTCAGGCTTCCGACGCTGATCGTAACGCTCGGCACGCTGTCGATGTTCAGGGGGTTCCTGCTCACCTTCGTCGGCAGCGAACTGATCTCGAACGTGCCGGCGGGCATGCGTGATTTTTCCCGCATGATGATGATGCGGGGAACGACCGAACAGGGATACTTCTACTCGCTGCCCTGGGCCTTCGCTGCACTGGTGATCGTGATTGCGCTGACCTGGTTCATTTTATACCGGACGCTGCTCGGACGGCAGATCTTCGCCATCGGCGGTTCGGTCGACAGCGCACGACGCATCGGCATCAATGTCCGGGCGACGCAGTTCTTCGTCTATATATATGTGGGCGCGATGGCTGGACTGGCCGGGATTCTCCACGCCTCGATGGCCCGGGTCGCCAACCCGTTCGATCTCGTGGGGCTTGAGCTTTCGGTCATCGCGGCGGTCGTTCTGGGCGGCGCGCGGCTGACCGGGGGCTACGGTACCATTACCGGCACCTTGCTGGGCGTGGCGCTGATCGTGCTGGTCAACAACAGCCTGATCCTGCTCGGCATACCGTCGACCTGGCAGTCGGTCGTCATCGGCGTCCTGATCCTGCTGGGCACGGGCGTTCCGGCCTTTCAGGCAAAACGCGCCCGCCAGCGCGCCGGATGACCCGGCTGCGGCGTCAACAGTTCCACCGCCCCTGTTTCTTCTCGCCATGGGGCGATCCATAGGAGTCCGACGTGACGAAGTCCGATACCCAGTCTTCACAGGCGATCGGCCCCGACACCGGGATTGCGGCCCGGTTGTCGTCGTTCGCCGCCTCGCAGATCGGACGGCTGGCGATCATCACCGCGCTGATCTTCGTCGCCATGACCGTACTTTCGCCGGAGCGGTTCCTGTCGACTGCGAACATGACGTCTATGGCGTTCCAGTTCCCCGAATTTGCCATTCTTGCTCTGGCGATGATGCTGGCGATGCTGACCGGCGGGATCGACCTTTCCGTCATCGGCGTTGCCAATCTGTCGGCGATCTGCGGCGCGCTGACACTGTCGACGCTTGCCGGCGTCAGCGCCACCGGACTGGACGCCGGGCTGATCATCGTTCTGGCGATCGTCATCGCCCTGACGGTCGGTTTGCTGGCCGGGCTGATCAACGGCATCGCCATCGGCCATTTCGGTCTGCCGCCGATCCTGGCGACCCTGGGGTCGGGGCTGGTGTTCACCGGGCTGGGCGTGGCGATCACCGGCGGCAGCGCCGTCATCGGCTTTCCCGGTGGCTTTTCCATGATCGGCAACGGGCGCTTCATCGGCATTCCCGTCCCGGTGATCATCTTCGCGGTTCTGGCCGGCGCGATCGCGTTGATGCTCAACCGGACCGGCTATGGCACCCGCATCATGTTACTGGGCGCCAACCCGCTCGCGGCACGCTTTTCCGGCATGAACGACCTCAGGATCACGATCCGCAGCTACATGATGGGCGGCGCACTCGCGGCGACAGCAGGGCTCGTGATCATGAGCCGGGCCAACAGCGCCAAGGCCGACTACGGGTCCAGCTATCTTCTGCTGACCGTGCTCATCTGCGTTCTCGGCGGCATCAATCCGTATGGCGGCTTCGGACGTATCGCCGGACTCGTTCTGGCGGTGCTTTCGCTGCAGTTCTTCTCCAGCGGCCTCAACATGCTGCAGGTCTCGAACTTCGCGCGCGAGTTCATCTGGGGTGCGCTTCTCCTCGTGGTCATGGTGGTCAACAGCTCAATGCTGACCGGCAACCGGCGATAGCGCCGCAACGCATAGCACCCATTCCTTTCGGTCGTATGCTGGCGCGGTTGAGCCGCGCGATGGTTGTGGTTAGGGTCGGCCCGAGCACTCCGCCGACGATTCCGCCACAGCCAGGAACCCGCCCCTATGTCCCAGAACGACCTTTCCCGATCCGACGCTCCGGTGCGCCTGAAACCCGGCGTCGTGACCGGCGACGATTATGTCGCCCTGCTGGCCGCCTGCAAGGCCGGCGGTTACGCCCTGCCCGCCGTCAACGTGATCGGCACGAACAGCATCAACGCGACGCTCGAAGCCGCGGCGCGCAACAAGTCCGACGTGATCATCCAGTTGTCCAACGCCGGGGCGCGGTTTTTCGCCGGCGAAGGAATGGCCGACAAGGCCGAGGCGCGGACGCTGGGCGCGATTTCCGCCGCCCGCCATGTCCATTTGCTGGCCGAGCATTACGGCGTTTGCGTCGTGCTGCACACCGACCATGCCAACCGCGAACTGATCGGCTGGGTCGATGCCCTGGTCGACGCCAGCACGCGCGAGCGGGAGGCGACCGGCCGGCCGCTGTTCAGCTCTCATATGCTGGATCTGTCGGAGGAGCCGATCGACGACAATCTGGCCGAATGCGAGCGGATGTTGAAACGGCTTGCGCCGCTGGGCATGAGTCTGGAGATCGAACTCGGCGTCACCGGCGGCGAGGAGGACGGCATCGGCCAGGAACATGACGGCGCGGCCGACAACCCCAAGCTCTACACCCAGCCTGAAGACGTGCTCCAGGCCTATGAACGGCTGTCGCCTCTGGGCCACTTCACGGTCGCGGCCTCGTTCGGCAACGTCCACGGCGTCTACAGCCCCGGCAATGTCAGACTGCGGCCGGAAATCCTGCGCAACTCGCAGGCCCTGGTGGCTGAAACGCACAACACGGCGCCCAATCCGCTCGACCTGGTCTTCCATGGCGGATCCGGTTCCGAGACTCAGAAGATCGAGGAAGCGCTCGACTATGGCGTGTTCAAGATGAACATCGACACCGATACGCAGTTCGCCTTCGCGAACGCCGTCGGCCGCTTCGTCGGCGATAACCCCCGGGCGTTCGAATTCCAGGTCGATCCGGATTCCGGCAAGCCCTACAAGAAGCAGTACAACCCGCGCGCCTGGCTGAGAAAGGGCGAGCAGGGCATGGCCGACCGCCTCGACCAGGCCTTCGCCGACCTCAAGGCCACCGGCAAGACGCTGACGAAGGACCAACGGACGCCCGGCGATGCCAGCCGCTCGGGCGTCCGCCGGTCTCCGCCCGTGGGCCCGGACGTGGCTGCCTGCTCAAGGAACCACGCCATGACCGGCTTCCTTCCTCCCGCACACCCGGGTGAAATCCTTCGCGAGGAGTACCTCGCGCCGCTGAACATGAGCGCCGGTGCCTTGGCGAAGAAGCTGGGCGTGCCCCGGACACGCATCGAGCGCCTTGTCAGCGAGCAGTCCCCCGTTACGCCGGATACGGCACTTCGTCTTGCAAAGTACTTCCGGACGTCACCGGAGCTATGGCTCAACATGCAGGGCGGCTACGATCTCAAACGCGAAGCCGCCGCCAAGGCCGAGGATCCCAAATGCGTGTTCGCCCTCTTCAACTTCATCCTCTGGGATTAAAACTACAGATTTCCCGTACATCAAACCTTGAAACATTTGTGCTCGCGGTCCAACCAAATAAGAAAAAAGACATCATCTACAAAAAATCCGTGCATTCTCAACTTGTTCGAAGGGTCAACTTTGATCTCATACAACGTCATATCTGGACTTATTTCTTCTGGTCTCGAGAATCGCCCTTCATCAGGATCTCCCTTGTGGGAGTCACAAAGTGATTTTTTTTGCTTCAACAAGTTAGCGTTGTAGCCCCGAATCTTTTCCAACGTTCCGCTAAATTTCTTTAGCTCTTTATTTTGCCATTTTGAAAAACACTCGCAGCTACTTTGGAAGTATCGAAGGCTTACAGATACCCCTCTATTTCTTAAATGCTGGTAAAGCGCGTCAGGCTCAACAATATCATCGGCTGATTCGCTAGTTTCTGGCCCAAAGATTGGTGCCTTATCGGCTTTTCTTTGCCTTTTTGATCCTCTTTTCATAATATTTCTTAATCACGTCTTTCGGGATAACATTGTTGCATCTGGCTTCCGCAGGAAGGTCACCACGAGCATTTATCCAAGGATCATGTTGATGCGTAATCCTCTCCAGCTCTTTTGCGCTAAATTTAGCGAAATTCTGATAAACAGCCTCAAGATATGAGACGACCTGCCCCTCTAACTCTGGCATTCTGTCGGCCGGTGGGAGCGCCTCCCACCTATTACCGCTATATTCCTTGAATACTGAAGGCAGAACCGGACCGTGAGTCCAAGCCTCAAAATCCTCGCCAAACAGTGACACACCCTTATTAGCTAGATAATATGACTGCGCAAAATACAAAAGTTTCTGCACCTTTAAATGCGTGATCGATTCACCTGATTCCCTGTCAATTCTGTTGATAAACCATTTTGCCATATCAGACGGAGTGCATAGATCAGCCATCGATTACTCCTTCATTAGATCATTTCAATAAATATTAAAATTGGATGCTGGAACAACATACGCTCACCACATAAAAATTGGCGGACAATCTTACAGCGCATTACTTTTACAGACCTAATTTGAAGTTATACGAGTATTTCTTCAACCCACTTACCCACGCTCTTGAGAGAGTTTTATGCCTCGAACCAGCCTCGAGTCAGGAGGAGACGAGCGCGTCATCGATATCATAGAACCGAATCTAATCCAAGATGTGGTAGCAATCTGCTCGTAGCTCAAGGAATGTCCGGTTTTGTAGGTCACGATTCACCCAGTCTCTGAAATATCTGCACACTGGGCATGGCTCTCCGCCATCTTGCAGTGGGTGAGAGATCGTGGATTTAATAAGACTTACGGTGCACCGTGTTAGAGTCTGAGCTATCGTGCGCCAGCAGAACACGCGTCCGGTTCGGATCCGTTGCCAGCTTCGGGCTCAACTGAATCTCATGGCTTCGGCGCCGAACACTGCGCTCGGCATTCGCCGACATCATTGCTATGCGCAAGTTATCGATAGATTGGCCCCTCCAGTCGTTCGGCGGGACGGAACCGGCCCGGCAGGCCGGCAGGCCGGCAGGCAAGCGTATCCCGGCCGCAGGTTACGGCAGCGGCATCCAGTCGGGAATGGCGACATCGGCATGTTCGAACTGCGGCATGCCGGCCGACAGTTCTTCCATGTTGGAAATGTCGTTCTCCAGCAGCATTTCCTGCGTGATCAGGGTCGGCGGCACGATCACCTGCTCGCCCGGATCCTCGCCGGCCATCTGCATGGCGAGCGCTCGGACCGACACCTCGCCCACCACGGCGGGGTTGGTGGCCGCTGTTGCCACCCACGGGCTCGACGGTTCGGTCATGGCCGCGATGTCGGCGGTCGAGATGTCGGCGGAATAGATCCGGATGAAATCGGCCATCCCGGCTTCGTCGACGGCGATCTTCACGCCCTTGGCGAACTCGTCATAGGGGGCGAAGACAACTTCGATATTCGGATTGGCCCTGAGCACGGCGGCGGCCTGATCGGCCACCGAATTGGCAATCGGATTGTCGAGCGTGCCCCAGCGCGCCACTTCCTCGATGCCGGGATAGGTCTCCCTGAACTCCTCCCAGACTTCGTCGCGACGGTCCAGCGGCGCGATGCCGGCGACATAGACATAGCCGGCGGCGAAGCTGTCGCCGTTGTCGGCGATCGCCTGTTCCAGCGCCAGCCGCGCCAGATCCCTGTCGGACTGCTCGATCTGCGGGATCGACGGGTTCCCCATGTTGACGTCGAAGGCAACGATGGGGATTCCGGCATCCACCGCCGCCTGGCCCAGATCGGCCAGGCTTTCGGTCAGGCCGTGCTGAACGATGATGCCGTCGACGCCAAGGCTGATCGCCTGATCGAGCATGTCGGCCTGTGCCGCCGCATCCTGTCGGGAATCGAACACCCGCAGCGTCACACCCAGGGCTTCGGCCTGACGTTCCACCCCGGCCAGATAGGCCTGAAAGAAATCGCCCGTCGACAGATAGCGCACCAGCGCGATTTCGACTTCACCCTGGCTGCCGTCAAATGGCGCCGGCATGTCCTGGGCGACAGCCGACGTCGCGCCGAGACCCAATGCCGTTCCGCTCAATACCGCCACAGTGACGGCCCTAACCGTACAAAAACGCATGATGGTCGCTCCCTTCTTTTGTTGTCCATTATTTGATTTGAGATCGTGTGCTATCGCCGGCCGGCCCGCAACCCGAATGTGAATACCAGCGCCAGCACCAGAACCACGCCCTTGATGAAGTCTTGCGTGTAGTAGGGCGCGTTCAGCATCGTCAGCCCGTTCAGCAGGGTGCCGACGAACAAGGCGCCAATGACCGTGCCGAAGGCGTTGGGCCGACGCAGCCCCAGCACCGCAAAGCCGATCAGGGCAGCGGCGACGGCATCGAGCAGCAGGGAATTGCCAGACGAGACGTCCCCCCGGCCGACCCGGGCGGCCAGCAGGATGCCGCCGATCGCAGCATACACGCCGGAGATCATGTAGGCAGCGATCTTGTAGCGCTCGACATTCGCGCCGGCCAGTCTGGCAGCCTTTTCATTGCCGCCGATCGCGTACATGACGCGGCCCCACCGGGTCTTCTCCAGAAAAAACCAGAGCGCCACACCAAGCACGGCCATGAACACGACAGGCAGCGGGATAACGTCGAACAGCCGCATGCGGCCCAAGGCCAGGAACGCCTCGGCAAAGCGGCCCTCGGCAGTAACACCGTCCGACAGCGTCATGCCGGTGGCGATCGACCTGCCGCCGGTGGGGATCAACTGCAGACCGATCAGCAGGAACATCATTCCCAGTGTCGCCAGAAGGTCGGGAATGCGCGCCTTCACGATCAGGACGCCATTCAGAAACCCGACCAGAGCGCCCAGAAACAGGCAGAAGACCACGGCAAGGGCGGTCGATCCCTCCCAGATGACCATCACATAGGATGACGCCATCAACGCCATCGCCGCCACCGCGCCGATCGACAAATCGAAGCCGCCGACGACCAGGGTCGCGGTGACGCCGAGCGCCAGCAGCGCAACGATCGAAACGGACTGCAGAATGATGAAGACGTTGCGGGTTGAGATGAAAAACGGTTCCAGAATGGCGAACAGGACGATCATTCCCGCCAGCATCGCCAGCAGCCCGTAGCGGATCGCCATTTCGACGGCGACCTCGTTGCGTCGCCGGCCGGTCTGACCTTTCGGCACCTGCCCGCCTTGACGGGCGCCGCTTTCCGTTTCCTGCCGGGCGGTCATATCGGTCTTCACTCCCATGTATTCATTAGCGGTTGATCGAGATGACGAAGGAGGCCGAGGCGTTCAGGTTGCGGCAGCTCGCCGGCGGGCACCGACGATATCGGCGACCATCGTTTCGCGGTCGACCCGATCAACACGATAGTCTGCAACGATGCCGAAATCACGCATGACCACAATCCGGTCGGCCACTTCCAGCGCTTCGTCGAGGTCCGTGCACAGCACCAGGGTCGCCCGGTCGCCGGCGGTTTCCCGAAGGCCGCGCGCGATATCGCGCCGGGCCGCGATATCGACCCCCTGGAACGGTTCGTCGAGAATGATCAACCGGCAGGGCTGCGACAGCCACCGCCCCACGACGACCTTTTGCTGGTTGCCGCCAGACAGGGACAGAATGGGCGCGTCCGGGCCGCTGCACTTGATGCCGATCCCGTCGATCTGGGCCAGCGCAGCCTCGCGCTCGCGCCGGGGCATGACGACGCCGGCGCGGCTATACCGATCGAGAAACGGGAACGTGATGTTGCGTTCGACCGTCGCATCCGGGAACAGCGAGTTGTTCGCCCTGTCTTCGGGTATCATGAAGACGCCGCCCGCGATCGCGTCCCACGGCGACGCGGGCGCCCAGTTGCGGCCGTCGATTTCGATCCGTCCGGCCGCAGGTCGTCGCAGGCCGAAGATGGTTTCCGCCAGTTCCGTCTTTCCCGCACCGATCAGCCCGGTCAGGCAGACGACCTCGTTCTCGGCCAGCGCAAGGTCGAAGGAAGGGGCGGTTGCGGTCAGTCTCACACCGGACATTTCAACCAGGTGGCGGCCCGCCGGGCGGACTGCATGCTCGATATCCTCCATTGCCACGCCCAGCATCGCCGTCAGGGCAGCGTCGGTATCCAGCGGCTTCGTCTCGAACAGCCCCACCGATCGTCCATCGCGCAGGACCAGGATTCGATCGGCCAGGCGGCGGATGTCGGCCATCCGGTGGGAAATATAGATGATCGCCACGCCCTGATCGCGCAGGGTTTCCACGATATCGAAAAGCCGGCCGGCCTCGCTGTCCGATAGCGACGATGTCGGCTCGTCAAGGATCAGCAATCGCGGATTGCGGCCGATCGCCCGCGCGATCGCGATCAACTGCCGGTCGGCCTGACCGAGTGCGCTGGCCGGCGCATCCAGCGGCAGATCAAGGCCGAGCGTTTCCTGCAGTCGCCGGGCGCCGTCGCGCAGCATCCGCCGGCTGGCCAGAACCCGGGACCCCCCATTTCCGCCAGCCGGTGCGCAAAGTGCGTCGAGCATCAGGTTCTCCGCGACGGTCATTTCCGGAACGACGCCGTCATTGATGCCCTGGTGCACGGTCTGAATTCCCTGGCGGCGGGCGTCGGCGGGCGACTGGAACAACACCGTCTCGCCGCCAATGGCGACCTCGCCGCTGTCGGGATGCTCAGCACCGGAGAGAATTCGCACGAGCGTGGATTTGCCGGCTCCATTGGCACCGAGCAGGACGACCACCTCGCCGCCGCGAACATCGAGGTCGACATCCATCAGCGCATGGTTTTCGCCATATCGTTTGGAAATGCCCCGCAACGTTACCGCGGCCCTACCAGCATTGAGCGCCATGACCCGTTCCCACCCCCGATTTTCGTCTCTGTTGGCGAAACGCTGCACCAGTGCCGCACAGATGTCAATTTAACCTGTCATTTGTCATTCGGTGGCGGCAACGGTATGCATACCGCGGGTCATGGCGGTCGCCAAGATGGAAAACATCTTGTAAACAGGGTGCGAAAGAATACCGATCGGGGAGAGAGCGCAATGCCAGATACCACGTCAGACAACCGGACGACCGGCCCCGCAGCGATTGCCGGCGGCACGGGGCGCTTTACCGGCGGCCCTGATTATCGCCCGCTGAACGAACAGAGTGTGCCCGCGTTCGTGGCCGCGATCGAAAGCTGTGTTGCCACGCTGGGCGGCCAACAGGCCGATTGGACGGTGCGCGAGGTCGGCGACGGTAATCTGAACCTTGTCTTCATCGTCGAGGGGCCATCCGGCGGCCTGGTGGTCAAACAGGCCCTGCCCTATGTGCGTCTGGTCGGCGATAGCTGGCCGCTGCCGCTCGACCGGTCATATTTCGAATATCAGGCGATGAGCGTGCAGTCCCGCCACGCACCTTCCCTGCTGCCGCGTCTGCACCATTTCGACCCGGGCCAGGCCGCCATCGTCATGGAATTGCTCAGCCCCCACATCATATTGCGCAAGGGACTGGTGGCCGGCAAGACGTACCCCCGGCTGGCAAGCGCGATCGGCACCTTTCTGGCGGAAACGCTGTTCAACACCTCGGATCTTGCCATGCCGGCCGCGGCGAAAAAGGGCCTCCTTGCGGATTTCGCGCACAATACCGAATTGTGCAAGATAACCGAGGATCTGGTTTTCACCGATCCCTACCGCTTTGCCGATCTGAACCGTTGGACGACGCCGCAACTGGACGAAACCGCCGCCGCCTTTCGCGCCGACAGCGCGGCGAAGATCGCGGCGCAGGAAATGAAATGGAAGTTCCTGACCGCCGGTGAGGCGCTTATCCACGGCGACCTGCACACGGGGTCGATCATGGTGACCGAGGACGACACGCGGGTGATCGATCCGGAATTCGCCTTTATCGGGCCGATGGGCTTTGATATCGGTGCGGTGATCGGCAATCTGTTCCTGGCCTATGCCGCGCAGGCCGGGCACGAAACAAGGGTGGGCGAGCGCGATGCCTATCGGGCGTGGCTGCGCCAGACCGTCGGCGCCGTGTGGCGCGAATTCTCCAATCGGTTCCAGGCGCTCTGGTCTGAAAAGGCCGCTGGCGACGCCTATGTAGCCGAACTGTTCGACGATGCCGGCGGCCGAGCGGCGCTCAGGGCGCGCCAGTCGCGGTTCATGGCCGATCTGCTGGCCGACAGTCTCGGCTTCGGCGGCGCCAAGATGATCCGCCGGATTCTGGGATTGGCTCATGTCGAGGATATCGAGAGCATCGGGAACCCCGACCGCCGCGCGGCGGTGGAAAAACGCGCGCTGGCCTTCGGCCGGCTGATCATGGTGGAGCGTCGCGCCTTCGGCGACATCGATGCGGTTTGCGACGCGGCGGCCGACTTGCTCGACGGAAAGGAAACGTCATGAAGATAAACGGAACGCCCTATCGGTCCATCTGGCTCGACGACGACGGCTGGCAGGTCAAGGTGATTGACCAGACCGTGCTGCCTCACCGGCTGGACATTGCCAGCCTGAAAACGCTGGAAGACGCCGCGGCAGCGATCAAGACCATGGTCGTGCGCGGCGCGCCGCTTATCGGGGCGACGGCTGCCTATGGCATGGCGCTGGCGCTGCGCCGGGATCCGTCCGATGCGGCGCTGGGTCAAGCTTACGACACGCTCTACGCCACCCGGCCGACGGCGGTCAATCTGCGCTGGGCGCTGGACGATATCCGCCAGACGGTCGCGCCGCTGCCCACGGCCGAACGTGCCGAGCGGGCCTATCGCAGGGCCGACGCCATCGCCGACGAAGACGTCGCCGTCTGCTCGTCGATCGGCGATCACGGTCTCGACCTGATCCGCCAGGCCGCCAAAGCCAATCCCGGCCGAACGATCAACATCCTGACCCACTGCAACGCCGGCTGGCTGGCGACGGTCGACTGGGGCACCGCCCTGGCACCGATCTACAAGGCCCATGACGCCGGCATTCCGGTTCATGTCTGGGTGGACGAGACCCGTCCGCGCAACCAGGGTGCCGCACTGACGGCTTTTGAACTGGGCAGCCACGGCGTGCCGCACACGGTCATCGTCGACAACGCGGGCGGCCATCTGATGCAGCACGGCAAGGTCGATCTGTGCATCACCGGCACCGACCGGACAACGGCGCGCGGCGATGTCTGCAACAAGATCGGCACCTATCTGAAGGCGCTGGCGGCGAAGGCCAACAATGTGCCCTTTTACGTGGCGCTGCCGCACACCACGATCGACTGGACGATCGAAGACGGCGTTCGCGACATCCCGATCGAACTGCGGGACGCCCGTGAGGTCACCCACATGACCGGTCGGCTGCCGGACGGCTCCGTGGCGACGGTCGAGATCACCGCCCCCGGCAGCGGCGCCCGCAACGATGCCTTCGACGTGACGCCAGCGGAACTGGTGACGGGGCTGATCACCGATCGCGGCGTTTGCCCGGCAACGTCGGAAGGGCTGCACAGCCTGTTCCCCGAGATAAGGGCGAGCGCGGAATAGGCTACGGCGCCCCGTCGTCTAGCTGGGCCCGTCGTCAAGCAGGGCAAGGGCCGTCGCTTCGTCGGTCGCCAGATGCGTTACATACCCGCCGGCAAGCGCCCCTTGCAGGCAGTCGATTTTCTCCGGCCCGGCCGCCACGGCAAGGCGGACCGGGACGCGGGCGATCTGGTCGAGCGTCATGCCAATCAGGCAGTCATCGATCGGGCCGATCACAGGCTTGCCCTGCCGATCGAAAAACCGGCCGGCAATCACGCCGACCGCACCGCGCTCGATATATGCATGACTGTCGACCGCAGTAACGAGGCCCGCGCCGAAGACGAGGGAATTGGTCTTCACGGTACAGATGCCGAAAAGCGCCAGTGACAATGTCTCCAGCAAATCGAACTGGGTGCGGATGATCGGTTCATTGGCCAGGGCGGCGGCCAATCCGGCGTCGGAAAGCCGCGCCGGCGCGTGAAATGCGGCCATGCGCGCGCCGAGCCGGGAGGCGATTTCCGAGGTGCATTGCTCGGCGGAGAACCCGTCCTCGGAACTCATCGAGCCGACGATCTGGGCGACTGTCAAGTCCGCCACCCGCCGCTGCGGCAAGGTCTGCGCCAGGGCCATCACGGTGCGCCCCCAGGCCACGCCGATCCGGCTCCCAGCGCCCTCTGTCGGGTCAGCTCCGGGGCCAGTTCCGGGGCCCGCAAGCAGGTCGAGCAGCATATCCGTTCCCGCCCGGCCGGCGCGGACCAGCGGCTCGGCCCGGCCGCCGTCATCAGGGGCGACCATGGCCCGCTGCAGACCATAAGTGGCCGACAGCCGGGCGGCGAGGGCTTCGCCCGCCACCATGTCGGGATCGAGGCTGACATGGACCAGCCCGGATTCCCGCGCAGCCTGAAGATGGTTGACGATCGTGGCCCGGGAAACCCCCATCAGGCGCGCGATTTCCGATTGGGTAAGGCCGTCGTGGTGGTACAGCCAGGCCGCTCGCACGACGGGCCGTGACGCTGGTTCTTCGATCCGCGGATAGTCCTGAGACACATACGCCCGCAGACCGGTCCGTTCCTCACGCGCGCCCATCGGCTCTTTCATAGGTATGCTTCCTGTCCGTCTGCCGCCGTTACCGTCGCGTGCCCCGTTTACCGGCTCTTAAGCCAAAATGCCTAGAGTCCGGCCTCATGGACAGCGATCACCAACGAAACATGAGATCGGAATCGATGATACGCCGGATCGGTCGCATCGGCAAAGCGGGACTCCTGGCATTGGCGCTATCCTGGCCGACCCTGTACGCATCGCCCGTCGTTGCGATCGGCCAGGCGCATCCACAGGCGTGGTCGATGGACCTGTCGCCTGAGGGCACGGTCGAGGGTTTCCGCAAATGGTCAAACGTGCTGGATCGTCACCCTGACGATATGGATTTGCTGGACGGCCCTTGCGACGCGTCGAGCTTCAACGCCTGCCATTTGCGGACGTGGCTCGATTTTCTGGAGTCGATCCGCCACCTGAACAAACGCGATCAGCTTGACAGGGTGAACCGGCACTTCAACGCATCGCCCTACATTACCGATATGATCAACTGGAACATGCCGGATTACTGGGCCCGCCCGATCCAGTTCATGGAGATGAGCGGCGACTGCGAAGACTACGCAATAATCAAATACTATTCACTCATCCATCTCGGATTTTCCGCAGATGACCTCCGCATCGTCGTCCTCCACGACAACAACCTCAACGTCGGCCATGCGGTGCTGACAGTGTCGATCGAGGGCGACATCCTCGCACTCGACAACCAGATAGATCAACTCGCGCCGGTCGAACTGCTCGGCCACTATACGCCGATCTTTTCCGTCAACGAGTCGCACTGGTGGCGTCACGGTTAGCGAACTCCGGCATACGGTCACCAGCACCCGCCCCTACCACTGCCCATCCCAATGATCGGTAGGCTGCCGGGAACGGATAGAGAGATCCAACAGGCCCTTTCCGCTTTGGCCGCGGGCGTCTGAAGCGTGCATTCCTCAATAACATTCCCCAACCGAGACGAAGCCGCATATCACGGCGCCATTTTCATCAAAACCCGATCGACGTTTTTTACAAACACCGACCGTTTCGAGTGTGGCCGTCATCTCTATCTTTCCTTCCTCATCGCCGATCGCTGACACAGCATAATTACCCCAATAAATATTCCCACACCTTCTATACCGGAACACATTTTTTCCGCCTCAATAGTATCGTCTTCATTAGATTTCTAACTATTTTACAACACGTTTTTTTGTTGACATATCGCCTCCATATGGTCCAGTTGGCATGCGTCCAACCCTAGGGCAATATTGTCGTGACAAACACCATTAGAAACCGAATGTTTTCTTCAGCTTTTGCAGCCTCTTCACCATTCGGCGTCATGTTCCATCATTTTTTCGACGACCGTCGCCATCCCCGGATTGAGGGTGCTCTATCAGTCGATGAATTCGATCAAATTTTATCGAATCCCGGGCCCTTCACATTCCTGCCTGCTGCGGACTGGCTCGCCAGACTCGAACGCGGAACCCTCCGCAGCAACGAAATCTGCATAACGTTCGACGACGCATTGTTAAGTCAATACGAGTTGGCGGAACCAGTTCTTCGGCACCATGATCTGACAGCCTTCTGGTTTGTTTATTCAAGCGTATTTAACGGTGACGTGCCAATGCTGGAGGTTTACCGTTATTTCCGAAACGTACAGTATAACAATACATCTTTATTCTACAGCGACTATTTTTCTGCAGCTACAGCCCTCTTCGATCTGGATATTGAAAGTATACGTGAGCTCGAAAGCGCTCAACATTACCTAATCGATTTCTCGATTTACAATAAATCGGATCGTCTATTCAGATTCGTACGGGATCGCGCTTTGGAGCCTGATCAGAACGATCTGATCATGCAAAGGCTCATGGCCGCACATGAGTTCGACCCAGCGTCCGTGGCTCAAGATCTGTGGCTCACAAATGATCATATCCGTCAACTATCAAATAACGGGCACATCGTTGGGCTTCATTCGTACAGCCATCCAACAAATTTATCCAGTTATAGTGAAGAACAACAGCGTGACGAGTATATTCAGAATGCGGAACATCTGACGAAAGTTACGGGTAATGTTCCGAACATAATGGCTCATCCAAGCAATTCATATAGCGAAGTTACCATACAAATACTAAAAGACCTCAACATAAAGTATGGGTTCCGTTCTAACGACAATGTCAAGCGCCCGTATAATTTTGAATTGCCGAGGGTTGATCACAAGCTGTTTTTTACCCCGTCGTAGGGAAGACCGAAGCGATGACAGAAATGAACATACAAATCAGCGGACTGAGACGTTTTTGCCTGGGATTTTTTGCCGAGGCAGACGTTGACCATGACGGCTCTCTCGAACAGATCGCAAACGATCAGGATCTGATTGAAACTGGTGTTGTCGATAGTCATACGTTCATAGATCTGTGTCTGGCCATAGAAGCTGAGTATGGGCGGACCATAGATCTAGCAATTATCGACGCCTCCAGCCTCAGTAGCATCAATGGAATATACAATTATATAGCAAATGCCGATGGTCAGTAAACAAAGAGTTGCGTTTGTTGGCGATGGGGCGCTTATATCGCGACTGTTCGCCGACAAACAAATCTCCTCTAATATACTTCCTGTGGCTATATATGCACGAGACGTACATGGGAATAAATTTCCCGACGCAAGAATTCGGCCAGCGGAAGATCTGAATACCATCGAGGAAAAGCGGGTTCTTGAATCGATGGAACCCGATTTTTTGTTTAGCATTGGTAATTTTGACGTCATAGTATCACGGCCAATATTACGTGCATTAAATGGAAATGCGATTAATTTACACTATGGGTTGCTTCCCTACTATGGCGGACGTCACGGCTATCAGTGGGCGATTAGAAATGGTGAAGCGCAGTCGGGTGTAACGCTCCACTCCATGACGCACCCATTCGATAGCGGGCGAATAATTTCCACTTCTGTCTTTGATATCTCCGAGGTCGACACCGGTTTATCGGTATACAAGAAGTGTGTTACCGCAGGAAGGAAGATTGCCGAGCAGTTTCTCCTCGATCCGAATCCTTCCAAATGCTCGTTGGGAAATGCCCAAACTTCAGGCCTAAGAAAGATATACTACTCATCGGACATAGGCACCGGGGAGATCGATTTCGACCTGTCCGCCCGAGAAATTCGAAACTTCGTCAGGGCTGCCGATTTTCGGCCCTTCCAGTCGCCCAGCTATGTGCCCTGGTACCGAGACCGGGATGGACGCGAGTACCAGGTCTACTCGTGTCGCGTTTGCCAGCCAGAGGAACTGCCAGGAGCAGACGATGGTCGGGCTAAGTGGAGAAAGTGCCGGGACGGGTACGTAATTTTTGACCACGTTCGCGAAAAGAACTGGTGATTTTTCGAGTTGGTTCGAGAGGAGATTGTGGTCACATGCACTTCGACGGTCCCTGGAGCTCATATGCCAGCCTGACGCGGATCATTGGGTCGGTAGTCGATGTTTGGCCGCAACACCAATCCAAATTGGCACGGGATTTTTCGCTTTATGGAGATCGCGACCGCGCGATGCTGGACTCCATAGCTGCCGATATTCTTTCCGCCCTCGGTGGCGATGTTCGAGAAGCGGCTGGCGACTATCGTTGGACTTGCTCCCGAATGCTGGACGCTGAAATGCGCTTTCGCCGGGACGGATCCTCCGCAAACGCCAGCGTCGACGATCTTCTCAGCGGCATCTATGGAAGCAAGGATGACACAAAACGGTATATGAACGGCCTGCTGTTATCACAGATCCTGTGGCCACAGCACGCGGGTCCGCTTCTCTATTTCCGCAGCGAATACCTGGCATCGGTTTTGCCCGGCGCGGTTCACCTTGAAATAGGCCCGGGGCACGGCCTTTGGATGGCCGGTATCTTGCAGAGGGATTCGTCTGCGCAACTTGTAGGGTGGGACATAACAAGAGAGTGCCTTTCGTTCACGGAATCGACCTTCCAGCGCCTTTGTCCTGATCTGAAGCCCCGCCTCGAGATCCGTGACATTTGTGACAACACCTGGCACCGCCCATCGACAGAATCTGAGGGGCTCTTTGATTCAGTGATAGCAAGCCAGTTGTTTGAGGTTGTAAGCGAGCCGAAGGTGGCCGCCCTGAACATCCACAGGTCACTTGCGCCATCTGGGCGCACTTTCATCTGCTCACCCATCAATGTTGCGGCACCCGACCACCTCAGGAGGTGGATGCACGAGGACGACCTTCTGGCAGTTCTGCGTTCGGCCGGTCTGCACCCCACCAAGCTGCTCCGCTTCGGCAATCAGCCTGGTGCCCAGAAAATTGGCGCGGGATATTCTCTTGTTGTCGAAGCGGCCAGATCCAACGTGGGCGAAACTCGATGACCTATGAGATCAGGTTCCCGACGTATGATGAGACGCCGGCTATCGTCCAGTTCATCGCCTCCACCTGGGGGCCACAGCACATATTGGCAAGAGACGCGGAACTGCTGCGATGGCAGTTATCCTGGGAGTTCTGTCCGAACGAGCGCGGCAGCGGACTCTCTGCGCTCACCGTCTGGAACGCGGGCGAAATAGTAGGAATGCAGGGCCTGATTCATGCGCCCTTTCGGATTGGAGCCGAACGTCTTACGTCGGTATGGCTCTGCAACTTGATGGTCGCCGAACACCATCGACCGTGCGGCGTGGGCGCCAGGCTGATGACAGGCGTACACAACCTTCCTGTTGATGTAATTGCCACGTCTGGTATCAACCCCGAAATACTCCCTCTATATCGCAAAATGCGGTATCATGTAATCGATTCACTAGACCGTTACATTCACGTCATCGACGCCGCTCGGTTCAATGAACTAGCCAAATGCCAAAGCCCAAAGCATAAATCTGCTCGCCCCATGACCGTTGCAGCGCACAATCTCAGGTTGCAACAAGACGATGACTTCGATGATTTCTGGCCACAATTTTCAGATCAAAGCCTCAGCGCTGGTTATGTCGGGATTGACAGGACCAGGGAATATATGCGCTGGCGATACGTTCAGCATCCCCGATTCGACTACAAAATTTTCACTGTCCGTAATAGTGACGGCTGTATACGCGGTATTATCGTATACCGCATAGAGAAGATTTCCGGCTTTGACGGGAGCGTGATGCGTGTACTTGAGGTCGACGCCATTGACCGAGATTTGATACCAATTCTACTCGACGAAACGGTTCGAATTGGGATATATAGCGGCGTCATTTTCGCCGACTATTATTCATCTACGGATATTATAGCCGACTCTGCACGGCAATCAAGCTGGACTCGGTCAGTTGATTTTTCCAAGGCTGTCCCCTCGTACTTTCAGCCGCTCGATTATCGCCCTCAACAGGTGTCTATCGCTGCCCGAGCCCTGAGAGCGGGATTCCTGCCAGATGACTGGAACGGGCGACTGAACGTATTGAAATCCGACGGCGATCAGGACCGGCCGAACCTTGCAGTGGAGTAGAGAATGACGACCGGCCTTCGTAGTAGATTAAAAAGCATTTTCGACCAATCGACCGACAGACCGCTTGTCGTATACAGGAACAAAACGGTTACATATGGCGCTGCACTAACTCAGATTTCGGCTCTTCATAAGCAGTTCTCGGACATCGTCGAGCTAGGTGGACGAATTGGTGTAATGTCTGAACGGGGCCCATCAGCATATGTCGGCACCTTGGCGGCCTTTATGACCGGGCGGACATATGTAACGCTGTCACCGAAAATGCCGGCTCATAGACTACGACAGATTGCACAGTCGGCCGACCTTTGTGCCGTCCTGCTGTCCACTTCGCAAATCCCTCTATTCCAGCGGGTTTTTTCGGGATCCGAGCATCCCGTTACAGGAATAATTATCGACGAATGTCCTGATCCAGGTTCCAATCCCGACATGGGAACAAACCGACTGGTGGTAGCAGGAGAGCCCGCCGATCCTGCCAGCCTTTGGGTCGACGGATGCGAAGATCCCGACGTCGCGTATTTGTTATTCACATCGGGCTCCACGGGCAATCCCAAGGGAGTGCCCGTTTCCACCAAAAGCCTCTGCTCCTATATCGATAGCGTTACGGATTTCTACGGCTTTTCTTCTGACGATCGTCATAGCCAGACATTCGACCTCAGCTTTGACCTTGCCATGCACGATCTTCTGGTAGCGACGAGTACAGGCGGAGCGCTTGTGCCATTCCTCGACGCAGACCTGTTGAGTGCCAGCCATCATGCAGAGACTCATGATGTGACATGCTGGTTTTCCGTTCCTTCGCAAGCAGCGCTTATGTCCAAGGCCCGGACCCTTACGCCCGGATCCATGAAGTCGGTTCGCCTTTCGCTCTTTTGCGGTGAGCCGCTTTCTTGCGACCTCGCGAAGAAATGGCAAGCCGCTGCTCCAAACAGTATCATCGAGAATCTCTATGGACCGACCGAGGCGACTATCGCAATGTCTCGGTATCGATTTCACCCTCAACAGGACAACGACGAAGCAAGACGTGGATTGGTGCCTATCGGATCTCCGTTTCCAGGCATGAAGGTCAGGTTCGACACAGCGCCAAGTCCGGCTCCGGATGATATCAAGATAGCCGGCGAACTGATGCTAGCGGGCAGACAATTGGCGACCGGCTACTGGAAGTCGGACAGCCAGACCGCGAGATCCTTCGTAACGCTCGATGGGGAGCCAGAGACGGTCTGGTACAGAACTGGCGACATTGTCGAACAATCGCCTTCAGGTTGCCTGCATTTCGTCGGTCGGACGGATCAACAGATAAAAATTGCGGGCCACCGACTTGAGATCGGGGAGGTGGAGACCGAGTTGCGGCGCGTTTCCGGTTCACCGGCATCTGCCGTTGTTCCCTGGCCCGTTGAAGGAACGAGCATAAAGGGACTTGTAGGTTTTGTCGAAGGCGCATCAATCGGCGGTAGCCAAATACGTAAATTGCTGAGAGAGCGTCTTCCCGAATACATGATTCCAAAGAAGATTTACACTTTTGACGAACTCCCACGGAGCACAAGTGGAAAGATCGACCGGCGTCGGCTAACAGAAGACCTTGAAAAGAAATGAGTTTCGGCCACCGCAGATGGCTTTTGCATTTCGGCCTATTTGCACCGCAGAAGCTGGGGTATGCAGAACAAGCGGCACGTTGCATCGACGCTATCAGCCATGCGTATGCCGACTGCCAGTTGAGTGGCCGATCCTTGATTGTACAATGTGAACAGAGACGGGAATATGTGTACCGACCGCAGGGGATCTTTTCGCGAACCTTCCTCGGAAAAAGGCGCGAGCACGGGTCGCGTTGGATCGAGCAGGCCAAGAGATCCTCGTCCTCCCATGCCAATGGAGTCGCGTCGGCCGAAGGCACTGTTCACGCTCGACCCTCCATCGCGGAGGAATAGCTGGAGTCTGGTTCCCGCCTCCCACGTAGCTCGGATCACGGCCTTCGGCCGCAGCATGACCGAACAGAAGACTCTGCAACCAGCGACGGAAAGCTCGGACCAAATCGCATGCGCAGTTGGCGCATCCCTCCTCGATGTCAACCGTTACGGCGATTCCCGACAATTTCCATCTATGTGATCGATATTCAGGATCCCATGAGAAAATCCGAGTCACCGGGCTCATTCTTCGGCTCGTAGTGTGTTGTCTACCCTGACTATCAGAAAATACGGGGCGCCCCATTGGTACGTTTATCGGTTCTTTTTATTGCTCGTCCCGCGAAAAAGGTCACGATCTGGCTTAGAAAGCGCGTGATTCACTTCATACTGTGGTCACTCGAATTTCTGTTCTATCTTCCCATCACCGCAGTTTCCGCGATGTTGCCCAGAGTTCTTTTGCATGGGGGAAAAAGGAAAGCAGTAAGACAACGCCTAAAGAATTTATGCTGTTCTTATCGCCATATGGGGGCCGATCTACCAGACCTGACGTCCCGAACTCTCCTTTATGGTGTTGCCGCAGACCGGCACGTGACCACAAACGCAGAAATTCGCCACATTATGGAGGAAATGGCTAATCTGACGACATCGCAATACCGTGAAATAATCGCGATTATTCACCTTTACACAGATCTATTTCCTTCTGACGATGAACGCGCCGAGATCCGGAAGATTTTTCTTAAACCATCTCAAGAAGATACGACGTTCGACAGCGCGCACCTGATTTTCGGTGCACACAATGACTACATATTTGCGACCGACATACCCATTGACATGGTCGATTTCGTGGTCGATCACTGCGTAAAAGATCCTGCCGCGATCGATCGGCTAATAAATCTAGTAATTTTTCCCAATCAATCGAAACTCCCGTCAAGACACGCGAATATACTGTCGATGGTTCGCTACCTCGTCAACGGAACACCGTTCCGGATGCAGCCTGACGCCAGTTATTCATCCGATGCCAAGACTTTTCTATCGGTGTTGTCAGACCTATCCTCCGTCTATTCAAGGCAGACACCTGTCAATTTCGCGAGGATCGACAGCATCGATGAATTGTTGCGGTTAGCGGACGAGAGTACTTTGATTCTCGTCGATAGCACTGCGGGCCACGAGAACGTCGACAGTCTCATGAATAGTAATTGCCACGTAATCTGCGGCGGGCTTCCCAAAGGCTATAGCCATTCTCCGACTTCATGGGACCGGCTGACCAGCCAGCACTGGTACACAGTCGAGGGACATCAGCAGTTCGAAAAACTTCTGGCAACAGCCTCGAATCTGCTTGGTGACTTTGAATCCTTGGCATCCGACAAACCTCTTCAATCGGCGACAGCTCTTTCAATTACCGACCGGCAATTGCCCAATATCTTCATGTGCGAAAAGGCGCTTCATGCTCTAGGCACCAGAAAATACTCCCGTATTATCATCATGTCGCGAGAGCACACCGTACCAACGACCCTTGGCAATCTCGGCCTTGATCAGACGCCCATTTTCTGGCTGCCTACGGGGAAGGCCAGCGGAATTCCGTCCAATGCCAATGTGCCCAGACGTGTATGGGATCTAACGGCACGTCTTGTCGGATCGGCCGAATCCGCCCGACTGGCTACTGCCGAACTGGCCAGATCGCACCCACCGGACGAACCATATCAGGTTCTGTTTTGTACGTGGACGAACCCCAAACATGCGGCCGCTGCGCTTAACACAGCTCGGGAACAAATCGGTCGTGGCAATTTGATCGTTGTCTCGTCGAACATCACGGATGAGCATCGCAGTGGGTTGCGTGAATACGGGCACGACGGGACAACCAGTAAGGTTCGTGAGCCCATATTTCTTCCTTTGGTTCGGTATGGGCGAAGGATGGACATCGGACATTTTGGTGATGATGGGTCGAGAATGACGTCGGCCGCATTCCATGAAAATTACGCTTCCGACCCGCTTTTCTTTCGTGGTGCGGTGGCTCTGGACCTGTGTACCGCCGGCCTCGCGCAATCGTTTGTCGAGCTTCATCCGATCAGCGCTCAACTTCAAGAATTATTCAGCCCTGAATTCGGAATGAAATTCCGCCATGTCATCAATCTTATCGGACGAATGCCGACAGGTGTTTTGGCAAACGCAATTTTCCGGATACGTGACGTCGCAACATGCGACGCCTATTTGTTTACGGTAGCTAATTCAGCGAAACAGGTTCCGAGTTCGGCTGATTTACTGGCCGTCGTTGACACGGTACAGAAAGGGTATGTGTCAAACGCTTGGCAGATGGATCCGACTCGAGTCGCGGCCATTGGCTACCTCTGGTCAGAGCCGGAAGAGGTCCCCGACGTAACAAATGGCAACTCTTCAGCCCACACTTCAATTCCGCACCGCATTCTGGTTGGAACTCAGTCCGGGTTCGATGAGGGGAATCGGCGCCTCGTTAAATGTGTCGCTCTGGCGGTAAAAGATCGGAGCGATGTCAACATTGTCGTTCGGCTACACCCGGCAGAGCCTCGTCGCAATTTCGCGGTGTATCGAGATATCGCCAGAGACCACGGAGGCTGCATTGATGTCGAGGAATCTCGATTGTCTCTTGAAAGCGAAATAGATATGTCTTTCGCTGTTGTAACTCAGACAAGCAACATCGGTATTGAAGCGGCTTCCAGGGGACGCGTTGTCATAAAATATCTTGTAAGCTCCGGCTCTCTCGACAGCACAATAATCGGGACCCCGTATTCGCACAACATAACCGTTGAAGATAACGAGATTACTGAAATGCAGACGGCGCTGTTTGACCGTAAGGTGCGGGAGGCTACGCTTTCCAGAGCCAGGGACTATCTTCAAACGAACTCCGGGCTGAATGGAGGAAATTCGGCTCGCAAACTCGTGGATTTCGTCGAAAATTATGCATGTACGCGGGCCTAGGCAATTGATCACCGCTGGAGACACCGCCTTCGCGATCATGCGTCACGGTTCCAACGAATCCACCAGATTCAGAGCAGCGGCAAAGCCGTCCAGCGAAAGCGGAATGCCGATTTCGGTCATGTCGGCGCTGCGGACGACGATCTGCACCTCATCCTGCGCTGCAAATGTCGACATCAGGTCGTCATCGACCCTCAGCTCGATCTGGCAGCCTCGTTCAGTGCAGATCTGATAGTCCGCTGTTCGCCCTCCATCTGCGCCACCGTCGATGCGCACGCCAGACGGCAGATGAACGCCAAGCGGGAAGACCAGCACCGCCAGGGGGTCGAGGCCGTCACCGGCCCAGCCGGCCGCAGCATGCATAAGTACGGCCGACGATCCGATCGGGCTGACATTCTGGATGATCTCGCACTGACCGAGATCTGCTTCGGGATCGCTTCCCTCGCACCGGACACCCCAGTCGCCGCGCGATTCCATGACGTTGCCGGGAAGCCAGGCCCCAAAGCGAATCGGGCGCTCGTTCTGCTGCGATTGCGCGGCGCCGGTCCAGCTGAACAGTGCCAATGTGATCCCGAGAGCCGCGGCCGATGCTGCGTTCATGTTTGCGGTTCCTTGAGCCTCAAGTCGAAAGGCGGCGAATCCGCGACCAGGCGGCGACGGAAACCAGATGCGCGAACAGCGGTTCGAGCCAATTGTTGGCATGCATTGCCGCTATGGCATCGCTGCCGAGCGCCCTGAATTTTTCCTCATCGACAACCCGAAATCCGGACAGGCTTTTCGACTCTCCACCATCCCAGCGCGCGGTTGCTGTCCGTTCGACAAGCAGCCCGAGCTCATCCAGGTGCTCGATGAACGCCTGTGTCGCCCGGGCCGCCCGGTCATAGGCCGCGCAGAACGATTTGGCGGAGTCAGTCAGCGCGGACGGTTGGCCGTCAGTGAACAGCGGATCGGCACTGGCCCCTGCCTCGGCCGATGGCCGAACCCGGCGGCATCCGACGTCGATGCACAGTTTGCGGTCCTCGCCGCTTTGCGCGACGATGAATGGATACCGGCGAACATAAGCGGGAATATAGTCGGCTTCCAGCCACTGGCCATCGTCACCGACAAAGGCATTCCGGTCAGGCAGCATGCCGATAACGGCCATGGCCAGACCGGCATTCTCGGGGCCGAAAACGATCGGATACCATGGGGCCGCCAGACGGAACTCGTTGGCGTTGAGGGGGACCGCATTGGTGTAGCGGCTGAAGGCGAAGTCCTGTTGCCGGTCGAGACTGAGAGCACCATGAGCCCGCAGCGTCATCACCTGCGGCTGCTCATACAGGAGCGGCATTCGGCCCGCGCCCGTCTGTTTTGTATTCGTATCCGCTGACATGGCACTACGTCTCCGATCGAAGATGGCAAATGGCGGCACTCCGGGGGTGGTCCTGGGGGGATGGCGCATCCCCCCAAGGTGCCGTCGCCAGGTTTACAATACCTGTTCGGCTTCCTCTTCTTCGTCGTCCGCTCCGGCCATGATCCGGTCGACGCCATCGCCGGTCAGGTCCAGGACGACGATGTTGCCGCCTTGCAGCAGGGACGCGATGTTGTCCGAGGTCCGGGCGACGATGATGCGCGACACGCCATCCATGGCCCCCGGACCGGCCGCCGTCGAGATCATGCCAAAGAGCTGATCTTCCGGCAGGGCGAGGAGCTGCGAGGCCTGGCCGTCGCCGGCAACGACGACGAGCACCGATCCGATGCCTTGAGGCTGGAAGCCTTCGACACCGACATCCGACTGTCCGGCGCCACCGGAGACGAAGGTATTGCCGTTGAAGCTGACCACGCCCGGTCCGGTCGGCGTCAGGCTGCCGGCATTGCCGGTCAGGGCGGCGCTGGCGGACGTGATCGTGACGTTCCCGCCAACGTTCACCGATCCGTTTACGTCCGGCGCATTAAAGGTGGCGGACCCGCCGGAATAGCTGCCGGAAACCGACTGACCGCCGGTCGCCTGAATGCTGCCGCTGCCGGCGTTGGCGTTGGCGTTGACCGACTGACCGGCGGAAAGGATCACGTTGCCGCCACCGGTCGAAATGTTCCCGGAGACGTCCTGACCGGAAACAGTCGCGCTGCCGCCGTTGGTCGCGACATCCACGTTGGTGTTGCCGCCTGAACCGGCCGAGACGTTGCCGCTCGTCGAAGTGAGGCCGCCCGACAGGTTGCCACCGCTTCGGGCGTTGACGGAGCCCAGCGCATTGATCGTATTGAAGCTGAGCGAAATGTCCTCCGCAGCATCCAGATCCGACGCTGTTACATAAGCGGTGGTATCGGCGGCCTGGGTGATCCGGTTGACGTTGTTGATCGTCAGATTGCCGATGCGGCTGTTCACGCCTCCGATATTCGCATTGAGCCGCGCCGTTGTCGTATCGGACGAACCGGTCAATGTCAGGTTCCGGCCCTCCCCGGTCACGACGCCGTTCAGGTTGATGTCGCCGTTCGGTGTCCGCAGCGTCGTCGCACCGGTCAGCGAGGTCGGACCGCCGAGCGTGATGTTGCCGGCCGCCGCGGTAACGGCTCCGCGAATGCCCATGGGCGCGCTGGACGTCAGGCTGTTGACGGTCGCATTGTTGAAGACCATCGAACGGTTGGCGTTGACGGACACCGCTTCGTTATAGGTGCCGTTGCGGACATTGATCGTCGAGCCGTTCTGGCTCCCCGAGATCGCCGTGTTGATCGACATCGCCCCGCTGCCGCCCCCGGCCAGCCCAGCCGTGCCAACGAAATACTGATTGGTGTCGGCCGTACCGTTCCAGCCACGAACGACGCTTGAGGCCCGTTCCCCGGGGTTCAGGTTGACGGCGAATGCGACCGCATCCTGCACACCATTGCGATAGAAGGTGAACTCGTCGCCGTTGTCGCGGTGATCGGGGTTCTGAACGGTGTGAGTTGCAAAGGTGAGGTTGAGGTCGCCGATCTCCTGCAGCGGCAATGTCTGACCCGCGGTTTCGTAAGTCTGGGTAAAGACGCCCAGCGCCTCGTTGAAAGTGTTGCTGTCGTCAATCGTGATATTCGTCAGTTGCTGGTCGAAGAACCGATTGGTCTGATATAGCGCCACGCTTCCCCAGTTGTTTCCGCGTGTTGTCGTGTCCCGAAGGGTCACGTCGGCGCTGTCGGTGATCTGAATTCCGGCGCCCGAGGTGTTCTGACCATCGGCGACGACGGAGTCGATCGTCGCGCCAACCACACCATTGAGGTCGATGGGAGACCGGCTGAAGCCTTCGATCGTCACGTTGGACAGGGTGAAATCCCGGACCCGGGCGGTCGCCCCGCCGGAAGGCTGAACCTTGACCCCGTAGTTGCCGCCCGCATTGGTGGCCGTCTGACCCAGCAGGGTGAATCCGTCGAGGGTGACATCATCGGCCCGCACGGCGATGCCGTAACCCGTCGTGGCGCGGGAATCGATGATCGTCTGTCCCTGTCCGGCTCCGAGGATGGAAACGCCGTCGTTGATGGACAGGGTTTCCGCAAACGGGCCCGCACTGACGATGACATCATCGCCGTCGGCGGCATCGCCCAGCGCGGAACCGATGGCGCTGTGGATCGCCGACCCGCCATCGACATAAACGCTGCGATCGAAGTCGTTCGAGGCAACGAGATCGCCGAGATAATCCGCCGACGCGTCGAGGGTCGTTCTCAGATGAGTGTCATTGTCCTCGAATGTGACGTCGCTGAATTCAAGCTCGCCGTTGTCCTCATAGCCGGTAACGCCGAACTGGTTGACGCCGGTTGCCATGTCGGTGATGGAGCCGCCCGTCATTTCGAAGCCGTCGACGCCAATGGCCTCGATGCCGGTTTCGCTGCCGTTGCCGTTCAGCGAGACGCTGTTCAGCGTGACGCCATTGACATCGAAAAGGCCGATACCGTGGCTGCCATTGGCGTTGATCTCCAGGTTCGACAAGGCAAGATCGGTGGTGTTGTAGCCGGAATCGGTTTCCGATTCGGCCAGGAGACCGATCGATCCGTTGGCGGCATTGATCGTGAGATCGGAAATACCGACGCCATCGAGAACTTTTCCGTCCGCCGTTTGCCCGCGCAGCCGGATACCGCCGTCGATGATCGTCTCGCCGACCCCGGCACCCGTCAGGGTCACGCTCTCGTTGATCGACAGTGATTCTTCGTAACTGCCGGCGCCGGCAAGGACGCTATCGCCGGCCGATGCTCTCGCCAGGCCAGCAGCGATCGAGTGATCGACGTAGTTCCCGCCGACGACGACCGACGACCGGTCGAAAGTGTTGTTGTTGAAGATGTCCGCCACCGAATTGCCTTCGGTGTAGACATGGCTGGCCGCGCCGCCCAGCCCATCGCTTTCAAACGTATTGCCGGAAATTACGGTGTTGGGTCCGCGTGCACGCAAGCTGGCCCCATACCGCGTCGTCGTTCCGGCGAAAGTGTTGCCGGTGATCGTGGCATCGGCCGCATCGATGGTAACCAGCGTGTTGCCCTGTTCGTCGCCGTCTGCGTTGATGCCGCCGGCCGTGCCAGTGATCTCATTGTCGGCGAACAGGATGTCGGACGTATTGCCGCCGCCACTGCCACCGCCCATGACGACGAGCTGCCTTGGAACCGACTCTACGACGAACTGATCTTCAAAGCCGTCGCCAGCCGGCGTATCTCCGGAAAAGGTCGTACCGGCAAACTCGTTGCCAACAATCTCAAAATCGCTGATCGTAGCGCTGTACTCACTCATCAATCCGGCATCGCCATTGGCAACGATCCGGTTTCCTTCCACGCGCGCGCCCGAGTGGCCGCCCTGGAAGTACACTGCCGCTTTCTCAAGACCCGGTGTTCCCTCGATTCCCGTGATCTCGAACCCGCGGCCCTCGGCGCCAATCCGCACGCCGGTGGTGTTATTCGTCACCTGTATTGCCCCGAGGGAACTGCCCGTCTGGCCAGCGATCGACGTCTGATCCGCCCCGTCGATCGACAGCAGGTCTATGTTCCGGTCGATCCGGACATTCTGGTTATACTCGCCCGCCGCTACATTCACGGTGTCGCCCCCATTCGCCGCCTGAATCGCGGCGTTGATCGACATCGCCGTCGCGGCGTCCCCGGTCGTGCCGACATAGAACTGATCGTCGGTCGCCGAACCGGTCCAGCCCTGGATCACGCTGATGCCGGCTTTGCTGCGGTCGATAGCCTGCTGGTTCAGGCCGGCTGCGAAGGCGATGCTGTCCTGAAGGCCGGAGCGATAGAAGGCGAAGTCATCGCCATTTTCACGATGATTGGCATTGCGCGCAACATAGTCAGCAAAGGTCAGGTCGAGATCGCCCAGTTCCAAGCCAATATCGGAATAGCTTTGCGTGTATACGCCAATATTTTCGCCGAAAGTATTCGTTCCATCGATACTGATGCCGGTCGTTTGCTGATCGAAGAACCGATTGGCCTGATAGATCCCGACGCTGCCCCAGGCATTGTTCATGGTTTCGCTGTTGGTGATCGTGACGTCGGCACTGTCGGAAATCTGAATGCCGGCCCCGCGCTCGCCCAATCCATCGACGATGACCCGATCCAGGGTCGCGCCCACGACGCCGTTCATGTCGACACCGGCCCGGCTGAAGCCATCGATGCGGAGGTCGGACAGCGTCACATCCCGGACGCGGGCGGTTTCGTCGCTGGTGTCAAGCGGCTGTATCTTGATGCCGTAGTTGCTGTTCGAATTCGTGTCCGTCTGACCGGTGAGCGTGAAGCCACTCAACGTGACGTCGTCGCCCTCGACCGTCAGGCCATAGGACGTGGTTCCTGTTGTGTCGATTTCGGTCTCGGCGGTGCCCGAACCGGCAATGCTGACCGACTTGTCGATCGTCAGGACCTCTTCGTAGCGACCTGCCCCAACATCGAGGGTCGTGCCGTCTTCAGCGGCATCGAGCGCCGGGCTGATGTCGCTGTAGATCCGGGCCGTGAACGGAGACGCATCGTCAGATTCACCCAGTTGCACGTCGCCATTGGCGTCGCGAATGACCACGCTGCGGTTCAGGTTGTTATTCGCAATAAAGTCATTGATCCAGGCCGTGTCAGGCAGCAACGAGCTATCGTCATCGAGTGCCGAGAATATGCTGACCGAACCATCCCAGGGCGTGTCATTCACGGCATTGATGTCGTTGCCGCTCACGGTCGGCAGCCCTGACGACGCGTTGCGCCAAGCAGATCCAACCCCCTCACTCTGGTTCCCGGAGACCGAAATTGCCGATGTGCCGGGGTAGTGCGCGTTGATTTCGTTACCGATTATCCGGATGCCGTCTTCGCCGGCCTCCGCAATGCCGGCACCATTGTTGACGGAAATGCCACCGGCCAGAATGTTGCCTTCGATCAGGCCGGAGCGCGCCTCCGCCTCGTTGAAATAGACCGCCCCGGCTCCGACAACGGTGCGGCCATCACCGAAATCACGAAGCCGTATCTCACTGTCCAGAAGGCTGAAATTGTTGCCGTAAACTTCAACAGCCTTGTTGACGACGGTCAGGTCTTCACCCGCTCCGAAATAATCCGCGTAGTCCGAACCGCGAGCTTCGAGTATCAATCCCTGAATCGACACATCATCAGCGCGGATCTCGAAATTGGCGCCATAGCTCGACTGATGCTGCCCGACGATCACTGCTTCGGCGTCGGTCGCGCTCGTGATTGGATTGCCGTCGCCGTCAACGCCGATGATCGAAACGGAATTGTCGATATACATGCTGTACCATCGACCACCGTTCGCCTGAACGCCCTCTTCATAGGTGCCCGGAGCAACGAAGACCGTGCCCCCTGCATCGACGGCATCGACGGCATTCTGAACCGAGGCATGGTCGCTGGTTACATGAACCTCGTCACTCGGATTGAAGCCGAAATTCTCCAACTCGTACCGGGTATTGAGTGACAGGCGCTGGCCATGCAGCCCGTCCGCACGGGCATTGTCGATGACGATACCGGCCGCCTGCCCACCGCTGCGAAAGCGGCTGTCGAGCGACAGGTCGGCGACGCGCAGAAAGCCGCTCTCCGTGATTTCAAGCCGGCCGGCTTCGACGTCGTTGCCCAGGACCAGATTGACCGTGGTATCGGCATCGGATTCGCCGCGCGGGGCGCCGACCTCGGCACTCACCACCATGTCGCGGGCTTCGACGTCGATGGTGCCGCCATCGGCCATGACGTCACCGCCGACATTGACGGTGCCGTTCTCGCCGCCATTCAGGACGATGCGGCCGTCGGACTGTTCAACGCTGTTCGCGCGCACGACGCCGTCCATATTGACCACGCTGTCGACGACACCGCTGGCTGCGGCGGCCGACATCCGGATCACGCCGCCATCGGCGTTCAGCGTGCCATCATTGGTGGCGCTGACTGCCTGGTCGGCGACCGCGATTTCGATCAGACCGTCACCATACAGATCGACCGTCGCCTGCTCGGCGCCCGCCAATGTGATGACGCCCATGCGCGCGTTGATGGTGCCGGAATTGCGGACATGGGGCGCAACAAAGGCCGCGATACCGCCATCGGCGACCGTGATCTCGCCCTCATTGACGACTGAGCCGTCGGTGGCGCCGAAGATCTCGATCTCGCCCGCCCCGCCGAGGAAGGCATCGGCATCGATCGTTCCGGTGCTGGCGACAAGCCCGCCGACATCGACCCGGGCACTGTCACCGAACATCACCCCGTTCGGGTTCATCAGCCAGACATTGCCGTTGGCCTGAAGATCGCCGAGGATCGAGGAGACATCGTCGCCCGTGACCCGGTTGACGGTGATCGAGTCATTGCCGGCCAGCTGGTCGAAAATGACCGAGGCGTCGCCGCCGATGGAGAATTCCCGCCAGTCGATGACGCCGCGGCTGAGCGCCTGCTGGATCGTCATTGTCTGTCCGTTGACCGAGATGTTCACGTCGCCGCCGACGATCTGGTCGAGGTTCGGCAGCGTCTCCGGCGAAATGGCACCGGCGCCGCTGGATGCGGATATCAGACCGACAGCCGCAAGAAGCCCCGGCACGTATCCCCCGGACAGGGCGGTCCGGGACAAGAAATGACGGCCGATGTCGTTGCGGTTGAAAGTGGCTTTCATGATTCTTATCCCTTGATCTCGAGTATTCATTGAAGAATTTGTCTGGACGGCGGCCGTCAAAACGGTCTGGATCAGAACGTTGCAGCCAGCGAGAAGAAGAAGCGCGTGTCACGGTTGCCTTCGGCCGCAACATCGCGTGTCAGCGGCTGAGCGACTTCCAGCGATCCGCTCAGGGTGTCGAACAGGCCGAACCGGATGCCACCGCCTGCAGATGCCGCGCTTTCGCTTTCCGCGCCGCGCTTTTCGGCCATACCGATGTCGTAAAAGGCATAGAACTGAAGACTGTCCAGCTGGTCGATGGACGAGACATCGGCGGCGTAGCGGGCTTCCAGGCTGCCGGCGATGCCGCCGTCACCGGTGACTTCCGACCCGTCGTAAGCGCGACCGAAACGAGCGCCGCCCACGGCGAACTCCTCGGATGCCAGCAACACATCGCTGGCGATCTGGGCGCGCACCGCCCCATACAGGCTGAAGCCGCTACCCAGGCTCTGCAGCCGGCTGGCGTCCAGTGTCAGCTTGGTGAAGTCGCCCCGGCCCCCGGTTCTGGACACGCCGGTATCGGAAATCGTGGCGTCGAAGATATCGACACCCTGGCTGACTTCGGCGCCGAACGAAGTGATGCCGCGATAGCTGTCGAGGACATCGCCGTCGATGCCAACCCTGACGACCCGAAGCCGGTCCTCGTAGTCAAGCAGCCTGAATTGCGGATCGAACGCGTTTTCGGCGTCGGTATAGTCGAAGCGGGCACCGATGGTCAGATTGGTGTCGCGCGAGCGGATAAGCGGATAATCGGCCCCGATCGTCCAGGACGTCGTCCGGCCGTCGATACCGAATTGCCGCAAGGACGAGCCCGGCTGGGTCTGGCTATGGCTTACCGACCCGTGCAGCACCAAACCGTCGTATCCGATTGGCACCTCTGCCGAACCGCTGATATAGCGCAGTTCGCTGGTGTCTTCCGGTGTCGTCGCGGCAACGATGCTGACGGTTTCGTTGTTGCCGGTCGGGTTGTTCAGTGTCGCGCCGATCGTTGTTCGGACAGGACCGATATAGCGTGTGCCACGATTGTCGGCGGCGACGAATCCTTCGACCCGTTGCTCGTCCACGACCAGCGTCAGGTCTGCTGCACCCGGCTCGACCGGCGAGGCCGACAGCACCGATCGGACACTGACGCCGGGCAGATCGTTGGCGAGGAGAAGATAGCGCTCCAGATCGCGCTGCCTCAACGGACGCGACGCGGAAATCGAAGCGCCGTACTGCTCGATCCGTGCATGACCTGCGGTCGGCTCGCCTTCCGGGTCGGTCACGGCTACCTGGTCAACATAGCCTTCAACGACTCGAAGGGTAACGACACCGTCCTCGATTTCCTGTGCCGGAACAATGGCCTGCGCCAGAATATAGCCGGCATCGCGATAGGCGAGCGTCACCTGATGCGCAAACCCGTAGACATCCGCCAGCGAAACCTCGGAACCGACCTGCCCGGAGAAGATTGGCGCCAGCGCGTCATCGTCGATGGCGTTGTTGCCCTGCAGTTCGATGCCGCCCAGGACAAAAACGACGTCTTCCGCCCCTTCGGGCGCCGCCGGATCACGCGGGTCGGTCGCCGGGATTGACGGCTCGTCGACCGCAGGCGCCGGCATCGGCACGTCAATCGTGCCGGGGTCAACGCTTGGGGGGATCTGGGGATCCTGCGCGGATGCCGGGCCGTACAAGGGCATCATCATCGTGCAACCGAGTCCGATTGCCGCAACTGCAGCCAATCTTGCCATCGTCCTAATTCCTTGGTCTCGTTCCAAATCTGCAGGTTGCGCCGCAACACGACCGCCTCATTGCGAACACGATACGATGCTTTTCGTTTGAATGTAAATTGTTTTTTAACTAATGTTTCCACACATTGCGTTGGAAACCCGCGACCTCGCCGCTCATGCTCAGCCGGACGAAATCCCGAAATGAATTGCTGCTCCTGATCGCAAATATCAGCAATAGCTCTGGACCAAGTCAGCCTTCTTTTGCGATACTCTGAGGCCGAATGAGAAAAAGCTACTTCAATTATTATGGATGGTTAATATCTATTATATATTATAGAGATTAATTCCTTTAAATTTGGCACATGAGCGGAAATGACCACTGACACAAATAGAATAGCCAAATCTCGCGTTGTGGTGACGGCATCTTTCTGCATATTTGTTGTTCTTGCCGCATTGTACGCATTTTATGAAGTTCAGCATCGCTTCGATACTCAGCTCGACATTCGTCTCAATACCGGCCTATCAAATCTCGCGGCCGCAAATCAGTCGGCCGCCGACTCCCTGAATAATGTTGCGAATGACGCAGAGTCGCTGCTTGGGGAAATATCCCGCAATTCGACTATCAGCAACTTGCTGATGGCAATGGAAAACGGCGGCCAGCCGGTCGACGCGGCAGAGATTGGCAGCGGATTCGCGCGGAATTTTCTGACGGCCGAGGCAACCCGGTCCGGCCTTTTCGCCTCTGGCGTGCCGGCGACCATCCGGTCGGATTTGCAGGGCACGCCTGTCGCTGGCGGCATCTTGCTGGTCGACGACGAAGGACGCCCCCTGGTTTCATCCATCGGCGCGCCATCAATGACTGGACAACTGCCGCCCATGGGGGACGCGCCGCAGCTTCTAACATTGGCCGGCACACAATATGTCGCGTTTTCCTCTCGCGTTCCGCCGGACAATGACGCCGTTGTCAATGCCGCCGTGGTCGGTCTGACGCCGCTCGATCGGGTGACGGCGCGTGTCGCGCCGGCCCTGTCGACGACCGCTGCAACCGGCATCTCCAATATCGTGGCGCGGCTCGATGACGCGGCCGTGGTCCTTCTCGCCGGCAATGGTGGACCGGACCGGCGCCTGTCTGTCGATTTCAATTCGAATCGTACAATACTTCAGGCGGCCCAGGCGCCCGGTACCGTGCAACGGGGACTGTCCGCGACCGGGATCCGGACGGCCGGACTCGCTGAACTGACCGCGATTCCGACGATCGCTGTCGTATCCGAACTCGACATCGCTGCGATCGAACAATCCGTTCAGCAGGCGCGGTACGCGTCGCTGGCGGCTGTCATACTGGCAGCCTTGTTCCTGATCGCGACAATACTCTATGTCGGACGACTGGCTACCGCCAGCCACTCGGCAGCAGGGCGGGCTGAAGACGCAGCAGAGCTTTCGGAAAAGAAGTACGAGAATCTGTTATTGAAATCGGTTCTCGACGCCATTGGCGACGAGATCGTCGTGCGCGACAAGAACAACGCCGTCGTATTCCGTAACAAGCCGGGTGCGGTCGGTTCAAATGGCCAGAGCGAAAACAAGCTGACCTACACGCGGCCATTTCTCTCAGAGATCGAAGGGAACCGCGGCTCCATTACCGTCGTTCAATCGCCCACGGCCCATAGCGCGTCACAACTGGCCGATACGGCGGCGGTCGAAAGCGCGCTCAATGCGATCGTCAGCGAGCTCGACAAACGCGACCGATATTCCGCCGATCACTCGCTGCGCGTCGCTGAAACCGCTGCCGCCGTGGCGCGGCGAATGGGTATCGACGCTGTCACGATGCGCCGGATCGGATTGGCCGGGCGACTTCTCAATATCGGCAAGTTGCGGGTATCCCGCGACCTGCTCGCCGATGACAAGCCTTTCGACGCCGAAACCAAGGAAACGGTTCGCCGCGAAATTGCCTCTGTCGCCGATATCCTGCGGTCCAATGGCGGCGACGATCCATTCATCGACATGCTTGAGCAGGCTTTCGAACGGCTCGACGGATCGGGCTTTCCCAAAGGCCTGAGTGGCGGGGCCATCGGTACTCCAGCCCGGATCCTTGCCGTTGCCAACACCTGGGTCGCCCTCACCAGCCCCCGGCCGCATCGATTGTCCATTTCCCGGGCCGATGCCCTCGCCATCCTGCGACGCGACACGCCGCACGGACTGGACCCGGTCGTGGTCGACGCACTTGAAGCAGAATGCGGCGTCGCCGGCGAATAGCCTGGCCGCCGAGGCTCCAGGGGCATCTGTTTTCCCGCCGTGCGGCCACCGCCACAAGACTCGACAACCGGCCCGGCGGGTCGTTAAGCTTGTGCTAAGGTTTTCGTGGAAGTCTGTAGTAGTAAGGTCGCTTTCTTCCAAAGGTGGAAATACAACTTTTACGCGCATTTCTATCGATAGACAACAACACTTCTAAGCACACCGAAATATGGGTTCGCCGACATGCGACACAGCACACCCAAATACGCCGAACCACTGGCCGAGGATCAGACTCCCCGGCGGCGGACGGTGTCAATCCGTGGTCAGCGCACGGATATCCGGGTCGAGCCCATGGTTTGGTCCTGTCTGATCGAAATTGCGTCCGGCACAGACACAACTGTAGAGGATCTATGCGGCCGCATCGACGAGTTGCGCGGCTCCGAAGGACTGGCTGGCGCCATCCGGCTCTTCGTTCTGCATTACTACCGCCTTTCCGCCTTTGCCGGGACGGCCGACGCGGATGACGACGAAATCTTCGACGACGGCCTGCCCCCAACCTACGACCTGCCGCCTTTTGCCCCCCTTGATGCCGATGGCGGTTTCCAGGTGAGAGGCCCCGGCTTCGCGGAGCCGCGCGAACCCACGCGCCTGGACCGGCGGCGCACGGTCGACCGGGCTCTGGAAATTCTGTTTCGGACCTAGCGCCGCCCTTGAACGAGAGTCCTGGACTCAGGACTCATTGATTGAACCAGAAGATGACGGTTGCGGCGATGCAGATGGCAGACATGAAGGTGTGGGCGCATCGGTCGTAGCGGGTGTGGATGCGCCGCCAGTCTCTGAGTTTGCCGAACATGTTCTCGATCCTGTGGCGCTGGCGGTAGAGCACAGTGTCATGGGGGAACGGCACTTTGCGGTTGGCCTTCGACGGGATGCAGGCGGTGATACCACGCTCGGCCAATGCGGTGAGGAACCAGTCGGCATCGTAGCCCCGATCGGCAAGCAGCGCCTTGGCTTTGGGTAAGGCGTTTATCATCAGCGCCGCACCCTTGTAGTCGCTCACGTGCCCTTCGCTGAGTAGCATGACCAGAGGCCGACCCTGGCCATCGCAGACGGCATGGAGTTTTGAGTCCAGGCCGCCCTTGGTGCGTCCGATACCTCGCGGAACAGCCCCTTTTTGAGCAGGCTGGCAGCAGTGCGATGTGCCTTCAGATGGGTGGCATCGATCATCAACTGATCGGGCTTGCCGCTCTTGGCTGCCAGCGCCGCAAAGATCTTGTTGAACATTCCCAAGCGGCTCCCGCGAATGAAGCGGTTGTAGATCGTCTTGGGCGGCCCATACTCCGCGGGCGTATCGCGCCACCGCAGCGGGTTCCGGATCACGAAGATGATCCCGCTGATGACCCGGCGATCATCGACGCGCGGCACACCATTCGACAACGGAAAATACGGCTCGATCCGGCACATCTGCGCCTCCGACAACCAGATCAGATCACTCATGGCAATGCCTCGTCGCGCCGCCATTGAATCAAGCGATTCGATCTACGGCAACCGCCTAGTTGTATTGAACCTAACCTGGAAGACCATCTACTTTCGGGATGCTTTCCAAACGCGCGTCCCATTCCGCTCGGCTTGCAAAGCAGATATGCGCACTTGGTCGGATGTCGATCGCGCTATCAATACTCCCAGCAGGTACAACCACCAAAGCACCCTCCAATTGAACACTCGGAAGAGCAGACCCGCATTTAATGCAAAAGCTTTTTTCGTGTCGGGTCTCCGGAACCCGGTAGGTCTGGATGCTTTCATGACCAGAAACCCAATTTACCGTCGCTGTCGATGAAAACAAATTGGCCGCATATGCAGACCCCGTTCCCTTTCGACAGCGCTTGCAGTGACAAAGAAAGAAGCTCTCATAATCACCTGAAATTTGAAATTTAACGGTGCCACACAAACAGGAGCCAGCAGTGGTCGGGGTCATGATGATATACTCATATTCGTTTGACGCGGAATCGCAGTATTGGTTGCCGTCTGCCAGATTAATGGGTTCTGAGCCTAGAAGATCCCTGCTTCGAGACCGGCGGCCATCATCTGCCCCAGTTCTTCGCACTGGTCGGCAAAGGCATCCTGGTATTCCCCCTGACAGATCAGCGGCGGCTGCACGGCCCGCCAGCGCAAGCCCGTCGCGATGCTTTCGATCGCACGACGTGTGCCAGTGCCGTCCAGCCCGGCCCGGATATAGACGGCATAGGGCAGGCCCTGGGTATCGTCGATCACGGCATAATAAGTGCGGTCGAAGAAGTCCTTGAGAGCGCCGCTCATATAGCCGAGATTCTCCGTCGTGCCGAGGATCACCGCATCGGCGGCGCGGACATCGGCCGCCCCGGCATCGAACGGTGACAGCACGGTCACATCGACACCCGCGATATCCGGATGCCGGGCGCCGCGCTCCACCGCGTCGCGCAGAGCCTGAGTGTTGACCGACGGCACATGGCCGACGATCAATAGCTGTCTTGCCGCCATGGCATGCATCCCGTCATCCTGCCACCCCGCAAAGCGAGGCCGAGCCCGTGAACCAGCGACAGATCAACGCCTTTCGCCTCGTCATGCGATACGGGTCGATCACGGCCGCCGCTCATGCGATGAATGTGTCGCAGCCTGCGGTCAGCCGGTCGATCGCCGATCTCGAACGCAGCGTCGGCTTTCCCCTGCTGCTGCGTCAAGGTGGCAAGGCCGAGCCGACCACCGAGGCGCGCGAATTCATTCAGGAGGTCGAGCGCATGTTCTACGGCCTCGACCGGCTGGCCCAGGCCGCACGCGAGATCAAGGATCTGCGCCGGGCGACCCTGCGCATCGCCTCGATGCCCATGGTGAGCTTCGAGATCGTCCCGGCCGCCCTCAAGGCGTTTCTTGCCGACCATCACGGCATCAAGGTTACTCATGATGTTCATACCTCTGCCCGGATCGTCGATATGGTATCGTCCCACCAGTTCGATCTGGGGATCGCGCAGACCCATGTCGAGCGCCGGGACATCGAGGTGCTGGCCTCGTACCGGACATTCTGCGTCTGTGCCATGGCGCCCGACCATCCGCTTGCCGGACGCGAGAGCATTGGCCAGCGCGACCTGAAGGACGAACCGCTGGTCGCTCTCGCTCACCACACGCTGACCGCGAACCATCTGACCCACAGTTTCGCCGAGGCCAACGTCAACCCGACGATTGCGGTGGAAAGCCAGCCGTCGTATTCGGCCTGCGCAATCGCCGCCGTCGGTGTCGGGGTGGCGATCGTCGACCCGATGACGCCCAGAGTCTTCGGCGACCGGCTGCGGATCGTCCGATTCGAACCGCGAATCCCCTTCGATTTCCACATCGTTGCAGCGGTCGACATGCCTCTTTCACGGGCCGCTCAGTCTTTTCATCATCAATTAACACAGAATCTTGCGGGATTGGAGGCCGCGCATCGACTGGAGATTACGTGAATTTGCCGGAGACATAACCGTTGCGTATGACCCCCATTGATTTTTGTATTTGATTTTATGCCCCCGTGAGGAGTCATGCTTGGATTATAAACCTTCACCAGAACGGGGATAACGATATGCAGAACAGGATCATCCTGGCCGCCACGGCAGCAAGCGCGATCGCGCTGGCCGGCAGCGCGGCGCAGTCGGCGGATTTTACCTTGCGCATTCACACGCTGGTTCAGTCGCCGCACCCCTATAACGACATGGCCGTCTTCATGGAGGAGCGCCTTGAGGCCGAAAGCGACGGCCGCATCGATGTGCGCGTTTTTGATTCCGGACAACTGGGTCAGGATCCGGCCGTCATCGGCGAGATGGGCCTCGGCTCGGTCGACCTGATGATCAGCACCACCAGCAACGCCGCCGAGCAGATTCCGGAATTCGCCATCTTCACGATGCCGTATCTGTTCTCCAGCATGGACGACGTCCTGGAAACGGTTGGGCCCGGGACCGAAATTCACGAGCATTTCCAGCAGGTCTACGACGAACGCGGTGTGGGCATGCGGCTGTTGGCGCTGGGCGCGTCGGGAACCCGCAATCTGTCGACGGCCGAGGTGCCGGTGGAAAGCATCGAGGATCTGCAGGGCCTGCAGATGCGCACGCCACCCTCGCCGATGGATTCCGAAACCTGGTCGGCGCTCGGCATGCTGCCGGTGTCCGTTGACTGGGGCGAGCTCTACGCCGCCATGCAGACCGGCGTCGCCGAGGCGATGGAAAGCTCGCTGCCCGGCTATACCGGCTCCAAGCTGTACGAGGTCGCGCCCAACCTGGCCCTGACCGCGCATACGATCCAGGTTAACCATACCTCGATGTCGACCGCCACCTGGGAGAGCCTGCCGGAAGACCTGCAGGAACTGGTGCAGGAGGTCGCGATCGCCGCCAACGAGCACGGCGTGGAGATGGCCAAGCAATATGACGATGAGCTGGTCGAAACGCTGCAGGAAGAGCACGGCGTCAACGTCACCCGCCCGGACACGCAGGCCTTCCGCGACGCGCTGGCCCCGATCCAGCAACAGTTGGCCGAAGACCTCGACCTGGTCGAGGAATACGAGCTGGTGACCCGCGAGTAACCAACCATCCACCGGCGCCACCGGGCTTCGATCCGGCTGCGCCGGTGGCCCTCTCTCTCGCGCAGGATCCCTCAATGGTCGAACGCGTGACTAACGCCACCGTGCGCTGGATCGAACTTGTCCTGGGGATGGGTTTTCTGGCCCTGATCATGACGGTCGGGCTGCAGGTCGCGGCGCGCAACGTCTTCAGGATTCCGCTGATCTGGACGCTGGATCTGGCGCAGTTGCTGTTTTCATGGCTGATCTTCATCGGCGCCGCCATGGCGTTCCGGCGCGGCGTCCACTACACCGTGGACATCGTGCCCGAAGGCTGGGCAACCCTCAGCGCCGTGCTGCGTGTGATCGGCATCCTCGCCAGCGCCGTGGTGATCTATGTGCTGATCCGCTATGGCTTCGTCCTGGTCGGCATCCGGCAGACGGGCCTGATCCAGTCGCTCGGCATTTCGCGGGCGTGGATGTTCCTGCCCCTGCCGATCTGCGGTCTGCTCATGCTGGTTTTCCTGATCGAAAGCACGATCCGCCTTATCCGAAAAGGCCCGCAATGAGCCCACTGGTCGTCCTTATCGGCAGCTTCTTCCTTCTGATCGCCCTCAGGGTCAATATCGGCTTTTCGCTGATCGTGTCCTCGGTGATCGTGATCGTCATGGAGGATCTGCAGTTCACCTCCGTCGTCAATCAGATGTATGCGGGCATCAACAGCTTCACGCTGCTGGCGGTGCCGTTTTTCATGCTGCTGGGCCGGATCCTGAACGCCGGGTCGATCACCGAGCGGCTGCTGCGGGTTGCCGATGCGACCGTCGGGCATATCCGCGGCGGGCTGGGGCATGTGAACGTGTTCGTATCCATGGTGTTCGCCAGCCTGTCCGGATCGGCGGCCGCCGACACCGCCAGCGTCGGCTCGATCCTGATACCGGCGATGAAGCGGGCCGGCTACGATCCGGCGTTCGCGGTCGCGCTGACCGCCGCATCGTCGACCCTGGGCGTGATCATCCCGCCGTCGATCATCCTTATCGTCTACGGCGCCTTCGGCAATGTGTCGATCGGGGCGCTGTTCATCGCGGGCATTGTGCCGGGCGTGCTGATCGGCATCTTCATGATGGTCTATACCTATATCCTGGCGCTGAAATACGACTGGCCGGCCAACCCGTTCCCCGGCGTGCGTGCGGCGGGCGGGCACCTCAAACGGGGGGCGGCACCACTGATGATTCCGGTCATCGTGCTTGGCGGCATCGTCGGCGGCTACTTCACCCCGACCGAAGCCGCGATCATCGCCGTCGGCTGGGCCATGCTGCTGACCTTTGTCGTCTACCGCGACATTCCGATCAGCCGGCTGCCACGCATACTGGCGGAATCGGTGATCGATTTCTCCGTGCCGTTGTTCACGGTCGCCAGCGCCGGCATCTTCGGCTGGCTGATCGCCTATCTCGGCGCGGCGGAACTCGTGGTCAACTTCATCACCAGCCAGACCCAGAACCCCTATGGCATCATGCTGATGCTGATCGGATTCCTGGTGATCGTGGGCACCGTCTTGAACCCGCTGTCGGCGATCATCATTTTTCTCCCCATTATACAGGGGCTGGGAACCACCGCCGGCTACGACCCCGTCTTTCTCGGGGTGTTGGCAACGATCGTGCTGTCAGTCGGCCTTATAACGCCGCCCTACGGCATCTGCCTGCTGATCGCCTCACAGATCGGCGAGGTGCGGCTCGGCCGGGCCATGATTGCCGTTGCCCCGATTTGCGGCCTGGCGCTGCTGGTCGCCTGTCTGTCATTGGTGTTTCCGTGGATCATCACGGGCCTGCCGCGCTTGCTGACACCGCAGTTTTTCTGAGTAGTCTGTCACTCATTTTTGAAAAGGGGAAAACCAGTGGCCCACATCAAGCCGAAAGGCTCCTTCGTCGCGCTCGTGACGCCGATGAACACCGATGGCTCGATCGATTTCGAGGGTTTCCGCACGCTTCTGAACTGGCACGAGGAAAACGGCACCGAAGCCGTGCTCATCATGGGCTCGACCGGCGAGGTGTCGATGCTGTCGCCGGAGGAACGCCGCCAGATCATCACCGAAACGGCGAAGATGAAGTCTGGCCGCATGCTGTTCTATTACGGCTGCACCGGGAACAATACCGAGACGACCATCGACTATGTCCGCTATGCCAAAGCCGAGGGCGGCGACGGTGCGATCATCGCCGCACCGGCCTATATCTGCGCCGACAACGACGCCATCACGGATTACGCATGGGAAGTCTGCGACGCCGTCGATTTTCCGATCGGGTTCTACAACAACCCGCCACGGGTGAAGACCGACCTGCACTGGAACGACATCCTGAAGCTGGCCAGACATCCGAACATGGTCGTGCTGAAGGAATCGACGACCCGCGTCGGACAGGTCGCACAGGTTTGCGCGGCAAAGCCCGACATGGCGATCATGTGCTGCTGCTCGCCCAATCTGGGGCTGGTGATCCCGACCATGGCGCTGGGCGGCGACGGCACCGCCAACATGACCGGCAACATCATCCCGCGCGAAATGGCCGTGATCTCGAAGAAGTGGGAAACCGGCGAAGACGCATTCGCCTGCCGCGAGGCGTGGCTGACCAACCTGCCGATGCTGCATTTCGCCTATTCCGCCATCAACCCGGTGGCGGTCAAGACGCTGATGCGCGCCATCGGCCTGCCCGCCGGCCCCTTGCGCAAGCCGTTGAAGCCGATCGACGGTCCGGCGCTGCAGGCCGGTCTGGATGCGGTGACACGTCTTGGTCTGGACCAGCGCTATGGCTTCAAGATCAACCCGTCGGCGATCGCCGCCGAGTAGCGCCATGACCGTTCGCACAACGACCAGCCTGTGCCACTGGGGCGCGTTCGACGCCACCGTCGATGACGGGCGGCTGACCGCCGCGCGCCCCTGGTCGGAGCCAAACGCCGGGGCCGAGACCAGCCGGGCCGAGGCCAGCGGGGGCGCGGATCCCGACATGATCGGCGCCTGGCCGGATATGGTCTATTCGCCGCAGCGGATCGACCGCCCCCATGCCCGGCGGTCGTTCCTGAAGCACCGCCACAAGGCCGGCGGCGACGGGCGCGGCCGGACCGACGCCGACAACGAGATGGTGCCGATCAGTTGGGAGACGGCGCTGTCGATCGTCGCCGACGAGCTGACGCGCGTCTACGACGACCATGGCCCGGCATCGGTTTTCGGCGGGTCGTATGGCTGGTCGAGCGCCGGGCGTTTCCACCATGCCCGCACGCAGATCCGCCGCTTTCTGGCCGCCGCCGGCGGGTATACTGACCAGATCGGCAATTACAGCTGGGGGGCGGCTCACGCCATTCTGCCGCATGTGCTGGGCAGCGCCGACGCGGTGGCCGTGGCCGGCGCCGCGACCAGTTGGGAGTCGATCACACGGGAAACCGACACCGTTGTCGCGTTCGGCGGCCTGAACCCCAAGAACTGGCGCGTGACGTCTGGCGGCGCGGGCAATCACCAGATGCCGCGCTATCTGGACCAGGCGCGCGCCGCCGGTGTGGAATTCGTCATCCTGTCGCCGTTTGCCCAGGATGTGCCCGACGGCATCGACGCCCAGTGGATCGCCCCGCGCCCGAACAGCGACACCGCGATCATGCTGGCGCTGGCCCGACAGGCGGTCGTCGACGGCCGCGCCGACCGGTCATTCCTTGCGCGCCATGTCGAGGGGCACGAGCGATTCATCGCCTATCTTGCCGGTGACACCGACGGCGTGGAGAAGTCGCTGGAGTGGGCGGCCGGGATCAGCGACCTGCCGGTCGCAACGCTGCAACAGCTTTGGCACAAGATCCGGCGTGGCCGTGTCATGCTGACTGCCTCGTGGTCGCTGCAACGCGCCGATCACGGCGAACAGCCTTATTGGGCTCTGATCGCGCTGGCCGCGATGCTGGGCCAGATCGGTCAGCCCGGCGGCGGTTTCTCCTTCGGCTATGGCTCGGTCAATGGTGTCGGGGCGTCGGCGCGCCGGGGTTATATCCCGTCCATGCGTGACCTGCCCAATCCGGCGAAAAGCGGCATTCCGGCGGCTGCCTTTACCGATGCCTTTCTAAATCCCGGCCGGGAAACCGCGTTCAACGGCCGGGCGCTGGTCTATCCGGATATCCGTCTGGTCTATTGGGCTGGCGGCAACCCGTTCCACCATGGCCAGGATCTGTTCCGCGTCGAACAGGCCTGGCGCCGGCCGGAAACGGTCATCGTGCACGAACCCTGGTGGACGGCGACGGCGCGCCGCGCCGACATCGTGCTGCCGGCCACGACCAGCGCCGAACGCAACGATATCGGCGGTTCGTCCCGCGACCCGTTCGTCTTCTTCATGCCGAAACTGATCGAGCCGGTCGGCGCGGCGCGCGACGATTTCGACATACTGCGCGATCTGGCCGGACACCTTGGGTGCCGGTCGACCTTCGACGAGGGCCGCGACGAGGACGCATGGCTGCGCCATCTGTGGTCGCGGACGCAGGACCAGGGGGCTCGCGACGGCGTGTCCGTGCCGGATTTCGAGACATTTCGCGACGCCGGCTATTGGCGCGTTCCCGCACAGGACCGGCCGGACGTGCTGCTGTCGGAGTTCCGCGCCGACCCCGATGCCCATGCGCTGGCCACGCCGTCCGGCCGGATCGAGCTGTACTCGACCCGTATCGAGGGCTTCGGCTATGACGATTGCCCGCCCCACCCGGCCTGGATGGCGCCGGGCGAGTGGCTGGGCACGGCGGACGCTGACGAACTGCACCTGATCACCAACCAGCCGGCCAAACAACTGCACAGCCAGCTTTACCAGGCGCGCAAGTCCGACGCCCCGGCAAAGGTCGACATCAACGCCGCCGATGCCGAAGCGCGCGGGATCGGCGACGGCGACACCGTTCGGCTGTGGAATGCGCGCGGGGCCTGCCTCGCGACCGCACGGGTGGGCGATCAGCTGCGCCGCGGCGTGGTCGTGATGCCGACCGGCGCCTGGTTCGATCCCGACCCGGACGAACACGGGCTGGAGCGCAACGGGAACCCCAATGCCCTGACCGCGGACCGGACGACCTCCAGCCTCGGGCGGGCCTGCACCGCGCTGAGCGCTCTGGTCCGGGTGGCCCCATACTCGAACAATCACAACAAGGGATAACGGCAGTCATGGAACTGGGACTCAAGGGGCGCAAGGCGCTATTGACCGGCGCCAGCAAAGGCATGGGCAAGGCCTGCGCGCTGGCCCTGTCGCGTGAAGGCGTCGACGTGACGATTGTCGCCCGCACGGCGGCAACACTCGAAGCCACCGCCGACGACATCCGCAGCCAGACCGGCGGCCGCGTCACCCCCGTTCCGGCCGACATAACGACAGCGGCGGGGCGGGCCGCCGCGCTGGCCGCCTGTCCGGCGCCGGATATCCTGCTGAACAACGCCGCCGGCAAGCCGCCCGGCGATTTCCACGACTGGACCCGCGACGACTGGATCGCGGCGCTGGACCTGATGATGCTGGCCCCGATCGAGATGATCAAGGCCACCGTCGACGGCATGCAGGAACGCCGCTTCGGCCGGATCGTCAATATCGCCTCGCGCAGCGTCAAGATCGCCCAGCCGGAACTGGGGCTGTCGAACGGCGCGCGCTCGGGTCTGGTCGGCTTCGTCGCCGGGATCGCGCGGAAGACGGTCGCCCATAACGTGACCATCAACACGCTGCTGCCGGGGATTTTCGACACCGATGCCCAGCGCGAGCACCTCCAGGGCATGCTGGCCAGCACCGGCAAGACCTTCGATCAGCTCTGGCAGGAACGCGAGCAGTCGAACCCGGCAAAGCGCTATGGCCAGCCAGAAGAAATCGCCGCCTATTTCGCCTTTCTCTGCAGCGCCCATGCCGGGTATATCACCGCCCAGAACCTGCTGATCGACGGCGGCAGCTATCCCGGCACCTATTGATCTTCTCGCAAATCCGCAACGGTAGCGCTCCATGCATGTGATCGTGATCGGCGCCGGCGTCGTCGGCGTAACGACGGCGTGGTATCTCGCCGACAATGGCCACGAGGTGACCGTCATCGACCGGGCGTCGGGTCCGGCGATGGAAACCAGCTTCGCCAATGCCGGCGGCGTCTGCCCCGGCTTCGCCGGTCCATGGGCGGCGCCCGGCATGCCGCTGAAGGCGCTGAAATGGATGTCCCAGGCCAGCGCGCCACTCAAGATCCGGCCCAGGGCCGACTTCCGGCAATGGCAGTGGCTGGCCCGGTTCACGGCCAACTGCACCGATGCCCGCTACGTGCGCAACAAGGCCCGCATGCAGCGCATGGCGCATTACAGCAAGGCATGTCTGGTGGCGTTGCGCCAGAAGACCGGGATCGCCTACGACCACGCGTCCGAAGGCGTGCTGCAGGTGTTCCGCACCGACGACGAAATGGAGGCCGGGGCGCGCAATGCCCAGGTGCTGGCCGAGCTTGAAATTCCGCACCAGGTATTGGGGCCGTCAGACCTCAGCGCCGTCGAACCGGCGCTGGCCAAAAGCGCCACGACGTTTACCGGCGGCCTGCATCTGACCGACGACGAGACCGGCGACTGCCACCTGTTCTGCCAAAAGCTGGCCGCGCTGCTCGCCGAACGTGGCGTCGAGTTCAAGTTCGACACAGACGTGCGCACGCTGACGCGCGACGGCGGCCGCATCACCGGCGTCGTCGCCGACAGCGGCACCATCGCGGCCGACGCCTGTGTCGTGGCAACCGGGGCGTTCGCGGGGGAAATCCTGCGGCCGCTGGGCATCGCGACCACCGTCTATCCGGTCAAGGGCTATTCGCTGACCTGCGACTTGTCCGGAACCGAAGACGAGCAGGCGGCATGCGCGCCGCGCTCGTCAATCATGGACGAACACTCAAAGGTCATGGTCACGCGCCTGGGCAGCCGCCTGCGCGCCGCCGGCGTCGCAGAACTGGCCGGGTTCGACCGCCGTCTGCCCAAAACGGCGACACAAGGCCTGCTCGACACCGTCAGGACGCTGTTTCCGGACGCCGCCGACTATGCCCGCCCGAACTTCTGGTGCGGCTTCCGGCCCATGACACCCGATGGCCCGGCCCGCATCGGCGCGACCCGGTTCGACAACCTGTTCCTCAACACCGGCCACGGCTCCAACGGCTGGACCCAGGCCTGCGGCACCTCGAAGGTCGTCGCCGATATCGTTTCGGGTCGACAGCCAGAGATCGAGGTCTAGGTTTCCCACTCAGACACAATACCGTCATCGATTGTGTTCCGGCATGTCACTTGCATCGCGGGCGCGTCTCGCCGATGGTCGCGGCGGGCGATTTCAGTCCGGAGCATGTTCCGCGCCGTTCACTCCGGCAAGCGAACTGAATCAAGTAACGTCCGAAATCGCTCAGCTCTTGTCGGGCCGGGCACTTCCGGATGAAGTGAGGTGAGAATGACAATGACCGCAGCCACACGGCTGACGGCCGCCGGTTTCGTTGCCACTGCTGTGACCTTCGGTCCCGCACGGATGGGGTTTGGCCTGTTCCTGCCGGCTTTCCGCGAAGATTTCGCGCTTACGACATCGACCGCCGGCATGATCGCGAGCGGGGGCTTTCTGGCGTTTCTCGTCGGGCTTCTGGCATCCGCCTGGATGGCGCGCCAATACAGCGCGCGGGTGCCGGTCATTGCCGGCGCCGTGCTCGCCTCGGTGGGCTTCACCGCGGTCGCGGCGGCCGGAGGTCCGATCCTTCTGGCCGTGGGGATCGCCCTTGCCGGCAGCAGCGCCGGGCTCTGCTGGGCCCCCTTCAACGACGCGGCCGAACGCGTTATGTCCGACAAGGAGCGGCCCAATGCGTTATCGGTGATCTCGACCGGCACCACATTCGGGGTCGTCGCCGCAGCGGTGCTGGCGCAGGCCGTGATCATGGGGGCGCTGGACTGGCGCGGGGCGTGGGTTGGATTTGCCCTCAGCGGTCTCGTCCTGGCCGGGCTGGCGCGGGCAGGGCTGCCGTCGAAACGGGGCACGTCGCCGGCCGGCAAGGCCGTCGACGTAATCCTGAAAGTCGGCCGGACGGCCGTGATCACCGTGGAACCCAGCCCCAAGCCCGCCGCGGCCGAGACCAGCCTCGTGCGGCGCGGCGTGATGCCGCTCTATGCCTCGGCGCTGTGCTTCGGGATGACGAACGCGATCTTTCTGTCGTTTGCGGCCGACCGGGTGGTGGTGGCGGGCGGATTGGCCGGAATGCCAAACGAGGCCGCCTCGGTCGTCATCTTTCTCGGCTATGGAATTTTCGGCGTTCTCGGGCTTGCGACGGGGCGGATCGAGGCCCGGATCGGGCTCGCCGCGCTGTTCTTCATGATCTTCGGGGCGGGGGCACTGTCGCTTGTACTGATCGGCCTGACCCCGACATCCTGGGTCGGGGTGATCGCGGCCTCCGGGCTGCACGGCATGGCGATCATGATGGCGAGTGCGGTATTTTCGTTCTGGAGCGTTCGGCTGTTCCCGGGGCGCAGCACACTTGGCTTTACGGCGGCCCTGCTGAGCATGGCGTCGGGCAGCGTGTTGGGGCCGGCGCTGGCAGGGCTGCTGGCCGCAGCACAGGGACCCGAGGTCATGTTCCTTGTCGCCGCCACCCCGTCACTCGCCGCGACGCTGTGGTTCGGGGCCAAACTGATGCGCGCGCGGCCACGCTTGCCGCCATTGCCGGACCAGGGATAGCAGGTCCGCGCCTATCCGTTTCATCGACCAACCGCGTTACAGCAAAAACCCCTCTTCCCCGGGGCCTCGCAGCGGCGTCCGGGGACCACACTTTCCACGCACTCCCGGCCCGCGATCACCCGCCAACCCCTATCAAAGAAAGGTCACCGGCAATGTAGACTTTGCGGACATGAATGGCGCGGCTGCGTCACCAAAGGTTTCATCCGGCGTCCCGGTTGTGAAGCCTAAGCAGGGATATATTTTTTTACGTCAACGTCCTTTTCCCGCTCACGCATGTGAAATGCATCATAACGCGCCTGCATGCGGAGGAGCGTATCCATCTTTACGCCAAACGCCTTTTCAACGCGCAACGCCATTTCTGGAGAAAGCGAGGCTTTCTCGTTCAAGAGGCTGGAAAGTGCGGGCCGCCCAACACCAAGTGCTTCCGCGGCGGCGGTCACGGATAGATCGTCTGGCAATACCGAGCGCCGTATAAATCCGCCCGGATGGGGGGGCTTCATGCCTATTTTAATAGCCATAGCTCATACTCCGGACCGTGCCGTCAGTGGTAATCTTCGTAATCCACGTCATAAAGGTCGTTTTCATCCGCATCGTACCTGAACGTGATCCGCCAGTTGGGCGTGACGGCCAGGCTGTAGGTTCCTGCGCGGTCGCCGCCTAGAAGATGCGGCTTGTATTTCTGAAGATCGAAAACTTCTTCGATATCTTCCATATCGATCAGGAAGGCCATGATATCGGCGATCTTCGCCAGATAGTCCTGCGGAAGCCCCTTTGGGTTATTGGATTCGGCAAAGCGGCGCAGGCCCTTATGGCGAATATTCCTGATCTCCATATCTCAATCTAGCGTACTGTATCGTGTTGCGCAACACGATACACAACTCGTGTCGGCGACCCATAGTCTGCGCAGCCCAGTTGCCACCCCCCGGCTTTGAGACGTGGGCGCCTGCTCGGCCTCCTCGGCTGTTGCATAAGGTGCAACAACTGCCTCGGCCGAGAGTTCTGCATCCTCAAAGATGGCCTTGATATGCCGCGAAATCACCGACTTGTCGCGACCGAAGAGGTCGGCGATCTGGCTCAGTGACAGCCAGACGGTGCCGTCTACGGCGCGTAGCCGGATTTCGGCCGCGCCGTCCTCGGTGCTGCAAAGGATGAATTCGCCTTCAGACATCGACGCTCAGTTCCTTCAAATATCCAGCCATTCGCCCCCCGAGGGGCAACGGCCGCCACCCCGCCGCGCATGCTATCGAACGGCAACGAAAGCGACAACAGGTTGTTTGATGCGGAATATTAATCACCTTTTGGTAATCGTGACATGAGCCGGGCGCGGAGCCGGAAAAACGGAGCCGTTATTCTTTCAACGACCAATCACCCGCTCGGCTCCGTAAAGCGCCGCGTTAGCGCCGTGGCGGCGCGGTCGATTGCCAGATACAAGAGCACCGTGAACGCCGCGAGCGCGAACAGGGCGGCGAACATCAGATCGGTTTGTGCCCGGCCGTTGGCGAGCAGCATCAGATAGCCCAGCCCCTTTGACGCTCCGACCCATTCGCCGATCACCGCGCCGAAGGGCGCATAGACAGCCGCCAATCTCAGGCCCGAGGCCAGCGATGGCAGGGCATGCGGGGCGCGCAGAAGAAACAGCGTGCGATGATGCGGCGCGCCCATCACCTGCGCCAGATCGAGCCACGCCCGGGGCGTGCGCATCAGCCCGTCAAAGAACGACGAGGCCACCGGGAAATAGATGATCAGCATCACCATGACGATCTTCGAGCCCATGCCATAGCCGAGCCAGAGCGTCAGGATCGGCGCCAGCGCGAAGATCGGGATCGCCTGCGCAAAGACCAGGATCGGCCGCATGACGAGGCGGGCCATGGGCGACATCGCCAGTTGCAGCGCCGTCACCACGCCCAGCGCCGTGCCGAGCACGAGGCCCGTCAGGATCTGGCCATAGGTCACCCAGGCGTTCTCGATAATGATGTCGCTGGAATTCACCAGCGCCTGCCAGACCCGTGTCGGCCCGGGCAGGATGAAATGCGGCACCCCCGTCGCCCAGACGAGTGTCTGCCAAAGCCCGACGGCGACGGCGAAGACGGCCATGCCGCGCAGCAGCGACGCCAGCGGGCGGACCGTTGCGGCACCGGTCATCGGGCGTCATCTCCCCCCGGATCGTACCCGACCGGATCGCGCGCCCGCAGCCGGGCGAACAGGGCCGCCTGCGCCTGCAGGAAGTCCGGGTCTTCGAGATCGCGCACCGGCGCGGTGTCGGGCAGCGCCAACGCCTCCAGCCCCGTCGCGCTCATCAACCACGCGGCGTGCGACAGCCGCGCCGCCTCCGCCGGTTCGTGGGTCACGAGCAGCACCGTGCGCCCGGCCAGCAGGGACCCGGCAAGCTCCTGCATTTCGGCGCGCATCCGGGCATCCAGCGCGGAAAAGGGCTCATCGAGCAGAATGATCGGGCGATCCTCCATCAGCGTGCGCGCCAGCGCCGCGCGCTGACGCTGTCCGCCGGAGAGCGTATGGGGGCGTTTGCGGGCATGGTCGGCAAGCCCGGTCTGTTCAAGCAGCGCGAACGCGCGGTCGCGATCGCTCCGCTCCCCACGCAGTGTGGCGCCAAGGGTGACGTTGCCCAGAATGTCGAGCCACGGCGCCAGCAGATCGCTTTGCGCCATCAACGCCACCCGCCCGGCAATCGGCAGGCCGTCGCTGGCGGTGACGCGGCCGTCAAATCGCACCCCCGTTTCCAGCCCGGCCATCACGCGCAGCAGCGTCGATTTCCCGACCCCGGACGCGCCCAGCAGGCTCGTCCAGCGCCCCGGCGGCAGGTCGAGGGTCAGGGCGGAAAACAACCGCCCCTCGCCGACGAAACCCGCCCCGGTCAGCGTAAGTCCCGGGGCGGACGTTTCTGGAATCATGGTCGCGTCACGTCGATCGCCATCTGATCGACGGAATGCTGTTCGGGGATCATTCCGGCCTCGAACAGAAACGCCTCGAACCCGGCGTATCGGCCGTAATCCAGCGCTGCCGGACGGCTGGCGAAGCGCGGATAGGTGTCGCCCCAGGCGCGGGAATTGAGCTCGTTGTCCAGCTCCGACGAGGTCGCCGCGAAGATGTCCCAGGCCTCCTCCGGGTTGTTGAGAATGTAATGCGTCGCCCGCTCCGTCGCGGTCAGGAAACGCTGAATCGCGTCGGGGTCCATCGTGTCGGGATTGGCCACATAGATCAGCTCGTCATAGGCGGGAATGCCTTCTTCCTCGGGGTAGAAGCAGCGCCCCTCCACGCCCTCGATATCGAGCTGGTTCAGTTCGAAATTGCGAAAGGCGCCGATCACGCCATCGACCTGACCGCTCATCAGCGCCGGGGAGATCGACCAGCCGATGTTGATCTGCTCGACATCGTCGCCGCCCAGGCCGTGATGGGCGAGCATGGCGTCGAGCATGACCTCCTGCACGCCGGCCACGGCAAAGCCGACCTTGCCGCCGGCGAGATCGGCAACACTCTCTACGGGGCCGTCGGCAAGGACCAGCAGGCAGGTCAGCGGTGTGGAAACGAGCGTGCCGACCCGCACCAGCGGCAGGTCCTGATGCAGGTTGAGATGAAGCTGGGGCTGATAGGAGACGGCGATATCCGCCCGCCCGGCAGCGACCATGCGCGGCGGGTCGGTCGGATCGGCCGGCGCGGTCACCTCGACCTCCAGCCCGGCATCCGCGAAATAGCCGAGTTCTTGTGCCAGGATGACTGGACCGTGATCGGGGTTCACGAACCAGTCCAGAACCAGATCGAGCTGGTCCTGAGCGGTGGCGGGCGTGGCGAGCGCCAGCGCGCCGACGAAGCCCAAAGCCGGCGCGAGCGTTTTAGCCGTAATCGCATTCATGAGTGTGGTCCATCCGTCGCAAAATGTGAGTGCGATCCGGACCGTGTGAGCGGAACCCCTGTTCGCGCCGGTGGCAGGCATCACGCGCGGCGCCTTCAAGAACTCTGTCTTGCATGCGGCAAACGTCACCCGTCTCTCCTTTGCGTTCCTGGGGTCCGCGCGAAGAGACAGGTGGTCAGATGACGAAGATGTCGTCGAAATACCCGTTCCCTACGCCGGTATTGCCCGGATCAGGTTCGATGGGTTGGCGGATCACGCCTCTCAGCCCTTGTGGGCACCCCAACGGTGATGACGATGGTAATTAATTCAGGCGTCGTTCGCAAGGCGGGCTTTGCAGGTCCGGCAAGACCGGGGCCCACAACATTAACGTTCTCACGGAAATTGTTGACCCCGGATGGCGCTTCGCGCCTCCGGGGAATAGAAAGGAGAACGGCGGCAAGAAGAATCCCACTGTCCCGGACGCGATGCGGCACGAAGTGACGCGTCGCAGAGCCGGGACCCACACCATCAACGTTCTCGCGGAGCGTGTCGCCCCCGAAAAGCGCGTTCACTCCGGCAGGTGGCAGGCGACGCGGCGACCGTCGGCGCGGGGGGTGAGAAGCGGGCGTTCGGCGGCGCAGATGCCGCCATCGATGATCTTCGGGCAGCGCGGGTGAAAGGGGCAGCCGCTGGGCACGTTGGTGGCGCTGGGAATGTCGCCCTGAATCGCCTCCAGTTTCAGCCCGCCCGCCTCGACGCGCGGCACGCCCGCCAGCAGCGCGCCGGTATAGGGATGCATGGGTTCGGAGAAGATGCGCGCGGTCTCGCCGGTTTCCACGATCCGGCCCAGATACATCACCGCCACCTGCTCGCACAGATACCGCACCACCGACAGATCGTGCGAGATGAAGACATAGGTCAGCCCCAGATCGCGGCGCAATTGCTGCAGGAATTCCAGGATCTGCGCCTGAACGGAGACATCCAGCGCCGATGTCGGTTCGTCCAGGATGATCAGCCGGGGGTCGAGGGCGACCGCCCGCGCAATGCAGACACGCTGCTTCTGGCCGCCCGACAGTTCATGCGGATAGCGGTACATGAAAATGCGCGGCAGTCCGACGATGTCCAGCAGCCGCTGGACGCGCGCGATCAGCTTCTGCCCGCGCGTACCGTCCTGCACGATGATCGGTTCGGCAATCGCATCGAAGATCGTGTGCCGGCTGTTGAGCGACGAATGCGGGTTCTGAAACACGATCTGGATTTCCCGGCGCAGGCGGCGCATTTCCTCGCCCTTCAGCGTCGTGATGTCCCGGCCGTCATAGCGGATCGACCCCGCCGTCGGCTCGATCAGGCGCAGCAACAGCCGGGCCACCGTCGATTTGCCCGAGCCGGATTCGCCCACTACGCCCATGGCCGTGCCTTTGGCGATGTCGAAGTCGACATCATCGACCGCCCGCACGATCTGCGGCGTTTGCCACGGCTTGTTGCGAAACGGAAAGTGCTTGGACAGCCCCCGAACCTGAACGAAGGCGCCGGTATCGCCGGCGTGATCGGGCTCGTGCGGATCGGGCCGGGTCGGGTCAAGCGGGGCAGTGTCAGGCATGATGGCAGGCCACTTCGTGATCGTCGGCCAATCGGCGCAGTTCGGGTTTCTCCCGGCGGCACAGGTCGGTCGCGCGCTCGCAGCGCGGGTTGAACCGGCACCCCGTGGGCGGGTCGAGCAGGTCGGGGATCGACCCGGGTATGCTTTTCAGCGTCACCTCGGCCTTGTCCATGCTGGGCAGCGCGGCCAGAAGCCCCTGGGTATAGGGATGACGCGGTGCGGTCAGCAACTCGGCGGTCGGCGCTTCCTCGACCATATTCCCGGAGTACATCACCCCGATGCGGCGGCACACGGCGGCCACCGCGCCGAAGTCGTGGCTGATCATGATCACCGACAGCCCAAGCCGATCGACCAGATCGGCGATCAGCGACAGGATCTGCGCCTGAATGGTCACGTCCAGCGCCGTCGTCGGCTCGTCGGCGATCAGAAGCTGCGGCTCGCCGGACAGGGCCATGGCGATCAGCACCCGCTGGCGCATGCCGCCGGAGAGCTGATGGGGATAATTACGCAGCAGCCGTTCCGCATCGGGCAAGCGCACCTTGGTCAACAGTTCGACCGACCGCTCGCGGATTTCTACCCTGGAGGGCTTGGCGCGCCCCATCGCCGCCGCATCGGCCCGGATCACGTCGGCCATCTGCTGGCCGACGCTGAGAACCGGGTTCAGAAAGGTCATGGGGTCCTGGAAGATCATGGCGATGCGCGCACCGCGCAGCCGCCGCCACCGTCGTTCCGACATCCCCAGCAATTCCTGCCCGTCGAAGCGGATGCTGCCCCCGGCGATCCGGGCGGGCGGGCTGGGCAACAGGCCTAGAAGACTTTTCGCCAGCACCGATTTGCCGCAACCGGTCTCGCCGACAATGCCCAGCGTTTCGCCCTGCCTGACGGTAAGGTCGATACCGTCCAGCACGCGGATGCGGCCGTCGAAGGTGTCGAAGTCGAGCTTGTAGTCCTCCACGGTCAGTAGCGGATCGCTCATCGGCCGCGGCTCCTTGGATCGAGAATGTCGCGCAGCCCGTCGCCGAACAGGTTGAAGCCGAGAACGGTGAGATAGATTGCCAGCCCCGGAAACAGCGAATACCACCACCAATCGGGCATATAGGTGCGCGCGATCGAGATCATCGCGCCCCATTCCGGCGCCGGCGGGCTGGCGCCCAGCCCGATGAAGCCCAGACCGGCGGCTGCCAGAATGGCCATGCCCATATCCATGCTGGCCTTGACGATGATCGGCGACGCGCAATTCGGCAGGATGTGGTGGAACAGGATGCGCGGCGTGCGCGCGCCGGCCGCGCGGGCCGATTCCACGAACAGCTCTTCCTTCAGCGACAGCGTCTTGCTTTCCACCAGCCGGACATAGCCGGGCCACCAGACCAGCGCCAGCGCGATGACGCAGTTCGTGATCCCCGGCCCCAGGGACGCGACGATCGCCAGCGCCAGCACCAGCGCGGGCACGCCCAGAAAGATGTCGGTGATGCGCATGATGATTTCACGCGTCCAGCCGCCGACATATCCGGCGATGATGCCCAGCGGCACACCGATGCCCGCACCGATGGCCGTGATCAGAACCCCGATCCACAGCGAGGTACTGGCCCCGATGATAACCCGGCTCAGGATGTCGTTGCCCATTTCGTCGGTGCCGAAGGGGTGGCCCCATGATGGCGCCAGCAGGCGTTGGGACATGTTGACCGCCCCGGCGGCGTCTTCGGGATAGGGGGCGATCCACTGGCCGAACGCGGCCAGGATCAGGAACAGCACGACCAGCCCCAGCCCCAGCATCGACGAGAAGCTGCGCGAGAATAGATAGGCATACAGCCGCCACTGCCGGATGGTGCTGGCGTTGCGTTCGCGCCAGGTCAGCTGGGGGATGTCATCGGCTTCTCGTTCGCCAACACTCATTATCCCGACTCCCTGAGCCGCGGGTCGAGCCAGATATAGGCAAGATCAACCATGAAATTGATGATCATGAAGATGAAACCGATCAGGAGCGTGGCGCCGATCACCGGCTTGAAGTCGGAATAAAGCGCCGACTCCACGGCATAGAGGCCGATGCCCGGCCAGTCGAAAACCGTTTCGACGAGAATGGTCGATCCCAGCATCCAGCCGAAACGCAGACCGACGATCGACACCGTCGGCAGCATGGCGTTCTTCAACGCATAGACGGTGACGATTCGCCAGGCCGACAGCCCGTTGGCTTTGGCCGCGAGGACGAAATCCGACTGCAGCGCCTCGATCATTTCGGCGCGGTTGACGCGCAGGATCGACGCCAGGCACGGGAACGACAGCACCACCGCCGGCATGATAATATAGGAGAGCGCCTGGGTGAAAACGTCGAACCGGCCCTGAAGAAGGCTGTCGATCAGCAGAAAATGGGTGATCGGGTCGGGCGGAAGCGTGACAAGGTTCAGCCGTCCGGAGATCGGCAGCCACCCCATCTGCACGGCGAACAGCAATTGCAGCAGAATGCCGAACCAGAAGGCCGGCAGCGCCACCCCTGAAATCGACCCGATGCGCACAACATGGTCGAACCAGCTGTCGCGCACCACCGCCGACATGATGCCGAAGCCGACACCGAACAGGATACCAAGCCCCATGGCCACGACGACCAGTTCCAGCGTGGCCGGGAAATAGCGCAGCAATTCGTCGACCACAGGCCGGGTCGAGACGATCGACCGGCCCAGATCGCCCTGAACCAGCCCGGTCATATAGACCACGTACTGCTCGATCAACGGCCGATCCAGCCCGTTTTGCTGGCGGACCGTTTCGACCATGGACTCGGTCGCATTGGGTCCAGCGATCAATCGGGCCGGATCGCCGGGCGCAATGTTGGTAATGGCAAAAGTGATCGTCGCCAGCCCCAGCAGCATGATGACAAGCAGCAGGAGGCGACGGGCAACGTAAATCAGCATGCTGTCCCGTTCGCGGGCCGGAGGACGGTAAGGCGCCGCCCGCGCCGGATCGCGGGCGGCGGCCGGGGCCGTTTGCTAAAAGGGCCGATTACTCGACATCGACCCAAAGCGGATAGAGATCAACTTCGCCGGTGAACCGGACGGGGCTGAACTGAAAGCCTTCCAACCAGTCCCGATGCGCCCAACGGCGGTTCTGAAGCATGCCGAAAATTTCCGGCGTGCCTTCCACGATCATCTCCTGGATCTCGGCATAGAGCGGTTCGCGCTCGTCCCAGTCGCTGAGCGAGCGGGCTTCCGAAATCGTGTCCCAGAGTTCCTGGTTTTCGTAGAAATGCATCGCGAAATACTGACCCCAGGAATTCTGGTGGTACTGATAGGCCACCGCATCCGGGTCGGTCGAAACCGGCGTGACAAAGACGCTGGTCATGTCCGGCGCGCTTTCCGGACTGGAACCGGCCGCGACCATGTTCGGCCACTGCTCTGGCACGATGTTCACATCGATGTTCAACTCGGCCAGATTGCTGAGCAGCACCAGCCCGATCCGCCGCGCTTCTTCCAGACCGGCGACGTGATAGTAGTCCAGCTCGATGCCGCCGTCGGGATACTCGGACTGCGCCAGATATTCGCGCGCCAGATCCATATCCTGTCGCGGGATGCCCTCGACGTCGATATGGCCCTGGATCGCTTGCGGGAACGGGCTGGTCTGCAGTACGGCATCGCCGTTGTAGATGTCGATCAGCGCATCGTAATCCATCGCATGGGCGATCGCCTTGCGCAGATTGATATCCGCCGTCGGGCCCTGCTGGGTGTTGAACTTGATGCCGAAGGTCGTCATCCCCGCATGGTTCTGGATGACGATGCCGGGCTCGTCCTCGATCTGGCCGTAATCGTCCGAACTCAGACCCTCGGCGATGTCGATCTCGCCGCGCTGAAGGGCGGCGCGCTGGGCGGCGGGCTCGCGGATGATGCGATAGATGATCCCGGCCGGGCGGTTTTCTTCACCCTGCGGCCAGCCGCGCCAGTAATCCTCGTTCGCGACCAGTTCATACAGCACGTTCTGCTGCCACCGGCCCATGGTAAAGGGACCGCTGCCGGCGGCGTTCTCGGTCATCCATTCCGTGCCGTAGTCGCCGTCGACCTCGTTTTCCATCACCTCGGCGGGGTTGACGATGTACCACCACGGCAGGAAGGACAGGAACGGGGCATAGGGGCGGCTGAGATTGAAACGGATGGTATAGTCATCGACCACTTCGATGCCGTCCGGCTCCAGAAAATCGGCCAGCATCCAGGCCACGCCCTGGTTCAGCTCAAGGCCGCGCACGAAGGAATACCGCACGGCTTCGGCATCGACCGGGTCGCCGTTATGGAAGGTCGCGTCTTCGACCAGATTGAAGGTCCAGACCGACGCGTCTTCGTTGACGTCCCAGGATTCCGCCAGCCAGGGCTCGATTTCCGGCGGGTCGCCGACATACTTGAACAGCGCGTCATAGATCGACTGCTGCATCATGCGGGTCGACCAGTCGTAACGGACATGGGGGTCGAGCACCGGCACCTGCTGACGGCCGCCAAAAACGATGACGATGCCGTCATCGGTACGCTCGAAGGCCTGGGCCGTATCGGTCAGCGCCGTGGCCGACAAGGCGGCGGCGGCCACCGCTCCAAGGATCAATTTTCTCATTGATTGGGTTTCCTTCTCTCCACTGTTCGGTAATAAATTGATTTTGTTAGAGTATTTGGCGGATACCCCCCGCAACGATGCGCCGGGACAACAAGACCGGGGCCTTGACCCGGTCGGCGACACGCCGGCGCATGGCCTCGTCATAGCCCATGCAATGCATTACGATCAGATCGGCCTCGGCCAGATCGTCGGCGGCCGCCTCGAACCGATCCTCGCCATAAGGGCTGGCATGGGTGCCCGTGACGCGGCGTCCGGGCGTTTCGCCCAGAGAAATATGCGCGATCTGGCGTTCAAGCGGCACGATGACGCCCAGATGACGCACGCCGGAGGCCAGCGCCTCGGCCAACCCATCAACGACCGCCTGGGCTTCGATCAACAGCGTATGGGACAACGGCGGCACGCGCGTACCGGTGCACAACACCACGACGGCATCCAGCGACGGATCGTCCATCTCGCGCAGCAGACGATCGAGGCGCGCTTCGGTCCGGGCCTTGTCGATGACCACTTCGCGCCCATCGGCAAGGCGCGTCGCCAGACTTGCCGCCCCGTCGGCCGGGGCCAGATCGGCAATGGCGGCATCGTCCAGCCCATCAAGCGCGCCGCGCTCGACCACCTCGATCGGCGGCAGATCGGCACAAATCTCCGGCACCATATCGGTTCGGGGCGACTGGCCGATGGTGACGAAAGCGATACGGCGCCGACGGGTCATGCGCGCTCTCCATCCTGATGGGTGCCAACGCGGTCTTGCGGTGCATCCAAGGATAGACGCCACGCCGACACCCCGCCCATAAGGGTATGCCCTTACAGCGCCGGTGAGGACTCTTGAATGCGAAATGACGCCACGGCCAGATTCGCCATCAAGGACGAACTTGATGTTTCATGATCTGTCATGATTGTTCATGATGGTATCGATGCGATACGGAGGATAACCGATGACCGACAGCGCCCGTGAAAAGTTCGCGACCCAAGTGGACGCCGAGATGCTCGCCACCGTTCGGAGCCTCGCCAAGACCGAGGGGCGACAACTTCAGTCGCTTGTTGAAGAAGCGCTCGCTGATCTGATCGAAAAACGCAAGCACACTCAGCCGCGCGCCCATGTCATGGCGGCCTATCAGGCCAGTCACGGCAAATATGCTGACCTCTACAAGAAACTGGCTGAATGACGGAGTACCTGACCGTCATCGAAGTCCTCATGATCCATTCCGACCAGATCGAACGTTATGGCGGAGTCGATGGCGTGCGCGATCCGGGTCTTGTCGAAGCGGCGGTGTTTCGCCCGCAGACGGGATACTACGAAGACCTGATCGCGGAGGCGGCCGCGCTCTGGGAGAGCCTGGCCATGAACCATCCCTTCATTGACGGCAACAAGCGTGTCGCCTTCGCGGCGACCTACACGTTTCTGACCATCAACGGTCTGGAAATCAAAGAAGAGCCCGACGCGATCTATCGCTTTATCATCGAGAGCCTGGAAATGGGTGAATTCCGACATGAACGGCTTGCCGCTTGGCTGCGCGCGAACACCGGACAAATAGGAAAGTGATCCGCCTTGCCGGGTTTGTGTGATCTGAAGAATGCCGCGAAGATGCTCACCGCTCGCTAAAGAAAGACCACCGGCACACCATAAGCCCGGGCCACCCGCACAGCCTGCCCCGTCCCGCCCGAGGCGCGGCCATCGGCCGTCCAGCAGATCAGGAATTCCGACGGGGTTTCGAGGTCAGCGCCCAGAACGATGCACACATTGCGGGCGTGGATGGCGCGCGATGCGGCGTTGCAGTTCCGCCAGCCCGGATGATGGCGAGCCGCAACTTCCATGGCGCGGTGCATGTCGGGCGGCACGACGCCGCAAGTACTGCCGTTGAACCCGGCCCAAGGCAGGAAGATTTCTTTCGCCGCACCGGCTCCCGATTCAAAGGCCCGGTCGGCGCCGTTCGCGCCACCGGAGCGCAGGACAAAGCCCTGTTCGCGCAAATTCTCCGCAATCCGGCGCATATGGTCCTGCACCGCCGCAGGCGTCTTGCGCGCCCCGACGCCTGAATAAAAACGCTGCATAGAGACCACCCCGAAAGGGGCGGTCCGCGCGTTTTTCATTGCGCGGACCGCCCGATGCCACAGTCGGGGAGGTCGAATAGCCGGTTACGAACGGCTCCGCTGGCCTTTGGCGACCGCAAGGTCGCTTGGACATACGCCAACGGCTCCCCGACCGCGAACACAGGAAATCATTACCATGATCCGGTGATCAACGGTCAGGGGTCCGGCATCGATTTTCGGCGATGCCATCCGTCGCAACGGGAGATTCGACCCTCCCAGGGGCAACGGCCGTCGCCCCCACCATGCATGCTATCGAAAGGCGGCGACAACGACAATAGATTGTTTTTATCAGTCAAGTTATCGCTTATTGGTATTGGTTATCGAGGCCGGAGTAGATCGTTCTTCTTACCTGTCCCGGGCTTGATCCCGCACAACCGCCCCATTCCTACCCCCTTAAGCGGATCGGCTTTTCAGGGTCACCCATGCCGCAAACGCCCTGCGGTCTTTGATTGGAACAGCGCGAAAGGCCCTTATCGCCACATCAGCCGCGTCAATCCAGGTGATGACATCGGTTCGGGCGAATGTTGCAGCCGGATCGTAATCCGCACGATGCCGCTCCAACTGAAGATCAACAAAGCAGTTCCCGAAGTCTTGAATATCGTTTGGGAATTTCCTCATGATGCGGCGGTCTTTACACTGCTTTGTCGCAAACCCGTGATCGATCGCGCGATAGGCTTGTTGCCAGGCGGAATTGCTTCTGTCAGCGCTGGCTGTTCCAATAAGACAGTCAGCGCCATTCCTGCACATCTGATGAAAAACAGCGTAATAAGCAGTGCTTAATGCACGCTTGAGATCGGATTGTTTGGGCCGTCGTGACCGGGAGGACCGAGCGAGAATGCGGGCCGAGCCAATCAGGTCAAGCAGTTTCACCAGTTTGCTCCGCTAGCGTCTTGAAGGAGAACACCGGAAAGCGGTCTTCGTTTAGGTCCTGCAGAGCCTCACCGACATGGCGGCCAAGACTCTTGACCTTCTGGGGGTTTAGCGGCCCGTTTCGCGGATCGAAGACGAATTCGACACGAAGAAACGGATCGCCATTGTGGTCATACTCACCCCTGACGAATACATCGAGATGAAAAACATCGCTTAATTCGCTCTGCACAACCCGCCTGATTTCGTCGATCACCGGCTTTTCGACATTGTTCACCATCACGTATCCCCGAAAGCCTGCCCAGTGAGCCAAGCGCCGATCGCTCTCCCCTGAGGCTGAAATATACCCGCTCGCTTGCTGAGAAACAAGGATCGCCCCTACAACTCAGGATGCTCCGACGAGAGCAGCAGCCGGATCAGCGCGGTGGAGCTGACGACCTCCATCTTGGACAGCACCTTGGCGCGGTGGATTTCCACCGTGCGCGGGCTGATGCTCAGTTGCAGGCCGATGGATTTGTTCGGCAGGCCTTCGGCGATCAGCGACATCACCTGGCGTTCGCGCGGGGTCAGGCGCTGCAGCCGGTCGGCCAGGATGTCGGCGCCGCCCAGGGGCCGGGCGACGGCGCCGCCGGTCAGTTCCGGCGCCAGCAGCAGGCGCACCGCCCCGGCGATGACGCGGCGGGCCAGAACCACCGGTTTTCCGGACGCTTTGCTGACAACCGCGCGGTCATGCTCGTCAAAGGTGACGGCGTTCAACACGATGATATCGCATCCCGACAGATCTTCGGCGGCCCGCGCCAGGGCATCCGCGTCGCCGGCCGCAGCCGAGGTCAGGCGGAACTCGACGCCCTCGACGCCGTCAAGCGTCGTCACCGGCACCTGCCGGGCGATCGGCTGGATGACGCCGACGGTCTGTCCGGCGCTGACCAGTGCGTTGACCGCGCTTTCCAGCGCGCGCTGGCCGTTGACGGTCGGCGACCGGCTTTCGAAATTGCGCACCAGTCCGGTCGACAGCAATACCACCAGGTCGAAATGCTTCTCGTCGAGCCCGGCCATGAGTTTCGCCAGTCTTTCGCCGATGCGCGACTTCGAAATGACGACCTGCCGCCCGGATCGAAGCAGTGTGGAGAATCCCGGATCGCCCGGTTCGGGGGCGAGACCGGCGATTGCCTGCTCGTCCAACCCGTCGAGCGCGCCGAACTGATGCACGTCGTATGGTTCCGGCAAATGGGCCAGAACGTCCGGAACCAGATCGTTTCGAGGCGTCTGCCCACCCGTAACGATGGCGACCCGGATGCGCTTCTCGAATGTCATCGCTTGATCCGACCGTGAAAATGCGGCGAAGCCGGCCCGGATCGATACCCTGCGAGCCGGTCCCGCTTCACCATGGTCACAGTAGTGCGATGCCGCATCGCGCCACAATAGCCGGTTTCGGGGCGGGATTTGGGACCCGCTTCGGTCCGTGGCCGCCATAGGGGCATGCCCTTATAGGCGCGCCGGTGCGGCTTATCCTAGCCTTCCACGGCTCCAAGCAAGGCGGGTGATATGCGTGAGTTTGCCGTAGACGAGATCGAACCCCTGGCGATCGGCGCCTGGATTCTGGGCACCGGCGGCGGTGGCAGCCCCTATCTTCATCAGCTCAACGTCAAGAAGCTGTACGATCAGGGCCATCGCATCCAGTTGATGGACTCCTCGGAACTGGCCGATGACGACATGGTCGCGGTGGTTTCCAAGATGGGCGCGCCGCTGGTCGGGCTGGAACGCCTGGTCGACCCGGCGATGATGGCGCGTGCGGTGCGGATGATGGAAGCCTATCTCGGCATTCGTTTTCGCGCCGTCATGAGTGTCGAGATCGGCGGCGGCAACGCACTTTCGCCCTTTCTGGCCGCGGCGATTGCCGACATCCCGGTGGTCGACGCCGATGCCATGGGCCGGGCCTATCCCGAAGCGCAGATGACCAGCTTTGCCATCGGCGATTTGCCGATGTTTCCACTGACCCTGGCCGATGTGCGCGACAATGACGTGATTGTCGCCCGCGCCGCGTCGTGGAAATGGATGGAGCGTATTTCGCGCAAGGTCTGCACCGAGGTCGGGTCGACCGCCGCGACCTGCAAGGCCCCGCGCACGGGCCGCGAAGTCAAGGATTGGGGCATTCAGAATACCGTCACCAAGGCGATCGCCATCGGGCGCACGATCATGGAAGCCCGGCGCGTCCATGACGATCCGGTGGCCGCGCTGGTCCGCGACCATGCGGGCAAGACGGTGTTCGTCGGCAAGATCGCCGATGTCTCGCGCGAGACAACCGGCGGGTTTCTGCGTGGCACGGCCGTAGTCGAAGGGCTGGACGGCGATCGCGGGCACCGAATGGAACTGGCCTTCCAGAACGAATTCGCGGTCGGCTGGATCGACGGCGAACCGGCGATCATGACCCCGGACCTGATCTGCGTGCTCGACAGCGTGACCGGCGACGCGATCGGCACCGAAACCCTGCGCTATGGCCAGCGGGTCAGCGTCGTGGCCCTGCCCGCGCCGGAAATCCTGTTGTCGCCCAAGGGGTTGACCCATGTCGGCCCGCGCGCGTTCGGCTATGACCTCGACTTCAAATCGGTGTTTGCAGCATGAAGAGAATCGGAATCGATGTCGGCGGCACCAACACGGATGCCGTCCTGATCAGTGCGGACACCATCGTCGCCGGGGTCAAGGCCACAACAACGGAAGATGTCCTGACAGGCGTCTCGAACAGCCTGGCTGCGCTGAAGGACAAAGTGGGCGGTGAGGCGCTGACGCAGGCCGACGCGGTCATGATCGGCACCACGCATTTCACCAATGCGGTGATCGAGCGCAAGCATCTCAACCGTGTCGCGGCCATCCGCATCGCCCTGCCGGCGGCCGCCAGCCTGGAACCGGCAGTCGACTGGCCCGCCGATCTCCGCGCCTCGGTCGATCCGGCGATTTTCATGGTCGAAGGCGGTCACGAATATGACGGCCGGCCGCTGGTGCCGCTGGACGAGGACGCGCTGCGCCAGGCGGCGCGCGACATCGCGCGGATGGGCATCCGGTCGGTGGCGATCACGGCCCTGTTCTCGCCCCTGACCAGCGCCTGCGAAACCCGCGCGGCGGAAATTCTGGCGGAAGAATGCCCCGACGCCGCGATCACCCTGTCGCACACGCTGGGCCGGATCGGCCTGCTGGAGCGCGAGAACGTCGCCATCATGAACGCGGCGCTGAAGGATCTGGGCGCGCGTACCGTGTCGGCCTTTCGCGATGCCCTGGCCCAGGCCGGACTGCATGCGCCGTTCTATCTGACCCAGAACGACGGCACCGTCATGCTGGCCGAGGTCGCGGCAGCAAACCCGGTTTACAGTTTTGCTTCCGGCCCGACGAACTCCATGCGCGGCTCTTCCGCCCTGTCCGGCCTGACCGACGCCATGGTCGTGGATGTCGGCGGCACTACCAGCGACGTCGGTGTGCTGATCAACGGTTTCCCGCGCGAAGCCAATGGCGTGGTCGAGATCGGCGGCGTGCGCACGCTGTTCCGGATGCCCGATCTGCTGCCCTTCGGCCTGGGCGGCGGCACGATCGTCGACCCCGACACCGGCCGCATCGGCCCGCAGTCGGTGGGGTATCGCCTGACCGAACAGGCCCTCGTCTTCGGCGGCGATATCCTGACGGCAACGGACATCGCGGTGGCCGCCGGGCGCATCGAACTGGGCGACCCCGACCGGGTGCGCCATCTGGACCGCCGGTTTGTCGACGATATCATGAGCCGCATTCGGGCGATGTTCGAAGAACGGGTCGACCGGATGAAGACATCGGCCGACGACGCCGTTCTGATCGCGTCCGGCGGCGGGGCATTCCTGGTTCCCGATGAGCTCGACGGCATAAGCGAGATCGTGCGCCTGGAACATGCCGGCGTGGCCAATGCGGTCGGCGCGGCGATGGCCCAGGTCTCCGGCGAAGTGGATCAGGTGTTTTCCGGCGTCTCGCGGGCCGAGGCACTGGCGCAGGCGAAAGCCGGCGCCGAAGCCCGGGCGGTCGAAGGCGGCGCCGATCCGACCACGCTGAAGACCGTCGATGTCGAGGATATTCCGCTGTCCTATCTGCCGGGCGAAGCCCGCCGCGTGCACACGCGCGTCGTTGGCGATATCGCGGCCATCACCGCGGCGCGTTAGGCCGTCCAGCCGCCAACCCGGACAAGCGGCCTGTCGATTTCCGTAAAGCCCGCACACGCGAATGCTCTATGCTCGGAACCGAACAGGGTCGGCCATCGCAGGCGAGCAAGGGGCGCGCCACGGAAACAGCCGACAGGAGGACACGTTCATGAGTGACGGCTTGCAGGCCATCGCGCCGGGCGAAACGCTGCGCGCGGCGATCAATCTGGGCAACCGGGCTCTGGCGCGGGAAGAAAATGGCGAACTTGGCGGCGTCACGCCGGCCCTTGCCAAGCGGCTGGCGGCGGAGATCGGCAAGCCGGTGGAGTTCGTGGTCTATGACGGTGCCGGCAAGACATTCAAGGACGCCGGCAAGGATCGCTGGGATGTCGGCTTCCTGGCAATCGACCCGGAGCGCGCGAAGACGGTTTCGTTCACCCGACCCTATAAAGAGATCATCGCGACCTATGCGGTGCGCGACGACAGCCCCATCCAGTCGATCGAGGAGGCGGACAGGCCCGGCATCAAGATCGTGGTCGGTACCGGCTCGGCCTATGACCTCTACCTGACCAAGGCGCTGGAACATGCCGAGCTTATCCGCATCGCGGATCCCGGCGAGTCCTTCGCACGGTTCCGGCAGGGCGACGGCGACCTCGTCGGCGGCGTGCTGCAAAGCCTGCAAAAAGCCTTCCCGGAAGGATCGGGGGTCCGGATTCTGCCCGGCCGGATTACCACGGTGCGCCAGGCGATGATGCTGCCCTATCACGACGCCGATCGGATCGCGGCCCTCGACGCCTTTGTCGAATGCGCGATCGCGGACGGGTTCGTCGCGGCAAACGACTAACGCGCGGCGACAGGAGCGTGGCGGTAGGGGCGAGCCGCCTGCCCGCGTTATTCCTCGGTGCGGCTCGCCCGCTCACGATCGCGCCAATATCGCGTCATGTGCGGAAATGGCGGCAACCAGGACTCGCGGCGGATGGTCCAGAGTTCATAGGTCGGCCTTAGCTGATCGGGGGCGTCCAGCGAGCCCAGGTTAACCTCGATTTCGTCGTCGGTGCGCGAGAAGACGGAACTGCCGCACCTGGGACAGAAATGCCGGCCGGCATAGTCGCGCGTTTCGCCCTCGATCGTCACGGCGTCCTGAGGGAATATCGCAGAGGCGTGGAACAGGGCCCCATGATGCTTGCGACAGTCGTTGCAATGACAAAGGCCGACCCGATAGGGGCGTCCCGTCGCCACAAACCGGACATTGCCGCACACGCAACCCCCCGTAAATCGCTCCATGCTGCGTACCCCTGGTAATCCTGCGGTCAATACATCCCACTTCCCTCGGAAGACGTAAAGTCGCTACGCGTACCGCACCGCCGGGAATGACGTGGAGACGTAGCGCCGCAAAGAATCCCCCCGCCCCGGACGCGATGCAACATGAAATGTTGTTTCGCTGATCCGGGGCCCACACTATCGGCGCTCTCGCGGAGCGTGTGGACCCCGGATGTCGCTTCGCTCCTCCGGGGAGGAGACAGGGGCGGATGCTGTGTTAATGAACACAGTTGCCGGGGCGGGAAAAGGTGATCCAGGGCGCTTTCCACCTTCACCAATTCCCGTGCGCAGCGCGGCGCGAAGTGACGCGCTGCAGACCCGGGATCGGGTGCCATGGCTCTCGGCGGTCGAAGCGCGGGCCGGGCTCTCGCGGAACGTGTGGACCCCGGACGGTGCTTCGCACCTCCGGGGAGGAGACAGGGGCGGATGCTGTGTTAATAAACACAGTTGCCGCGGGTAGGAAGGAACACGAGGTGACGGCGGGAAACAGCCCCTCCACTGCGATTGAATGTCATCGCAAGACCTTTTTCGATTCGGCGAACCCGACCCAGCTATGCGCAAACTGCATGTTGCGCTGCGACAAGCTATCGGTTTAGACAGTCCTCATTGAATCTGGACCCGGTGAAACTCCGGGTGGCTCTGCCGGCCGCCAATCCGCCGGACTCCCAATCTCGTGGACATCCGATCCGCCCGCCCGCTGCGGCACTGCCTGGGTGCGGCGCAAAGGATCGGCTTCGTCCATTCGGAACCAGCATGCCCTCACTGACTGCCTATCGCGACCAATGGTTCGGCAATATTCGCGGCGATCTGCTCGCCGGACTCGTCGTTGCCCTTGCCCTCATTCCCGAGGCAATTGCCTTTTCGATCATCGCCGGCGTCGATCCCAAGGTCGGCCTTTACGCGTCGTTCTCGATTTCGGTGCTGATTGCCTTCGTCGGCGGCCGCCCGGGCATGATTTCCGCCGCGACGGCCGCCACTGCCGTCCTGATGGTGACGCTCGTCCGCGATCACGGGCTGGAATATCTGCTGGCCGCGACGGTACTGGCGGGCCTGCTGCAGATGGCGGCCGGTGCCCTGAAGCTTGGCTATGTCATGCGTTTCGTCTCGCGGTCGGTCATGACCGGCTTCGTGAACGCGCTGGCGATCCTGATCTTCATCGCGCAGATCCCCGAACTGGTCGGCGTCCCCTGGCTGACCTATGTCATGGTCGCGGCCGGTCTCGGCATCATCTATCTGTTGCCCTATGTGACCCGCGTGGTCCCCGCACCGCTGGTCTGCATCGTCGTGCTGACTGGTGCGGCGATGCTGTTCGGTTTCGACAATTTGCGAACCGTGGGCGACATGGGCGAACTGCCGTCGACTCTGCCGGTGTTCCTGATACCGCAGATTCCGCTGACCTTCGAAACGCTGATGATCATACTGCCCTATTCCGCCGCCGTCGCGGTGGTGGGGCTGCTGGAATCGCTGATGACGGCACAGATCGTCGACGACCTGACCGACACGCCGTCGAACCGCAATCAGGAATGCGTCGGTCAGGGCATCGCCAACACCGCGACCGGCTTTATCGGCGGCATGGCCGGCTGCGCCATGATCGGCCAGTCGATCATCAACGTGAAATCGGGTGGTCGTGGCCGGCTGTCGTCCTTTGCCGCCGGCGTCTACCTGCTGTTCATGATCCTGGTTCTGGGCGATCTGGTCACGCAGATCCCGATGGCGGCGCTGGTCGCGATCATGATCATGGTGTCGATCGGCACCTTTTCATGGTCATCGATCAAGAACCTCAAGGATCATCCGCGGTCCTCGTCGATCGTGATGCTGGCCACCGTCGTCACGGTGGTGGTCACCCACAACCTGGCGATCGGTGTTCTGACCGGGGTGCTGCTGTCGGGACTGTTCTTCGCCTGGAAGATCGCGCAGCTTTTCCGCATTTCCTCGACCCTGAGTGCTGACGGTCGGCACCGGACCTATACCATCGAGGGCCAGCTGTTCTTCGCCTCGGCTGAAGATTTCATGGCCGGTTTCGATTTCAGGGAATCGCTTGAGAACGTCACCATCGACCTCAGCCGGGCGCATATCTGGGACATTTCCAGTGTCGCTGCCCTGGATATGGCGATCCTGAAATTCAGACGCGATGGGGCCGAGGTCGATATCGTCGGGCTCAACAAGGCCAGCGAGACAATCGTCGACCGGCTTGCTATACACGATCAACCCGGCGCGCTGGAAAAGCTGACGGGCCATTGATGCATAACACGGGCGCGGGCCGGGAGTTTTCCCGCCCGCCGCATCGCCGCCGCGCTGCGATGCCGGGAGGACACGAATGACCGACAAGATTATCGCCCTGGTGGACGGCTCCATCTATTCAAAGAGCGTTTGCGAAAACGCCGCCTGGATCGCCGGGCGCACTGACGCGGCGATCGAGCTGTTTCATGTTCTTGGCCGCCGCGAAGCCGCTGGCGCATCCGACCTTTCCGGGTCGATCGCGTTGGGCGCGCGCACGGCGCTGCTGGAGGAACTGAGTTCGCTTGACGAGCAGCGGGGCAGGCTGGCTCAGAAGCGCGGCCGGGCGATCCTCGACGACGCCGAAGCCCTGCTGAAAAGTTCAGGCATGGAAACAGTCACGACCCGGCTGCGCAACGGTGACCTTCTGGAGACCGTCAGCGAATTCGAGACCGGCGCCGACATGATCGTGATCGGGAAACGCGGCGAGGCCGCCGATTTCGCGAAACTGCATCTGGGCTCCAACCTCGAACGCATCGTCCGGGCCGCGAAAAAGCCGATCTTCGTCGTCGCTCGTGCTTTCCGGCCGATCAAACGGGTGCTGGTCGCGTATGACGGCGGCGTCAGTGCGATGAAGGCGGTTGACCACATTGCCCGCAACCGTCTGTTCAGCGGGCTCGACATCACCGTGCTTTCGGTCGGGCAGGATACGGACGAAGGGCGCAAACGGCTCGAAGACGCACGCCTGACATTGACCGCCGGCGGTCACGAGGCAACGACCGATCTCGTCCCCGGCCAGCCGGAAACCGTGATCTCGAAAAAAGTCGAAAGCGAAGGCTTCGATCTTCTGGTCATGGGGGCTTACGGCCATTCACGCGTCCGCAGCCTGATCATCGGCTCCACCACGACGGAAATGGTCCGCTCCTGCAAGATTCCGATACTGCTGTTCCGATAGGACCGTGCGCCACGCACTCCAAGTGCGACCATGGTAACCAAATAATTAATTGTCCGTTAGGGAATGAAAGGGTAATAGAACCGGCTTTCACACTATTGCCCCCAGGTGTCGTTGATGGCGTCGGATCCTCTGACCGGCACGTATAATTTCCTTCTGGTTTTCATGTCGTTCGCCGTGGCTTGCCTGGCCTCCTATGCCGCGCTGGACATTGCCAACCGCATCCGGGGCAGCGGGGGCGCGCGCAAAGCCGGCTGGATTGCCGCAGCGGCCGCCGCTTTGGGCGGCGGCATCTGGTCGATGCATTTCATCGCCATGCTTGCCTTCGCCCTGCCGGTCGATATTGGCTACGACGTCGGATTGACGCTTCTATCGCTGGTAATCGCGATCGGCGTCACCGGAGTGGCGTTCACACTCATCAGCTATCCAGGCGGCAAGGTGGGGCCGGCACGCATTCTTGGCGCCGGTCTCATCATGGGGGCCGGGATCGCATCGATGCATTATACCGGCATGGAAGCCATGATCCTGCCGGCGCGCCTCGACTACACCCAGGGCCTGTTCATCCTTTCGATCGTCATCGCCATTGCCGCCGCCACAGCCGCACTCTGGATTTCAACCCGTGAAACCGAGTGGCGTGCCCAGCTCGCCGCCTGTTTCGTGATGGGCACAGCGATCGCCGGTATGCACTATACCGGCATGGCGGCGACCTGCATTGAATCGGCGCCTGACCTGACGGGATTTGGCGGCGTCCAGTTTCATCAGGAGAGTCTGGCCGCCATTATTGCGGTGAGCACGATCTTCATTCTGGTTCTGGCGATGGTCTCCGCGGCCGCCGACAGCCGAATCGGGGCGCTGCGCCAACGTGAGGCCGACCTGCTGCGCGACAGCGAGGCCCGGTTCCGCAATCTCGTGCTCAATACCGGCGATCTGATCCTGGTGACTGACACGAAAGGGTTCATTACCTATGCCGCGCCGTCATCGCCGGCAATCGTCGGGCTGACGCCGGAACGGCTGATCGGCTCAAGGATCATCGACCATGTCGACGCCGCGGCCGCCGGGGCTGTCACAGCGGTCCTGACAGGGTTTGCCGAGAGTGAATCCGCCGCCGGAGCGGAACCGATCACGGCTATCTGGCATGGCGAAAGCCACGGCAGCATCATCTTCGACGTCATACTGCGCGACCTTCGCGACGAGCGGTCCGTCGGCGGGATCGTCGTCACGCTCAAGGATATCACGCAGCGCGAGCAGGCTTTCCGAGCCATGCGTGAAGCCCGTGATCTGGCAGACCGCGCGGTGGAGGCGAAAACCAGGCTGATCGGTCTGCTGGGCCACGAACTGAAGACGCCGCTGAACGCCATCATCGGATTTTCCGAATTGTGGGCCGCCGACGTGGCCAGCGGCTCGAAGCAGGCGGAACACGCCGCAATCGTGCGCGATAGCGGCCAACGACTGGACCGTCTGATCAACCAGGTGCTGGAACTGACATCGGTGCAATCGGGATCGGTGACCGTACAATCGCGACGCCTGGATGTGTACGACCTGCTCGCCCGCCGGGTCGCCAGTGCTGCCGCTACGGCCGCGGCGGCCGATGTAACACTTGAACTGGCAGATACCCTCAGGGGCGGGACGGTCGAAGCTGACGACGTTTGCCTCGGCAAGATTCTGGGCACCCTTATCGATAATGCCGTAAAATTCAGCAGCGCCGGCGATGCGGTCAGCATCGACGCGGCCATTTCGGGTGACGGCACCGGATCGGTAATCACGGTCAGCGACCGCGGTCCGGGACTGGATGAAGAAACCTGTGACCAGGCCTTCGAACCGTTTTTCCAATCCGGCAGCATTTATACCCGCAGCCACGATGGTGCCGGTCTCGGCCTGGCGATCGCGAAAGCCTATGCCGATCTCTGCGGTTTCCGCCTCTCGCTGTCGCCACGCCCCGGAGGCGGATTGGCGGCGTCGATCACGGTGCCGGGAGGCGGCACGCCATGCAACGACCAGGCTGTCGTTGCCCAGGCCGCAACCACCGGACAGCCCTTCGGCCGATAGCCTTTACGAACGGGGATTGCGCCCCAGGTTTCGATGGGCCATGGTTCGTGACCGCAATATGGCAGAAATATCGGCATCGGTGACGCGACGCTGCGACAGTTTTTCACCACAATACGAGTGCGCATGACATACGAAAACGCAGTCCCGCCTGAAGGGCAGACCAACCCGATCAAGACCGGATACAGAGTCGGACAAGACAATATCGCCTCTCGATTCGGTCCGATATGGTTCGACATTCATAACCCGGTTTTCGTCATATCCGGCCTTGGCATCATTGCGTTCACCGTCCTGACGATACTTTTTCCGGACCGCGCTTCCGAAACGTTCACCTTGCTCCGTGATACGGTAACATCCCGGTTCGACTGGTTCTTTCTGGCTGCGGGTAATGTTTTCGTTGTCTTCTGCCTCTTCCTGATCGTATCGCCGCTCGGCCGGGTGCGGTTGGGCGGCATTGATGCCAAGCCCGACTATTCCTATCCCGGGTGGTTCGCGATGCTGTTCGCTGCCGGTATGGGCATCGGGCTGATGTTCTATGGCGTTTCGGAACCGCTCGGCCACTTCGCCGCCTCGTTCGCGGATACAGCAGGATCGCCGGAAAGCTGGGCACCGCTTGGCGGCGCACCGGGCGAAGAACTGGCATCGCGGCGTCTGGCCATGGCTGCAACCATCTTCCACTGGGCCCTGCATCCCTGGGCGATCTATGCCGTCGTCGCGCTGGCGCTTGCGCTGTTCAGTTTCAACAAGGGCCTGCCGCTCAGCATCCGGTCGATCTTTTATCCGATCCTGGGCGAGCGGGTCTGGGGCTGGTGGGGCCACGCCATCGATATCCTGGCGGTTTTCGCCACGCTGTTCGGTCTTGCCACGTCGCTTGGCATCGGCGCGGAACAGGCCAATGCCGGCCTTGAATTCCTGTTCGGCCTGCCAGTCACCGATACGTCCAAGGTTCTTCTGATCGTCGGCATCACAGCCGTCGCATTGGTTTCGGTCGTCGCCGGTCTGGACGCCGGGGTCAAGCGGCTGTCGGAAATCAACATGATGCTGGCCGCCGCATTGCTGCTTTTCATCGTCGTGGCCGGACCGACGCTGACGATCCTGACCGGCTTTTTCGGCAATCTCGTTGCCTATGGGCAGTATCTGTTGCCGCTGTCGAACCCGATCGGCCGCGCCGACGACAACTTTCGCCAGGGGTGGACGGCCTTCTACTGGGCGTGGTGGATTTCCTGGTCGCCGTTTGTCGGCATGTTCATCGCCCGCGTGTCGCGCGGGCGCACGGTACGAGAGTTCATAACCTGCGTGCTGATCATTCCGTCGCTTGTCTCGGTATTCTGGATGACCGCGTTCGGCGGCACAGCTGTCACGCAGCTGCTTGTCGACGGTTACCAGGGCGCGACCGGCGCCGCTCTGGAACTGCAGCTTTTCATGGTGTTGCAGGAACTCCCACTGACGGCCATCGCCTCGTTCATCGGCATCGTCCTGGTCATCGTGTTCTTCGTCACGTCGTCGGATTCCGGTTCGCTGGTGATCGACACGATCACCGCCGGCGGCAAGGTCAATGCGCCACTGCCGCAGCGGATTTTCTGGTGCACCTTCGAGGGTCTGGTGGCGATCGCGCTGCTGCTCGGCGGCGGGCTCACGGCACTGCAGGCAATGGCCGTTTCCACCGGCTTGCCGTTCACGGTCGTTCTGCTCGGGGCGTGCTATGCCATCTTCAAGGGTCTGGCCAGCGAACCCCGTTAACGTCCGGGACCCCCCGAAATCCGGCCTTCTTCCAGCGGCGGCGCCCTCGACGGGCGCCGCCGTCTTTCATTCCGCAAGCCTGGAAAGCCGCCGGGATCAGTGCTGGACAGCAATTTCAATACAATGGTAACGTTTACAAAGCCAGAACGTGTAGCAAGCTGCGACTCCTCTAATCGAGAGGGGCGATCACCACCGCGAAGCAGGCCGAATACGCACGCTGGAAAGGCGGCACCGGGCCAGGGGATTCCGTTTCCGTTCGGTGCCGTAATGCGTCCCGATGAATGGACGTCAACAAAGGGAGGACCACGCTGATGACGAGACGCAGTCAGACATCCGCGATTGCATTGGCTATTGCCGGCTTTGCCCTGGCACCGGCGCTTGCAGTCGCACAATCCGAGTTTCCGACGCACACTGTCTACGACGAGCCGCTGTTTCCGGACGTCGACCCCAGCTATCATATGCGCATTGCGTATTTCGATCCGCCCAATCCGTTCGAGGCGAACGAACACGGCCAGTGCATCATCTTCAAGAACACGCTCGAACGGCAGACGCAGGGCGATATCTTCGTCGAATGCTTTCCGTCCGGGGCGCTCGGCAGCGAAACGGAGATGATCGAACAGGCGGATATCGGCGCGATCCAAGGCTTCATGGTCGCCGAAGGCGCCGTACCGGCGTTCTTCCCCGAAGTTCAGGTTCTGGCAGTCCCGTATATTTTCCGCGATCACGCCCACGCCTACCGCGTGCTTGACGGCGAGTTCGGCGACCAGATGAAGGAGGCCATTCTCGACGCGAGCGGCTTCAGGGTTCTGGCATATGGCGAGAATGGCGGATTCCGCAACTTCACGTCGAACGAGCCCATCAATTCGGTCGAGGACATCCAGGGCCAGAGCTTCCGGACCATGGATCATCCGGGCCACATGGCGATCGTGGAGGCACTCGGCGGTTCGGCAACGCCCATCGCGTGGCCTGAGGTCTATACCTCGCTTGAGACCGGCGTGATCACGGGTCAGGAAAACCCGGTTCCGGTCATCAACTCGTCCAACATGTACGAGGTGCAGGACTATCTGATCCTTGACGGACACGTCTACTCCATCGATTTCTTCTTCATGCCGGAAGATTACTTCCAGACGCTGCCCGAGCAATATCAGTCGCTCGTGCTTCAGGCCGGCCAGAAGAGTATGGAAGTGTCCCGCGGCATCAACCGCGTGCTCGAATGGGAAGCCCTCGCCCGCTGGGAAGAAGACGGCTCGTTCGAGGAGATCATCGTTCCCTCGCCCGAAATGAAGGACGAGTTCGCCGAACTCACCCAGGGGCCGTTCCTGGAATGGTACCACGCGGAGGTCGATCCCGAGGGCGTCTGGTCCGACCGGCTGATGGAGGCCGTCGAAGAGGCGGAAGACTACTTTGCCGGCGATCGCGGCTTCTGATCAGTCGGTCGATGAACCGATGTCGGCCGGGACACCGTCCCGGCCGATGGTCGCAAGACCATCCGACGCTGAAAAAGGATCGATCCGACCGTGTTTACACGCCTCGTCGACTGGTATTGCGAGTTCAGCCGCCTGACCGACAAGGTCGCTGCAGGCTTCACAGTAGTTCTGGTCACCCTGTTCACGCTCGTCGTGCTGCTCCAGATATTCATGCGCTATGTGCTGTCTAACGCGCTGCCCTGGCCGGAGGAATTCGCGCGCTACGCTCTGGTCTGGGTCACGTTTATCGCCGGAAGCTGCGCGTTGCGGCGCGGCGATCATGTCGGTATCGACTTCTTCGTCGAAATGCTGCCCAGCCTGCGCCTGCGCGCCCTCATCAAGCTGATCATCGTCGGCATTCTCACCTTCCTTTTCATCACGATGATCTATTACGGCGTGGACCTCGCCAGCCGCGCATCCGGGCGAACAACGCCGGGAATGGGCATCAGCCAGGGCTGGTTCCATACAGGACTGATCATCGGCGTGTGCTTCATGGTCGTCCAATCGATCGAGCACGGCCTCAGGGCAGCGCTGGCGCTGGTCGATCCCGACGCATCGGCCGCCCGCGCCGAGGCGATAACCTCGTCGGATCCGGTTTGATCCACCAAACCTGAAACAAGGATGCGTGCCCCATGCTGTCACTGGCGATGGTCCTGCTCGTTCTGCTCGTGATTGGAACGCCGGTGGCGTTCGCCATGGCACTGGCCGGACTCTGGGGCCTCCACGCCCAGGATTTCCCCTGGAGCGTCCTGGTCAACCGAATGGCCGCCGGGCCCGACAACTTCGTCCTGCTGGCGATACCGTTCTTCATGATGGCCGGGGAGTTGATGAACCGCTCGGGCATGACCGAGCAACTGGTCCGGCTTTCAACAGCGACAATCGGCCGGGCACGGGGTGGTCTGGGCCATGCCAATGTCCTGGCCAGCATTCTGTTCGCCGGCAAATCAGGCTCGGCCGTCGGCGACGTCGCGGCGCTGGGGTCGATCTTCGTGCCGGCGATGGAAAAGGAAGGCTATGACCGCCGGTTCGCAACGGCGGTGACGGCCGCATCGTCGCTCATCGGCCCGATCATACCGCCCAGCATCATCCTGGTCATCTACGGGTCCGTGGCCCAGGTTTCGATCGGCGGCCTGTTTGCGGCCGGCATCATTCCGGGCCTGTTGCTGGCCGTGTCATGCTTCGTCATCGTTCATCTGATCTCGTACAAGCGCCAGTATCCCAAGCGCGATCACCGTATCAGCCCGAAAGAATACCTGAAGATCTTCGGCAATGCCCTGCCGGCCCTGTTCCTGCCCGTCATCCTGCTGGGCGGCATTTTTTCAGGCGTCTTCACCGCGACCGAAGCCGCCGCCGTCGCCGTCGCCTATGCGTTTCTGGTGTCGTTCGTTTACTACCGCAAACTGAAGCTGAGCGACCTGCCCGAAATCTTTCTGGTCGCCGGTATCCGCTCCGCCGTGGTGCTGATGATCATCGCCGCCGCGGCGCTGCTCGGCTGGCTGTTCTCGACGCTGGGCGTGCCGCGCATGCTGACCAACCTGCTGTTCGGGATGGTCGGCGATCCGACCATGGCCATGATTGTGGTGGTCGGCATGCTGCTCGTCGTCGGAACAATACTTGAACCCGGCGCTGCGGTCATCCTGTTGGCGCCGATCCTGGCGCCGTCCCTGCACCAGATGGGATTCGATCCGTTCCAGGTCGCCATCATCCTGGTCATGACGCTGAATATCGGCCTGTGCACCCCGCCGGTCGGGGCAGTGCTGTTTACCGCCCAGTCAGTCTCCGGCGTGCGCATGGAGGAGATTCTCAAGGATATCTGGCCATTCCTGCTGGCGCAGGTGGTGGTCGTGGTCGGCCTTATCTTCTTCCCGGGACTGGTGATGTGGTTGCCCAACCTGGTCGGGTTCTCGTCGTGAGACGCGCCGAAGCGGACCAACAACGTCCCGGTCAAATTGGTCCATCCAATACTCAATAGCGCCGGTGCGCTCTCTTGATGACTCCTGTCGGCCTGCCCGTTGTCGGATCGGTTCCGACGAGGAGGCGCATCCCCGGCTTCCGCAGATCCCCAATTGCTTCAGACAAAGGCGTCGGCCCAGGCAGCGGTTTCCAGGAGCGATCAGGAGTCAGATGATCTATCAGGTTCTGGACGGACCAATCGGACAGGTCTACAAGACCGCCAGCTTCTTGTGACCTGTTACAAATAAAATCAGCGACATCTTCTTTAGTGAACGCAGCAGCAGGAGTATCATCAGCGCCCAGACAAACGATTGCCGCCGCACTCCTGCCAGTCGAATCAAAGACCCTCGCCAAGTTCATGTCGGGGCAGACGGCTCGGAAGTTCTTGTCCAGCCGTGACGCCAAATCCTGAATTGACCTGCCTTGGGGCGTCGGTCGCGTGCGGATTATCTTGTCGGCGGTCGCGTGATGCCGCATCCATTGCGCTGTGGTCTGGCACCGGAGATCGATCAGTTTTGCGATTGCCGACAGCATATCAGGGGGATTTTCCGACAGAATCGGCTCATGATGGGCCACGCGGTTTCGGAACCTATTGATCTTGCACACCAATTTTTGAATGTTATCACGTCCTTCCCCCCTCTGAAGATTCGGGAAAGCGATGTTTATCTTTGTGCGCCAGACAGATGCATATTCTCTTCGAAAAATGTTCGACCAGAAATCAAAATTTAGTTCGGCAACGAGTTTGTTTTTATCAGACTGCTCTCCCGCACGAACGATGGCCTTTTGTAACGCCTCATTGCTTCGACTACTAAATGTCTTGTCGATGAAATCGCGGTCCTTATGCCAATCAGACGTTCCGGCAATTCTTGCCAGCGTTTGATCCACCGCATTGCGAAAAACGATCTCAACCACATTTAGAGGAAAAAGAAACGATTTAGCCAACCTTGAATTGAACAGGTAGAGTTCAATGGCATGGCTTTCGTCTCCGCCTGCGCGGTCAAGATAGGCAATGAATCGCGGCTCAGAGAGACCCGCACGGATCGCAGCGCGACTCTCCACGTCATAGGGAAAGGGCACTTGACTTTCTGCCATATAATCCATAATCCTGTTGACAGAGCAGCCGATGCGGCCCCACTGGCCCTCAAGCCACTCCGGCTTGCGTGCTATGCGCCCTCGGCACCCTAATAGAGCACCGGGTCAGGCAATGCCTCACCCGGTGTTTCTCTTTACAACCAAAAACATATCTGCGCAATGCGCCCACCCATTAAACGGGTGAGACCGGCCGTGCCTATCGCCCGCCACACTTCCAATCCTGGCGCATCCGAGTGTACTCTGCGGCAACCAGCAGAAACCGTGGGAACCTCGCCGATGACCGAGAAAAAAATCGCCCCCGAACAAACCGCAGCAGAAGGCATGGATCGAGGGCTGACCAGCTATGGCGACGCCGCCTTCTCGCGTTTCCTGCGCAATGTGTTCCTGAAATCGGCCGGTCACAGCGATTTTGGCACCCAGCGCCCGGTGATCGGCATCGTCGACACCGGCAGCGACTATAATCCGTGCCACCGGACCGTTCCGGATCTGATCGAGGCAATAAAGCGCGGCGTCATGCTGGCCGGCGGCGTGCCCTTCACCTTTCCGGTAATCTCGCTGCACGAAAGCTTCGCCCATCCGACCAGCATGTATCTGCGCAACCTGATGGCCATGACGGTCGAGGAGATGATCCGCGCCCAGCCGATGGATGCCGTGGTGCTGATCGGTGGCTGCGACAAGACCGTGCCGGCCCTGCTGATGGGCGCATTCAGCGCCGACACGCCGGCCATTCTGGAGGTGACCGGCCCGATGCTGGCCGGCAGCCATCGCGGCAACCGTGTCGGAGCCTGTACCGACTGCCGCCGTTACTGGGCGGAGTATCGCGGGGGCCGCGTCGACGCCGAGGAAATCACCGAGATCGAAGCCAATCTGGCGCCCAGTGCGGGCACCTGCATGGTCATGGGCACGGCCAGCACCATGGCCTGCATGGCCGAATCCATGGGCATGATGCTGCCGGGCGGTGCGGCGATTCCGGCCGTTTATTCCGACCGTATCCGCCATGCCGAGGCGACCGGCGCCCGCGCCGTCGCGCTGGCTACGGAGAAGGTCAAGCCGTCCGATATCGTCGACCGGCGCGGGATCGAGAATGCCCTGCGCGCGTTGCTGGCAATCGGCGGATCGACCAACGGGCTGGTTCATCTGGCGGCCATGGTCGGACGCCTCGGCTATCGCCTCGACCTCGACGCGCTGGACGGGTTCAGCGCCGAGACGCCGGTCGTGGTCGACCTGAAGCCGTCGGGCAAGGATTTCATGGAGGACCTGTACCGCGCCGGCGGCATGACGCGGGTGCTTAAGGAACTGTTGGGCTCGCTGCATCTCGACGCGCCGACCGTGGCCGGCATGACCCTGGGCGAAGTGCTGGAGGCGGTGCCCTCGGGCTGGCCGCAGGATGTCGTCCGGCCGATCGACGACCCGCTGTTCGCCGGCGCGTCGCTGGTGGTGCTGACCGGATCGCTGGCGCCGAACGGGGCGCTGATAAAGCAATCCGCCGCCGATCCGAAACTGCTGGAACACACCGGCCGCGCGATCGTGTTCGACGGGCTGGAAGACATGGCCACGCGCATCGACGATCCGGCAGTCGGCGCGCGGGCTGAGGATATCCTGATCCTGCGCAATGCCGGCCCGATCGGCGCGCCCGGCATGCCCGAAGCGGGCTATATTCCTATTCCCCGCTATCTGGCCGAACAGGGCGTCAAGGACATGGTGCGGATTTCCGATGCCCGGATGAGCGGTACGGCCTTCGGCTCGATCGTGCTGCATGTCTCGCCCGAAGCCGCCATCGGCGGGCCGCTGGGACTGGTCGAGACGGGCGACACTATCCGGCTCAGCGTCAAGGACCGGGTTCTGGACCTCGATGTCGATACGGCAACGCTGGACGCCCGTGCAGCTCGCAAGCCCAAGGCGCCGACCCTGGCCGAACAGTCATCGGAACGCGGCTACCGCAAGCTGTTCCTCGACACCGTGCAGCAGGTCGAACACGGCTGCGATTTCGACTTCATGCGCCCGGAAATCACCAAGTCCGTGCCGGGATAGGCGGGCGGCAGCCGAAGACTCGAACCGGGCTCCGCCTGATCCGGGGCGTCTGATCAAGTCGGGGGCGGTCAGGTGCGTGTGATGGACCCCGTATGGCGATCGTTCGCGCCGCCACCCCTTGATCGTCCCCGCCTTGAGCGGGGACCTCGCTCAGCAACTTCCCGCGGCGAAAACGCGAGCTGGGCTCTCCCTTGATCCGGGTCTCAGATCAAGTCAGCGGTGTCCGGCTGGGGTGATCAGCGACTTGCCTTGCCCCTACATTTCAATTATTCTAGAAATATGGAGAAATCAGATGCCATCGCTGGGCTCGCCGCCCTGGCTCATGAAACACGGCTCGATGTCTTTCGGCTGCTGGTGCAAGCCGGAAGCGGGGGGCTTGCGGTCGGACGCATCGGCGCCACGCTCGGCCTCGCCTCGCCGACATTGTCGTTTCATCTCACCCAGCTGAAACATGCCGGCCTGATCGATTGCCGTCGCGAGGGGCGGAGCCTGATCTACACCGCCGACTTCAGCGCCATGACCGCTTTGCTGGACTACCTGACCGAGAATTGCTGCGCCGGTGACGGGACCGACGGCGATTGCGGACTGATGGCCGACGCCTGCCGCCCCGAACACCCGTCTCCCGACATCAAGGATTAGGCCACGATGACCACCCCCGCCGACAAATCCGCCATCGACGTCGTCATCTATCACAACCCCGATTGCGGCACGTCACGCAACACGCTGCAATACCTCCGCGATGCGGGCATCGAGCCCCATGTCGTGGAGTACCTGAAGACTCCACCGGCGCGGGCCAAGCTGACCGAATTGATCGACCGCATGGGCATGACGCCGCGCGATCTGCTGCGCCGCAAGGGCACGCCCCATGACGAACTCGGCCTCGACGATCCGGCGCTGACCGACGAGGCGCTGATCGACGCGATGATGGACCATCCGATCCTGATCAACCGGCCGATCGTGGTTACGCCGTGGGGGGTGAAGCTGACGCGCCCGTCGGAAACAGTGCTGGCACTGTTGGCCGACGGCGGCATCGCCGTCCCCGCCGCCAGGGATCAGAACGCTTCGTAAATGCACGGCACACAACGGTAACGACCCATGGATGACACGCTTCACGACCTGCCGAACATCGCCCCGGACCAGCTTCGGCCGATCGATGGTGCCGGACTGGCCGGACCGAACGCCCCGGACCATCCGCCGCGCATTCTGATACTGCACGGCTCACTGCGCGCGCGATCCTATTCGCGTCTGGCGTCGGAGGAAGCGGGGCGGCTGCTGCGCTGGTTCGGATGCGAGACGCGTCATTTCGATCCCAGCGGCCTGCCCCTGCCCGATGATGCGCCCGCCGATCACCCCAAAGTGGCCGAACTGCGCGAACTGGCGCAGTGGGCCGAGGGCATGGTCTGGTGTTCTCCGGAACGCCACGGCGCCATGACCGGCATCATGAAAGCCCAGATCGACTGGATTCCGCTGGCGCTGGGCGCGGTCCGCCCAACCCAGGGCAAGACGCTGGCGGTGATGCAGGTGAATGGCGGGTCGCAAAGCTTCAACGCCGTCAACCAGATGCGCATTCTGGGCCGATGGATGCGCATGGTCACCATTCCCAACCAGTCCTCCGTGCCCAAGGCGTTCAACGAGTTCGACGAACAGGGCCGCATGAAACCGTCGGCCTATTACAACCGGATCGTCGACGTGATGGAGGAACTGGTGAAGTTCACCTGGCTCGTCCGGGGGCGATCGGCCTATTTGACCGACCGCTACTCCGAACGCGTCGAATCCGCCGAACAGCTATCGAAGCGGGTCAATCAACCGGCGGTTTGATGTCCCCCCATCCTCGGCTGCCGGCCGATGACCGGGTATTTCGGATCGGTGAAGCCGGGCGTGGAGGCATGGCCAGCCGGGACGAGGCTGTCGATCAGGGCTTCATCCTCGGCGGTGAAATCGCCATCCAGCGCGTCGAGATAGCTTTGCCAGTGGGCCAGGGTTCGGGGGCCGGCGATGATGCTGTGGATGTTCCCGCTGTTCAGTGCCCAGCGGATGGCAAAGCTTGTCGGCGTCATGCCGCGCTTTTCCGCATGGGCCGCGATGGTCTGCGCCATCTGCAATGAGTCCTCCCTGAACTCGTGTTCCATCATGCGTTTGTCGCCGCGTCCGGCGCGGGTGTCGGGATCGGGTTGCTCGCCGGGCTGATATTTGCCGGTCAGCACGCCGCGCGCCAGCGGCGAATACGGCGCAATGCCGATGCCGTGATGCTGGCAGGCCGGGAACAACTCGGCCTCAGCCCCCCGGTTCAGCGCATTGTAGTGCGGCTGACACACGATCGGCCGCGGGACGCCCTGCATATCCGCCAGCCGCACGAGTTCACACGCCTGCCAGGCCCGGAAATTCGAAAAGCCCCAATAGCGGATCCGGCCGCGCCTGACCTCCTCGCCCATGGTAGAGACGATTTCCTCCAGCGGCGTCACGCCGTCATGGCGGTGCAGATACCAGATGTCGAGATAGTCGGTCCCGAGCCGGGAAAGGCTGCCCTCCAGCGCGCGCAACAGCCATTTGCGGCTCACACCGCCGCCCGCCGGCATTTCCGGCAGCGGGTTGCCGGCTTTGGTCGCCAGAATCCAGGCGTCGCGGTCATGGGCGATCAGACGGCCGACGATCCGCTCGGATTCGCCGCCAGTATAGGAATTTGCCGTATCGATGAAGTTGACCCCGGCCCCTCGCGCGGAGTCCACGATCGCGGCGGCCTCGTCGTCGGCCGTCGGCCCGCCGAACATCATCGTTCCCAGGCACAGTGTGGAAACGCGCAACCCGCTGCGCCCAAGCGTACGATATTCCATGGAATTTCCCCTGATTGCCCGGAGGCGCCCGCTCCCGTTGACCGGCGTTTACTGTCTTACCAAAATTTCCCATACTTCGATAGCAACCGAACCTCTGCCGAGGACAATAACAGCGGGAAGGAACGCCGATGGACATCATCCGAACGATCGAACGGCCCTCACCCGAATTGATCCGGCAATTCGCCGATTTCGACCCGGCCACCGTATACGAGGCCCAGGGCCAGTCCGGCATGGTCGATCCGGCCATCAAGCCGGTGTGGCAGGGAGCCACGGTTCTGGGGCCGGCGCTGACCGTCCGTGGGCCGCCGGGCGACAATCTGATGCTGCACAAGGCGGTTGAAGTCGCCCAGCCCGGCGACATCATCGTTGCCGATCTCGGCGGCTATCAAGGCAAGGGCGCGTGGGGCGAGGTCCTGGCCGCCGCCGCCCAGGCACGCGGTGTGGCAGGCCTGGTCGTCGACCACGCCATCCGCGACGTATCGGCATTACGCACGCTCGGCTTTCCGGGTTTCGCCCGGGGGCTGTCGATCGGCGCCTGCTCCAAGCGCAATCCCGGCCTGATCAATCATCCAATCATCATCGGCGGCCAACCGGTCAATCCCGGCGACATCGTGGTCGGCGACGATGACGGCGTGGCCATCGTGCCCCGGGAACACGCCGGAACCGTTCTTGAAGCCGCCCGCGCCCGCGCGAAAAAGGAAGACGAGATCATGGCCGCACTCAAATCCGGCCGGACGACCCTGGATCTGCTGGGCCTGCACGCCGTGATCAGCGCCACCGGCATGACCGAGGAGCAATAGCGCCATGGCCGAAGCGACCGGAAGCCCGCCCCAAGCGCCGCCCCGGTTCGACCGTGCGGCGCTGTCGGATTTCGCCGCCGCTGCGTTCGGCCGCTATGGCGTGCCGGACGATCAGGCCCGGATCGTCGCCGACGGCCTCGTCTTCGCCGATGCGCGCGGCATCGGCTCGCACGGCATCGTGCGGTTGCCGGTGTATGCCAGCCGGCTTGAGGCGGGCGTGGTCGCCGCCGACCCGGCGACCTCGGTGACGAAGGTCGCCTCCGGCGCGCTGTCGGTCGATGGCGGCAATGGTCTTGGCCTCGCCGTCGGAACACGAGCGGCCGACGAAGCCGTTGCCCTGGCCGGGGAAACCGGGATCGCATTGGCAGCCGTCAGGAACAGCAATCACTACGGCGCCGCCGGATTCTATGCTGAACGGGCGGTGGCGCACGACACGATCCTGATCACGGCGTCCAACGCGCCGCCCAACATGGCGCCCTGGGGCGGGAAGACGCGATTCCTGGGCACCAACCCGCTCAGCGTCGGCGTGCCGGCCGGCACCGAGCCGCCGGTGATCATCGATATGGCGACCAGCGTCGTGGCGCGTGGCAAGATTATTCTGGCCGATCACGAGGGGCGATCGATCCCCGAAGGCTGGGCCATAGACCCCGACGGTCGTCCGACGACCGATGCCCGCGCCGCGCTGGAGGGCGCCGTGCTGCCCTTTGGCGGCGCCAAGGGGTCGGCGATTTCGTTCCTGCTCGACATCCTTTGCGGCGTACTGTCGGGCGCGGCCTATGGCCATCACCTGCGCACGCTGGAGGACCTGTCGACGCAGCAGGATGTCGGCCATGTGTTCATCGCCATCCGCCCGGACGTCTTCATGCCGATGGCCGCGTTTCGACAACGCATGGACGACATCATCGGGATGCTGCGGGGCGTGCCGCCGGCGCCCGGCACCGACGCGGTGCTCTGCCCCGGCGATGTCGAACGCGCCCGCGAACGGGAAAGCGCAGAAACAGGCATTGCACTGTCGCCCGACGTCGTCGCCCAGCTCGAAACGCTGGGCCACCAGCTGGGCCTCGCGGTGCCGGCGCCCCGGCGGCACTAATGCCGGTGCGAACGGTCAGGCGCGTCGGCGCCGCCGATCGCGAGGCGTGGTGCCGAAACGCTCGCCGAAGCGGCGATAGAAGGTCGATACGTCGTTGAATCCCGAGCGGAACGCGATCTCGGTGATCGAGACCTCGTCAAAGGCGGGATCGTCCAGCATGCGCACACATTGTTGCAGCCGGTGCCGGGCGACATGATCGTGGAAACTGATCGAGACATCGGCCAGGACCGCATGCAGCCACCGGCGCGAGATGCCCAGGTCCGCAGCAGCGCGGCCGGCGGTCAGCGTCGGATCGAACAGATGTGTGTCGATATAGGCAAGGATCCGATGGCGGTGGCGCACCGCGTTGTTCTGCCTGGCTGTCGCCCGGTCGTGCTCAGCACCCGGTCCCGCACCCGCACCGACGGCCAGTCCGACAAGGCTGCAAAGATGGGTCAGCAGCGCATTGCGGGTCGGCGGCTCGAAATGCCGGCTGTTGTCCGCCGTCTGGCGGGCATAGCGGCTGAGCAGGTTGTTGATCCCCCCGGACCGGCCCAGATGATACGCTGGCTGGCGCGGACCATGCGGCAGAAACGGGACCAGGCGGCCTTGCGGCAGACTCCACCTCAGGACGGTTGCGCCGGTCGGATGCGTGACGTCGCACCGTGACCAGCCGTCGAGCAGCACGACATCGCCGGCGCATTGGTCAAAGGCGTAACCGTCGCCCCGATACTGCCCATCACCGGCAAGATGCAGCACCAGATGGAACGGCTGCCCCGCTGCCGGCATCGCTTCCCGGATGATCCGGACTGGCGGCACCGTGACGCGCGCCCAATGGGCGTCAGCGAATGACCGGCTTTTCAGGCGGGTGGCAACTTGCGCCTGCGGCTCATCCGACAGCCAGTGAAAACCCTTGTCCGGAAACGCCGCGACGGGAACGGCAACGCTTTGACCGGGCCAGCTTTCGCGCGTCGTCAGACTGCCCATGGCCGGGGCCTCCCTCGGATAGCCGGCCCGACATTGTGTGCGCATATTGCCGAAGCCGACTGCACAGAACGCCAATACACCATGATGACCGCAGCCTACAATACCACTTTAGGCTTGCATGGGAGGACCATGCCGGCCGCTGCGAAGCCAGCGCCATGCAAGAGTGGGCCATTCCCGGCGCGGCCACCGTCAGAACAGCATCGACACGGCCATGGGAGGCAGTGATGACCGAGGCATCGGTTGGCACCGAACGCAATGAATACGTGGATTTCTGGAACGAGATCCTGGTGCCCAAATTCGTTCAGTGGAAGCACATTCTGGTCGGCGGACTCACCCATCACAGCGAGCAGGTCTTTCCCAAACTGCCGGTAAGCCGGGGCGACCGGGTGGTCGATGTCGGCTGCGGCTTCGGCGACACGGCAATCGAACTCGCCCGCCGGGTCGGGCCGGACGGATCGGTGCTGGGGATCGACTGCTGCGACGCGTTTCTGGAATTCGGCCGGGCCGACGCCGAAGCGGCCGGGATCGACAATGTCCGTTTTGTCGACGCCGACGTGCAGACCTATCCGTTTGCGCCGGAGCACGATTTCTGTTTTTCCCGATTCGGCACCCAGTTCTTCGAAAACCCGGTCGCGGCGCTGCGCAACATGCGCACCAGCCTGAAGCCCGGCGGCATGATGACGATGATCGTCTGGCGGACGATCGACGACAATCCCTGGCTCGGCCTGCCAAAATCGATCGTCATGAACTATCTGCCGCCACCGGGCGAGGACGCCCGCACCTGCGGCCCCGGCCCGTTCTCGATGGCGGATTCCGATATGGTGGCAAAACAGTTGGAGATCGCGGGATACACCGATGTCGCGTTCGAGCGCATCGACGCGCCACTCATGGTCGGACGGACACCGGACGAAGCCGTCGCGTTCCAGCTGGCCGCCGGTCCGGCCGGCGAAGTCTATCGCGAGGCCGGCGACATCGCAGCCCGGCGCCACGACGAGATCGCCGCCGCGCTGAAAGCCGAACTGGCGCGACATGAAACGCCCGAGGGCATCGTTCTCGGCTCCAGTTCGTGGATGGTCAGCGCCCGCAATCCGGCATGACTGGAAGAACCGGCCTATTGGATCCGCGGGCGCTGACCGGAAGCGGATATCACGTCCGCGGATCGTCTTCGTCGTTGATATAGTCGATCCCCCACGGACCGGTGCCATGCAACTGGATGACCGTATCGACTTCGGTATAGCCGAACATCGGCTCACCCGGCGCCATGATCGCCACGCCGCCCTGCGGCAGTTCTTGCGCGCGCTCGCGGTCAAACGTATCCCCATGCGCGAAGTGAAGACTGCCGGAGATGACGGTCACCCGTTCGTAGGCCGGATGGATGTGCGGATCTATCTCGTACCCGGCCGGCAGGTTCAGGCGGAACGTGAACGGCTCCTCCGCGCCCAGGTCGCCTTCGATCACGGCAATCTCGGCTGGCGGCGCCATGGAGGCGACGTCGGACCATTCCAGTTCCGCCGGGTCGAGCAGCAGATGCCCCTCGCCCTGGTATGGCAACTCGGACGATCCGGCGAATGCCGCGCTCGATGCGATCAGGAGGGCCGCAGAGCAGGACGCTGTTACTGATTTCAACATCGGTTCTCTCCTCACTGGGAATAATCCTGAAGTAATCAACACGGCCATTTTTTATCAGACCGCGTATCCGCAGGACGCAGGCGGGTCGCGATCGTTCCCGATTTTTTGAACATCCCTGAAGAGAGAATCCGGGAACTTCGGCGACGCCGCTGCGTCCTGACCCTGGAACGAGATTTTAGCCGCACCGAGACAGCCCCCTGTTCCCGTAGCGGCGGGTGACCGCGCAATGCCCGATAAAAATCAGCGCCGACGAATATTCAAAGCAGAGGTGGAGCGGCTGATGGACCGCCTCTACGGCACCGCTTTGCGCCTGACGCGCAACCCCAGCCAGGCGGAAGATCTGGTCGCAGAGACGCTGGGCAAGGCGTGGGCCGGAATGGCGGGGCTGCAGGACACCCAGTGCTTTGAGAAATGGGTGTTCCGTATCATGACGAATACCTTTATCAGCGAACGCCGCCGGCAGCGGGACGTTTCGTTCAGCGAGGTCACCGATACCGATGACGATGGCGACGAGCCGTCATCGCTGTTCGACCGGCTGCACCAGCCATTCCTGCTCTGGTGGGGCAATCCCGAACAGCAACTGCTCGACAAGCTGTTGCGGGAAGATATCGAACACGCACTGGATTCTCTGCCGGATTCGTTTCGCCTGGTCGTGATCATGGTCGAAATCCAGGGCGCAAGCTATGCCGAAGCGGCTGACACTCTGGGGGTTCCCGTCGGGACCGTGCGTTCACGGTTGAAAAGGGGCCGAGCCAGGTTGCAGGCCGCCTTGTGGCGTCAGGCGGCCCAGCGCGGCATTTGCGGCGGTTCGCCGCCCACAGGGTGAGGGAAAACGGCAATGGCACCGGAAATCTCCTGCGAAGAGGTGATCGAGCAACTGATGACCTATCTCGACCGGGAACTGGACGAAACCGCCGAGCGCGAGATCGATGCGCATCTTGAAGCGTGCCGAGGTTGCTTCAGCCGGGCTGAGTTCGAGCGCCGCCTTCGCGCGCGGGTCGTCGACACGGCCAATGTCAAGGCACCCGCCCATCTGCACAACCGGGTGGAAGCCCTCACCCGCCGCTTCTGATCAGCCCATTTTCTGGGCCAATTTTCGGGGCCAATTTTCGGGGAGGCACGAATGGTTGCGATCCTGGGCTTCTCGAAACCACAGATCACCGCCGCCATCAGGCAGATGTATTCCGAGGTCGCGTCCCGGCCGGGCAATCCGTTTCACTTTCCGGTCGGCCGCAAGGCCTGTCTGGCGGTCGGCTATCCGGTGGCGGTGCTCGACGATATTTCGGCATCGGCCGTCGACGCCTTCGCCGGCGTCGGATACCCGCATGCCGCGGCGGTCATCGGTCCGGGCCAGACGGTGCTCGATCTCGGCGCCGGATCCGGAACCGACACCCTGATCGCCAGCCGCGCCGTAGGCGCCTCGGGCCGGGTCATTGCGATGGACATCACGCCCGGCATGCTGGCGCGGCTGCGCTCGACCATCGAAGCCGGAAACGTCGCCAACATCGAGACGGTCGTCGGCGACGCCGAACGAATACCATTGCCCGACGCAAGCGTCGACGTCGTGACCAGCAACGGCGCCCTCAATCTCGTCCCCGGCAAGAAGGAGGCGGTGGCCGAACTTCGCCGGGTGCTCAAGCCCGGCGGGTGGGTCCAGCTTTCCGACATCGTCATAAAGCGCCCCGTTCCCGTCGGTGGACGAGGCGACCCAAAGCTTTGGGCCGAATGCGTCGTCGGCGCGTCAGTGGACGACGATTATCTGGCCCTTTTTGAGGAGGCGGGTTTCACCGATATCGAGGTACTGGCCTCGCGCGACTATTTCGCCGAAAGCGCCAGCCCGGATACCCGGCAAATCGCCTCGACGCTGGGGGCGCGGTCGATCGATGTCCGGATGCAGCGTCCGGTGTCCGCGGGACAGCCGGGCTGGCTGGCACGCATGGCCGGGCGTCTTCACCCCTCGCGACTGACCCGGCAACTGAGAGCAATCGGCGAGCGGGGTCTCTGGGGCGCCGTGGCCACGATCGCGGCATTGGCTGCCTGCTATGGGACAATCGCCCTGCTGCCGCTCCTGGCCATGCTCGGTATCGGCGTTTCTGTCAATGAGGGGATCTGGGCGTTGACCGTCGCGGCCGGCGCCATTGTCGCGATCGCGGCGATCGCCTGGAACGCGACAAGGCATCGGTCACCCTATGCCCTGATCCTCGCCCTGCCCGGCGGGCTGGCCGTGGTTTATTCGATGCTGGTTGCCTATCACCCCGCGACGGAGGCCGCCGGCTTCGCCGCGCTGATCGCCGCCGTGGGCGTGGATCTGTATCTATTGTATCGGGCCGAGTTGTGCCGCTAGTCGCGTCTTCTGCGGACGCGGCGGAAAATCCGGGGAACTTCCGGCATCGCTATGCGTCCTCACCCGAAAAACGGCAACTCTGACTTTATCAAGGAGGCAACGATGACCGAGGCATCGGTTGGCACCGAACGCAATGAATACGTGGATTTCTGGAATGAAATCCTGGTGCCCAAATTCGTGCAGTGGAAGCACATTCTGGTCGGCGGACTCACCCATCACAGCGAGCAGGTCTTTCCCAAATTGCCGGTCAGCCGGGGCGACCGGGTGGTCGATGTCGGCTGCGGCTTCGGCGACACGGCAATCGAACTCGCCCGCCGGGTCGGGCCGGACGGATCGGTGCTGGGGATCGACTGCTGCGACGCGTTTCTGGAATTCGGCCGGGCCGACGCCGAAGCGGCCGGGATCGACAATGTCCGTTTTGTCGACGCCGACGTGCAGACCTATCCGTTTGCGCCGGAGCACGATTTCTGTTTTTCCCGATTCGGCACCCAGTTCTTCGAAAACCCGGTCGCGGCGCTGCGCAACATGCGCACCAGCCTGAAGCCCGGCGGCATGATGACGATGATCGTCTGGCGGACGATCGACGACAATCCCTGGCTCGGCCTGCCAAAATCGATCGTCATGAACTATCTGCCGCCACCGGGCGAGGACGCCCGCACCTGCGGCCCCGGCCCGTTCTCGATGGCGGATTCCGATATGGTGGCAAAACAGTTGGAGATCGCGGGATACACCGATGTCGCGTTCGAGCGCATCGACGCGCCACTCATGGTCGGACGGACACCGGACGAAGCCGTCGCGTTCCAGCTGGCCGCCGGTCCGGCCGGCGAAGTCTATCGCGAGGCCGGCGACATCGCAGCCCGGCGCCACGACGAGATCGCCGCCGCGCTGAAAGCCGAACTGGCGCGACATGAAACGCCCGAGGGCATCGTTCTCGGCTCCAGTTCGTGGATGGTCAGCGCCCGCAACCCCGCCTGATCTCCCGCCCGCTCCAATGGCGTTGCGCCAGCAATCGCGCCCACCACCGACCGCCTCCGGCTTCCGGTTCTGCAACCGGCGGCTCGGGGCGGTTTTTGGCGTCTTGCCGACGGGCGCATCATCGAATAGCCTCTTTCCAAATCAAGACTGATCCCATCGGTACTGACGCCCGCATGAACATTGATGTCAGTCCCTGCAAAATCACGGGCGGCGCAACTTCGACGAGCGCGAGAATTGCGGCAGGTCGTTCTATAAATAATAATACAGAAACGGGAGCGCATTGATGGACGACACCAGGCCGGTTGGGAGAAAAATTCTCGTCGTTGAGGATGAATTTCTGATCGCCCTTCACGTTGAGAACCTGATCGAGACGATCGGCCACAAAACGATCGGCCCCGCTGCCAGCATAAAAATGGCAAATCGTTATCTGCTGAACGAAACACCCTGTGCGGCACTGATCGACCTGAAGCTGCTGGATGAGTTTTCGACGCCGCTGGCCCGCCGGCTTCGGCAAGCCAGAATCCCTTTTGCCGTGATGTCGGCGTATGCAACCCTTCCTGACGCGTGCCTGGAATTGTCTGACGTACCGCGTCTGGAGAAGCCTGTGCTACGGGCGCATCTGGAGCGGACCATCAACACCCTTCTGCAATAGTCGGGGCACGGCACCCGCATTTGCCTGGGTCGCTTCTCGCCGGTTCCTTCGGCCCGCCGGGTCGCGTAGCATGAGACCGGAAAACCGGGTCAGGTCGGTGACATCAGAACAGGGCGGGAGGCGGCAGTGCGGACAGGTGTGCTTGAGCAGGGAGACCGGCGGCCATGGCGCGCCACCCGGTCGCGAACTGCCACCGCCACTCTGGTGACCGTGCCCGTTGTCCTGGTGGCGCTGCTGTCGCCCACCAGCCGGCAGGCCCACGCGGAGTCGCCGGAAATCGGCGACATCATGCGCATGTTCGGCGCCATGGGTCAGATGGAGCCCGAATTGCTTCATGTCTGGCGCGGCACTCTGATCGGGAACGAAGCGTCGGGACATGCGGTATTCGTCGACCCCCGGTCCATGATGTCCACAATGGCCGAAGCCTTTGGCACCGCAATCGAAGAGGGCGGGGAAATCGAATCCGCGCCGCGGTCGCTGCTGATGGCAGAGCCGATGGGCTGGGATAACCCCTTCGGCAGCGTCATGAGCGGTCTTCTCGGCAGCAATCTGCGCCAGGCGCCGTCTGTATTTTCACTGGCACAGACCGGCGTCGAGATCAGTTTCGACGTGCCCGGCGCGCTGACGCCGCAGGCCGTGCCGCTGATCGATGCCGACGGGCCGGCGCCGGGCACCGGCACGCTCGGCTTCCTGACCCCGCTGGGCGACGACAACTATGCCGGTCACGCGACCGGCGGCACCCTTTTTATCGACAATGTCGAAGGCGGCATTCGGGGCCGGTTTCAGGCCAATGTCCTCTATGGCCTGCACGACACCAACGACCGCGACCAGTTCGGCACGGTCGAGGGCGAATTCTGCGAAGTCAGCCGCGACGCCCTGGGGCCGGTGGTGGAAAACGGCGGCGACGTCACCTGGGGCGCCGTGCCATGCCGCTATCAGATCCCGTTCGATGTGGCCGATCATCGGCCGGTCGATCAGCAGCAGAATGTCGACCCGGGACTACCCCGCCCCGCACTTTCTCCGTCGATCGCGATGCTGGCGGCAACGACCGCTGACGCAGCCGGTGCCCAGATCCCGGCGCCGATCGACGTGAGCTTCACCGTTCCGGTCGATCTGGCCGAGGTCGACGACCATTTCCGCATATTCACCATGTCCAGCGCCGGCAACGAACTGGAGGTCGACGGCACGCTGCAAAGGACGACCGACCGGCGGTTCCGGTTCCGGCCCGATACCGGCGCGCTGGAAACCGGTGTTGTCTATGAAGCGCGCATCGCGGGCGGTAGCAACGGTATCGTCAGCCGCGCAGGCACCACCATGGCCGACGACAGATGGTGGCATTTTTCCACCATGGTCGACCCGGACGAGATCGACCCGGTGCTGTTTCAGACCGCGCGGAACGCCGATCTGCTGGTCGGAAAACCGACGCTGACGCGGGTTTATGTCGAATGGGAAGAGCACCCCCATATCGACCCCGGCTGGCAGGTGGAGACGTTCGAGGCGCTCCTGCGCGCCCGCGATCAGGACAGCCGCCGGCTCTACCCGCACGAGGCAGACACCGAATTCGAAATCCGCCGTCCGGACATCAATACGGACGACGATCGCCGCAATGCCCATAACACGGCCAATCTGTTCAACTGGCTTCCAGATGACACGCATGCGTCGGTCGACCTGACGGTCGAAGTCGAACCCATCGGCCAGTACCCGGATGCAAACCCGCCGGTGATGTTCGAGGGAGAGCGCACAATCGATATCTGGACGGGGACCCCGCGCACGCTGAACTTCGACTATTATCCGTTGCGGCTCGGCGTCTGGGCCGACGGCATTCCGGCGGAAGATCTGGGCCGGGTCCACGCCACCGTCCGATCGTCGGAGATCTTTTCGACGCAGAACTTTCCCGTTCTTTCGACACAGGGCCGTTATCGCTCCCACATTCAGCCCAGGTTCAGCGGCAGCGGAAACCCTTCGCGGATCCTGAAATCCCTGATGCAGTCGCTGCACGATTACACCATCCGGGCCGGAGCCGACTCCGACATCCTCGTCGGCATCTATCCCTATCCCTTCGAGACGTTCGGACAGTCGCTCGGCGACATTGATTTCCACATCGACGCCGTCGTGGATACATCGCCCTATACCCATCCCACCGTCTTCATGCCGGCCCTCTATAACGGCGATATCGACGGCACCGGACTGGTCCACGAATTCGGTCACGCGCTGGGCCTTCACCACATGCCGACATCGGCCAGCGCCGAGCAGCGCAACCAGGTTGCTGCCACCTGGAGCACACCGGGATCCCGCTTTCCCGGCATCGAGGGCTTTCGGATCGCGCCGGGCGGCGAAAGCGGATCGAACAAATCCCATGAAGAGGGCAATCAGGAGGGCGCCAACAACAATCTGCTGCCAATGATGTTTCCGGTCGGTCTGGCACAGCAGGATTCGTTCATACTCAACAACTATTACGATCTGCTGCTCGACATATTCGAGAACCATCTTCAACTGACCGAGGCGCCAACTGATCCGGCGCCCGCAGAGACGCGGCCCTATACGCGCCTTGCATCGCTATCGCCTGTACTTCCAGGGAACGAACCGGGGTTGCTGGTCTCGGGGCGCATATTCTCAGGTGACGGGCGGGCCGAGATCGACGGCGTCCATCGGATCGACCGCGTGCGCGCCGCCGATGACGGCCCATTGACGGCCGAACTGATCGGGCCCGCAGGCACAGTGCTGGCCGCCGCTTCCTTCGCGGCCCCGGGGCGGACAAGCGCGGAGACCCTGGCCGGGGGCAATGCCGGGGAAGAAGTGCCGGATTTCTTCAGCCTGACCTTGCCCCATGACCCCGACGCCGTGCGCCTCGTCATCCGCGACGGCGAGCAGGTGCTGGCCGACCGCCGCCGTCCCGCCACGCCGCCGAAACTGCAGCTTTCGCTCGCCGCGAACGACGAAGACGGCATCGACCTGACATGGGAAAGCGCCGGTGCCGCGCCGCTGACTCATACGGTTTTTTACAGTCCCGACGGATCGGCGCCGTGGACATTGCTGGCCGTCGATATCGCGGAAACCAATTTGACCGTACCGCCCAACCGGGTCGTGCCGGGGCCGCAGCCGCTGATCCGCGTCACCGCCAATGACGGTTTTCAGGAAGTATCCGTTGACCGCCCGATCATCGTGGAGCAACCGCCCCGCCCGCTGGTGACCCTGCCGTCGGGCGACGACGCTGGTTTACGGCCGGTGATCGAAGCCACCTTTCCGGTTGCCATGGATGCCGACAGCCTGCCGGGCCGGTTCTTACTGGAGGACGCATCGGGCGATGCCGTCCCCGCCGGTGTCCGATACGACGCCGGTGCAAAGCGTGCGTTTCTGATGCCGGCCGCGGCGCTCGACCCGGCGTCCGCGTATCGCGCGGTGCTGCGCCCCGGCGTCACCGACGCCTTCGGCAACAGCCTGAGCACCGAGGTCGACTGGACCTTCGAAACAGGACGCCCCGATCAGCCGTCGCCGGTCCGTGGCGCTTTTGACGGCGTCGGAGAAAGCCGCCCGGCTGATCCCGATTTGGCGCCCATCGTGTCCGCGCTCCCCGATGCCGCCAACGCACCGGGCCCCGTTTCGGGGAGCAATCCGCCGGGCGCGCGGCTGACGCTGGACGGTATCGTCTACGCCTTTGCCGTTGACCGATGTGTGCTCGACGCCGACCAGTCGGGGGTGACGGCGATCCACGGCACCGGAACGGACCCCGATAGCGGAGACGAAATCGTCACCACGATGCGGCGGGTACGGCTGGGCGAGGACCTGATGGAGACCGTCGTTCTGACCACGCCGCAGGGCACGTCCCTTGCCCGGCACACCCGATACGCCGGTCGCTGGATCGACCGGGACGGCCGCGACACCGGCCCGCTGGTCAGCGGGAACGGACCCTGGCGAGCCGAAGGCGTAATGCGCGGGGCAGCGGCGCGGCCCTTCAGCTTTGCCGCCACCTGTCCATAGGGTTGTGGAATGGCACCGCAGGGTGCGATCAGAATTCCTGAAGCGCCTGCCGCGCGGTATCGCTGAAGGCCGGATCGTCGAGGTCGGCGACCCGTTGCAGGAATTCCCGCCACTGGTCCTCGGCAGCCGGATCGTCGGCCAGCCAGCGAGGGCGTTGGTCGAGGAAGACGGCCAGCACTTCGGGCGGGAACGGCAACCGGACGCGCTGCCCGTCGGCGAAGATCGTCGGCTCCAGCGTGCCGATCACGCCGGCAACCGTGTTGTGGCCAAGGTCGGAAAGTGTGCCGGCCCCACCGCCTCGCCGAAGATACCGGTCGATATGGCCAAAATCGGTCGCCGGGTTGGCCAGGACCCGACCCATGAGGATGCCCGCCGTTTCCCGTGGCGGACTGTGGTCCAGCCCGGCCGTGTTTCCGGATGACAGGACCACGGCGGCAGCGGAAGACGCCGCCCATGTGTCGGCGTGGGCGGCGTAGCCCTCGGCAATGGCCTCGATGACCGCTCCTGCATGATCGGGTGAGCGCACCAGCGCCAGCAGCACATTTTCCGGCATCGCCGTCTGGGCCGGTGTACGGCCCTGCCATAGCAGTTCGACCGTTCGCCCGGCGAAATAGTCGGGATCACGCTCGGCCAGCCGTTCCGGTGTGCGGCTGACAGCATTTGCCGCCTGCTCGCGAATTTCGGCGGGCGCATCGCCGTCCGCGATCAGATCGAAAACCGGGTCGAGTGCCGCTGCGCCAGCGTCGGGATTGCGATGCAGATATGTGATCTGCCGGTCGATCCCCACGAGCGCATGTTCCGGCGTCGGGCGCTCCTCGATCAATGCCGCCATCGACCGGGCAAAAAGGGCGTGCGCGGCTCCGGGGTCCTGGTCATGGGCGTCGACCCCCGCGGCCAGGTCACGGGCGATGACCTCCAGCGCGGTCGCCACGGCCCCGATATCCCGGTCCGATGCGGCGCCGCGCCCCTCGCGAACAAGACGAGCGGCGGCCTGATCCGCTCCCATCGGGCCGCGTGCAAACTCCGTCATCAGGTTATACCGCCGCACTTCGTCGACACCATCCAGAGACAAGGCGACATCCAGCGCCTCGGCGCTTCCGAGCGCGGCCAGCATCGCTGCAACCTCCGGCGCATTCTCCGCCGCCAGCGCGCGGTGATCGCGGACATAACCGAGCCGTTCGCGATCCCTCAGGAACGGTAGATCCGCCAGTCTCGTCAGGAAATGGCGCGTGGCATCGTCGCCATGCCCGCGCTCGTAGACAGCGGCTTCCAGGGCCGATTGAACACCGTCGGGCAGGATGCCGATGGCCATCAGCCTTGCTGCGTGTTCGGGATCGCTCGCGGCCACGGCCAACAGGTCGCCGCGCAAGGTCGCCGTGTCGGGGCCGGCATTCACCGCCAGTTGCAACAGCGTTTCATGGGTGCGGTCGTGCGTCCCGAAATCGGGGTCGATCAGCTTTTCGCGCAGCAGATCCGTTGCCTCCGGCGCTTCCATCCGCATCAGCACGGCCAGGGCGTGCAGCGCCACTTCTTCGATCTGGTTGGCCGAGAAATCGGCATGCTCCGTCCGGGTCACCAGCGATCGGACGGCGCCACGCGCGGGCAGCGCGTCGACACCCATCGCGCCCAGATCCTCCAGCGTGCGCAGCTGCTGCATCATCATCGGGCTGTCGAGACGCTCGGCATGCTCAAGCGCGGTCCGCCCGCCATGCTCGGCTTCCGGATCGAAGGCCGGAGTGGCGGCACCGGTCATCGCCTGCGGGTCGGGCGGTTCGTACGCCGCCGCCGGTTGCGGCCCCTGGCCGCCCATCGAAAGGACGAAGACGAGTGCTGCAGCCGCCGCGGCTCCTGTCGGTATTCTTGCCATGGCTGCCATGCCCCGTTTGTGAATTTCCTGTACGCGACGCTAACCTGCCGGGGCCTGTTTGTCATCGTCGGCATCGGAAAGCCGCTTATGGGCCGTGGCCGCCGTGTCCATGAAATCGGCCAGATCGGCCGGGTCAGCGAGGGTGCGGTGGGCCGACCGATCGAGCTTTTGCTGGTGGGCCAGAAGCGCCGCCCGGCGTTCCGGCACATCGACCACGATGGCAAGATGGCTGATGATCCGGCTCATCTCGATCAGCACGGCGGCGTTCCCGGCGGCGGCCTGACGGATCTGGTTGAAGGAAGCGTCCAGAAGCCCGGCAAATTCGGGCGGCCGGGCCAGCAGGCGCACCCGCCCGTCGCCGTCGCGATAGCGCTCGGGCGGGGGCGGCCGCTGGCTGACGCTTTCCAGCGACGCGCCAAGCCGGTCGACCACCAGCAAGGCAGTAAAGGGGTCATTGATACCCGTGGACAGTGCTCTCACGGCAATCTCGACCAACTGACGGACGGAGTATTCCAGGTCCTGGGTCGCCGTCCGCTCGGCACCGATGACGACGGCCCGCTTGATTTCGTCAGTGAACCCCAGGCTCGGTACCGCGTGCGAGAACATCTCCACATGATGGCCACCGCACAGCAGAAACTTTCCGGCACGAAAGTTCAGCCGCAGCAGCATATCCTCGCGCGCCGCCAGCGCCACCAGCCGGTCATGGTCGATAACCTGCACATGGCCCGCCTGCCCCAGTGCCACCCACTCGCGGCGATCGTAGCGGGCCATCTCCCGGGCATCATCGTCAGCGTCGGTCGGGGTGTCGTCAGTCTTGGCACTGGCGATTACCTGCTCCAGATCGTTGGCCACATGCGTGACAACGGTATCGGCAATGATCGAACGGGCGATCTTCTGGACATAGAACAGCAGAGCGAACAGGCAGATCATCGCCAGCAGGCTGGCCAGAGAAACGGCCAGATGCGGCACGCTGGCGCTGTCGGCGTCGTCGCTGAGGCTGCGCAGGACGAACAGCGTATAAAGAATCGTGGCCATGAACAGTCCGAGCACGGCCTGGATCTGGCGATCGCTGAGGAAGTTCGCGATCAGCCGCGGCCCCAGTTGCCCCGCAGCCAGCGACAGGACCACCATGGTGATCGAGACGACCAGCGACGTCATGGTGATCATGCCCGACATGATTGCGGACAGCAGGTTTCTGGCGGTTTCCGGATCGCCGCTATAGAGCCACCAGACATCGCCCTGATTGACGTCGAACAAGCCGGAATACAGCAGGACCCAGGCGAGACCGACGGCCACCAGACTCATGAGCGCCGGAACCAGACCCAGGCTGGACTGGAGCCTCACTGCGATATTTCTTATCTGTTCCAATCGACCCACACCATCTGCCACAGGGATTTGCCGGAGACGCCGCAAGGGAGGTGGACCGGAACGGGGCCGGCACCCTCCATCACGCCAATGAATGGTACCGCCTCGCGCGATGATAGCGAGTCAGAAACGAAGGCAGGGCCACTGCTCATAGAACCATGACCAGCACAACGCCCAGATAGACGATCGCGATCGCCGTGCTCTCGAACCCGATTCCGGCGAATCCCTGGCGTTCCCGCCTGAGCAGCCCAAGCAGCAGGATGGCGGCCATCAGAATGGTAGCGCTGGCCAGAAACTGGTCCTCGGCCGAAAACTCGGCGTACAGCGATCCCTCGCGGTAGGCCAGGTCTGCGCCCGCCAGGAACAGCACATCGAAGCAGTTTCCTCCGATGATGTTGCCCACAGCAAGATTGAGCGCACCCCGCCGCACGGCGGCAACGGCAATGACGAGTTCCGGCAGAGATGTGACCACCGCGGTGAACAAGGCGCCGACGGCACTTTGGGAGAACCCGGTACGCCCGGCGATCGCCACGCCGGTCTGGGATACCGCATATCCCGCCACGGCCAGGATCGCAGCGAGGACGACGAACCTGAACCAGAGCGCCCCTGTGCTGACCGCGCTCATGGTGCTGTCATCCGCCTCCTCACGCTGGGTCTCGCTCGTCCGACGCGGTTGCCACATGGGGTGCGTGCCGGTCAGCCGCAAAAGGCGCAGGCCGAAAAGGTAGGCCAGAACGAGAACCGGGGTGGCAGGACTGATGCCATAAAACGATACCGGCGGCAGAGTGGCGGGTATCAGCGCCAGCGTGAGCAGCACGATCAGCAAAGCCGCCTGCACCATATTGCCGACTGAAGCGGCCGCGTGTTCGAGGTTGACCTTGCGATAGGCCAGATCGGCAATACACAGAAAGGCGGTTTGCGCGGCGATCCCGCCGAACGCATTGCCGGTCGCGAGGCTCACATGCCCCTGCCCTGCGGTGATGACGGATGTGATAATGCCGGGAAGGGAGGTGCTGGCGCCGAGCAGGACAGCGCCGACCATTGCCTCGCCCAGGCCGGTACGGTCCGCGAGTTCGTCGGCGACGCCGGCTAGTCGCGTACCGGCAACAGCGATGACGGCTGCTGCTGCGAAAAAGACAATAATGATGACAGAAAGCGGTAGGGCTGAGATTTCCGGCAAGCAGGGCGACTCCTCGAATCCCTGCGCGGCAGATGGCGTCAGGCGGTCGATCGGACTTTGGTGGGCGATCGTCAGGGTGAGGCAAAACCGTGGACGGATCAGGTGCCCGATCAACGGTCACCGAACGTTATTGTTCCCCGGCATCCGCCTTTGGCAGTATTTACCGCTTTTTCCCGCTTTGTCAGTCGTCGTAATCGGGGATACGCAGCTGATGACCGCAGGCCTTGCAGTGAACGGCGTCGGGGTCGTGGCGCTGGAGCGCGCATCGCGGGCACGGGAAGGTGACCTTGCTCGGCCGGAACACCGACTGGGCCAGACGGAAGAAAAGCGAGATGCCGATGATCATGGCAGCAATCGCCGTCAGCTTTCCCGCGGGTCCGGGCAACGTGATGTCGCCGTATCCGGTCGTCGTGACCGTGGCCACGGTGAAATAGAGCGCATCGACATAGCCGTCGATGCCGTAGCCGCGATAGGCAAAATTCGTATAGACGAAGCCCGAGACAACGAACAGGAAGGTCAGCAGATTGACCGTCGCATGCGTGGCGTCGCGCCATTCATGATAGCCGCGCCGCTCCAACGGCCGCCACAACACGCCGCTGCGCGACAGCGACCAGAGTCTGAGAATGCGCAGAAAACCGAAATTGCCCAGCGCATACGGGAAAAGCAGCGTGACCAGAATCAGAATATCGACCCAGACGGTGATCTTCAGGAACCGCCGGCGAACGTTCCACGACGCCAGCGTGCGGGCCACGATATCCAGCGCGATCAGGGCGGCGATCGAATAGTCGATCCACAGATAATGCGCCTCGCCCCGTAGGACCGGGGTCAGGATGAAGAACCCGATCACGATCAGATCGAGCGTCAGGGTGGCAATCTGGAAGCGCACGGCGTCCGGCGTCGTGCCGTGATAGAGATGCCGCAGGCGGACCCGCAGGCGGCCGAACCGACCGAGGCCCGACTGTTCGGCGGGTTCCGCCGCGCCTTGATCCTTGCCCTGGCGTTCATCTCTGATCGGCTTGTCGGTCACTGGATTCATACTCCCGAACATTCAAAACCGGCGCACCATTTTTGCAGCGCACAGGGGCGATGGCGCCACGGCGAATCCGGATCGTGGTAGAGTCCGGCGATTCGTCATCGATGCGATCCTTGACCGTCGAATAGCAGAGAAGCACGCCGTGCTCGACCCGTATTCCATCACCATACTGGCCGCGGCGGGACTTACCATCCTTTCGGTGCTGACGAGCCTGATCTCGTTCCGGGTCGGAACGCCGCTGCTGCTGATTTTTCTGCTAATCGGACTGGCCGCCGGCGAAGACGGTATTGGCGGCATCGACTTTCACAACCCGAGCGCCGCCTATTTCATCGGCAATGTCGCGCTGGCCGTCATCCTGTTCGACAGCGGCTTCGGGACCCGATTGACCACGTTGCGGCTGGCGGCAGGTCCGGCGGTGGTCCTTGCGACCGTCGGCGTTCTGCTGACGGCGGCGCTTGTGGCACTTCCGGCCCATTTCCTGCTCGGCTTCGACGTCATGGAAGCGCTGCTGCTGGGCGCGATCATTTCATCGACCGACGCCGCGGCGGTCTTCTTTCTGTTGCGGATCGGCGGCATCCAGATCCGCGAACGCGTCCGCGCAACGCTGGAAGTCGAATCCGGCTCCAACGATCCCATGGCGATCTTCCTGACCATCGCCCTGGTCGAGGCGATCACGGCCGGACACACCAACCTGGCCGCCTTGTCGGGCGACCTGATCACTGCCTTCGTGATGCAAATGGGCCTGGGCGCGCTGGCGGGTCTTGCCGGCGGGTTTCTGATCTCGTCAACGCTGAACGCCTTGCGGCTGGAGGCCGGGCTGACGCCGATCATCGTGCACGCGGCATCGCTGGCGGTGTTCGCGGTGACGGCCCTGTCCGGCGGCAGCGGGTTTCTGGCGGTGTATGTGGCCGGGCTGGTCGTTGGCAACAGACGCACCATCGGGATGCTGTCGCTGCGCCGGTTTCAGGACGGGCTGACCTGGCTTGCCCAGATCACCATGTTCCTGATGCTGGGACTGCTGGCAACGCCGTCGGAATTTCCGACCATCATGCTACCCGCCGTCGTCATCGCCGTGTTCCTGACATTGTTCGCCCGACCGGCGGTCGTGGCCCTCTGTCTGGCGCCGTTCGGCTATTCCATCCGCGAAATCGGCTTCATTGCGTGGGTCGGCCTGCGCGGTGCGGTGTCGATCCTGCTGGCCATCCTGCCCGTCCTCGGCGGTCTGGAAATGGGCCAGGATCTGTTCAACATGGCCTTTCTGATGGTCCTGACGTCGTTGCTGATCCAGGGCTGGACCATCGGCCCCATGGCCCGGCGCCTGCGGCTGACGGTACCGCCGCGCATCGGCCCGGTCGACAAGGTGGAGCTGGAACTGCCGGGGTCGGCCAATCACGAACTGGTGGTCTATCGGCTGGCGCCGAACTGTCCGGTGGCACGCGGGCAACGGCTGCCTCGCTGGGCGCGGCCGTCACTGATCGTCAGGGATGGCCGCTCGATGCGCCTGCATGACGCCGGGCGGGTTCGGGCCGGTGACTTCGTCTATATCTTCGCCGTGCCCCGTATGATCCCGCTGCTCGACCGGCTGTTCGCAACACCCGCGGCCCTGGATGATGACGATCTCGAATTCTTCGGCCAGTTCAGTCTGGATCCGAAACGGCCGCTGGGCGATATCGCCCGGATCTATGACCTGAACGTCAGCGACGACGTCGGGGCGCTGTCGCTGCGCGACTATCTCCGCCGAAAACTCGGTGCCGTTCCGACACGCGGCGACCGGCTGACGCTTGGCGCCGTCGACCTGATCGTCCAGGAAACCGGTGAGGATGGCGACATCGAGAAAGTCGGCCTGGCACTGGTGCCCGACCGGCCGGAACCGGTCTCGCCGCTCAAGCGGGTTCGTCGCTGGATCCGACGGCAAATCGCCGCTCCAGCCGCTCGAAAAGCTGATCGGTGATGATCGCCATCAGGCCGACCAGCACGGCCCCTTGCGTGATATAGGCCATGTTCTGAACGACAAGGCCGGAAATGATCGGTGTCCCCAGGCTGTTCGCGCCGACGGTCGACGCGATGGTCGCGGTACCGATATTCACGATGACCGACACCCTGACGCCGGCGATGATCACCCGCATGGCCAGCGGCAGTTCAACCCGGAACAGGATTCGGCTGCGTGACATGCCCATGCCGCGGGCCGCTTCCAGCGCCGCCGGCGATACCGATTGCATGCCCGCGATGGTGTTCTGCACCACCGGCAACAGGCCATAGAGCGCCAGCGCGACCAGGGCGGGGACGAAGCCGAAACCGGCGATCGGCACCATTACCGCCAGCACTGCCGGCGGCGGAAAGGTCTGGCCGATGGCAGCGATCGCCGAGATCATCGGCTTGAACTCTTCCCCGGTCGCCCGGGTCGCGAAAATTCCCGCCGATACGCCAACCGCGACCGAGATCAGGCTGGACACGCCGACCAAAACCAGATGATCGCGGGTCAGTTGAACGAATGTCTGACGCGTGAACATGGTGTTTTCCAGGTCCGGCATCAGCATCCGGAATATCGGCTCCAGCGCCGGCATGAAAAAAACCAGCAGCACGAACACCACGATCAGCCAGGGCAGCACGCCCTGGCCGCGCAGCAGCCCGCCCATTTCCCTACCGGACCGGCGTACTTCGGCTGCCGTCATGCCGGCGCCACCCGGCGGGGCTGGGCAGCGGGTTGAGCCGGGGGACCCGCATGCGACACCAGCGCGTCGAGCCCGACTTCACCGGTGAGTCGACCTGCCTCGTCCACGACCGGCAGCCGGTCGACACCGTTCCACACCATCCGCGACAGCGCCTCGCGCGCCGACATGCCCGACGTGGTCAGCCAGTCCTCGGGCACCGCCGTGCTGGCGCCGTCGCGCGACAACAGCCGCACTGGCCTGCCGTCTTCGGACAGAAGCCAGAGATGCCCCGCCGATTCAAGCCGCCGGCCCCGATCGTCATCGCCGATATCCGGCGCGGCCGACGGCGCATCGCAGCGTCGGTCGGCAACGGCTTCGCACGACAACAGCTTGAGGCCCAGATCGGATTTGCCGACGAAGTCGCGGACAAAGGCGTTCCGGGGCCGGGTCAGGATTTCCACCGGCGTGCCGACCTGCACCAGCCGCCCCTCGTCCATCAGGGCAACCTGGTCGCCAAGGCGCATGGCTTCGTCGATATCGTGGGTGACAAACACGATCGTCTTGCCGGTCGCCCGATGAACGCGGGCCAGCTCCTCTTGCAGGGCGTCGCGCGTGATCGGGTCGAGCGCGCCGAACGGCTCGTCCATCAGCAGCAGATCGGGATCGGCTGCCAGCGCCCGCGCAACACCCACCCGCTGGGCCTGACCGCCGGAAAGCTGGTGCGGATACTTGGCCCGGAACTCCGCCGGGTCCATCTTGAACAGCCCCAGCAGTTCGTCGATCCGCGATTCCACCCGCTGCGCCGACCAGCCAAGCATTCGCGGTACCACGCCGATATTCCCGGCCACCGTCCAATGCGGGAACAGGCCGATGGTCTGAATCGCATAGCCGATCCTCTGGCGAAGCGTTTCGGCCTTGATCGATGTCACGTCGCGGCCGTCGATGGCGATGCGGCCCCGGCTGTGCGGGATCAGCCGGTTGATCATCTTCAACGTCGTCGACTTGCCGCTGCCCGACGATCCGATCAGGACGCAGAACGACCCGCTGTCGATGGTCAGCGAAAAATCCGACACCACGTCGGTGTCGCCATAAGTCTTGTAGACGCCATCCAGTTCGATCATGCCTGCCCTCGCGGTTGGCTGAGGCTGATAAAGACCTGGAGCACGCCGTCGGCCAGCACAGCCATCGCAATGGTCGGTATGGCGCCCAGCAGTACCAGATCGATCGCGTTCTGCCCCAGTCCCTGAAAAATGAACGACCCCAGGCCGCCCGCCCCGATCAAGGCGGCAACCACGGCCAGACCGATCAACTGGACCACGACGATCCGCAGCCCGGACAGCAGGATCGGCAGCGCCAGCGGTGCTTCGACCTTGAGCAATATAGCCAGCCGGCTCATCCCCATACCGCGTGCCGCCTCGATGACGGCGGTGGGCACGGCGGCGAATCCCGCATAGGTGTTACGCGCGATCGGCAGCAGCGCGTACATGACCAGCGCCAGCAACGCGGGCGCCATGCCGATGCCCCGGACACCAAGATCGAAAAGCAGCGGCACGGCCGCGCCCAGCGCCGCCAGCGGCGCGATCAGCAAGCCGAACAATGCAATACTGGGGATGGTCTGGAAGAAATTGAGCAGTCCGAAGACGCCGCCGCGCACCGGTTTCCGGCGCAGCGCCCACAGGCCCAGCGCGATGCCGATCAGCAGGGCCGGCCCCAGCGCCCCCGCAACCAGGAAGATGTGCCGGGACATGGCGGCGGTAAAGGCCGACCGCCGGTTCGCATATTCCCGCAGGATGGAAAGGTCGTCGAAGACGCCGGCGGCAAACAGCGCAAAGACCGCCGCACCGACCGCAAGACCATAGCCGACGGCGACGAGTGAGCCGACGCGAAGGCGCTGCAGCCCATCCATCATGATCAGCGTAAGTGAGAATACCGCGACCCAGAAGGCGCCGCCCAGGGATGTCCGGGCCGCCGTCATTTCGGGATCGGTCATTCGGGTGGCAAAGTCACCGGCCCCATACATGATGGTCAGCAACAGCAGTGGCGCCGCACCCAGGGCAACCAAGGGGCCACCGATCCCGGCGCCGGCTCCCGCCCCGGTTCGTCCGGCCGCCAGGCGGGGCAGGACCAGCCGGCTCAGGGCAGGAGTCGCGGCAACCGCGAGCACCAGGGTCAGCACAGCCGCGATCGCCAGATGCCAGGGCGACAAGGCCTCTGCGATGCCGAAGGCAGTCCCGGAAACGATGCGGTTGGGCGCATGGCTGGCGAACGGCATCAGCGATACCCCGACGACGCCTGAAACGAGCAGCGTCGTCAGCACACGGTTGGCGATGATGGTCATCCTTCGCCCTCGCCAGACCTTGTTCCGGGAATGCGCCGCGCCGAACCCACCGGCACGTCAGTTGATGAAGCCTTCTTCCTCAAGATACGAGCGGGCGACCTGCCCTGCGTCCCGCCCCTCGACGATGATCGCCGCGTTGAGGGATTGCAGCGTCTGCAGGCCCAGCGTCTCGAAGACCGGATCGATGATGTCGCGGATCTCGGGATGCTCTTCCAGCACCTCGCCCCGCACGACAGGCGCCGGCTCGTAAACCATCTGGACGCCCTGCGTATCCTCCATGACCACCAGACCGACCGCCGACAGCGCGCCGTCGGTGCCATAGACCATGGCGGTGTTGGTGCCGTTGGTCTGTTCGGCGGCCGCGCGGATGGTCGCCGCCGTGTCGCCGCCGCTCAGAACCAGCATCTGGTCGTCGGTCAACTCGAAGCCGTACGCTTCCTGAAAGGCGGGCAGTGCGTTCGGCGACTCCACGAACTCCGCCGACGCCGCCAGCATGGCGTCGCCGCCACCGGAAACCCAGGCACCGAAATCCTCCATGGTTTCGAGATCGTTCTCGGCCGCCACATCCTGGCGCACGGCGAGCGCCCAGGTGTTGTTGGCCGGGGCCGGCGTCAGCCAGACCAGATTGTTTTCCTGCGCATCCAGTTGCGAGACCAATTCATAACCCGCGCCCCGATTGTTCCAGGCCTGGTCACCCTGACGGTCGAAGAAGAACGCGCCATTGCCGGTATATTCGGGGTAGATATCGATCTCGCCCGCGATGAGCGCCTGGCGCACGACGCTGGTCGCACCCAGCTGGATCTTGTTATCGACCGTGAAGCCCGCATCCTCCAGCAGGATCATCAGCATGTTGCCGAGCAGGGCGCCTTCGGTGTCGATCTTCGATCCGACGGTAATGTCCTGAGCCTGGGCCTGAGCCACAGGGGCTGCCGCCATGAGCGCGGCAACGGCCGATCCGGCCAAAACACCGGCAAGTCGGCGGGCCGCGGGGAAGCGTTTGGTTTCCGTGATCATGGCAGGCATTCCTCGTTGTCGGTTTGGAGACGGAAAAGCGGGCGCCGGGGACGCGAGCGGCAACTGTGCCGCGATCGTCGATCCGTCCATGCTCAGTCGGCAACAAGCCGATCGGTTCAAGCGCGCCCCTGGATTGTCAGAATCTGCGAATGGTCTGCGACTTTAGCGGGCGGCATCCGCCCAACGCAAGACCGTTTAACGGCCACCGCCGCTTCCCCGGCTTGCCCGCTCACGGTTAGCGGGAAATCCCGCTAAAGATACCATTTCTCAACGGGGACGCCGCCTATCGGGAGAGGCGCGCTTCGACCATTTCGGCCACGGCGGCATCGGTAAGGCCCAGGCGGCGGACTGTCTGCGGAACATGTCCGCCAATATAGCCGATGGCATCGGCCACCACGGCATTGCGAACCTCGACGCGGGCGAGATCGGCACCCTGGTCGACGGCCCGGCTGCGCGCATAGGACACGGCCCAGCCGACGGCGTCCTGGAGCCGGCGGGACAAATCGCTTTCCGCTTCGATGCCGAGCCGGTCGGCAAGCCGCTTCGCCGCCCAGCTGCCCGCCCCCAGCAGCATCGCCGCGCCTACGTTGATCACGGTTTCAAGAACCGGGCTCAGATCCAGGAATTCCATAGTCGCCTCCACAAAGATGATGATGTGATCGATGGTGTCGGGTGCTGCGGCGCTGCGCGGGCCCTGCGCACCGGCCCGGTCGCCCCGTCTCTCGCCCCAACTCTTTCCCCGTCTCGCCAGGGAGCCAGGGCTTCGGCTTCCTGGTGACAGGCGACGGCGCGCCGCGACCAGCCGAGACCGAATGTCGGAAAGGTCGACAGCCGCCCGTAATAGGCCAGTCTTCGGGCGGTATAGTCGTCGAAGCAGGTCGGGTCGTCCGCCCTCGCCATCGCGGCGGCCAGCGTTTGTCCACCGACCAGCCCGTCGACAGTGACGTCGAGGGCCTGCTGCAACAGCCGGACAGCCCGGGCCGGGCCGGCGTTGACCGCCATATCGAAGACGGCGAAAGCCAGATGCACCGGCAGATCGGGGCCGTGACAGGCCCGCCAGTAGCCATGGCGATAGATATCAAAGACGTGTATCTCGGGAATGGATTTGAGGTCGTCCACACCCGGTTCGGGGAGTCCGTTACGGCGCGCCCAGCCGCGATAGGTGGCAAGCGTAATGCCAAAGTTGGTCGCCCCACCCGGATCTTCAGGATGGTCGGCGAACCCGCCTTCGTGCCGCAGAACGAAGTCGAGTGCGCGCTCGAACGCATCGCCGGCGCTCTGATTGGCGGTCATGTCGACAGCATCTCGCGCAGACCCAGCCAGGTGGCCGTGGCGGCGGCACCAAGCACGAGGCCGATGGCCGTCCGGCGAAAGATCGGCATGATCTGCTCGTGGGCAAGGCGCTGGTTGCGCAGGAACATGCGGTCGCGCTGGTATTCCGGATCCGCCGAGCGCAGGCGCGCATCGCGGAGCCAATCCGCATCCTGGCGGGTTGCACGGGTGTCGGTGGTGTCGAACCCCAGCCGTTCGAGCACATCGCGGACTGCCGTATGGGCCGCTTGTTCCGCTGCGTCGCGCGCGGCATCGGCAACCGCCTCACGAACGGCATTCTGGGCGGCTGCGCAGGCCAGTTCGCGGACGATGTCCACACTCAGAGCGGGGTCGCCCGGCGCCGCCGACGGGGGCGCCGGTTCGGTCGTTACTGTCATATCCTGTCCTGATCTGTACGTTTGCGGGAATAGGCCCGGAGGCCATCGCCCGGCAGCCGACGCCCGGCATCAAGCGATGCAACGGACAAAAAAAACCCGCCATCCCCGAGGGGTGGCGGGCTTACACGTCCGGCTGCTAGGACGATAATCCTATTATAGCCTTGCTGTCGCTGTCAAGACGCTAGGGGACCGGCAGACGGCTGTTCGGCGGCTTCCCCGGCTACCAATTCCCCAAATCAGCGTTTCCAGCTCCCCCGCGTTGCCGCGTTGCTCTCCATGCGCACGAGTTCCCGGTTCAGCGACCGGAACTCGCGGTCCAGGGCCCGGATCTCCAGGCGTAGCGCGCGGCGTTCGTCCTCGTCGACGCCATCGCTGGCAAGTCGGTTTTCCAGGCGGTCGATGTCGCGCTCGACGCTTGCCAGTTCCTGCGAAACCTGGTGAATGGCCCTGCCATCGCGATAGCCCGCCAGGAACCCGGCTTCATCGCCGGGCGGACAGACCCCCTGATAGCTACCGCCGCTTCGGCCGACCTCGAAACCGCTTTCCGGCGTGCAGTACCGCGCAAGTCCGTCGTCGCGACCCTGGAAATAGGCCTCCGGGTTGGGGATAATACCGTATTCGCCGCAGGCCTCGGCGTGATTGTTGAGCCGCGAGCGGGGCTGGCCGTTGGCGCCGTCGAGCCGGCCGAGTTCGTACCAATTCGCCGTTCGGCACTCACCTTCGGATAATGTGGCGCAGGCCGATACGCCCCACGCCAGCAGAACCATGGCCGTGACCCCGACGAAACCGTGTTGCATTTTTCCATCCCGCGTTTTTTGCTGCCGGATCGGCGCTGGTGCCCCCAAGATCGCGGGGGATCTGTGCCAGAATACGACGGCCCCGGACATCGATGCAAACGCCTTGGGATACGCACGGCTCGGAAAGCGTCTGCGGCGCGACGGCATACTGAAGGCGCGATTGTGCGGTAAAACTTGTCTGTCCGGACCTACTGGCTGATATAGGCCCGCAGCAGCGTCGCTTCTTCTTCGATATCGGCCATACGGCTCTTCACGACGTCGCCGATCGACACCATGCCGACGACACGACCGGCGTTCATTACAGGAAGATGCCTGATCCGCCTTTCGGTCATGGTATGCATCAGATCGCTGATACTGTCCGACGGCGCGCAAGTATAGACTTCGGCCGTCATGACCTCTCCGACGGTCGAGGCGATATCGCCCTGGCGGGCGATGACGCGGACAAAATCGCGTTCCGACACGAGACCGAGCAACCGCTCGTCCTTGTCCATGACGAGAAGGGCGCCAACCTTGCGTTCGGCCATCGTCGCGGCGGCTTCTCGAACCGTCGCGTCGGGGGTGACGCTGTAAACGGCTGACCCCTTGACCTGAAGGATCGATGCAACAGTCATGATCTGCCTCCCCTGTTCAGGTGGCCGGAACGCGCGACGCCGACGCACGGCTCCGATGGGACAGCATACAACATTACCGCCGACATTGACCATCCGGATCAAACAATCGGGGGCAAATTACTGCGGTCAGTTGCCGATCAGCCGTTCAGTCTTCCTCGTCCGTCTCCGGGTCTTCATCACCCGACTCCTCGGCAGTTTCCTCACCGGGGAAGCCGCTTTCGCCGCCACCGCCAGCTCCGGCATCGGGGCCGTTCATGGAGTCCACGATCGTTGAACCGGATCCGGTCGACTCGAGCTCGGCCTCCATCTCGGCCTCGACATCGTCAGCCGTGACTGTCGGGATGCCTTCTTCGACCGCAGCCAGGATGGTTTCCTCCAGATCGTCCAGTAGACCCATGGCCATCTCGTCGTTGCCGCCGGCGCACGCCTCGGAGGCCTGCTGTTGCAGCGTGAAGATGTCGTTCAACGCACCGGACGGGATCTCCATATCCTTTTCCCGAATCAGATCCTCGATCTCCGCCATGCGCGTGTTGCAGTCAACAGCGGCATCAGCGGAACTGCTGGAATCGGTGCCCGATTCGGCAAATGCCGACGCCCCCAAAGTCAGCAACAATGCCGACGCCAGCGATGCGAAGCCGTATCTGGATAACCTGCTATCAATGATCATCGTGTTTTCTTCGTCCCCATTGGCCATCGAGACCGATACCGGTCTCCAAAGGATTTTCCGCCGGACCCCTACCCTGCCATGCCGGTCCGGCCAACGATTCCGGCTACGCGGGCGCGATGGGTCCTGAGCCCATCTTATCAGACAGGTGCCGGTCCGGATTCTATCCCCCCGAAATCCATGTTCGGACCTCCGGGCCGGCAGTTCCACCTCGTCACTCGTCGTCGATACGGCCGATGCGCTCCTGAATGTAGTTCTGGATGCCGACCATACGGACCAGATCCTGCTGCGCCTCGACCCAATCGATATGCTCCTCGGTCTCCCGCAGGATCTTCAGCAGAATGTCCCGCGACACGTAGTCGTTGGCCTGTTCCGCGGCCTTGATCGCCTCCTTGAGGTCGGCCTGGTTCTGCTTTTCCAGCCCCATATCGGCGGTGAACATTTCTTCCACCGACTCACCGACCTTCAAGCTGTGCAAATCCTGAAGATTGGGCAAGCCGTCGAGCATCAGTATCCGCTCGATCAGCAGGTCGGCGTGCTTCATTTCGCCGATCGATTCCTCGTATATCTTGTCGGCGAGGGTGAGAATTCCCCAGTTTTTCAGAATCCGCGCATGCAGGAAATACTGATTGGTCGCGGAAAGCTCGTTCGTGAGAATCCCGTTCATATGCTTGATGACGTTCGGGTCACCCTTCATCGTATTCTCCTGTCGTCTCCGGTTACCGGTCCGGCAGCAATTACTGCCGCCGCTCCGCCATACATCAGGCACGAATATCACGCCTCAAACTGAGGCAACCTGACGGGCCGATCAATAAGCAAGCACGAACTGCGAAGAAGGAGCAGGCGATTGACAATCATTCGCAACTCGGATAGCACGTTCGGCATGATTATCTGCTCATGCAACGTCCTTAGCGAACGATGCATCGATGGCGCGATCAGAAGTGGCGCCCGACGCATGAGTGACGTCTATGCCTGTCTGGGTTGCGCGCCGCAATGCGGCCGGTGCGCCCGATCGATCAGGGAACGACTCCGGGCGGGTACGGATGAGCCGGCGCTGACGCGCAACGGGCCATCGTACGGTCGGGTCATTACCCTTATGCCGGAAACCGGGAAACCGGAAACCGAAGCGCGGGATCACGTTCCCGTTCAGGCCCCGAGTCACGCCCCGAGTCGGGCCCCGGGTCAGGCCCCGGGTCAGGCCCTGAGATAGATCTTCGACAGGTCGCCACGCGCCGACAGAAACCCGAGCCGGATCTTCTGCCAGAGTGTCGCCACGGACGCTCGTCCCGGCGCGGCGAGGAACACCGAGCCAACATCGTAGCGGTCGATCGCGGCCTTCAGATCGGTATTCCACAGCCGCCGCTGGTTGGAGTGGAACTCGACCGGTATGGCGGAACCAGCGCCGCCGACGCTGTCGCGCACCGCCGCCTGCGCTGCCTCGCCGATTCCGGCCGCACTGTCGGTCCACACCACGACCGCCGAGAAGGATCCGGCATACCGACTGAGGAAATCGAGCAGCGGGCCGCTGGCAGAGTCCCCGGGCCACAGGACCATCAGGGCCGACCGGTCGGCGCCCTCGGATAGAGCGGCGCCATGTGCGGGACCAGAGCCGGAACCCGCACATCGCCGCACCTGTATGGCCGGCACGCCCGCCGTAGTGGCCAACCGTTGCGCATTTCCGCCGGATCGGGGGAACGGCGCTGGCGCCTGATCGTCGAATAGCACAAGATCGTACTGCACAACCGGCACCCTGCCGTCGAAAAGCGCGCCGGAATCGCGCCAGCCGAGGCTTTTGACATCGATCGGCCCTGCCAGCCCGCGGCCGGCGAGTGCCGCCTCCAGGCCGTCGATCCCGGGCGCCGCGTCGACGGATTCGCTGGCCGTCCCGCCTCCGCCCTCACCATCGGCCAGCGAGGGTTCCGGCCGATGGACACCCATCACATCGACATAGGTACAGAACTCGCGATAGCTCTCGATGAAAACGACATCCAGCACTATTTCATCGCCGCACAGACGGGCGAGCTTGTCGGCCAGACAGCAGAAGTGCCCATTGCTGTTGTCGACGACCGCCAATACGCGCGGCCGGGCCGGCCATGGCCTTGCAGCCGCAAGCGTGCCGGCAACCGTGGCCGCAGCGCTTGGATCGACGCTTCGGCCCGACAGAGCAGCCGTCAGGCCGCAGGCAGAGATCCCGCCGACAGCCGCTGCTCCGCCCATGCGGGGATGGACGCTTTGAAGACCCGAATGCATCACCGGCAGCCCCCTCCATATACCACACCTTTTTAGTGTGATTCGTTGCGGGATTACCTTGTGTATTTACACCATTTTCTCCGACCAAACAATGTGATTAATATCAGACTATCGTCTTGGAGTGTGGTTTTGTGCGTCCGCGCCATTCAGCCGCGCCGACTCTCTCTCCTGCTCGTCCCCGACACCGATTGGGGCCCCGAGCCGGCGGCACCCGGTTCGTGTGTCACGATCGAGAGGTGCTGCACGAGGTCCCGGGCCGGCACTGCGTCACTTCGTGCCGCGCAGCGCCCGGGACGATCAGGGTGTGGAACTCACGTTTCCCGCAATCGATGCTAATGTGTGAGCACAAAAAAGGGGACGACACCCACCGGCGCCGCCCCCAATCGATACAAGCGCGAATGTTACTCCGCAGCCTGCTTCGGCTGGTCGACCATGCCGCGCAGGACGTAGTGAAGAATGCCGCCGTGGCGGTAGTATTCCAGTTCGTCCAGCGTATCGATGCGCACCAGCAGCGGGATCTCGTCCTTGCTGCCGTCGGCCCGGTTTATGGTCATCGTGATCTCGGCGCGCGGTGCGAGGCCCTCGGCGATGCCGTCGAAATCGAACGTTTCGTCGCCCTTGAGCGCAAGGTCGCCACGGGTCGTGCCGTCCTTGAACTGCAGCGGCAGGACACCCATGCCGACGAGGTTCGACCGGTGGATGCGCTCGAAGCTCTCCGCCACCACGGCCTTGACGCCCAGCAGTCTGGTGCCCTTGGCCGCCCAGTCGCGGCTGGAGCCGGTGCCGTATTCCTTGCCGGCAATGATGGCCAGGGGCACGCCCGCGTCCTGATAGCGCATCGCGGCATCATAGATCGGCATTACGTCGCCCGACGGCATATAGCGGGTATAGCCGCCCTCGATGCCGGGGACCAGTTCGTTGCGGATCCGGATATTGGCGAAAGTGCCGCGCATCATGATTTCGTGATTGCCGCGACGCGCGCCATAGGAGTTGAACTCGCGCGGCGGCACCTGACGATCGGTCAGGTACGACCCGGCGGGGCTGTCTTTCTTGATCGCGCCGGCCGGCGAGATGTGGTCCGTGGTCACGCTATCGCCAAGCGACGCCAGCACCCGCGCGCCCGTGATGTCCGTGATTGGATCGGGCGTCCGGCTCATGTTCTCGAAGAACGGTGGCGACTTCACATAGGTCGACCCGACATCCCAGGTATAGGTGAGGCCGCTGCTGGTCTTGACCGACTGCCACTCCTTGGGCCCTTCGAACACGTTGTCGTAGCGCCGGCGGAACATGTCCGGCGTCAGCACGGTCTCGATCGTGTTGCGGATCTCCTCGTTGCTTGGCCAGATATCCTTCAGATAGACGGGCTTGCCGTCCCTGTCTTCGCCCAGCGGCTCGTTGGCGACATCGACCTTGGTCGATCCGGCCAGGGCGAAGGCCACGACCAGCGGCGGCGAGGCCAGATAGTTGGCCTTGGCATGCGGGTTGATCCGGCCTTCGAAATTCCGGTTACCCGACAGAACCGACGAGACGATCAGGTTGCCCTTTTCGATGGCATTGGCGATCGGCTCGGATAGCGGGCCGGAATTGCCGATACAGGTGGTGCAGCCATAGCCGACGAGATTGAAGCCGAGTGTGTCGAGATCGTCCTGAAGTCCGGCAGCTTCCAGATAATCCGTCACCACCTGGGATCCGGGCGCCAGCGACGTCTTTACCCACGGCTTGACCTTCATGCCCCGCGCCGCGGCGTTTCGGGCCACCAGACCGGCCGCCAGCATGACCGCCGGGTTCGAGGTGTTGGTGCAACTGGTGATCGCAGCGATGACGACGTCACCATGATCCAGTTCATAGTCCGCGCCTTCGACCGGTACCGGATTGGAAAGCCCGTTACCCGATCTGGCGGCTGGTGCCGTGGCACCGGCCTCATCGGCCATCCGGCCTTCGGCGCCGGTGGCGTCGATGCCCAGTTCCCTGGACAAATGGCGCACGAACTCAGCCGACGCCTCGGTCAGCAGCACGCGGTCCTGCGGGCGTTTGGGTCCGGCGAGCGACGGCACGACATCGCCCAGATCGAGTTCCAGCGAATCCGTGAATTCCGGCTCCGGCGCGTCGGCGTCGCGCCACATGCCCTGAGCCTTGGCATAGGCTTCGACCAGGCGCACCTCGTGTTCCGGGCGACCGGTGAACTGCAGGTAGCGCAGGGTTTCGTTGTCGATCGGGAAGAAGCCGCAGGTCGCGCCGTATTCCGGCGCCATGTTGCCGATCGTCGCCCGGTCGGCCAGCGTCATCTGGTCCAGCCCGTCGCCATAGAACTCGACGAATTTGCCGACGACGCCCTTGTTGCGCAGCATCTGCGTCACGGTCAGAACCAGATCGGTCGCGGTGGTTCCCTCTTTTGGCTTGCCGGTGATCCGGAAGCCGATCACCTCGGGCACGACCATGGAAATCGGCTGGCCGAGCATCGCGGCCTCGGCTTCGATGCCGCCGACGCCCCAACCCAGAACGGCCAGACCGTTGACCATGGTCGTGTGGCTGTCGGTGCCGACGAGGGTGTCGGGATAGGCAACGGTATTGCCGGTCTTGTCGTCCTTTTCGTACCAGACCGTCTTGGCCAGGTATTCCAGGTTCACCTGATGGCAGATGCCGGTGCCCGGCGGTACGACGCGGAAGTTGTCGAACGCCGTCTGACCCCAGCGCAGAAACGAATAACGTTCCTGATTGCGCTCGAACTCGCGCTCGACATTATGCTTGAAGCTGTCCGGTCCGCCGAATTCATCCACCATGACCGAATGGTCGATGACCAGATCGACCGCCGTCAGCGGGTTGATCCGTTCGGCCTCGCCGCCAAGGCTGATCATGGCTTCGCGCATCGCGGCCAGATCGACCACGGCCGGCACGCCGGTGAAATCCTGCATCAGAACCCGCGCCGGACGATAGGCGATTTCGGCTGTCGATGATTTCGTCTTGAGCCAATCGGCGACGTTCTTCACATCGTCAACCTTGACCGAGCGGCCGTCCTCGAATCGCAGCAGATTCTCCAGAAGAACCTTCAACGAGAATGGCAGCCGCGAGATGTCGCCGACATGCTCCTTGGCGGCCTCCAGGCTGAAATAGTCATAGTCCTTGCCGTCCACGCTCAGCGTACGACGTGTCTTGAGTGTATCTTGCCCTGTAAACGTCACTGTGGTGTCCTCCTGCCTTCGACCGCGGCCGTGGCCCGTCGACTGTCCCGCCATCCGGTTCCAGCGTTTATCGCATATGGCGGACTATGTAGGCGTTTTTTCCGATCGACGCAAACCGCTCTGGTAGGCAGCAGTATACAGGTGCATCGGGCTTCCCCTGTCAGAGCCCCGATCGGCATGGGGCTGCGAAGTCGAACCCGCATAGGGCAACGAATGGCGCCGGATCAGAAGTACGGCATTTATTTGCTTCCGGTTTGAACAGGGTCGGCTCAATGATGGGCGCAAGCGCGGCAACCCGAGACGTCGAATGGATGAGTTTCACACCGATGCGCCGGCGAAATCGCGGGCGCAAGTCAGCAGACCCGGGCGCGCGGCCATCACCGCCGGGCTCGCCGCCTTCGCGGCCGGAGGCGCCGCCGCAAGCGCTGCCATGCTCGAAGGTGCAGTTTTCTCGGGGCTCATGGCCGCAATTGTGTGGCTTGCCTCGGGGTTCACCGGTGCCGCCGGTTTCGGGCGCACCGGCGCATCGGCGCCATCGTACGTCAAGGGTCTTCGTCTGATTGTCGGCGGGTCGGCCGTCGCGTTCGCGATCGCGGCTTCTGCGGGCGGCCTCGTCGTTTTGCTGACCGGTATCCTCGCCGCCGTTCTGGGCTTGCTGCTCGTTCCGTCTGTTTCGGCGCTGTTCGGCGCCGGAACGCCTTCGTCGGAGTCGTCACGCCATGGTCGCGATGCAGGGTGGGATCAGGAAGGGAACAGGAGCCGGATTCCGGGCGGAATCGACGACCGCGGCTTCTGGCAGGTCAACAGCGCCCTGGGCGGGAGCGGCATGTGGGGATATGGGTTCAAGCGGGCCTACAATCCCGTCACGGGCGAAGCCGGCGAGTGGCTCGGCCCGGGATTGATCCGCAAGTCCGACGGCACCGTCATTCGCGTCGACGCCGAGGGTCGGCCGCACACAGGCTGAGGGGGCTGCGCTTGAATCGCGGACCATGAAGTATCAGCGCCGACGGGACATTCCGGGGCGCGCGTCGGACACGCCAGTTCTCATCCTCCCCATCCCGTTTCTTTCAAAAGTAGAATTAATTTTGCATTTACGCTCGTTATGGTAGATAACCGAAAGGTTGCAGGTTTCGGCAATTCAATCGGCCCAGGGCGACCGCCGTCGCAATGACGGCGTCCGCTCCAGCCAGCCTGCGGCCGCCGATAGCTGGCAGGATCCATCGTTGACGCTCGAACCCCTCACCTCAGCCGTCGGACCGCGCGATGGCGCGACATCCGGCAGGACCGCCGATCCTGGCGCGCCGCCGAAAGCGGAAGCCGACTCCGGATATCGTTCGCCGCAGCCGACGTCCCCGGCGGAAGGGCTGCACGCCGCAGCACCGCTCGAATTACCCTTCGCGTCGACCCGCGGACTGGTCTTCGCCGTCGCCTATATCGTCGTCTGGTACATGACGTGGAACCTGTCCGGCCTGTTGCCAGGCGGCACCGGCGTCAGTCTCTGGTATCCTACCGCCGGCCTTACCATGGCTCTGTTGCTGGCTTTCGGCGGACGGGTGATGCCGCTTGCCTTCATCGCCGGATTCGTGGGCATCGTGGCGGCCGACCGCACCACGCCATCGATCCAACTCCTGATATTCGCCGCGCTCGGCAGTGGAATCCCGGTTCTGTGCTATGCTTTGGCGGCTCGGTTTCTCACCGGCACACTTTCATTCGACCGCCGGGTTGCCAGCCTCCGGTCGGCGGTGCTCTTTCTGATCGTGATGCCTCTGGCGGCGATGGCGACGTCGTTCGCAACAGTCGCGCCGGTCTTCCTGTCTGGTGGATTGCCGGCCCGCGCCTTCATCGATATGTGGCTCGGATGGTGGCTCGGCGATCTCCTCGGATTGCTGACGGTGACACCGGCCTTGCTCGTCATCGTCGCGCCGATCGTCTCGGACTGGGCCGTTCGGCGGCCGGTGCGTCTGGCCGCGGCCACCCGGCAGCGCGATCCGGCAACCAGCAGCATGGCAGGTCGCATCTTCGTCGCCGCTGCACTGGGTATTGCCGGCGTCGCCCTGTTGGCGGCTGCGGGATTGCCCTATTCCCGGCCCGATCATACGGCAATCGACGGGCGCATAGGACTGGAATTCGGGTTCCTCTTGTTCCTGCCCCTGATCGGGGTCGGAATCCGCTTCGGCGTCCGCGGCACCACGGTCGCCATCCTGGCGATCACGCTGACCGTCGCACTGGCCGTCGCCTGGACGGGAACCAGCGTTTCTTCCGGCCCCTATCAGCTGCTGATCGGCTCCATGGCCGCTATGGGCCTGGCACTCGGTGCCGCCGTTTCCGCGCGCAACGACGCCATGGCCAGTGTCGAGGCGGCCCGTCAGGATCTGGAAAACCGGGTCGCGGAACGAACCCGGGCACTACGCGATGAAGTCGACCGCCGCAGCCGGGCCGAGGCGCAGGCCCGAGCCGCGCAAGCCGCCGCCGAAGCCGCGAGTTCGGCAAAATCGACCGCGCTGTCCCAGATGACGCATGAATTCCGGACGCCGCTGAACGCCATCATCGGCTTCAGCGACATGATGCGCGGCGAACTTCTGGGCCCACTCGGCTCGCCCAAATACGTGAGCTATGCGGAGCATATCAACAGCAGCGGGCAGCACCTGCTCGCCCTGCTGGACGACATCATCGATCTTTCGCGGGTGGAGGCCGGAATGATCACCGTCGCCGCAGACCGGATCGATCTTGCCGACCTCGCGCGCGAGGCATCCGCCTTGCTGGCCCCGGACAGCGAACCCAAGAAGATCCGACTGACGCTGAATGTTCCCGACGAAGCGCCAATCATCGGCGACGCCTGCCGGGTCCGTCAGATCCTGCTCAACCTGCTGTCGAATGCCGTCAAATACACGCAGGCCGGAGGGGCGGTCGAGATGGCGGTGACGACGCTGGACGATGGCCGGGTGCAGTTGTCGATCACCGATAACGGGCGGGGCATTGACCCCGATGATCTGGCCCATCTCGGCCAGCCATTCTTTCGCGGCCATCACGCCGAACGGCTGGAGGAAAGCGGTTCGGGCATCGGCCTGACCGTGGTGTTTCAATACGCCCGCGCTCACAACGCGACGGTCGCCTTCGACAGCAATCCCGGCGACGGCACCCGCGTGACCGTCGTGTTCCCGCGTCCGGCTCGCAGCAATGATCTTGCGCCGGCCGAAACGGCCCAGATGAAGGCGACCCCCACTATGGCAGCGGATCCCCCGAAACACGGGTTGACGGCGGCCGCTATGGCAGCGGGGCAATGAAATCCGCCATCAGGGGCATGACCGAATCGAATGCCTGAAAGTGTGGAATGTGGCGGCAACCCGGGATCATGCGGGTCGAGACCGGCCCGCCGACACCGGCGACGATCAGGTCGAGTTGCCGGGGCGTCCCGTACTCATCGTCCTCGCCCTGGATGACCAGGAGCGGGGCCGTGATGCCCGGCAGATCGTCCAGCATTGAAAAGCGCGCGAATTCCGGCGTCAGCCACACATCGGCCCAGCCGGAGAAAGTCGCTGCGGTCTTTTCGCCGTGATACCGCTCCAACCCCGGCCGGAGTCGGCCCTCGGGGTCGTCGAACGCCGCCTGTGCGGCGCGGATGCCCGCCAGGGTCCGCGACTCCACGACGACATGGGGCGCTTCTATGACCAGTCCCGCCACCAGATCGGGCCGCCGGGCGGCAAGGATCAGGGCGATGGTCGCGCCGTCGCTATGGCCGACCGGCACGCAGGTCTCCAGTCCCAATGCTTCGATCACCGCCGGCAGTGTCTCCAGCGCCTCGTCGTACAGGTAATCCGGTTGGCGCTGGCGGGTCAGCGCGGGCGACCGGCCGAAACCCAGCCGGTCGTAGACAAAGGCGCGACGCCCGGTGGCCGCGGCGATTGTTGCCGGGACATCCATCGCCCCCGATACCCATTGCCGCACGCTGCCCAGCCCTTCGTGAAGAAAGACCAGCGGCGCACGATCTCCGGCCGCCTCGGGCTCAACCCACTCGCCATACAGCCGCACGCCTGAAATATCCAGATCGACCGGCCGACGCCTAACGGCCGGTTCGGCTGACGTTAAACCCGCAGCATTCACGCCGTTGCCACTCCTCACCGTCTTTGATCTCGATAATCGGGTATCGCATATCGTCCCGCCTGCAAAAAGGACCATTCTTGCAGCCGTTCCAAATCAATCGCGGCGAGCATTCGTAGAAGTTCCAGCCCGCAGCAATGACATTCCTGCTTAAACTACTCGTAATGGTAGTGTATGACCGACGCCCGCCCCCTATGAGGGGGTTGACTTGGAAATCAACCATGATAGCGTAAAGCGGTTAGGTCGATGGATGTAAAGTTTTCACACAATGCGGGTGGAAAGCTGAAGCAAATTGCAGCCAACAATCCGGCGGCCTATGTGGAAATCCGCGCGAAGCTCGACGCAGTTCGAAACTTTGGATTGGCAACGGAACCACTGGTCGCAGTCATCGACAACACATATGAATTATATATACTGGAAGTACCATCCACCCCATTGTATATATTGTCAATTAACGACCCTGGATCTAATTTAATTGTTGTTGGCTTTATAAATCGAATACCGCCCTATAACAAGGGGATTTTGATACTGGCAGGTATCGCGGCCACAGAAATCAGTCTGAATCCTCGCAACATCGATCTGGTTCAGTGGATATAAGCCATGAAAGAGAAACCTGATAACTTCGTAGGTCTCGATGATGTCCATGAAACGATCATGGCAGAGTCACAGGAGGTCCGGGTTCTGTGGGATAGAACGGCAAAAAAGAGAAAATTTGCGCTTTTGTTGGCCGGCATCCGGAAAGAGGCCGGATTGAGCCAGCGAGACGTCGCCGACCGCGCGGGCTGGGGAAAGGCCTACGTCTCCAGGCTTGAAGGGGCGCAGGGCGGCATCCCCGAGATTGAAACGCTCGAACGCTTCTTTCGCGCTTGCGGCAGTGCGTTCGGTCTGGTCACCGGTTCGCCGGGAGCAAAAGGACATTTTCATGTCACCCATGCCATAACGATTTCTGGAACCGATGACATGCACCCGCAGGTATTCGAACGATTGGAAGAAATGGACCTCGACATCGACACCGAGAAAACGCCCGATCACATGTTGTCGTTTGAACGTTGACGAATGAAGTATGTTGACTTGATCGGACCCGGACTGGGCCTTGTCGGCGTGATCCTGCTTTCCTTTCCGGCAATCTATGCCGAAAAATACGGACGGCTCTTGGGCCGACTGAACAAACTCGACAAGCAACGCTTCTCCGATGCCGAGAGTGAGGCGCACGCCACGGCGCTCTCAGCCCTTGCGGACCATCGCGATCGTTGGACAAGGGGCAAAAGTCTGTGCCTATTTGCGGGTCTCGCTATGGCTGTCCTGTCGTATTTCATCGCGCTGATCGAGCGGCTCTGACACGACAGCCGGGGGCACAGCTCTCGTCTCCACCCCGCGGACTCCGGGGACTGAATCCCTGAATTCCGAACGGCCGCAAGTCGTTCTTGCAACTTCCGAAGAAGCTCCCTTACAGTCTACCGAAACGCGGGCACCAGAACAGGACCCGCAACTCCGGATCGCCGGGGGAATCGAACAAGAACGGCGGCGGCACCCCGCTGCGGCCGACGGGGGGAGGAAGCGGATGGCGCTGGGCGATCATGCCGCCAAGGATCCGGCCCGGCCGGCGGATCGGCAGGACGAGACGCCGATCCTGCGGGCCGATGCCATCAACCTGTCGTTCGGCGGCATTCATGCCCTGACCGATGTCAGTTTTCACGTCAGACAGGGCGAACTTTTCTCGATCATCGGCCCCAATGGCGCGGGCAAGACCTCGATGGTCAATTGCATTTCCGGACGCTACACGCCGACTTCGGGGACGATCGAGTTCCAGGGCAAGGACATCGGCCGGCTGCGGCCCAACGCCCGCGCCGATCTCGGCATCGGCCGCACCTTCCAGAACCTCGCGCTCTTCTCGCACATGTCCGTGCTCGACAATATCATGGTCGGGCGCCATCACCTGCTGAAGAACAATTTCCTGACCGGCTCGCTTTACTGGCTTACCGGCGCCAGAACCGAGGAACTCGCCCATCGCCGGGAGGTCGAGGACATCATCGACTTCCTGGAAATTCAGCATGTCCGCAAGGCAGTGGCCGGCACGCTTTCCTATGGACTGCGCAAGCGCGTTGAACTGGCCCGCGCGCTGGCCCTGAAGCCGAGTCTGATCCTTCTCGACGAGCCCATGGCCGGCATGAACCTCGAAGAAAAAGAGGACATGGCCCGGTTCATCATCGACATCAACGAGGAATGGGGTCTGTCGGTCATCATGATCGAGCACGACATGGGCGTGGTCATGGACATCTCGCACCGGGTCATGGTGCTGGATTTCGGCCGCAAACTGATCGAAGGCGAACCCGACGCGGTGATGGCCGACCCGCAGGTGCGCAATGCCTATCTGGGCGACGAGGAGGCGGCGCAATGACCGGCCCGTCCCTGCCCGATACCAAAACCCTGAACACGCTGCCCAAGCTGCTGGCCTACAACGCCCGGCACTGGCCGGACGAAACCGCGATGCGGGAAAAAGCGTTCGGCATCTGGAACGTGCTGAGTTGGCGTCAGGTCAATACCCGCGTCGCCGAAATGGCCCTGGCCATGCGCGCCCGGGGGATCGGGCAAGAGGACGTCGTCGGCCTGATCGGCGACAACCGTCCGGAATGGGTGATGGGCGAAATCGCCGCCCATGCCGTCGGCGCCATGAGTCTCGGCCTCTATCGGGATTCTCTGGACGACGAAATCGACTTTCTCGTCAATCAGGCTCAATGCCGCCTGATGATCGTCGAGGACGAAGAGCAGGTCGACAAACTGCTCAATATCGGCGATCGGCTGGATTGCGTCGAGACGATCGTCTACTGCGATCCGCGCGGCCTGCGCAAATATGACGATCCCCGCCTCATCGACCTGAAGGATTTTCTTGCCGCCGGGCGGCAGGTGCTGGACGGAGCGACCGATGCCTGGGACCGCATGGTCGCAGCCACCGATGGTGAAGCCGTCGCCATCCTGTGCACGACCTCCGGCACGACCTCGAAACCGAAAATGGCCATGCTGCGGTCGCGGGCGCTGATCGCGCATTGCGCGTCCTACCTGTCCGTCGACCCGAAGCTGCCCGAGGACGAATACGTATCCGTTCTGCCGCTGCCCTGGATCATGGAGCAGATCTACGCCCTGGGCATGGCCATGATCAGCCGGATGACCGTCAATTTCGTCGAGGAACCCGAGACGACGATGGCGGATATGCGCGAGATCGGGCCGACCTTCATCCTTCTGGCGCCGCGGGTGTGGGAAGGTATCGTCGCTGATGTTCGGTCCCGAATGATGGACTCCTCAGCGTTCAAGAACCGGATGTTCGATCTGGGAATGAAGCACGGGCTTCGGGCGCTCGACGCCGGTCGAACGTCGCCACTGGCGGACCTTCTGCTGTTCCGGGCGCTCAAGGACCGTCTGGGCTTCACCCGTCTTCGATCCGCGGCCACTGGCGGTGCCGCGCTCGGGCCGGAAACCTTCCGCTTCTTTCTGGCGATGGGCGTTCCGCTGCGCCAGCTGTACGGGCAGACCGAGCTGCTCGGCGCCTATACGATCCACCGGGGCGGCGATATCGACTTCGATACGGTCGGCCTGCCATTTGACGACAGCGTGTCGGTACGCATCGACAACCCCGATCCCAACGGCGTCGGCGAGATCGTGACAAAGCACCCGAACATGTTCGCCGGTTACTACAAGAACGAGGAAGCCACCCGCGAAGACATCAACGACGCCGGCGAAATGCATACCGGCGATGCCGGATACTTCAACGCCAAAGGCCATCTCGTCGTCATCGACCGGATCAAGGACCTCGCGGTCACGGTCAACGGCGACCGTTTCAGCCCCCAGTTCATCGAGAACAAGCTCAAATTCTCGCCATTCGTGGCCGAGGCCGTCATCCTTGGCCATGAACGCCCCTATCTGGCCGCCATGATATGCATCCGGTTTCCAATCGTCTCCAAATGGGCGGAGAAGAACAGGATTTCGTTTACCACCTACACCGATCTTTCGGCACGGGACGAGGTTTATTCCTTGCTGGAGGCCGAGGTCCGCAAAGTAAACGAGACGCTCCCGGCCGCGCAGCGAATCCGCAAATTCCTGTTGCTTTACAAGGAACTCGACGCGGATGACGGCGAGTTGACACGCACGCGCAAGGTCCGGCGCGGCGTCATCCACGAAAAATACGGCGACATCGTCGACGCCATGTACGCCGACGAGGCTGCAATCCCCGTCGATACGACGATCGCCTTTCAGGACGGCACGAAGCAACGCATCCGCACGACGCTCCGGGTCGTCGATCTGGATGCCGGCGGAGCGGCCCACGCGGCGCGGTCGGCGGCCGAATAACAGGGGGACGGGCGACCATGGATTTCTTCTTCCTGCTGCAGCTGCTGATCGTCGGCACCATCGTCGGCACCCTCTACGGTGTCGTCGCCATGTCGTTCGTGCTGATCTACAAGGCCTCGCATGTCGTCAATTTCGCCCAGGGAGAATTTCTGCTAATTGGCGCCTGGGTTTGCTGGTGGTTCCTGACCGAGTTTCAGTTGCCGTTCGTTTTCGGCTTTCTGTTCACGCTCGTATTCATGATGATCTTCGGCATGCTGCTTCAGGTGCTGGTGCTCAGGCCGATGATCGGCGAGCCGGTGATCTCGGTCATCATGGTCACGATCGGCCTGTCACTGTTCTTCCAGGCCCTGATGAAATGGATTTTCGGGACCACCGCCGAGCCGTTTCCGCCGATCTTCGAGTCCCGATACGTCGAACTGTTCGGCATCATCAATATTCAATCCGTCTATATCATGTCGATCGTCGTCAGCGGCCTGATCATGCTGTCATTTGCCTGGTTCTTCAAATATTCCCGCACCGGCCTCGCCATGCGGGCGACGGCCTTCGACCAGCAGGCGGCGCAGTCGATGGGCGTGTCCGTCAAACAGGTTTTCGCCATGGCCTGGGCGATTTCCGCGATGGTTTCCGCCGTGGCCGGCGTCGTCATGGGAGTGGTGAACGGCGTCAGCCATGCCCTGGCCTTCATCGGCATCAAGGTGTTTCCGGCCGTCATTCTCGGCGGTCTCGACAGCGTGGTGGGGGCGGTGATCGGCGGCCTGATCATCGGCCTGCTCGAAGCCGTGTCGCAGTTCATCGATGTCGAACTGGGATTGGGCATGAACCTTTATCAAGTTGCGCCGTTCTATGCCCTGATCATCATCCTGATGTTCAAGCCGTACGGCCTGTTCGGAACACGCGACATCGAGCGCATCTGATCTGAACGAAAGAAATGGGGGCACAGAGAAGCCCCATGATCGAACGTCTGAAACGGCGGTTCCGCGCGGAGCCGATCGAAAGACGAAGCAGGGGGCGGACGGGATGGCAGGTGTGCAGATGAGGCCGGCAGGCGATTTTCGGACCGGCTATGGCCGGGACACGACGATCTTCGACGACCGGGCCAGTTTCCTGACCGTCGTTATCCTGATCGCGATCGCCGCCTGCGCGCCGCTGCTGCTGAGTGGGTATGGCCTGAACCTGATGATCCAGATCGGCTATCTGGGCATCGCGGCGCTGGGATTGAACATCCTTGTCGGCTTTACCGGGCAAATCTCGATCGGCCACAGCGTGTTCTTCGGCTTCGGCGCCTTTGCCAGCGTCTTCATCCACCAGCGCACCGGCATCCCGGTCTTCTTCTGCATCCCGCTGGCCGGATGCTTCACCGCCGCCATCGGCCTGATCTTCGGCATCCCCGCCGCCCGCATCAAGGGGCTGTATCTTGCCATTGCCACTCTGGCGGCGCAGTTCATCCTGCAGGATTTCTTTGCCCGGGCCAGCTGGTTTACCGGCGGCGTGGCCGGCACTCTCGCCGATCCGGTCAGCATCTTCGGCTATCAGCTGATCGCCGACCAAACGTACTTCTATCTCGTCCTGGCTTATGTCGTCGTGATGTACGTTCTGGCGGCGAACCTGATGCGCACACGCGACGGCCGGGCGTTGATCGCCGTACGCGATCATTATCTGTCGGCCGAAATCATGGGCGTGAACCTGACGAAGTACCGGATCCTGTCCTTCGGCATCAGTTCATTTTACGCCGGCATCGGCGGCGCGCTGTACGCCCACTATCTGGGGTTCGTCTCGGTGGAAGCGTTCACCATTCTGTTTTCCATCCAGTTCCTGGGCATGATCATCATCGGCGGTCTCGGCTCGATCATGGGCACGCTCATGGGAACCGCGTTCATGGTGCTGCTTCCGGAAACCATGGATGCCATCGGGCGCGCCCTGACCGACACACCGATCGACACCGCGCTCAGCCTGCGGTCGAACATCGCCTTCCTGCAGGAAATGGCGATCGGCCTGGCCATCGTTCTTTTCCTGATCTTCGAGCCGGACGGGCTTGCCCATCGCTGGCGCCAGATCAAGGCGTACTGGAAGCTGTACCCGTTCTCGTATTAAGAGCACCATAGTCACAACCAGGGGCAAATCCCGACCGGCCGCGACCCGAGAACAACGGCCGGACACGAACTCGGAGGAAGACCACCATGAAACGACAGAAACTTCTCGGACTTGCGGCCGCTGGCGCCCTGTTGACCGCCGGAACGGCTCACAGCCAGGATATCGAGGTCGGCCACCTCGCCGACCTGACCGGCGCGACATCGGCCATCGGCGTCGAATACGCCCTGGGCGTGCGTCACGCCCTGGAATGGTTGAACGAACAGGGCGGCGTCGACGGCCGGCAGATCAACTTCGAAACGGTCGACTATTCCTATCAGGCCCCACGGGCGGTCTCGACCTATCGCCGCTGGGCGGGGCGCGGCGTCGTCTCGATCCTGGGATGGGGCACGGCCGATACCGAGGCGCTTGTCGACAGCGTGACACAGGACGAAATCCCCTATATCTCGGCCTCCTATGCCGGCACCCTGACCGACCCGACCGGGGACGCACCACGCTCGACCAAGGGCGCCCCCTACAACTTCTTCTATGGCCCCAGCTATTCCGACGCCTGCCGCGGTCTCGTCTCGTGGGCGGCCGACGATTGGGCGGAACAGGGCGAGGATCGCGCGCCGCGCTTCGTTCATATGGGCGCGAACCACCCGTTCCCGAACAGCCCCAAGGCCGCTTGCGCCGAATATGCTGAAGAACTCGGATTCGAGGTTTTGTCCGAGATCACGTATTCGCTGGCGCCGGAAGACTTCAGTTCGCAATGCCTGACGCTGAACCGCAACGAAGCCGACTACGCCTATATCGCCAACACGGTTGATTCCACGACGTCGCTTCTGAACGCCTGCGCGGGCGCCGAGGTCGATGTGCAGTTCCTGTCGGGTGTGTGGGGACTTGACGAGAACGTCATGCGATCCGCCGGACAGAACGCGGACGGTGTCGTTCTGGCGGTGCGAACCGGCGCGACCTGGACCGACACCGACGTGCCCGGCATCCAGCTGATCAACGAGATCTCCGATATGCAGGACGAGACCGGGGAAATGTACCGTCCGCTGTCCTATCTCGCCGGCGTGTGCGCCTCGATGTATATGGCCGAGGCAATGGAGATCGCTGCAGAGTCCGGCGATATCACAGGACCCGCCATCCGCGATGCCTTCTACGAGCGCAGCGACTGGGTACCGGAAGGCTTCGAAGGCGTCTGCCTGCCGTCCAACTGGTCGCCCGAAGACCATCGCGGCATGATGACGGTGCCGATCTACCGGGCCAGCGTCACCGAAGATGTTCAGGGCCGCGAGGTTCGCGAACTGATCGACGCCGGCGCGATGGAACTGCAGCACCTGACCACCGTCGAGTTGCCGCGCCGCGAGGAATGGCTCGGCTATTGAGCCGCAGCCGGTCGGACGACCGGTAACGGTTACCCGCTGATCGGGACCGGCGGCGCAATGCCGTCGGTCCCCGCCCGGAAGCGAGAGACGCATGACCGACATCGCCACCGCTACGGCGGCCCCGGATCCGCATGACGCCGGCAGCGGAGATCTGCTGGTCGTCAACAATGTCGAAGTCGTTTATGACGACGTCATTCTGGTGTTGCGCGGCCTGTCACTCAATGTCCCGAGGGGTGGGATCGTCGCCCTGCTGGGCGCGAACGGCGCGGGCAAATCGACGACACTGAAGGCCATTTCGGGCTTGTTGAAGACCGAAGACGGCGAGGTCACACGCGGCTCCATCGTCTATGACGGCCACGACATCACCGGCAATGATGCGGGCGCGATCGTGCGCCAGGGCATTTTTCAGGTCATGGAGGGCCGGCGCATTTTCGGCGACATGACGCCGGCGGAGAATCTGTGGCTGGGCGCCCATACCCGCCGGGACAAGGACATTCGCGCCGACATCGACATGGTCTATTCCTATTTCCCCAGGCTGCGCGAGCGCACCGGCCTTGCGGGCTATCTTTCCGGCGGCGAACAGCAGATGCTGGCGATCGGGCGGGCCCTGATGGCGCGGCCCCGGCTGATCCTGATGGACGAACCGTCGATGGGGCTGTCCCCCATGCTGGTGAAGGAAGTCTTCGAGATCATTCGGCAGTTGAATCAGGACCTCGGAATCACGATCCTGCTGGTCGAACAGAATGCCCGGATGGCCCTGCAATGCGCCGACTATGCCTATATCATGGAGAACGGCAAGGTCGTTCTGGACGGCGACGCCAAGGCGCTGATGGACAACGAGGACGTCAAGGAGTTCTATCTCGGCGGCGGCGGTGAGCAACGCAAGAGCTTCAAGAACATCAAGAGCTACAAGCGCCGCAAGCGGTGGCTTTGACGCCGAATCCGACGCCCGACCTTTCCCGCGACCTGAACATGAGGCACGACGCATGATGGCACCATTGGCCCTGCCGGAACCGGTGGCCGAGGCGCTGGGGCGCATGCTCGATCCGGCCCGGACCGGACAGGGGGCCGGGCAGGGGGCCATGATCGAGCGGTACCGCAACCGCCGCGAACCCGGCGCCGCCGGTCTGGTCTCCGACGCGGAACGCCGTGCCTATCTCCGCCACCGGTTTCCGGCAACATTTGCCGCCGTATCGGCCGCTCTGGCGACGATGCCGCCCGCTCTTGCGGCCGGGATCGCCGACGCCGTCGATCTGGGCGCCGGAACGGGGGCGTCAGCCGCCGCTGCGGCCGTGCGACTTCCGGGGCTGACGGCCATGACGATCATCGATTCCGATCGTGCCGCTCTGGCGCTCGCCGAACCGCTGGTCGCTGCGGCGAACCCGGATCTCGCGGTCACCACCCGCACGGCCGATGCTGCGGCCGGTCTGGCGCGGGTCCATTCGGGCGGCGCCGACCTCGTCATGGCGTCGTACCTTCTCAACGAACTTCCGGGCGACCGCGCCGACACGGTCACCGACGCGATGTGGCACAGCGCCCGCCGGGCGGTTCTGATCGTCGAGCCGGGCAGCCGCGTCGGATTCGCAGCGCTGATCCGCGCCCGGCAGCGGTTGATCGATCTCGGCGCCCGGCTACTCGCGCCCTGCCCGCATGTCCGGGCGTGCCCGATGGGAGAGCCGGGACAAGGCGACGACTGGTGCCACTTTCCGCTGGGCTACGACGATCCGTTCGAGGACCAACAGGGCCGATCGACCGAGAAGATCAGCTTCGTGCTGGCCATCCTGCCCTCGGATGAAACCGACGCCGACGGCATCGCATCCCCCGCCGACAACCGTATCGTCAAGGCGCCGATGCGGCGCACGGGCCATGTCGTGCTCGACCTCTGCACCCGAAGCGGTACGCTGGAGCGACGCACCGTCACCAGACGCCAGGGCAAGGACTACAAGGCCGCCCGCGCCGCCGACTGGGGCGATGCCTGGCCGGATACCCAAGCTGGCGACCTATCCGGGGGCCCATCCGATACCGAGGGAGATCCGTCATGACCACACCCACCCGACCCGGTGAGCAGGGCTCAGATATCCCCGGGCCCTTCGACGCAAGGGAAACGCGCGATCCGGCCGAGCGTGAGGCCGCGCAGTTCGCTGCCCTGGCTTCGCTGTTGGACCGGGCAAAGCAGAGCGTTCCCGCCTATGTCGATACCCTGGCCGACATCGACCCGGCCGCCGTCACTGACCGCGAAGGTTTGGCAGCACTGCCGCTGGTGCGGAAATCGGACCTGCCGGAGCGCCAGAGCCGGCATCCCCCCTTTGGCGGCATGACGGGCACAGCGACCTCGGCACTGGCGCGGATCTTCGCATCACCAGGGCCGATCTACGACCCCGAGGCGCACCGGACGGACTACTGGCGCACTGCCCGCGCTTTGCATGCCACGGGCATCCGGCCGGGCGACATCGTCCAGAACTGCTTTTCCTATCATTTCACGCCGGCCGGCTCGATGTTCGAAACCGGCGCCCATGCGCTCGGCTGCGCCGTCATCCCCGCCGGCGTGGGCAATACCGAGCTTCAGGCCCGGGCGCTCAACGACCTGGGGCCGCGCGCCTATGTCGGCACGCCCGACTTTCTCAAGACGATCCTGGAAAAGGTCGACGAGCTTGGCCTGGACGCGTCGTCGTTGACCCGCGCCCATGTCTCCGGCGGGCCGCTGTTCCCGGCGTTGCGCAGCTTTTACCAGGGCCGCGGCGTCACCTGCCTGCAAAGTTACGGCACCGCCGATATCGGCTTGATCGCCTATGAAACGCTGGGCCCGGACGGCATCAATCCGGGCCTTGTCGTCGACGAAGATGTGATCGTCGAGATCGTCCGGCCCGGCACCGGCGACCCGGTTCCGGCGGGCGAAGTTGGCGAGCTGGTGGTCACCACCCTCAATCCCGATTATCCGCTGATCCGGTTCGCCACCGGCGACATGTCGGCGGTACTGGACGCGCCCAGCCCTTGCGGCCGGACCAATATGCGCATCAAGGGCTGGATGGGCCGGGCCGACCAGACGACCAAGGTCAAGGGCCTGTTCGTTCATCCGTCGCAGGTGGCCCAGGTGCAGCGCCGGCACCCCGAACTTGCCCGCGTCCGGCTGGTCGTCAGCGGCGGTTCGGGCCCCGACGTCATGACGCTGAAGGCCGCGCTGAAAGACGCCGGGGCGCAGGACACTGCGCTGGCCGGAAATATCGCCGCGACGCTCCAGTCGGTCACCAATCTGCGCGGCACGGTCGAGATCGTCCCACTGGACGCCCTGCCCAATGACGGCAAGATGATCGACGACGCCCGATCCTATGGCGCCCGATCCGATGACGCTGGCAGCTGACGCGGAACCTACGTCGCCAGCATGTCGAGCACGAACGCGGCGCGCTGCCCGACCGGCACTTTCGGCAGTATGATCGTGTCGTAGCCCAGCGATGGATAGACATCCAGAAGCCGCTCGTATTCCGCCACGGCGCTGTCCAGATCGTGCTGACGGTCGGCATCTTTGCGGTAAATCTCCGGCCATGGCGGCGTCAGGAACACGCGCCTGTTGTATCGGTGGGAATGCGCCAGCGCATCCAGGGCCGGTTCGCCGGTCGCGTGCTGCAGCGCGGCCGCCGCGTCGATCAGCCCGCGATCGAAGAACACCCAGCCCTCCCCTTTTATCGACTGCGCACGGTCGTCAATTGCCATAGCCATGGCGCGGCGGGCGAAAGCCGCCAGATCGACCCATGGCAGGGCCGTCCCGCCGCTCTTGCGCTCGGCATCGATGACGCGGCGCCCCGGCTCGTCCACGACGGCGTATCCGCGGCGCGCCAGTTCCATCAGTAGCGTGGATTTGCCGCCGCCCGAACAGCCGGAGACAACGACGAAATTGTCCATTCCGTGCTCCCTTCGACGATCAGGAACAGCCGTCACACAGGCAGCGGCGAAACGCCGATGAGCGGCCCGTGCAGCAGCAGCAATACCAGATAGACAGCCACGGCCACCGCCAGACGGACCGGCGCCGCATCGATGCCCGCGATGCTGAACCGTCCACCGATCACGTTCGCGAACGGGATCAGGGATGTCCGCCGCGCCATGTCCCGCCAGTGTGGGGGCTCCATCGCGCGTGCCCGCCGCCGGTCGATCATCAGCATCCCGGCAATCGCCATCGCCATGAAGAACCCGAACAACAGCACATGGGCGAGATTGCCGTTCGGGACCAGATGCGCCCCGGCCCATAACAGGATCGCCCACAGCAACGGATGGCGCGTCAGGCCGGCGATGCCCGGACGGTCCGGATCAAAGCGGTCGGTCTTGCGCCCGGCGAACGAAAACGGGTTGGGGGCCGCGATGCCAAGGGCGGCGAGCAGGATCGCCGCCGGCGTTACGAGATTGGGTACCCAGATCTGCCACGGCGCGAAATCCCACAACGCCACGTACGGCGCGCGGCCGGCCGCGACGATCAGCCAGCCCAGCAGCACCAGCGAGATCAGGGAATAGATCAGCAGATAGACACGCTCGCCCACCAGCCGCGTTATCGCCAGACGCACTCCCGGCCGCGACGGCAGATAATGGCTGACGAGAAACAGAATGAACACGCCCGCAAATTCGCCCCAATCCGCCACGACGACGCCCCTTGCCGGTTTCGTTGCTCGATCGCGCCGGTATGCTGCGGCAAGGCGGCCCTGGAAACAAGCCGCGACGATACCGGAAATGACGCTTCCAGGCCCGTCCGGATTGCCAAGGGCCTTCGACATGGCCACAGTGCCGATGCCTTGCCAACGACGCCCCTGTGCCGGATGCACCGATATCGACTGGAAATGGACGAACTCGCCTGCATGCGCGGCGACCGCTTGCTGTTCGCCGGTCTGTCGGCGCGCGTCGTGGCCGGGGGCTGCCTGCGTCTGACGGGCCCCAACGGTTGCGGCAAGTCGACCCTGATGCGGGTGGTGGCGGGACTGGCCAGGCCGTTCATGGGACGAGTGGCTTTTTGCCACGATGGCCAGCCTGACAATGATGGCCACAACGGCGACGAGGATCGACGCGACCATGTCGCTTATCTCGGTCATCGCGACGGGGTGAAGGCGGCGCTGACGGCGCACGAGCATCTGCGCCTTCATGCCGCGCTGCATGGCGTGAGATGGATTGATAGCGCATCCATCATCGACCGGATGGGACTAACCCCGGCAGCGGACCTGCCGGGCCGTCTCCTGTCATCGGGACAACGGCGGCGACTGGCGCTCGCGCGGCTGTTGGTGGCGCCGGCGCCGCTCTGGGTGCTGGACGAGCCGGTGGTCGGGCTGGATCAGGACGGAACGGTCGTGCTGGAAGCAATGTTGGCTGAGCATCGGGCGCGGGGCGGTCTGGCCGTGCTGTCGACGCATACGCCCATCGACACCGGCGAGACACTTGACGTCGCGCTGGCGGATTATGCCCCTGAAAACCCGATAGCAGGAGCCGGCGCATGACAATGGCGCGCGCGCTGGCCAGCCTGATCGGCGCGGAACTGCGGCTTGCGTTCCGGGCCGGGGCCGATGCCGTCATGGCGGTGGCCTTTTTCGTGGTGACGGTGTCGCTGTTTCCGCTGGGTATCGGGCCGGAACCCAATCTACTGCTGCGGATCGCGCCGGGCATCATCTGGGTCGTGGTGCTGCTGGCGACGCTCTTGCCGCTCGACCGGCTGTTCGCGGAAGACCGGAACGACGGAATGCTCGATCAACTGCTGCTGGCGCCGTTGCCGCTGGAGGCCGCCATCCTGGCCAAGCTTGCGGCCCAATGGGCGATGACGGTGGTGCCGATCCTGATCGCCGCGCCGGTGCTGGCCATCATGCTGGGCATGCACGCCGATCACCTGCCGGTTCTGGTCCTGACCCTCGTCATCGGCACGCCCGCGCTGACCCTCTGGGGCGCCATCGGCGCGGCGCTGGCCGTCGGCGCGCGGCGGGCCGGCATCCTGATCAGCCTGCTGGCACTGCCGCTGCAAGTGCCGGTACTGATCTTTGCCGTCGCCGCCGTCGATGCGGCGATGATGGATCTGACGCCGCGGCCGCATCTGTTGCTGTTGACGGCGATGACCGTCTTCGCCCTGACCGTCACACCCTTCGCCGCCGCCGCCGCGCTGCGTCAGGCGGCGGAGAATGATTGATTGACACTCACCGCTCAACCCAGGGCCCGGTAGCTTCTCGAAAACGCGACAGAATCGGCACTGGAATATGCAGGATTGACGCCGGTGCTGTCAGCGCGATAGCTTAAAGATGGATTGTATTTACTTTTTTTTGAGGCTCCGATGACGCAAGAGGACCGCAGAGCCGCAGCGATCGCCGACATCATCGCCCGAACCGGGATCGATGAGGCGATGATCGACCATCTCGTGCGGGCATTTTACGGCAGGATCCGGGACGACGCACTGCTCGGACCGGTTTTCGCCGCCCGGATCGTGGACTGGGAGCCGCACCTGCAACGTATGTCCGCGTTCTGGTCCTCGGTCGCCCTGATGAGCGGGCGTTACCACGGCCAGCCGATGGAAAAGCACCTGCCGCTGCCGGTCGACGCCCGTCACTTCGACCGGTGGCTCGCGGTCTTCGTCGAGACCGCCAGGGACGTCTGCCCGCCCGTTGCCGCCGACCATTTCATCGAGCGGGCCCAACGCATTGCCCAGAGCCTGGAGCTGGGGATCGCGGCGCAGAACGGCCTGCTTCTGGCGAAAGGCCAGCGTCTGCAGCGCCCGGATGCCGATGTCTTTCTGCCGGATACCTCTTTCGCCGAGGCCGAACACCTCGCATAACCCGGCATAACCGGGCATAACCGGCCCGGCCCGATTTCGAGCGAGGAACCATGATTGCCGTAATTTTTGAGGTATGGCCGGAAACCGGCCGGACGGATGACTATCTCGACGAAGCCAGGGCCCTGAAAGCCGAGCTTGAGAAAATCGACGGTTTCATATCCGTCGAACGGTTCGAGAGTATCCACGAGCCGGGCAAATACCTCTCCCTGTCATTCTTCCGCGATGAAGAGGCCGTGGCCCGATGGCGCAATCACGCCACCCACATGAAGGCTCAGGAAAAAGGGCGCGGCGGCATTTTCTCGAATTATCGGCTGCGCGTTGCGCATGTATCGCGTGACTACGGAAAGCACGAACGCCGCCAGCAGGCTCCGGAAGAATTTCAAAGCCGACGATAGCGCGCAAGACTGCCGGCTGCGGCGATGATGGACTTGACACCCCAGCCCCATTTGTTGCTGTTGACGGCGACCGAGAACGATTGACCCTGCGTCCAAGGACGGCCGGACCCGGCCGGGAAATGCCGATGCATCGCTTCGCCAACCCGACACGCTTCATCAAGCTGGCGGACCGTCTGATCCCCTGGACGGCGGCGGCCATGGTGATCCTGTTCGCCGTCGGCCTTTATTACGCACTTGTCGCCTCGCCGGCGGATTATCAGCAGGGCGATACGGTGCGGATCATGTATATCCACGTACCGTCGGCCTGGATGGCGATGGCCGCCTATGCCTCGATGGCCGTGGCGGCGGTCGTGGGCATCATCTGGCGTCATGCCGTAGCCGACCTCTATATGAAGGCGGTCGCGCCGCTGGGGGCCGCGTTCACGGTCGTCTGTCTGGCCACCGGCAGCCTGTGGGGCCAGCCGATGTGGGGCACGTGGTGGGTCTGGGACGCGCGGCTGACCAGCGTGCTGATCCTGCTGTTCCTTTACCTCGGCTACATGGCGCTGGTTTCCGCGTTCGACGACCAGCAACGCGGGCTGCGGGCCGGCGGCATCCTGGTTCTGGTCGGCTCGATCAATCTGCCGATCATCAAATTCTCCGTCGACTGGTGGAACACCTTGCACCAGCCGGCCAGCGTCAGCCGCCTGGACGCCCCGGCGATCGACCCGTCGATGCTGACGCCCCTGCTGCTGATGACCGGCGCGTTCATGGCCTATTTCACAACCTTCGCCCTGATCCGGACCCGCATGGAAATCCAGCGCCGCAAGGCCGAAGCCATGCGCATCTCCCAGGCCATGGGCACGTGACGGAACCCACCGGGCCGACCGGCGGCACTCACTGAATGGATAACCCACGCATGTTCGACGACTCCCCTTCCGGCACGACCAATCCGGCCCTGGTGGACTGGAACGGCCCACTCGGCCTGCCGCGCTTCGAGGCGATCACCGATTCCGATTTCGCGCCGGCCCTCGACGCGGCCCTTGCCGCCCACCGGGCCGAGGTCGAAGCCATCGCCGCGGCACCCGAACCGCCGACGATCGAAAACACCCTTGCGGCGCTGGAACTGTCGGGCGAGGCGCTGGACCGCGTGTCGGCGATTTTCCGAACCAAGGCCGGAGCGGACACGAACGCGGAAATCCAGGCCGTGGAACGCGACATCGCGCCGAAAATGGCGCGGCATTTCTCCGCGCTTCATATGAATGCCGCCCTCTTCGCCCGCATCGATACACTGTACGAGGCGCGCGAGAGGCTGGACCTCGACGCCGAGACGACGCGCGTGCTGGAAAAGACGTGGAAGCGCTTCGTCAAGGCGGGCGCGAAGCTCGACGACACGGCCAAGGCGCGGCTCGGCACCATCAACGAGGAACTGGCCTCGCTCGGCGCGCAGTTCGGCCAGAACGTGCTGGCCGACGAGGCTGAATGGGCGTTGGTCCTGGACGAGAGCGACCTGGACGGCCTGCCCGACTTTCTGCGCGATGCCATGGCCGAGGCGGCCGCGTCACGCGGGCACGACGGCCGCTATGCCGTGACGCTGTCGCGCTCGATCTACGAGCCGTTCACGACCTATTCGACCCGCCGCGACCTGCGCGAGCAGGCATGGCGCGGCTTCACGGCGCGGGGCGAGGCGAAGAACGCCGACCTCATTGCCAAAACGCTGCAACGGCGCGCCGAAAAGGCAAGGTTGCTGGGCTATGAGACCTATGCGGCGCTGAAGCTCGACGACACCATGGCGAAAACTCCGGAGGCCGTGCTGGGCCTGCTGGAGCCGGTCTGGGCGAAGGCCCGCCAGCGCGTGGCCGAGGATCAGGCCGAGATGGAGCGGATCGCCCGCGACGCCGGCGCCAACGGACCGTTCGCGGCGTGGGACTGGCGCCATTACGCCGAAAAGCTGCGCACAGAACGCTTCGCCTTCGACGAAGCAGCCGTGAAGCCGTATCTGCAACTCGACCGGATCATCCAGGCCGCCTTCGACGTGGCAACCCGGCTTTTCGGCATCACGTTCGAGGAAAAGACAGGCGTCGCCGTCTGGCATCCGGATGTGCGGGTGTTCGAGGTGAAGAACCCTGATGGCACACACCGGGCGACCTTTCTGGCCGATTACTTCAACCGGTCGTCCAAACGCTCCGGCGCGTGGATGAGCGGGCTTCAATCCGGCCATCGCCTGGGCGACGGGGCAACGCCGATCATCTATAATGTCACCAACTTCGCCAAGCCGCCCAGGGGCGAACCGGCGTTGCTGTCGGTGGACGAGGCGCGGACGCTGTTTCACGAATTCGGCCACGCGCTGCACGGCATGCTGTCGGATGTGACATGGCCGTCGATTTCCGGCACCTCGGTGTCGCGCGACTTCGTCGAGCTACCCTCGCAGCTTTATGAACACTGGCTGATGACGCCGGAGGTTCTGCAAACCCACGCCGTGCACTACCGCACCGGCGAGCCGATGCCGTCCGACCTGCTCGACCGGATGCTGGCCGCGCGCAATTTCGGCCAGGGCTTCGCCACGGTGGAGTTCACCGCCTCGGCGCTGGTCGACATGGCCTATCACGCCGAACCGGACGCCCCGGCCGACCCCGCGGCGTTCGAGGCGGAGACGCTGCAACGTCTCGCCATGCCCGAGACGATCGCCATGCGCCACCGATCGCCGCATTTCCTGCACGTCTTCGCCGGTGACGGTTATTCGGCGGGATATTATTCGTATATGTGGTCGGAAGTGCTCGACGCCGACGCCTTCGGCGCCTTCAGGGAAACCGGCGACATCTTCGATCCCGACACCGCAGCCCGCCTCAGGGAGCATATCTACGCGGCCGGCGGCTCGAAGGACCCGGAAGACCTCTACCGCGCCTTCCGCGGCCGCATGCCCGAACCAACCGCGATGATGGAAAATCGGGGGCTGGTTTAGGCCGCGCCCGGCCTCTATGCGCAAGAATGGCCGCGAGCGGGGGCTAAGCAGAGTCACGAAGACTCCGTGACCCCGTGCCCCCGTAACCTCGTGGGCCAACTGGTCCGCGACCGCACCAGCCGCAAACACGGCACCACCCGCATCGCCGCTGGAACCCCCGTCCCTCTTGAATCCTGCCATTTTTATGAAGCTATAGCTTTGTTTTCCCGGCGCCCCTTCTCTAAAATGCGGATCTACGCAATTATGACTGCGTCATTATCATCGATTAGGCTTTTTGATAAATCATGTTTTTCTTTACGTCTGATGTGGATAATATGATAAGCTGACGTTTATATAGCTGTCCGAAATCTCATCGGATCCGGTTTCGGGAAAGGGATAGTTTAACATGAACCGGCGAAATGCGCAGATATTGTTCAAAGATCGGCCGGCCGGCGTGCTCAGCGAGACCGCTTCAGGTGGGACGCGGTTCGTATACGCGGCCGGTTGGAATGAACAGATTGCCTGCTGCTTTCCCGTCACGCGCCGGGAGCATAAGTGGCCGGCAGGGCTGCACCCGTTTTTCCAGCATCTCGGTCCGGAGGGCTGGCTTCGAGAGCAGCAGGCCCGTGTCGCCCACATCGAGGAGGAAGACGATTTCGGCCTGTTGCTGCGCTATGGCGCGGATTGCATCGGTGCCGTCAGCATACGGCCGACAGACGGCGTCCCCCTGCCCAGCATCACCGAGGCGACGGCGAGCCCTGGCCGTACGGTCTCCGGCGTTCAAAAAAAGCTACTCGTGACCGCGGAGGGCAAGAATGACTTTGGACCCGCTAGCGCCGATGGTCCGGCTCCGCATATTGCGAAATTCAATTCGGAACGTATCGATACGCTGGTTCGTAACGAAGCGTTGAGCCTGCGTTGGGCCGCCAAGGTGCTGGGCGCAACCGAGGTCAACGATTTCACGGTGGCCTCAATCTCTGCCGTTAACGAAACCGCTTTGGTCGTCAGACGCTTCGACCGGGGGGGAATCGGCGAAAAACTGCGGCTCGAAGACTGCGCCCAGATTCTCGGCAAACCCAAGGGGCAGGACTATGCCGGGAAGTACGATGCCGCCTACGAGGATATCGCAGAGATCATTCGCAAGCATTCCGCCCGGGCCACAATCGATCTGGCGCGCTTTTTCAGGCGCCTGATCGTCTTTGCGCTCGTCGGGAACTGCGATGCTCATCTCAAGAACTTCTCTCTTCTGGAAACACCGGCGGGGTTGCGGCTATCGCCCGCGTATGACGTTGTCAATACGGCCATATATGATGGATTTGACCGCACACTGGCCCTCTCCATTGGCGGCAAGAAAATCAGTCTCGATGCTATCGATGCCAAGGTGTTCCGACATTTCGGCAAGGCGATCGGCGTGCCGGAGCGCGCCATCGAGCAGACGTTTGTCGACCTCAGGCGACAGGTCGGAAAAGCGGAGTCGATCATCCGACCACCCGTGGGCGAACCACCGGACGGCTTTGTGACACGCTATCAAGAAATTGTGAGTAACGCATGCCTGCGAATTCTCGACACATAGACCCCGTGAACTGGGGTGCCCTCGTCGACGAGGCACTGCGCCGACGCAAGGCGGAAGGCCTGACACAGCGCGAGCATGCGGCCCTCGCCGGGGTCAGCGGGCCGACGATCGTCGGGTTCGACCGCAAGGAGACGACGCTGACGCTGGCCAAGGCATTCGACATCCTGCGTGTGGTCGGGCTGATCGATGAGCCGGCGGAAAGTACGGCGCAGGACGCGTTCGTGAACGCCGCATTCGCGCGCTGGCAGGAACTCACGGCCGGCCTGACCAAGACCTCGCCCGCGCGCTTTCCGCACGGTTGGTATCGTATGGACTATTGCCTGAACGGTGACCTTGAAGAAGTCCAATTGAACCGTTTTGAACCGCTGCTGCGGCAGGCGGTCACCCACCATAGCGGCTGGCCGCCCTTCTGGCTGCCGGATCGCGGGGAGATTGCGCCCCAGCAGATGGATGGCGCGATCGAGTGCTGGCTGAAGCCGGAAGGCGAACCCAATGTCCGGTACATGAGCGATCCGGCTCATTGCGATTTCTGGCGCGTTACGCCGTCGGGGCGCGCATTCCTGATCCGGGGCTATCAGGAGGACGGCGAGGAGACCTTCCCGCCCGGCACTCTGTTCGATACGACCCTGCCGATCTGGCGGATGGCCGAGGTGCTGCTGCACGCCGAAAGACTGGCCGGGCTGGTCGGCAAGGGCGGTGGTGACGCCGCAACCGTGCAGTTTCGGGCGCATTACAGCGGGCTGAATGGGCGCGTTCTCCGGTCCTGGGCGAATCCCCTGAGTGATCTGGGCATTCAGGGCGGTGCGGCCCGCAGCGACGAAACGGTGCTGGAAGCCGAGCTCCAGGTCGACGGAATCGGCCAGCGGCTGGCCGAGGCGATCCATCCGCTCGCTTCGTCGCTCTTCGAGCGGTTCGGAGTAACGGGATTGTCCGAGGAGCGGGTCTCCGCAGAAGTGCAGCGACTGTTGCAGAAACGCCGGTAGCGGACCCGGCATTGGGATGCCGGAGGAGGCATCTTTTGCTAGCAAATCCGTTTGAAAATCCCGCCAAAGGCGATAACATGCACGCGGAGGTGGTAAAACAGCCGCCCCTGGGGGCCTCAGAAACCCTCGCATAGCGGCGGGCACCGCCGTGATTGATGCCGGAACCCTGACCGTTCGCATCGGGCGTGGTATACCCTCGCCCCAGTGTTCGCGGTCGGGGAATCGTCTGCGTATGTCCAGGCGGCGGCGCATCATCCGGGCTGGCATCGCTGTTCGCCCGCCGCCCGCGCCATTCATGCCCGCAATGTCTGCATCGTTCTGGGCGGTGATCTTGCGACCCCGTCCGAATTCGTCATCTGTTGGACACCGGACGGTCGTGCCTCGGGCGGCACCGGTCAGGCCGTGCGCGTGGCGCGGGCGTATGGAATTCCCGTCTAATTTCTTTAGTCTGGTCTTTGGGCTGACCATTCGGATGGCATCCGGTGAAGGAACCCCGCCCTGCGACAATGGTTTGGGTTTCGGCGGTTGCCACCGATGGGGTAGAACCGGTCGGGATGGCACGGTGACGGGACAAGCGGGTTGATGGATCAATACGCCGTATACATATGGGCTGCTTATGCTGTCGCGGCCGTCGTCCTGATCGTGATGGCCGGGGCGTCGCTGTTCGGCGCGCATCTGGCCGACCGGGCGGTCGCGGCGCTGCGGGCCGCCAGTGGCCGGACATCGCGCCGGGACCGGAACGGCGCCGAGGCGAGCAAGCGGGGCGACAGCCCGACAAAGGGAGAAGCCGCACATGGCGGTTAGACGGTCGCGCAAGAAGCGGCGGATGATCGGCGTCGGCTTGGGCCTGCTGGGTCTGGGCGCGGCGGCTGCGCTGTCGCTGACCGCGTTTCAGGACAACCTGTTGTTCTTTTACAGCCCGACGGAACTGCGCGACCGCGAGATGGCCGAAAGCCAGCGCTTTCGCATCGGCGGTCTGGTGGCCGAGGACAGCGTCGAGCAGATCACCGACGGCGCCGACGCGGGCGTGCAGGACACCGTGCGGTTCATGGTCACCGACACCGAAAACGCGGTCCCCGTCGTCTATTCGGGCATCCTGCCGGATCTTTTCCGCGAGGGGCAGGGCGTGATCGCCCATGGCCGGCTCGGCGCCGACGGCACCTTCCAGGCCGACGAGATCCTGGCCCGCCACGACGAAAACTACATGCCGCCGGAGGTCCACGAAGCCCTGCAGCAGGCCGAACGGGTGCGCGCGAGCGGGACCGAGATCGGGGGCCCTGAAACCGTCGAGAACGGCGGCGGCACATGATCGGGGAAACCGGCCATTTCATGCTGATCCTGGCGCTGGTCGCGGCCATCGTGCAATCGGGGGTACCGCTGATCGGCGCGGCCCGGCGCGACACCGCGATGATGGGCGTCGGTCCGGCGGCAGCGACCGTGCAACTGGCCGCGATCGCGATTGCCTATGGCGCGCTGACGGCGGCGTTTCTGGTCAGCGATTTCACGGTCGTCAATGTCGTTCAGAACAGCCATTCGGCCAAGCCGCTGCTGTACAAGATCACCGGCGTCTGGGGCAATCACGAGGGGTCGCTTCTGCTGTGGGTGCTGATCCTGGCCCTGTTCGGCGCCATGGTCGCGTGGTTCGGCGGCGCGCTGCCGGAAACGTTGCGCGCGCGGGTGCTGGCCGTGCAGGGCATGATCGGCGTCGGCTTCCTGATCTTCATGATCGCGACCTCGAACCCGTTCGACCGGGTCGATCCGCCGCCGATCGACGGCCAGGACCTGAACCCGCTGCTGCAGGATCCGGGGCTCGCCTTTCATCCACCGTTCCTCTATCTCGGCTATGTCGGGTTCTCGATCGCGTTCTCGTTTGCCGTCGCCGCCCTGATCGAAGGCCGTGTCGACGCCGCCTGGGGCCGCTGGGTGCGGCCGTGGACGCTGATGGCCTGGACCGCGCTGACCATCGGCGTCGCGGGCGGCTCGTGGTGGGCCTACTACACGCTGGGCTGGGGCGGCTGGTGGTTCTGGGACCCCGTGGAAAACGCCAGCCTGATGCCATGGCTGACCGGCACCGCGCTTTTGCATTCCGCCATCGTGGTCGAACGGCGCGACGCGCTGAAATCCTGGACGATCCTGCTGGCGATCCTGACCTTCGCGCTCAGCCTGCTGGGCACGTTCCTGGTGCGCTCCGGCGTGCTGACCAGCGTTCACGCCTTTGCCCTCGATCCCGATCGCGGGTTGCTGATCCTGCTGCTGATGGGCATCGCCGTCGGCGGGTCGCTGACGCTCTATGCCCTGCGCGCACCGGTGCTGGAACCCGGCGGCCTGTTCGCCCCGATCAGCCGCGAAGGGGCGCTGGTGTTGAACAATCTGCTGCTGTCGACCGCGGCGGCGACGGTGCTGATCGGGACGCTTTATCCGCTGATACTGGACGTGGTCGGCGGCGGCCGGGTGACGGTCGGCCCGCCCTTTTTCAACACGACGATCATTCCGCTGGCCGTGCCGCTGGTCGCGGCCATGGCGATCGCCCCGATGATGGCGTGGAAACGCGCCGATCTTGCCGGAGTCCTCGGCCGGATGAAAGCCGCCGCCGCGATTACCGTCGTCGTGGCGCTGACGGGTGCGTATTTCGCCACCGGCGCGCCGGTTCTGGCGGCGGTGGGGCTGGCGCTGGCGCTGTGGGCGATCCTGGGCTCGGTGACCGATCTCGCCGGGCGGGCAAAACTGGGCCGGGTGTCGCCGCGGGACTCGCTGCGGCGGTTGTCGGGCCTGCCGGGCGGCGCGTGGGGAACCGCGCTCGGCCATGCCGGAATCGGGGTCATGGTGCTGGGCATGACGGTTTCGACCATCTGGCAGGAGGAAGTCTCGCAACGGGTCGCACCGGGCGAGACGGTATCGATTGCCGGCTATGATATCACCTTCGACGGCATCGAAAGCGGCCCGGTCGCCAACTATGTCACCGACCGGGCGACGCTGACCCTGCGCGACGGCGATACGGTGGTCGACACGATGACGCCCGAGCGGCGGTGGTATCCGGTCGCGCAGATGGGCACGACGCAGGTCGCCCTGCGCACCCGCCTTTCGGCCGATCTCTATGCCGTCATCGGCGAAGGCCATGACGATGGCCGCTGGACCTTGCGGGTGCATCACTATCCGATGGTGATCTGGATCTGGCTGGGCGCGCTGATTATGGTGGCCGGCGGCCTGTGCAGCCTTGCCGACCGGCGCCTGCGCATCGCCGTCCGCAGCCGTGGCTCCGCCAGTGCCGCGCCGCCTTCCCGGCCCGGACCAACGCCGGGCGATTCCGGGGGAACCGCCGCCGCCCCGCAGCCGGGGGAATAAGCATGAGCCGCCGCATTCTGGTCGCCGTGCCGATCGCCGTCTTTCTGCTGCTGACGGCTGCCTTTGCCGTGCCGATCCTGACCGGCTCCGACCCGTCGGCGGTGCCCTATGCCCGCATGGACGAGCCCGCGCCCGCGATCGAACTGCCGCCCCTGCACGACGGCGCCCCCGGCTTCGACACCGACCTGTTCACGGGCGAAGTCGTGCTGCTCAACGTCTTCGCCAGTTGGTGCGCGCCCTGTCTGGTCGAGCATCCGGTCCTGACCCGCCTGGCCGAGGAAGAGGACATCCCGCTTTACGGAATCGCCTATCGCGACGCCCCGGCCGACACCCGCGCGTGGCTGGCCCGGCACGGTGACGCCTATACCGCAATCGGCGTCGACGAGGATGGCCGTGCCGGCGTCGAATGGGGCGTCCATGGCGTGCCGGAAACCTTCGTGATCGACGCCGAGGGCCGGATCCGCCACCGCCACACCGGCGCCGTGACGGCGGAAGTGGCCCGCGACACGCTGGTCCCCCTGGTTCGCGCGCTTCAGGATGGAGGCGTCGAGACCCGCGTGTCGGACGCTGGAGAAATGGCCCCATGACCCCACGCCTCGTTGCTGCATTCCTCAGGCTGGCCGCCCTGTCGCTGGCGCTCGCCATGATCATACCCGCGCCGGTGACCGGCGCCGTGATGGGTCTGGACGAACCGCTGGCGGACCCGCAACAGGAGGCGCGCGCCCGCGATATCGCACAGAGCCTGCGCTGCGTCGTCTGCCAGAACCAGACCATCGACGACAGCGAGGCGCCGCTGGCCCGCGATATGCGGCGTCTGGTGCGCGAACGGATCGCCGCCGGTGGAACGAACGAGGAAGTGATCGGCTATATCACCGAACGCTATGGCGATTTCGTGCTGATGCGGCCGCCGTTTCAGCCCAACACCTGGATATTGTGGCTGGCGCCGGTGGCCGTCGCCCTGACCGGCGCCGGTGGCGTGGCGCTGCTGGTATTGCGACGGCGGCGCATGGGGGGGCCGCACGGCCGGGGCAGTGATGTTCACCGCTATGCTTCGATGCCGCTGACCCCGGATGAGCAGGCGGCGCTGGGCGCCCTGCTCGCCCGCGAGGAGAAGCGGCGGGATTCGGGCCAGGAGTTGGGGCGGAATGCGTCGGGCGGGGGACGACACAGAAATTCGGGATCCGGGAAGAAATCATGACGTTCTGGATCGTCGCCGCCGTTGCAACGGCGCTCGCCGTCGCCCTGATGGTGCGCCCGCTCATGCGCGGCAGCGCACGGGATGGAGTGGATGGGGCCGGGGATCCGGACCATGATCCGTCGACGGCGGCCGCGCTCAAGGTCTACCGGGCACAACTCGCGGAGGTTGACCGCGACCGGGCGCGCGGCCTGCTCGACGACCAGCAGGCCGAGGCCAGCCGGATCGAGATCAGCCGCCGCATGCTCGCCCTTGCGCGCGGGCGTCAGACGGTGACCGCAGAGGGTCCGGTCACGCCCTGGGCACGCCGCGTGGCGATGGTGCTGACGATCGCGGTGCCCATTGCGGTGCTCGGCCTTTATGTTCCGACCGGTTCGCCGGATTTGCCGTCGCAGCCGCTCGCCGGCCGTGACGTCGGCGACCGCGAAGCCCGGATCGCAATGCTGGAAGAGGCCCGCACGCTCGAAGCCGCGCTGGAAGACGCCCCCGACGACCTGATCGGCTGGCTGAAACTGGGGGTGCTCCACACCGATCTGGAAGACTACGACCGGGCGGTCGATGCGTTCGCGCGCGCCGTCGACCTGTCGTCGGGCGATCCGCATATCACCAGCCTCTATGCCGAGGCGATCGTGAACGCCGACGACGGCATCGTCACGCGCGAAGCCCGGCTGGCGTTCGAACAAGCTCTGGAGTCCGCACCGAACGACCCGCGCGCCCGGTTTTACCTGGCCATGGGGCGCGAACAGGCCGGCGATCTGGAAGGCGCGCTGGATCGCTGGGTCGATCTCGCCGCCGGCACGCCCGCCGACGCGCCATGGCTGGCCATGGTGCGGAGCCAGATTACGCGGACCGCGCAACGGATCGGCGCCAATATCGACACGGTCATGCCCGACCCGCAACCGGCCGCCGGACAGAATACCGAAACCCTGACCCGCGACCCGGCAACAGCGGTGCGGGTCATCGATGCGCTGGAAGACGCCACCGCCGAAACCCCCGGCGACCTGTCGCTGTGGTTCCGGCTCGGCGATCTGCGCGCCGAACTGGGCGACCTCGAAGGCGCCGCCGAGGCGTTCAACGCCGCCGACCGCAACGCGCCCGACGGCTTGCCCGACGACCAGAGGCTGCAACTGCTCGAAACCCGTGCCAGCGCCCTGATGGCGATGCATGACGGTGACATGGCCAACTTCATGACCCCGGAGTTCGTGGACGTGCTGGGCCGTATCCTCGAACTCGACCCCGACAACGACCGCGCGCTGTGGTTTCTGGGCGTCGCGGCGGAACAGGACGGCGACATGGCCACCGCCACCCGCCACTGGAACCGCCTCCTCGAAACCATCCCACCCGACAGCCCGGCCGCCGCCCTGCTGCGCGAGCGGTTGGGGCGGGAGTAGAAGGACGGCAGGGCAGTCTGCAAGTTTCAAAAATGGGGTTAAATCGGATGTACCGTGTTCGGGCAAGGCGACTTTAAACCATATTCCGTCGGCCGGGTTCACTTTGAACCCAGGCACGATTGGCTCGAGCGCAAGCACAAGGGAAACGGTATTTCGGAGCTATCTCGAAGGCGGATTGAGCGGGCATGGCAGGGTCATAAACTGCGAAAACGAAAATCATGCGTCGACAGCATGAATGAATCCGACGTGATCAGCGCCATCGATGATTGTCATTTCGTGTGCCGCTTAACGACCCGCGAGTTGGGCGCTGAGGCAGGGCGAGAGAAATCGCTGACGGCCACAAGGCTCGCTACTGCGGCCATTGCCCTCATTTGGAAAACGCCATCAAGAGCGCTCAGCCGCATCAATCTGGCCTTCGACCGCCAGCCGCACCGTCGCGAATTTCTAAGTCATGTTCCCGAAGAGTCCTTATCGGTGCATTCAATGTGGTCGTACGCTCCCTCTGGTCCGCATATCAGTCCGGATGAATGGGAGATTGAGCTCCTGAATTGGGCCGACACATTCGCGGCGGTCGGCGATATTCACGAGTTTGTCGTGATAGTGGCGGTCGCAGCCGAATGATCCATGGAAACAACGAGAAATTGGCCAATGATTGGTCTCAAACGCGCGCAATAGCCGAGCACCTTGCAAGAGATTGCTTGATCGCCTGCCTCGATTGGGCTGCCACGAATCCGGATTCCGATGATCCCCATCAGCTTCGCAAGTGAATCCCGGATAGCCACGCAGCCGAAAATTTCGTCGGCACCAACTTCAATGCCCCAACGACATCGCCCAATTCCAGAGCCTGCGGCTGCTCGAAACCCGCACCTCTGTGCGAACGGCGCCGCTGAACGGGCGTTTGGCAGATGAATCAGGTCTTCCAACGCGAACGGGGCCGTCCATTGACGAAACGGGCCCCGTAGCGCAAATATTGGTTGCGCAGTGAGAACGCGCCGAAAGGTCCCCTCACCGCGGTCGGATGAAAGGCGACCGCGCGGCTATGCCGCGCGGATCGACGCCACGAACTTCTCCATTTCCTGGCTTAGTTGGGTGGCTTTGCGGCTGAGTTCGGACGAAGCATCGAGAACGTCCCTTGCCGTATTACCGGTATCGTCGGCGGCGGCGCGGACATCGCCGATATTGCTGGAAACAGCCCGGGTACCGTCGGCAGCCTGCTGAACGTTGCGCGAAATTTCATTCGTCGCCGCCGACTGCTCCTCGGCAGCAGTCGCAACGGCAGTAACGTTTTCGTTGATCGAAACCACCGTGTTTCCGATCCCGGCGACGGCGTTTACCGCATCTTCGCTGACCGCCTGCATCTCGCTGATCTGTTTGCTGATCTCTTCGGTAGCTTTGGCGGTCTGATTGGCAAGGTTCTTGACCTCGCTGGCGACGACGGCGAATCCCTTGCCGGCCTCACCGGCCCGCGCGGCTTCGATCGTTGCATTCAGCGCCAGCAGATTGGTCTGTTCGGCGATGTCCTGGATCAGCTTGACGACATCGCCGATGCGCTGCGCCGACGTCGACAGGGTAGCCAGCGTTTCGTTCGTCTGTTCCGTTTCCGCGACCGCCCCCCTGGCCAGTTCGGAACTGGCATTGATCTGGCGATTGATCTCGCCGATCGCGCCGCTCAACTGCTCCGCCGCCGCGGCTACGCCCTCAACATTCTGGGTGGCGTCTTCCGACGCGTTCGACATCGTCATGACCCGCTGGGTCGTCTGGGTGGCATTGGCCGACAGCGATTCCGCGTTGGACCGGAGTTGTTCGGCGCCGGCGGAGACGCCCTGGACGATGGTCGATACCGTTGATTCAAAGGAATCGGCCATCCTGTTCATCGCCTGGCGTTCCCGTTCCTCGGCGATTCTTTCCTTTTCGGCGGATTCAGCTTCCAGCCGTTCCGATTTCGCCATGCTGTCGCGGAAGACGACCATGGCGCGGGCAATATCGCCCACCTCGTCGCCGCGCTCGTCGCCCGCGATTTTCAGTGTCAGATCGTTGTCGGCCAGACGCTTTAGCCCCCGAACCGTGCCGGCAAGTGGGCGGGTGACGCCGAAATGCGCGATCGAGATCGAGATGGCGACGCCGGCGAATATGCCGAGTATTGCCAGAGCAAATATGACGGTACGCGCGAGCGCGTAGATCTCCGCCGATTCGGCTTCGAGGTCGTTGACGAGACTGTCGGTGTCGAGGGCATAGGCGCTCAGGCTGTCGCGTGCCAGAGCGGCGATCTCGCGATTGTTGCGTACAGTCGCCAGCACCGCCGCCGCGCCGTCAACTCCCTGTGCCTCCGCCTGGTCGAAAGTGGTCTGCACGGCCTCGAAGTATCGGTTGAGATGCGTTCGGATATCTCGAAGCTCATCCTGCCGTCCCGGCCCGGCCAGAGATTCGATCCCGTCGAGCCGATCCTGAATCCGGGCATACTCGGTCTCGATCGCGGCGCGATAGTCTGCAACGGTTTCCGACGTAGGCTCGGCGGCGATCCCATACTCGGCGCGGTTCAGAGACACCAAAGCTGTCGTTGTCCGAGAGGCCAGCAGGCTTTCGGTCGAAAGGCGGTCCATGCGCTCTGTCGTCTCGTGAACCGTGGCCAGGGACCATACGGATGCGATGCTGAGAATGCCCGCCACCAGCGACATCATTGCGACTATGAGCAATATCTTATATACGAGTCTAATGTTCTGAAGTCCCATCAGTCTTCTCCGGATCCAAAATTCCGAGAGGGAAGATAAGAGACAACGGTTACGAAAGCGTAAATTCCGCGAAACTCTGTCGAGATATATAAATTTATTCGACTCAGTCCGGAATTAATCTTCCCGGATGGGAGAAAGGTTCAAATCATAACTTCTCAACATTTTCTACTGTGACAAGTAAAATCGGCATGAGCCGAACCTGACACTGGCATACCGCCAGGAAGAATCAAATCGCGTAAGCATTTTCCGAGCATTTTTCCGCCAATTTATTCAACCATAAGTTCCGCAGGATTGTCGACATGTCGTGTCATTGCCTGCCTGAGCTTTTGCAAGGCACGGTGCTCCAGCTGACGCACCCGCTCCTTGCTCACACCCAGTTCCCGGCCCAGTTCTTCAAGTGTTGCACCCTCGTCCGCAAGCCGACGTTGACGGATTATTTTCTGTTCACGCGGCGACAACTCGCCGATGGCCTCGGCCAACCATCGCGATCGCGATTGACTGTCGCGCATGCCGATGACGACCGCTTCCGGCGTTGGCCGCTCGTCCGCCAGAAACCCCTGCCAGTCATCCTCGCTGCCGTCCGAAATGGCCGTGTTGAGCGACTGATCATGGCCCGACATGCGCATTTCCATGGATTCGACGTCGCTGATATCGACATTGAGTTGCTGGGCAATCCAGCGACGGCCGTCGTCGGTCAGACGCGTCGACGAGGCATCCTCGATCCTGGCGCGCAAGCGTCGAAGATTGAAGAACAGCGACTTCTGGGCGGCGGTCGTGCCGGTCCGGACGATCGACCAGTTGCGGAGAATGTAATCCTGCATGGCGGAGCGAATCCACCAGGCGGCATAGGTCGAAAAACGGACATCGCGTTCCGGCTCGAACCGGGCCGCGGCCTGCATCAGTCCGACATTGCCCTCCTGGACCAGATCGCCCATCGGCAGGCCGTAATTGCGAAAGCGGGAAGCGGTTGAGACCACGAGGCGGGCATAGGCGCGCACCATTTCGTGGAGGGCCTTCTCGTCGTTCTGGACCCGCCAGCGCGTCGCCAGTTCGAACTCGTGATCGCGCGTCAACAGGGGCTCGTTCATGGAACTGCGGATATACCGCAGATTGGCCCTCTGGGTTTCGGGATCGTCGATATACGCCATGTCCAGCCTCTCCGAGCTAATCGCATCAAGCCTGCTTGACCCGGCTCGATGCGGGCGCAGCCTCGTGCAATTGTTTACGGAGGCGTGCCGGGCCCGGATCACCAGCCCTTGAAATTTCTTCAAGGGGATCAAAGGCAGTCGGAGTCGAACGCGGCCGGTCGACGATTGTTCCCTCACGCGGACGGTCGGTAGCAGCCCACCCAGGCCGTCAGGCCGTTCCGGGCCGGACTAGACTTCCATGATGTCGCTGACGGTGCCGTCGGATTCGACTTTGGCGCATATGACTGTACCCGCCCCGCCGTCAAGGCTGGCCGTGACTTCGGAGACGTCGATGCCGCCGCCGTTCGGGTCGAAACCCCGGACGATCCGGATGAACCCCTCATAGGGGTCGGTAATGGCGCTGAAGCCGCGCGCGCCCCACCAGAAGCTGTCGCCCTGGGCCGCGAGCGGCCGCTGGGGGTCCAATCCTGCCGACACGAAAAGGAGCGTATTACTGTCGTCGAATGCGGCCCGCCGCAAAGCGCTGAACAGAGACGTGTGCCCGGGTGCATGGCGCATGGTCTGCCGAAGGTCGTTCGTCCAGCGGGTGAGCTGCACCGCCCCGTCCCGCGCAGCGGCCAGGCCATTGTCCGGACTGCCGCCATAGGCACGCAAAGTCGGCGCCACCCCCTGGTCCAGCATCCAGGTCAGCACGTCAGCAGGATTGGGCGCAAACTGCAGCTGCAGCAGCTTCTGCCACATTTCCTCCTGCGTCCCGCGCAGATAAACCACGTCGCTTGCCAGCATTCCCGGAAGCGCGATCAGGGCGCGTCGGAACGTCAGAAGTTCATGAATGGTTTCGAACAGCGCCGGACCGCGCCCGATCATGTTACCGAGATAGACGACACGGTCGCCCGGCCGGATCAATGGCCAGACATGATCGTGAAGGGCCGTCAACCGCGCGACGTCGCAATGAATGGCCGAGATCGCCCAGACCCGGAAGGGCCGTCCCAATCTTGCGAATTTGTCGCTATCCGGCGTCAATGCCCGTCCTCTTCGATGGGGAAGCATTCCACCGGGATCGGTGGATTTCTCCCATTATCTGGCCCAGTCGCCGACCCCGATTGGCCAGGTATAACCCGCAACCGGTTTGGGCGCCGGCCGGCCCAATCCTTAACGACAGTAAAGGATTGCGTCTGTCCCGGCAAAGCCGGAATGGTGTGATATTGTGCGATAGTCGCAGGTATTCGGATCAAGACCGTCCGGCGGTTCCGCCTGCGCCCTGCCGGCCGGGCGATCGGGGGCTGTGTCGGCAACTCGCAAAGCGGCTCACCCACGACCAAACCTGTCAGACAAAGAAAAGGGGAGCATGTTTGCCCCCCTCGTTACGATGCCTCAACTGGACCGTGGCCGGCCACCGCCCGGCGCGCACGTTCTACGCTGCCTTGAGAAGTACCTGCTCCAGCCGCTCGGTCGCCTTGCGTTCGTCGATCTTCTCGACAGCCGCAAGTTCGCGAGCCAGCCGCTCAAGCGCGGCCTGATAAATTTGCCGTTCGCTGTACGACTGCTCGGGCTGATCGGTGCTTCGGTGCAGATCGCGAACGACCTCGGCGATGGAGATCGGATCGCCGGAATTGATCTTGGCTTCGTATTCCTGGGCGCGACGCGACCACATGGTACGGCGTATGCGCGAGCGACCGCGCAACGTGTCCATGGCCGTCTTGATGCGGTCCTTGGACGACAGGCGCCGCAGACCCGATTTTTCCGCCTTGGCCGTCGGCACCTTAAGCGTCATACGATCCTTCTCGAAGGCGATCGCATAAAGCTCCACCGCCAAGTCACCGACCTTATGCGTTTCGATGCTGGAAATACGTCCGACCCCATGAGCCGGATAAACAACGTAGTCGCCAACTTCGTACGAAGTCTTCAGTTGTTGTTGCGCCATGTAGCCGAAATGCTCCACTCTGTTAAGGCCGAAACGCCATCGGTCGTGCAGGTCGCCCCGGCGTTGCCGTTCGGCCATGACTTAAAGCGTTTGACGCGTTCCGTACCGTTCGCCGACCCCCGGGAAAAACAGGCGTCCGACAAAAAGTTACCCCCGAAAATCCGTTTCGAGGGCAACCTGAGCTAGGCGGCGTTCCGTCTGGAGTAAAATGCGTCGCCGCAGCGTATGCTGCAATCCGTATCATACACCAAATGGGGATGGAACGAAAGTCCGGCCCGCCGATATGTTTCGCTTTTTTTGCAGATCAGGATACAGCGTGGCGCAATGCCAACGGACGGCGAGTAACGCTCAGTCGCCTTCTCCGGGAGCGGGTCGAAAATGCTCCTTGAACTTCTCCTGGACCTTCGCCCATTCATCGGCGTCTTCGGGAGCATCCTTGTGCATGGTGATATTCGGCCATTGTTCCGAATATTGCCGGTTGAATTCCAGCCATTGCTCCGCCCCCGGCTCGGTATCCGGCTTTATTGCATCAACGGGGCATTCCGGTTCACAGACGCCACAATCGATGCACTCGTCCGGGTGAATAACAAGCATGTTCTCGCCCTCGTAGAAACAATCCACCGGGCAGACCTCGACACAATCCGTATATTTGCATCGCACGCATGCTTCCATAACGACGTATGGCATCTTGCCTCCTTCTAGAGTGCGCACCCTTCGATGGGGTCCGCGCACCGCAATCGACCACTCAATCCGACAAACCATGCGCCGCTATGGCACGCTTTCGTGCAGCACCGCTTTCCTGGTCGGTAACGTGCAGCAAGCCTGAAATCCGCCGCAACAAGGCTGCTTCCATGTCATGGAGCTCGCCGTCGGTATAGGCGATGTCCCACAGCATTTCCACCAGTTGGACCCGTTCCTCGTGGGAGAAGGCCTTGACGATAGTGGAGACGAAACCGTGATGCTGTACGCTTGTCTTCACGGCTTTCTCGGCGCGGTCAACGAGATGGCGGCCCTCGTCCTCGGTCAGCGCGAATCGCCATTTCACGAGTTCGACGATCCGGTCCCGTTCGCCAGCCTCAAGGCTGTCATCCATCTGCGCGGCCTCGACCATAAGGGCCGCCGCTGCCAGACGCAGCTCCTCGTCGCTGTGCGCATCGCCGTCAGCCGGTGCTGCCGACCGGGCGGTGAAGAAATCTTTGATTCGATTGAGCATGACGTGGCCTACCACTCGACATCGTTCAATTCAACCACGCTAGATTTGTGGATAAGGGCCAAAGAACAAGGGGCGCCGGTAAATGGGAGCGCGCTCAATCGCCCTTGTCGACTGACGGCATGCATCAATGGGCCCAGACGCCATCAGCCGTCGCGGCCTGTAAAGGCGTCCACGCGGCGGCGGTCGCGCTTCGTTGGCCGCCCCGCGCCCGATGCCCGCCCGCCCGGCCCTGCGTCGCTTCGCGGCAGGGCGTTATCGGCACTCGGCGGCGACAGATCGTCATAGGACAGGGCCGCTTCCGGTGCCGGGCCGCGTCGTGCCGGCAGCGCGACGACCCGCACGACACGAACATGGGTCCCCTGCACGAATGTCAGGACCTGGCCGGGCCTGACCTGCCAGTGCGCCTTGGCCATGACCGTGCCGTCGACCCGCACGCCGCCACCCTTGACGATCTTTGCCGCCAGACTGCGCGTTTTGAAGAAGCGCGCGTGATGAAGCCAGATATCCAGTCTCTGCACGCCTTCGGCCGTATTCGCAACCGGGCCCGCAACCGCAGCTGGCACCTGATCGGGGCCGGGGGCCGGATCGGGAGCGGGGTCAGGAGCCTGGTCAGGAGCTGGGCGCCAGGTATCGCCGCCCGTCATGCCTCCCCCCCGGCGCCACCGCGCGCCAATGTCCTCAGCGCCGCAAACGGGCTGTCATCGGCGAGGTTCCGGCGCTCGCGCCGGCGTGCGGGTGTTGCATTCGCGGTTTCGGACCGCTCCTGACCGCCCGACACCTTGGCCTTGCGGCGGCGCCGGATGCGGCGCCAGCGCACGACACCACCGCCGTCGTCCGGCCCACGGGTTCCGTCGGCCTCGCGTCGATACCCCAGCGCAGATGCAATCGCCGGCAGGGCGTCAACCGACAATCCGGCCAGCGACGCGATCTCCGGCGCCAACGCGAACGGCTCCTGCCGGTTGCGCAGATCGCGGTCGATCGCGTCGAGCCGATCGATACGCAATGCGATGGCGCCGACCGGCTCGAATCCGACGGCCGACCAAAGCGATGGCGACGTGCCGCCGATCCTGATCGATTGCGCACCACCGGCGGGCAGGCCGTCGGCCAGGGGCAGGCCGCGATGGACCGACAGAAGCTGCGCGCGCAGTGCCAGCGGTCCGGGCTTGAGCATGCTCGGCAGGTATATGTGCCAGCCGCCGATGCGCACGCCTGCGGACTGCAGGCGCCGGCGATCGGGCGCGGAAAGGGCCGCAACGAGATCCGCAACGCCCGGCCGCGGGAGAACGCCCAGGCCCTCGACCAGTTGAAACGCGATACCGCGGGCCGGACCGGCCAGCGACTGCGTGAAACCCGGTTCGTTCAGATTGGTCAGCGCACGCAGCCGGACGCCGATCTGGCGGTGAATTGCGCTTTGGACACGGGCGGCAATGCGGTCGCGCTGGCCCGTCTCGACCAGCGTTCCCTGATAGGCCGCGACGCGCGGTGTCAGCGGCGTTTCGCCGGCCCTGAGGCGCGCGACGGAGCCGCCGCGCCAGGACACGGTATTATCCGGGCGCAGCACGAAGGCGTCGTCGCTGTCCTGTTCTAGCGCCGCAACCCGCCTTGCGATCTCGTCGCGCAGGACCCGTCGCGCCGCCGTCATGAGCGATTTGACATCGTCGGGATGGGCGGTCGGATCGGGGTCGAAGTCGAACCCGTTGATCATGCCGATATACTCGCCCTCGACGATGACTTCGCCATTGGCGCGGACGGCACTCAGCATATCGCCGCCACCTTCCAGCGACTTGACGAGGATGGCAGAGCGGCGGTCGACAAAGCGCTGAGTCAGGCGTTCGTGCAGCACGTCGCTGAGCCGGTCCTCGATCGTGCGGGTCATCGCCTGCCACCCGGCACTGTCGTCGACCCAGTCCGGCCGGTGCGACACATAGGTCCAGGTGCGGATCGAGGCCAGCCGGCTCATCAAGGCGTCAATATCGCCGTCGGTGCGGTCAAGGCGCCGGATATGCGTCGCCATCCAGTCGGGGTCAAGTTGCCCACGGTCGGAGGTCAGTTGATCGAAAAGGCGTCCGAGCAGCCTGGTGTGGCTGTCAGAGAGCGTTTTACGGAAATCCGGTACCTGGCAGATCTCCCACAACAGCCGGGTATCGGCAATCGACCGGGCACGGGCGGCAACGGCGTCCTGACCGGCCAGGGCCGCCAGTGCGCGATGATCGTCGGCATCGCGGACCCGCCGCAGAATTTTTTCCGGCGGCTGGCGTTCCAGCGACTTCAGCAATGCGCGCGGTCCCCGGAAATCCAGATCCTTGTTGCGCCACCACAGGCTTTCCAGCGCCGGGAATTCGTGATTCTCCACCCGGTTGATGCTGTCCTCGGCCATGGCCGACGCGTCGGCAGTTGTGCCGAACGTGCCGTCGGCCATATGCCTGCCCGCCCGCCCGGCGATCTGCGCGATTTCAGGTGCCGTCAGGTCGCGCGGCTTGCGCCCGTCGAATTTCGAGAGCCGGGCGAACGCGACATGATCGATGTCCATGTTCAGCCCCATCCCGATCGCATCGGTGGCGACCAGATAGTCCACGTCGCCGGACTGGTACATTTCGACCTGGGCATTGCGCGTCCGGGGGCTGAGGGCGCCCAGCACGACCGCGGTGCCGCCCCGCTGGCGGCGCAGCATTTCGGCCGTGCGATAGACATCCGTCGCCGAGAACGTGACGACCGCCGAGCGCCGGGGCAAGCGGGTCAGCTTGTGGTAGCCGGTATAGCTCAGCACCGAGAATCGGGGCCGTTGGATGAACCTGGCTCCAGGCACCAGCCGGCGGATCAGGGGCCGTATGGTCTCGGCCCCGAGAAACATCGTCTCGTCCAGTCCCCGCGCGTGAAGCAATCGGTCGGTGAAAATATGGCCACGTTCGGGATCGGCGGCGAGCTGGATTTCGTCAACGGCAAGAAAATGAACCGGGCGGTCGACCGGCATGCTTTCCACGGTGCAGACGAAATAGCAGGGATTGAGCGGAATGATGCGCTCTTCGCCCGTAATCAGGGCGACGCGGGTACGGCCCTTGATTTTCGCGATTCGGTCGTAGTTTTCACGCGCGAGCAGGCGCAGGGGAAAGCCGATCATGCCCGTCGGGTGTCCGAGCATCCGCTCTATTGCGAGATGCGTCTTGCCGGTATTTGTCGGCCCGAGAACGGCAGTGACCGGCGGCGTATCATCGAAGGCCCTCATACTCTAAGAATTGAGCCTTTGCCAACGCGAAGCAAGAGCGCAAAATCCACCGCTATGACATAATTGGCCTTGACGGTGGAGTTTGGCAGGCTGTCTCTCGACCTGTGAGCCGGACATTCGAATGCGGGAAAGAACCATGACCATGATGTGCGCAATGAAGACGAAGCGGTACCGCCGCGTAACCGCCGTTTCGACGACGGCCCTGATCGCCGGATCCCTCTGGATGACCGCATTGCCGGCCGCGGCCCAGGATACGGCCGATACCGACGAGCGGACGCCGGAGGAGAAAGCCGAGGCTCTGCAGTCCGATATCCTTGGAATGATCGACACCATCGTCGAAAGCGATTCCGAGATTGATTCGGTCACCTTCGACGGCGACCTTTCGGTCGTGGCTGACGGCGAGGACTATGTCGTCACCGTGCCGCCGATGACGATGCTGCTTGACGGCACGATGTCGGTGACGACGGGCGATGCGCTGAAGATCGACATGGCGCTGATCGAGGACGGCATCTACGATCTGAGCTGGACGAGCTTCGAGCGAATCGAGGTGACAGACCTCAACGATCCCGAAGCCGACCCGCTGACGATCACGTTCAACAATTCGGCCTCCGAGGCCGTCCTGATCACCGCCGTCCCGACCCTGTTGACGGCCAATGCGGAAATCACCGATTTCCGGATCAGCGACGGGGACGAGGATCTGGTCGTGATCGACCGCATCGCCCTGCTTGCCGACGGAGAACGGCGCGATGCCGACGGCACAATGCTGGTCGATAACGACTCTTCCTTTGTCATCGAGGGCGTTTCGGTCCATGAACCCGACGGCCTCGCCCGCTTCACGCTCGACAGCATGACCCTTTCGTCGGCCGTGGGCGCGCTGAACGTGCCTGCCTATGCCGCCCTGACCGATCGTATGGAAGCCCTCGCACCGACGATGGAGAACGTCGACAGCGACGATCTGCCGCCCGAGATGTACGATATGATGCTGTCGGCTCTGGAATCCGACCCGCCGCTGTTCGGCGCCGCCGATTTCGACTTTTCGCTCGACGGCCTGCGGTTCGAGGACGACACCTTCGTCGCCACGCTGGAGTCGCTGGCATTCGGATCCGGGTTGGCCGGTCTGGGCGACGACGCCGCGACGCTGGGCATCCGCATGAACATGGATGCGCTCGATATCGGCCTCGACATGGAGAATTTCGATCCGTTCATTCCGCGCAGCATGTCGTTCAACATCAACCTGGCCGACCTGCCGACGTCGGGCCTGAACGACGCTGCGACGCAGTTCCTGGAAGCGGGACGCCAGATGGGTCCCGAGGCGGCGGCGATGATGTCGCTGTTCCGGGTTCAGGGTGTCCTGCTTGAATCCGATGCCCGCATCGAAGTCGTCGACACGCGTGTGATGACGGACATTGCCGAGATGTTCGTGGAAGGCAATATCCGGCCCAGCAGCGATGCGCTGTTCGGCGCTCTGGCGGAAAGCCGCGTCGAGATCACCGGGATGGCCGATTTCATTGCCGCGTTGCGCACGCTGCCGGAGGTCGACAACGACATCCTGACCGGCCTGACGCTGCTTCAGACCATGGGTCGCGAGGAATCCCGCGACGACGGCGCATCCGTGCGCACCTACAACTTCGAATTGGCGCCGGATGGACGGCTACTGCTGAATGGAACCGATATGAGCCCGCTGCTCAGCCAGTTCTGAGGCATTCGGCCGGTTTCCAAGCTGGATTTGCGGTATTCGGACAGCATTGGAGCGCCCGTCGGTCTTGCATCGGCGGGCGCTCCTGCACATATGCGGTGCGGTTCGCCAACCCGACCCGGACCCCGACTCAGACCCCGACTAAGACCCCGACTAAGACAATGACAACGCAACGGATCGACGCATGACCACGTCCTCGACACACGCCGACGACACGGCCGCAGCGGCCACCGCTTCGCAAAACGAAGAACGGCACAACTTCCAGGCGGAGGTGAGCCGGCTTCTGGATATCGTCACCCGCTCCCTCTACAGCCAGAAGGAAGTGTTTCTGCGGGAACTGATTTCCAATGCTTCGGATGCCTGCGACAAGCTGCGCTATGCCTCCCTGACGGAGCCGGGACTGATCGCGGACGACCCCGATTTCAGGATACGGCTTTCCTTCGACACCGAAACCCGCCGTCTGACCGTTGCCGACAACGGCATCGGCATGTCGCGCGACGAACTCGTCGACAGTCTCGGCACGATCGCGCGCTCCGGGACGCTGTCCTTCGTCGATCAGCTGACCGGCGATGCGAAAAAGGACATGTCGCTGATCGGCCAGTTCGGCGTCGGCTTCTACAGTGCATTCATGGTCTCCGACACCGTCGAGGTCATCACCCGCAAGGCCGGTACCGAGCAAGGCTATCGCTGGGTTTCCGACGGCAAGGGCGCCTTCAGCGTGGCCCCGGTCGAGGGGCCCGTGCCGCGGGGTACGCAGGTGATCCTGAACCTGAGCGAAGGCGAGGAAGAGTTCTGCGACGAGACCCGCCTTGGCCATATCGTGCGGACCTATTCCGATCACATCGCTCTGCCGATCGTCCTTGAAGGCACCGACGAGGGCGAAAAGCAGCTCAACACGGCATCAGCGCTGTGGACGCGGCCGAAATCGGAGATTTCCGAGGACGACTACAAGGAATTCTATCATCACGCCGGCCACGCCTTCGACGATCCATGGCTGACCGTTCACTGGCGCGCGGAAGGCATGATCGAATATACAGCGCTGCTGTTCCTGCCCTCGACGCCGCCCATGGACCTCTATCACCCCGAGCGGCATCACCACGTCAAGCTGTATGTCCGGCGCGTCTTCGTCTCGGAGCAGGCCGACGGGCTGATTGCACCCTATCTGCGCTTCCTGAAGGGCGTCGTCGACAGCGAGGATCTGCCCCTCAATGTCAGCCGCGAGATGCTGCAGAACAATCCGACCGTCGCGCGCATCCGAAAGGGCGTGACGAAGAAGATCCTGTCGGAGCTGCAGCGCAAGGCAAACGACGATCCCGAGGGTTATGCGACCTTCTGGTCGTCTTTCGGCGCCGTTCTGAAGGAAGGCCTCTATGACGACACCGAAAACAGGGACGCGCTGCTGTCGATCGCCCGTTTCCGGTCTTCCGCCAGTGACGGCTTGGTGACGCTGGACGACTATGTCGGGCGGATGAAAGAAGGTCAGGAATCGATCTTCTACGCCACCGGCACCGACGCCGAAGCGCTGAAACGCTCGCCGCATCTGGAGGGATTCCATGCAAAGGGCGTGGAAGTGCTGTTGCTGACCGATCCGGTCGACGAATTCTGGGTCCCGGCGCTTGGCGCGTATCAGGAAAAGACCTTCAAATCGGTGACACGCGGCGGCGCCGATCTTGAGAAGATCGCGAGCGGCAAAGACGACGAGGATGCCGACAAATCCAGCGATGACGCCGACGAGAACAAGAACGGCGAAATCGGTACTGTGATCGCGGCGTTCAAGCTGGCGCTCAAGGACGAAGTCAAGGATGTGCGGGTTTCTCACCGCCTGACCGAAAGCCCGGTCTGCCTTGTCGCCGACGATTCCGACATGGATATCCAGCTCGAACGCCTTCTGAAGCAGCACGGCCAGCTCGACTCGGTGTCGAAACGGATTCTGGAGATCAATCCGAAGCATCCGCTGATCACGGCACTTGCCCGGAATGCCGGACCGGACGGCGACGCCGATACCATGGACGATATGGCCTATCTGCTGCTCGATCAGGCCCGCATTGTCGAAGGCGACGATCCGTCCGATCCGGCGGCCTTCGCGCGGCGCCTTTCGGCGGCCCTCGCCCGCGGCCTGCCCACGAACTGAGGTCGCGGGCGGCGCCTCCGGCTAATCCAAGTCCCGGGCCTGCGGCACGCAGTCACGCGCCGCAGGCCCGGGATCGTGCGCAGCAACGTCCCTAGGTGGACACGCCGGATGGTGCGTTTCTACCCGCAATCTCCGGTCGGTGCCCCGCCTCGGACTTGATTTACCGATGCAAGCGCCCCATTTGGTCGATCATGCAGCGCACCGATAAATTCCTCCGCATAGATAGCAGGGTCGGCCTGATCACAGGCAACTGACCCTTGGTCGGAGGTAGTGCGCCTGGCCAAGGGCGCAATTCAAGTGATCCCCTTGTGGATACTTGACGCTGGCACGGCAAGCATCATTAAATCCAAGACACTGAATGTCAGCCGCGACCAGCGGCCAAAATGGAGGTCAGAATGGCCACCGAGAAAACCAGATATCGCAAACCTTCGATAAAGATCGGGCAATCTGAATACGATACGCTGACGACACTCGCAGACAGTCTCAGCACCCATGATCCCGAAATCGCTGAAGATCTTTTCAGCGAACTTGAGCGAGCGCGCATTGTTTCCGATGACAAGGTGGGCAAGGATGTGATCCGCATTGGATCCACCACGCGTTACATCACCGACACGGGCGAGGATCGGACCGTCACCCTCGTATATCCGGCCGAAGCAGACATTGCCGCCGGCAAAGTCTCGATTCTGACACCGATCGGCACCGCTCTCCTTGGCCTGTCGCCGGGGCAGACAATCGAATGGGAAGCGCGCGACGGGCGTGCGCGTCGTTTGACGATCGAAGAGGTTTCGCCGTTGGCCGACGCCAGCGGATCGAAATCGTAGCTATCCATCCGCTGCCGCGTTCGCGCGGCTATTTTCGAGTTCAGGGGGGCGATCAGGCGGCGCGGGGCGGCCGCTTGCGGCGCAGCAGGCGATCGGGAACCGAGAACCATCGAGGCCACCGATGCTTCGCCCAAGCGTATTTCCGCTTTGCCCAGCGAGACGACCGCAGCACCAGAACGAGGCCGAACAGCGCCACCGGAAGTCCCAGAGGCCCCGGAATCGGGCCAAGCAATCCCCCGACCAGAATCAGCAGAATGCCAGCGGTCAATTGTGCGATACGGAGAAGTTCGGTGCGGCGCGGTATTTCCATGTCATAGATATCGCCCGCGATCATGGCGGATGCAAGGCGTGGTCGAGCACATTCCGAGCGCTTCGACTATGCGTTCGGAGCGGGTCTGCGATAGGGCGTCAGGACCCATTCCAGCGCCCGGACCGCCTGCGCGGCCAGGAAATTGATCGCGAGATACAGCGACCCGGCGACCAGGAATATCTCGACCGGCGCGAAGGTCTGGCTGATGATCCGGACCGAAATGCCCGTCATTTCCAGCAGCGTTATCGTACTCGCCAGCGAGGTCGCCTTGACCATCAGGATGGCTTCGTTGCTATAGGCCGGCAGGGCCTGGCGTATGGCAATCGGGAACACGATGCGCCGGAACAGAAGAAGGCGCGACATCCCGGCCGCGCGGGCGGCTTCGATCTGGCCCCAGGGGACCGACTGGATGCCGCCGCGAATGATTTCCGATCCATAGGCCGTGGTGTTGACCGTCAGCGCCAGGACGGCGCACCAGAACGGTTCACGCAGCCACGGCCAGAGAAAACTCGAGCGCACGACCTCGAACTGGCTGATGCCGAAATAGATCAGGTAGATCTGCACCAGCAGCGGGGTGCCCCGGATGACGAAAACATAGCCATAGGCGAGCCCCGACAGCAGCCGCGACGACGACAGCCGCATCAGCGCCATGCCCAGCGCCGTGCAGAATCCGATCGCCAGGGAAATTACGACCAGCTCCAGCGTCAGCACCGCGCCCCCCAGGATACGGGGCACACTCTCGATCATGAGGCCGAAATCCATGGCCGTTCCCCCCTAGGCCGTGCGCACGCCGCGCGCCGCCCGGCGTTCGGCGAGCTGGAACAGCACCTGCGAGCCCGTCGTCATGACGAGGTACAGTACAGCGGCGGTGACATAGAACAGGAACGGCTCGCGCGTGCTGTCAGAAGCGACGCGCGAAATGCGCATCAGTTCGGCCAGCGCGGCCACCGATACCAGCGCCGTGTCCTTCAGCGTCAGTTGCCAGACATTGCCCAGACCCGGCAGCGCGAACCGAAGGAGCTGGGGCAGCGTGATCCGGAAGAAGATCTGCCGCCGGTGCATGCCCACAGCCATGGCGGCTTCGATCTGGCCCTGCGGCACCGACTGGATCGCACCGCGGATCACCTCGGTCGAATAGGCGCCGGAGATGATGCCGACGGCCAGGACTCCGACCAGAAAAGGCGGCAGTTCCAGATAGCCGGTATAGCCGAATATGCCGGCGACCGACATGATCGCCCCGGCCGAGCCGAAAGCGAACAGGTAGATCACCAGCAATTCCGGGACGCCGCGAAAGACGGTGGTATAGACCTCCGCACCCCAGCGCACGGGGGCGCTCGGGCTGAGTTTGGCCGCCGCGCCCAACGTGCCGAGAACGAGGCCGAGCGCGAACGCCGAGATCGCCAACAGCACGGTCACGCCCGCGCCGAGCAGGATCTCGTCGCCCCAGCCCTGATTGCCGAAGGACAGCAGTTCTAACACCGGTCCTGTCTCTCCCGATCCTGCCTCAACGAAGCAGTTCCCCGCCCGTCCTGTCAGTCACTCGTGCTCAATCGCAAACCGGGCCCGGCGCCAGCGTGGTATCGAAACCGAACCATTCGACGGCCAGTTCGCGCAGCGATCCGTCAGCTTTCATCTCGCACAGCGCCGCATTGAAACGGGCCAGCAATTCGGTGTCGTCCTGCCGCGCGCCGATCCCGACACCTTCGCCGAAGACCGAGAAGTCGTCGCCGGTCAGGCCCGGTCCGGTGACCGTGTAATCTTCGCCTTCTTCGCTGGTCAGGAACGGCTCCCAGCCGGACGCGTCAGCCAGACCCACATCGACGCGGTCGGCCATCAAATCCAGATTCAGTTGTTCCTGGGTGCCATAGGTCCGCAGGTCGGCGTCGGGCAGTTCCTGTTCGATGAAGGTCTGGTGGATCGTGCCGCTCTGGACGCCGAGAACCGCGCCGGACAGGGCCTCCAGCGTTTCGTCGATCCCTTCCAGCCCGTCATAGTCGCTGCCTTCGGCGGTCACGAACTGAGCCGGCGTGGTAACATAGCCCTGCGAGAAGGCGATCTGTTCACGGCGCTCGTCGGTGATCGACATTCCGGCGATGATGACATCGTAGCGTCCGTTGAGCAGGGCCGGGATGATGCCGTCCCAATCCTGAGCGACGAAGGTGCATTCGGCGCCCATGCGCTCGCACAGTTCCCGCGCCATGTCGATTTCGAAGCCGACCAGTTCGCCCGACGCGTCGGTGAAATTATAGGGCGGATAGGCGCCTTCGGTGCCGATGCGGATCTCGTCCTGGGCGTGGACCTGCGCCGCGGCGCCCAGCGCCAGAGCGCCGACAGCGGTCAGAATGGTAAAGCGATATGTCATACTTCAGTATCTCCATGTTTGGTTTCGGGCGTTCGATGGTCGTCAGCCGGTTGGCCGGCCCCCGGTATCGTCCCCGGTACCGTCCCTGACATTACCCAGAAACTGGCCGCACCGTTCGGAAGACGGATTGTCGAAAACCTGTGCGGGCGGGCCTTCTTCCTCGACCCGGCCCTGATGCAGGAACATGACCCGGCTGGACACATCGCGGGCGAAGCCCATTTCGTGGGTCACCAGCAGCATCGTGTTGCCTTCCTCGGCGAGTTGGCGGATGACCCGCAGCACTTCGCCGACGAGTTCGGGATCGAGCGCCGATGTCGGCTCGTCGAACAGCATGACCTTGGGCTGCATTGCCAGCGCCCGCGCGATAGCGGCGCGCTGCTGCTGGCCACCCGACAGGTGGTTGGGGTAGTGATTGCGTTTGTCGGCGATGCCGACCTTGGCCAGCAGCGATTCGGCGCGGTCAATCGCCTCTGCTCGGGGCTGGCCGAGGACGTGAATCGGCGCTTCGATCACGTTTTCAAGCACCGTCATATGGGTCCAGAGATTGAAGTTCTGGAACACCATGCCCAGCGACGCCCGAATCCGGTCGACCTGCCGGGCATCGGCCGGGACGGCCCCCCTGGAACCGCGGCGCATGCGTATCGCCTCGCCGTTCACATAGACATGGCCGGCGTCGGGCACCTCAAGCAGGTTGATGCAGCGCAGGAAGGTCGATTTGCCCGATCCGGACGCGCCGATCATGCTGATCACGTCGCCCTGTTGTGCGGTCAGCGATATGCCCTTGAGGACGTGAAGATTGCCGAAGCTTTTCTCCACGTCGGTGGCGACCAGCGCCGCGTCCGGTGCCGGACAGGGCGGGGCGGGAATTTCCGGGGCTTCGGTTCGCAGAAACGATATCATGGAAAGATCAGACGCTACCCCGGCAGACATCGGGTTGCAAAGATGAATCGTACCGGGCCGCTTTGGCGAATGCGACGCGGGCGATCGCTACCGGTGCCGGGGCGCGCGGCTGTCGCCTTCGCCAAGCGCGCGCTGCATGAGCACGCTGTCCAGCCAGCGGCCATGTTTCCAGCCCACCGATCGAAGAACGCCGGCATGCTCGAAACCGACCGCCTCGTGCAGCCGGATCGACGCGGCATGGCCGGAATCGCCAATCACCGCGATCATCTGACGGAAGCCGCGGCGGCTCGATTCTTCGACCAGCGTGGACAGCAGCGACCGGCCGATCCCCCGGCCCTGGAAATCACCGTGTACATAGACCGAGCTTTCGACCGTGCTGCGATAGGCGGGCCGCGGCCGATAAGCGCCGGCGTAGGCATATCCGGCCACCAGCCCATCGGCCTCCGCAACGATATAGGGATAGCCGCCCGCCAGGATCGTGTCACGCCGTGCGGCCATCTCCACCTCGTTCGGCGGGACCAGTTCGAAGGACGCGGTCCCGTGGACCACGGCATGGCGGTAGATGGCCGTGACCGACGGCATGTCGCTGGAATGGCTGGCGCGGATGGTGACGGTCTCGGTCATCGGCTACAAAGTCCTGTGGGGTGCTCGGGCGGTCGGTACCCCTTCGCGTCGAAGCACCGGTTGCGGCCATTGATACACCCATACCAGCCCCGGCCTGTCAACGGCCTGGCAAGGGGCCGGGGACCGCGATCCCGCACCGAATTCGCCCGGATGGCGGATTGTTTTCGCCCGACCCGGTAGCGCCGACGGCGCCGAAATGGCATGAAGGGCGGCGATAATCGGGCATCCATTCCCAGGGACGGGCATCCATGCAGCTACTGTTCGCGGGCTCGCCGCTCGCCCTGATCCTGGTCGTCATGCTCGGCCTCGGCCGTTCCGCCGCCGTGGCGGGCATGGCCGGTCTGGCGCTGGCGCTGGCGGTGTCAATCTGGGTCTTCGATCTCGGCACCGCGACGCTGGCGGATATCGGCGTCGCACCGGCCGTCGGCGCATCCCTTGTCGAAGCCGCGTTCACGGCGGCGACCATCTTGTGGATCATCTTTCCCGCCCTGTGCATCTATGTCCTTCAGGACCGCCACGGCGCGTTCGGCGTCATACGCGACGCGCTGTTCGCCGTGTCGGCCGACCGGCGGTTTCTGGTGCTGCTGATCGGCTGGTTCTTTTCGCTGTTCGTCGAGGGCGCGGCCGGATTCGGCGCATCGGTGGCATTGGCCGCACCGCTGCTGGTCACCATCGGCTATACCCCGCTCAAGGCCGTGGTGCTGGCACTGATCGGCCACGCGGCCGGGGTGTCGTTCGGCGCCGTGGGAACGCCGGTCATCACCCAGGCGGCGGTGACCGGGATGGACGGCGGCGCGATCGCCACCCAGGCCAGCCTGATGCATCTGACGCTCGGCTGGATGCTGGTCGTCGCCCTGTTGTGGATGTCCGGCGAGCGCCGGCCGACACTGCGCGATATCGGCTGGGCCCTGCTGGCGGCGCTGTGCTTTCTGGCCCCGGCGGCGGCAATCGCCTGGGCGGTGGGACCTGAATTGCCGACACTGGGCGGATCGCTGATCGGATTGGGCGTATTCGTCTGGATCCTGAAGCGCGCGCAGCAAAGGGAGGCTACCCGGACCACGGCCAGCGACCGCGAGCCCGGCCCGGAACTGCGCGTCATCTTCCACGCGGTACTGCCCTATGCTGTGCTGCTGGCGCTGATCCTGCTGACCCGCCTGATCGGTCCGGTGCAGGAGGCCCTGCGCGTCGTGGAATGGAGCTGGACGCTGCCGGGGCCGTTCGCGGGGTCGTTCCAGCCGCTCTATCATCCCGGCACCATGCTGATGGGCGGGTTCCTGATCGGCGCGCTGCTGCAGGGGCGCAATGCCGGCGACATCGGTGCGGCCATGAGCGCGGCACTGGCCCGTCTGGCAAAGGTGACGGTCGCCCTGCTGGCCATGCTGGCGCTGTCACGGATCATGGTGCATGGCGGCATGATCACCGAACTGGCCGAGGGTGCGGCCCAAATCGGCACGGGTTGGCCGCTGCTGGCGCCGGCGGTCGGGGCGCTGGGGACATTCGTGACCGGATCGGCGACGGCGTCGAACATCCTGTTCAGCGAATTCCAGGTCGCCACGGCGCAGTCGCTGGGCCTGCCGGCGATCACCATGCTGGCGGCCCAGACCTTTGGCGCGGCGATCGGCAATATCGCCTGCCCGCACAACATCATCGCCGGCGGCGCGACGGTGGGATTGCAGGGCGAGGAAGGCCACGCGCTGCGGGCGACATTACCGGTCTGCCTGATCTATGCCGCCGCCGGCGGGCTGCTGGTGCTGGCGGTCGTCGCCGCTGCCGGGCCGGTCTAGGGGCTACGGCGTCGAGGTGCCGATCCCGGCCAGCCGCGCCATGTGCCAGGCGAGGACCTGATTGCTGGCCAGCACCGGCTTGCCCAGTTCATGCCGTGCATCGTCCAGCACCTCGACCGCGCGCAGATTGGTGCACGAGGCGAACACAGCATCGCAGGCCGGATCGGCCCCTACCCGCAGCAGCGCCTGCCGGATCGAAGCCGGCGAGATGCGGGCCACCAGCCGTTCCTCTTCCTGGTCGAACGTCGCCACGCAGCCGACCGTGATGCCGTCGTCTGTCAGGGCGCCGACCAGCGCGTCAGAGACCGCCGCCACATACGGGCTGACCAGGCCGAGCCGCCGAATCCCCGTTGCGCGGCAGGCGGCTTTCAGTGCGCCCAGCGGGTCGGTCACCTGTACGCCCGGATGCGCTGCGTTCACGAGGTCGGTCACCGTACGCTCTCCCAGAAGCGTCGCGCCGGACGTACAGGCATAGCCGATGACGTTCAGCCCGGCCGCGCGGGGCAGCAGCGCCGCCGCCGCCGTCAGCCGGCCGGCCATCAGGGGAATGGTCTCCGCCGTCAGGTTGGGCGCGCTTTCGATCCGGGTGTGAAAGAGCCGCGCCCTGTCTGCCGGTATCAGACGGCGGAAATCGTCTTCGACCGTCTCGTCGACGCCCAGCACGATCAGGCCCAGCCCCGGCCGCGCCGGCTGGTCGTCAAGGTCATAGCTCAGGCGCATGATCGGGCTCCGGCCATGGTTTCAGGGGCTCATGATATCACGGGCAGTCTCTGCGGCGCGCGGCGGCTGAGCCATCGCGGGCCGTCGGCGCCGACGACGATGTTTTCCTCGTGCACCATTATCCGGCCGGGCATCCGGTCCGGTCTTGGGGCCAACGCCGGCTCCAGCGTCAGCACCATGCCGGGCCGAATGACGGTCGCGTCGTCAGCGGTCAGCGACGGCCATTCGGTCAGTTGCATGCCCAGACCGTGACCCAGACGACCGACGGCGTTGCCCTCGCCGCCGTCACCGCCGCTCAGAACCGCTTGCATGGCGCGGAACACGTCGCGGCATTCGGCGCCGGGTTGGGCGGCGCGGAACCCCGCCTCGGTCGCTTCGAACAGGGTTTCATGGGCCCGCTCGACAGCCGCATCGGCGTGACCGAAGGCATAGTTCCGGTCGAAATCGCAGTAGTAGCCGTCGAACACCGCACCGGTGTCGAGAATCAGGACATCACCGTCGACCACCGAACGCGCCGACGGCGGCGAGATGATATCGCCGTAACCGCCCGGCCCGGCGCCGCCGACCAGATAGGCGACGTCGTCGGCCCCGGCCGCCAGGCACTGCATCCTGAACAGGCGGAAGATGTCGATCTCGCTCATCCCCGGCCGCAGATGCCCCGCCAGACCGTCGAAGACATCGCTGGCGATGATGCAGATATGGCCGATCTTGGCGATCTCTGCCGGTGATTTGACCATCCGCAGCGTTCGCACGACGTCGGTCGCGTCGGCCACGGCGATACCCGGCAACAGATCACGCAGGCGGTAAAAGTCGGCCAGCGGCATCCGTACATGCGTCTCCGCACCCATGGGCACGCCCAGCCGACCACCGGGACCGACACTCTCCGCCACCGTGGCGGCGAGCAGGCTCACCCCCTCGTCGGCCGGTGCGGGCGACGGCCAGGTGCGGATATCGTCGACCCAGGTTGCGCCCATGCACGCGGCGCCGATGGCCGGGATCACCGCGACCGGCTTGCCGGCGGCGGGCAGGATCAGGAACCACGGCCGGGTCGGACTTTGCCAGAACTGGGTCAGAAAACCGGAGAAATAGCGGATTTCGGGTTCGGTGGTCAGCAGCATGGCGTCCAGCCCCGCCGCAGCCATCAGCGACTGCGCGCGGGCGGTCCGGTCGGCGTATTCACCCGCCGGAAAGCCGCGCGGCGGGGCGGCCCCCGTCATGCGGCGGCACCGTCGACCAGGGCGCGGTAAATATCGGGATCGGTCGCGCCCTCGCTGCCGAACAACAAAACGCGGCTGTCACCGTCAAGACCGATGGCGCGGCGCAATTCGGGATCGGCCGCGACGCCGAGCAAGCCGACCAGACCGGCCACACCCGATTCCCCGGCCACCACCGGGCCGCCGCCGGCCTCGCCCGTTGCCAGCATGCGCATGGTCGACGCGACCGCATCGTCGCCGACGGTCAGGTAATCGCCAGCGCCCTGCTTCAGCACATCCCAGGCCAGCAGCGACACCGTTCCGCAGGACAGGCCGGCCATGATGGTTTCCTCCTCGATCGTCACGACGGTTGGACGGCCCTGACGGGCGGTGGCGGTCAGGCAGGCCGCGCGGCTGGGCTCGACCACGACGAATCGTGGCCGGTTCGGGCCCAGCACCTGCCAGAAGCGCGCCAGCACGGCCGCCGCCAGCCCGCCAACGCCGCCCTGGATGAAGACATGGGTCGGATGCCGGCCGGCGGTCTGGTCGAGCGCCTCGGACGCCATGACGCTGTAGCCCGCCATGACATCGCGCGGCACCTCCATATAGCCGTCATACGAGGTATCGGAGACCACGAACCAGCCATTGGCGGCGGCGTCCTCGGCACAGCGCCGCACGCTGTCGTCGTAGTCGCCGTCGATGCGCACGATCTCCGCCCCCAATGCCGCCATGGCGTCGCACCGCCCCTGGCTGACACCGGCATGGACATAGATGCGGCTGCGGCACCCGGCCATCGTCGCGCCCCAGGCGACCGACCGGCCATGATTGCCGTCGGTGGCGGTGGTGACGGTCAGCGACGACAGCACCTGGCGGAACGCGCCCTCGCGGATGCGGCGCAACGGCGGGGGCGCCTCTCCCGTCTCGGCGACGTGTTGAGCCGCCAGCCGCAAGACCGCATAGGCCCCGCCCAGCGCCTTGAAGCTGCCGAGACCGAAACGCGTGCTCTCGTCCTTGTACGCGATGTCGGCAACGCCGAGCTGCCGGGCCAGAACGTCCAGCCGGCGCATGGGTGTCGGCGCATAGTTCGGCCAGTCGGTGATTTCCCGCTGCGCCGCGTCGGCCATGGCGGCGGAAAGGACGCCATCCAGCGCTTGCGGCCATCCGCCGTCGCCGGTCGGGCGGACGACATGGTCGAGGATTGCGGGCGCCGGGGTCAGCATGGCGATATTCCTTTGGCTGGGCGGATGTTCCTGTTCGATAAACAGCCTACCGCCGTTTCGCGTCGGAATTTCCGACGAGATTGGCGAAATCAGGCGCCGTTTTCGCTATTATGACAATTTGAGCGCGGAAATTCGGAACAAGGGGGACCGCATGGACAAATTCGACGCCCGGATCCTCGACCTCGTGCAGCGCAACAACCGCATGACGGCGGAGGACATGGGCGAAGCGGTGGGCCTCTCGCCGGCCGCCTGCCAGAAACGCCTGAAGAAACTGCGCGACCGGGGCGTGATCGAAGCCGATATCGCCGTGCTGGCGCCCGAAGCGGTGTCGCGCGGCCTGACCATGATCGTCGAGGTCAGCCTGGAGCGGGAACGCGCGGCCTTCCTCGACGCCTTCAAGGCATCGATGCTGAAGGCGCCGGAAGTCATGCAATGCTATTACGTCACCGGCAGCGCCGACTTCATCCTGATCCTGACCGTCCGCGACATGCAGGACTATGACGCCTTTACCCGCCGGCATTTCTTCGCCGAATCCAATGTCAGCCGGTTCCGGACCAATGTGGTCATGGATCGGGTCAAGGTCGGGCTCAGCGTGCCGGTCGAGGTGTCGTAAACCTTGCCCGCAGCGCGTGGGCGCCGCATGCTGGCGCATACCAAGAGAACCTTCGCGATAACCCGCGAATAACCTGAAAATGGATCGCCATCTATGCGTATCGTCGACATCGCCGAAGTCACGGCCTCTATCGCTTCGGACATCCGCAACGCCTATATCGATTTTTCCAAGATGGACGTCTCGGTGGTAAAGATCACCACCGACGTCATCCGCGACGGCAAGCCCGTGGTCGGCTATGGCTTCAACTCCAACGGCCGCTATGCCCAGGGCGGCATCATGCGCGACCGCATTCTGCCGCGCCTGCGGGCGGCGTCGCCGGACGACCTGCGCGATCCCGAACGCGACAATCTCGACCCGTTCCGGGCCTGGGACATCATGATGGCCAACGAAAAGCCGGGCGGCCATGGCGAACGCTCGGTCGCGGTCGGCGTGGTCGACATGGCGCTGTGGGATATCGTCGCCAAGATCGAAGACAAGCCGCTGCATATCCTGCTGGCCGAACGCTATGGCACGGGCCGGGCCGAGCCGACGGCTTTCGTCTATGCCGCCGGTGGATACTATTATCCGGGCAAGGATATCGAGGCCCTGCAGGCCGAGATGCGGGGCTATCTGGCCATGGGCTATGACACCGTCAAGATGAAGATCGGCGGCGCGCCGCTGGCCGACGATATCAAACGGATCGAAGCCGTGATCGCCATTCTCGACGGCGATGGCAGCCGTCTGGCGGTCGACGCCAACGGCCGGTTCGACCTGGACACGGCGATCGCCTATGCCCGGGCGCTCGATCCGTATGGCCTGAAATGGTACGAGGAAGCGGGCGATCCGCTGGACTACGCCCTGCAGGCGACACTGGGCGAGATCTATCAGGGGCCGATGGCGACCGGCGAGAACCTGTTCTCGCACCAGGACGCGCGCAACCTGCTGCGCTATGGCGGCATGCGCCCGGACCGGGATATCCTGCAATTCGATCCGGCGCTGTCGTATGGGCTTGTGGAATATCTGCGCACGCTGGCGGTCATGAAGCAGGCCGGCTGGTCGCCGCGCCGCTGCATTCCCCATGGCGGCCACCAGTTTGCGCTGTCGATCGCCGCCGGCCTGGGCCTGGGCGGCAACGAATCCTATCCCGGCATCTTCGCACCGTTCGGCGGTTTCGCCGACGACGCCCCGCTGTCGGCCAGCCGCGTCGACCTGCCGGCCGTGCCCGGGGTCGGATTCGAGACCAAGGCGAAGCTGATGGACCTTTACGGCCGCCTGTTCGACTGACGGCCCCAACCCTGCCCCCTTGCTCCTCCCCGGAAACGCGAAGCGCTGTCCGTGCCGCACACGTTCCAGGAGAACGCCGGTAGTGTGGTCCCCGGCTCTGCGAAGCAGCACTTCGTGCCGCATCGCGTCCGGGGAAGCGATTTTTTAACGAGACAACAATTCTCTATCTCCTCCCCGGAAACGCGCAAGCGTTGTCCGGGGTCCACACGTTCCGCGAGAACGTTGCTGCAAGTGGCCGGGCCCCGAACCCCTCAGGCCGCCCGGGTCAGCCAGGCAATCGGTTCGCCCGTAACACCGGCATCAGCCAGCGCCGCACCAAAAACGTCCGACGTGATGAAGGCTTCGGCCTTTTCCCGGGTTTCGAAGTCGTGCCAGACGGTGACATCGTTCGGGTCGTCGAGGGCGTGGAAAATGCCGTTGGCCTGAACGCCACCCGCCTGACGCAACGGCTCCATGCCGTCAAAAGCCTCCCGCCATTGGGCGAAGTCTTCGACGATGTGGCGCAGGAACACTCTGATCATGAAATTTCCCTTCGGGTCGATGGAGCGGGGCACGGTAACATTCCCTGCCCATTCATCAACCCGCGCGATGGCCCCCTTATTTAAGCGGGTTTTATTAAGCGCTCCCGCTAATTAAGCAAAAGGCCTTTTGCTTAATTAAGCGGCCGCCTGTCTTGCCGGGCCCGCATATCGGGCGTCACGCCGCGAGTTCCGCCACCGGTTCGCTGGACCATGCGCGGCCGGGCCGGTAGCGCGCGGCGATGCGCCCTTCCTTCAGCGCGAAGAGATGCAGCCAGCCGTTATCGAACAGCGCCTGAACATCCGGGTGACGGTCGAGCACATCGGCGATCGCCGACTGTGGCGCCTCGATCATGACGGAAAGACGCAGCGGATCGTGGACGAGGCGCTCGCCGTCGTGGACGGCCTGCCACGGCAGACCCGGGCGCAGCCGTCCGCCGTTGCCCTCGACCACGCCGATTCCGCCCACGACGTTGTGGATCAGCTTGTTGCCCCCGCCGAAAGCCTCGGGCGCGACAGCAGAGCCGTAATACTGAAGGCTGATCCAGCTCGCCACGACGACCGGCGCGGTGAGGATCAGTTCCAGTGTCGTGAAGTCCTTGTCCGCCTGCCAGTCATAGCTGTGCAGGAAGGCCCGGCCGCCAAGATCGGCCCCCGATGTCACGGCCCTTGGGGCCGCGATGAAGGCGGCGCATCCTGCCAGCCCCCATTCCGGCCGGACCTCGGCCCAGTTGACCGCCCGCCCGGCGACGGTCTCGGCCGTGGCGCGCGGAAGCCGCAGGGCCCGTTCGGCGCGCGCCTGCGCGCCGGCCCGGGTCAGATATGTTTTCAATGGCGCGAGATCCGCCGTGGCGACGATGTCGCGGTCGTCCTCGAAGATCGTGACTTCGTCGGTCGTCGTGTCGTGAAGCCCGGCAAGGAAGACCGTGTCCGCCGGGACCTCGATGCCGTGATCGGGCAGGCCTGCGCGCGTCTCGGGGTCATTGAGCAACCGCGCGAGCAGGCGGGCGGACACTTCGCCGGAGTAACCGCCGCAGGCGCCGCAGTGATAGGCGCTTTCGTGCGGGTTGTTGGTCACTTGCGCCCCGTGCCCGATCAGCAGAACAACCGGCGCGTGGTCACGCGTCAGGCTCATTGCCGTCAGAACCATCGCAGCGGTCTCGGCCTTGGCCCCAAGGCCGGAGTGGTGGCCGGAGCGTTGGCCGAGGCCGGTTTCCAGACGCGGCGCGGGCGCCACTGCCGACGACTTTCGCACCAGCCCGAGCGCGTCCTTGACGAGTTTCCAGCCATAGAAGGGGCCAGCCGCCTCGACAAAGGCGAAGGAAGAAACCGCCGCCTGCCGGAACCGGCCCCAGGCCCGGGCCGCGCGGGCTTTGATGCGCGTGCCGTGTTCGGTCTCGGCGGCACCATGGCTCGTCGCTGCCAGCGACGGCTTCAGCAGTACCGGGAGATGGTTCTCGACCACGTCCGAACCGTGCGCCCGATGGGCCACGGGCAGGCCGAAGAAGCCGGCGAAGCCGATGGTTTCGATGCCCGGCGCCTGATTTTCGAGGGCGCGGCGGAAGACCTCTGAACGGACATCGATGCAGAAGGCGGCCTGAAGCGTGGGGCGCGCACCGGCGGGTGCCCGGCCCTGCAGCTTGTCGGCGAGCCGGCGTTGCGCCGCGCGTTCCGCAGCCTCCTGCAGGATCGCATCGATGACCTGATCGGGCGTGGCTTCAACCGGCTTTTCATGGTCGGCAACGGTCTCGCGCCACCGCTGGTCCAACTGCTGGTCCAATTGGGGCACATGCGCGAACAGCGCTTCCTCCCAGACCAGGCGGATGGCCAGCATATCGACGAGCGTGCCGTCGGAAGCGCCGTCGTGCTCGGCCTGCCAGAGCATCCAGCGCGCGTGCTGGGCCCAGCCGCCGAGATCCATCAGCAGCCGGTGGAATACGGTCGCGGCCGCCTTTTCGCTGATCTTCAGGCGATCGGCGGCGCGGACGATGGCCCGTTCGGACGTATCGGGCGCCGAATTCACATGGGCGCAGAATCCCCGCAAACCGGCGATTTCCGGCGTCAGGTCGCGGCTCGCCCAGGTCTGCCAGGCGGTATAGGCGCCGTGGCCCGGAGCGGGCGACCAGAGCGCCTGTCCGTCATCGAAGTGTCCGGCCGCCCACAGCCCGACCGTCCGCTCGATGATCGCCGGCCAGTCGATGCCCGTGATTTCCGCGGCCAGGTCCGCGACGGTCACAAGGGCCCGCGGTGCGGGGCACGGCGCCGATGCCCCGGCCTTGAGCAGGGCGAGATCGCCGGGTTTGTGCGGCGACGCATTCGCCATCAGGGCCGCGGCGAGATCGTCGTCGGTGATGCGTCCCGATGCGATCTCGGCGGCATAGGCCGCCCGCGGCCGGGTCAGCCCCACGCCCGCGACACGCGCCAGGCGTGCCGAGGCCTTGGCAAGGTCGTCTTGCGTCTGCCCGAGAAACGGGTTGACCGCGACTGTCGCGGCCAGCGGAAAGGCGGGCGGAAGGGCGCGGGCGGCGGTCTCGGCCGCTTCGAGAAGCCCGGAAATCCGGGTTGGAGCAATTTGCGCGTGCGTCATGAACATACGTGTTGCCTTTGCTTCAGCTGGATTTCGTGACCCGGAATCCGCCAATCAGACGATCGAGGAGTGCATTGAGATAGAGTCCGTTCGCGATATGCACGCGCAGACCCGCCGCGGAAGGGTGGTGCGCCCAGAGCGGAAACAGTGTCTGAGCAACGGCCACGACGCCGAAGGAACAGACCGCCAGCACGATCAGGGCCCATTCCAGCGGACCCGCGAACGGCGCGGCCGGAAGCGACGCGCCCCAGAGCGCATCTGCCGCCTGCTGGAACGTGAAATAGGCCAGCGCGGCACCGAGGGCGGCGAGACCCGTACGGCGGGTAAGCGCCGCTGGCGCGGCATCGGCCAGCCCCTGGGCCACGAGATAGGCGACGCCGAATATCAGCATCGCCCCGATTGCCAGCGCCTGCGGCGATTTCGGCCCCGCCATCAGCGTGAAGGTGAGAGCGACGGCGCCATAAAGCGCGAGCGCAAGGCCAAAGGCTTTTACCACCGCCGCAGCCTTCGGTACTGCGATCGGACCCGGCCGGGACAGGCTGGCGATGGCCTTCACGGCGCTCCCTGAACCGAGGAAGGCATGGGCCTTGTACATCGAATGCGCGACGATATGCAGGAGCGCGAGCGGCCACAGCCCGAGCCCGCATTGCAGCAGCATGAAGCCCATCTGCGATACGGTCGACCAGGCAAGCGCCGTCTTGACCGCGCTCTGGGTCAGCATCACGACGGCGCCGAACAGTGCCGTGAACCCGCCGATGATCACGAGCGCGGCCATGGCACCGGCGCTGGCCTGAACCATGTCCGCCGTCCGGATCAGAAGAAAGCCGCCCGCATTGACGACCCCGGCATGCAGAAGGGCCGAGACAGGGGTCGGTGCCTCCATGACTTCGGTGAGCCAGCCGTGCAGCGGAAAGGCCGCTGTCTTCAGCGCTGCGGCGAGCACGAGCAACGCCACCGCCAGATGGGCGGCAATGGGCAGGCCCGACGCGGCGGCGGCGGCAAGGGGCGCGATTTCAGACGAGCCGAAAGCGACGAAAAGCAGCAGCGCGGCCAGGACCAGCGCGGCGTCGCCGGCATGCCAGACCAGCGAGAATTTGGCGGCGGCGCGACGGGCGGCCGCGCGTTCGGGATAGAACAGCAACAACCCGCGCAGTCCGGTTCCGACGCCGACAAAAGCGAGAATCAGAATTGTGAAACTGCCCGACTGTACGACGATCAATACCGCGGCAAGCGTCGCCAGCATGCGCCCGTGGAACCATCCCTCGCGGGCCTCGCCATCCAGATAGGTGCGGGAATAGCGCATCACGACCCAACCGATGAAGGCGACGAGCAGGGTCATCGTTGCGCCGACGGCATCGAGACGGATGACAAGCGCGAAGGGCCCGTCGAAGAGGGAGAGCTGCGCCGGTCCGGTGGCGAGAAGTTGCACGAGCCCCGCCGCCGCCAGTCCGAGTGCCGCCAGCGGCGCGGCCTCGGACAGCCACGGCGTGGCACCGGGGCGCGTGCCCGGACGTGCAAACGCGACAACCGCTGCGGCCAGGAGGGCGATCGGGGCGAAAACGGTCAACGGCAGAAATGACAACAAGGCGGACCTCTGGACGGCAACGGGCGGGCGGAAACGGGCTCGCCATGCATTTACCGCCTTACGTCCCATCAAAAAATTACATATTATTCGCTTTATCGTTCGGTATAATAGAATAATGACCACACTGAACCTGCATCACCTGCGCCTGTTCCGTGCCGTCGCGCGGGACGGCACCCTGACCGGCGCGGCGCGGGCGCTGAACCTTTCGCAGTCTGCGGTGTCCACGCAGATCAAGGTCCTTGAAGCGGCGCTCGGCCACGATCTCTTCGAACGGCGTGGGCGGGGCATCACGCTGACCGAGGCCGGCCGCATCGCGCTCGACCACGCCGACGCCATCTTCCGGACCGTCGACGACCTTAGCGCCACGTTGCGCGACACCGGAACGACGCGGCGGGCGCTCAGAATCGGGGCGTTGGCCACACTGTCGCGCAACTTCCAGATCGGATTGCTGAAGCCGCTGATCGGCCGTCCGGACGTCGAGGTCGTTCTTCGCTCGGGTTCACAGGCGGAGCTTCTCAGGGGCCTGGAGGCGCTGTCGTTCGATATGGTGCTGACCAACCTCGTTCCGGCACGAGACGCGACGAGCCGCTATCTCATCCGGAACCTCTCCGAACAGCCCGTCAGCCTGATCGGCACGCCGCCACCACCCGATCGCGTGCCCCGACCCCTGGCCGATCTGTTGGCTGAAGAACCGTTGATCCTGCCAACGCCGGAATCGGCGCTTCGGGCATCGTTCGACGCGCTGGTCGAACGGCTCGGCATTGTGCCGAGGATCGCCGTCGAAGCGGACGACATGGCGATGATGCGCCTTCTGGCGCGCGCGAATGCCGGGCTGGCCGTGCTCCCGCCCATCGTGGTGCGCGACGAGTTGGCCGCCGGATCACTGGTCGAGCTCTTCCGGCTCGACGGCATCACCGAAGGCTTCTTCGCCGTTACCCTGCAACGACGCTTCCCGAACCCGCTCGTCGGCGAGCTGCTGGAGGCCTTCAGCCTTGATCATGGATGACGGAGACGAACACGGCCGCCCGCCCCGCGCCTCAGATAATCGCGTGGCGGACCCGGGCGGAGACCCATTCGCTGACGACCACGGTGGCCAGGATGGCCAGGAAGATGACCGAGACCTGGTTCCAGGCCAGCGAGTTCACCGAGGCCTGTAGCTGGATGCCGATGCCGCCCGCGCCGACGAGGCCGAGGATCGTGGCTTCGCGGATGTTGATGTCCCAGCGATAGACGCTGATGCCGGCGAAGGCGGGCATGATCTGCGGTGCGACGCCAAAGGCGAGGCGCTGCGCCGATCCGGCGCCGGTGGCGCGGATGGCTTCGACCTGGCGTTCGTCGATTTCCTCGATCGCCTCGTACAGCAGTTTGCCGATGAACCCGATCGAGCGCAGCCCGATCGCGATGATCCCGGCCAGCAGCCCCGGTCCCAGCATCAGCACCAGCAGCAGCGCCCAGATCAGCGAGTTGATCGACCGCGACGCCACGATCACCGCCAGCGCCACCGGCCGCACGAAGGCGCGGCTGGGGGTCGTGTTGTGCGCCGCCAGGAACGCCACCGGGGTCGCAATGGCAACACCCAGCAGGGTGCCCAGGGTCGCGATGTTGATCGTGTCCCAGAGCGGTTTGGCGATGACTTCGAGATAGGCCCAGCGCGGGTTCGACATGCGCGACGCCATGTCGAAGGCCTGCTCCGGCGCGTCGAGAACGAACATCCAGATGGTCTGGTTGCTGATATACTGCCAGCAGACAACGGCGATCGACACACAGACCAGCCACACCAGCCACAGCCCCAGCTTTTCCCGGGCGTCGCGGCGTTGCCAGACCCTGCGGCCGGCGATTTCGGCAACGGGCATTACAGAAACCTCCTGCGGATCGCGCCGGACGAATATTCCACGATCAGCACGATGCCGATGATGGTCATCAGGATGGCGGCGGCGCTGTCGTACTCATAGCGCGCGACGGCGGTGTTCAGCGTCGCGCCGATACCACCGGCGCCGACGATGCCGATCACGGCCGATTCCCGGAAATTGATGTCGAGGCGGTACAGCGACAGCCCGACGAACCGCGCCGCCACCTGCGGCTGGATCGAATAGTTGAGCATCTGCAGCCAACTCGACCCCGTCGCCCGCACGGCTTCGACCTGATCGCGGGAGACGTCCTCGATGTCTTCGGCCAGCAGCTTGGCCATGAAGCCGATGGTCGCGAAGGCCAGCGTCACGACCCCGGCAAACGGGCCGAAGCCGAACATCGCCACGAACACGATGGCAATGATGACCTCCTGAAACGCACGCGAAATCGTGATGATGCCCCGGCACAGATAATAAACCGGCGTCGGCGCCAGATTGCGCGCCGCCCCCAGCGCGACGGGAATGGAAATCAGCACGCCGATGATCGTGGAGACGACCGTCATGGTCAGGCTTTCCAGCAGCCCGCGCGAGATGTCGTTCCATCGCGTGACGAAATCCGGCGCCAGAAAGCCGCCGATGAAGGCCCCGCCACGGTCCAGCCCGGCGACCATCCGGCTCCAGTTCAGATCGACATCGGCGACGGCCAGAAACAGATAGCCGACAGCGGCGGCATAAAGGCCATAGCGCCAATATGGGCTGGCGATGAAGGGCGGCTTGCGCCATCGGCGCCGGCCGGCAAGTGCATCGGCCGTCATTGCACCGCCGCCTTGCGGATTTCCGGCACGTCGAGCGAGGCCGTGATCCTGCGGGCGGCGTCCTCTTCGGCGGCAGGCCGGTCTTCGTCAGCCGTGCCGGACCAGTCCTCGGCGCCGTAGATCTCGGTCAGCGTGGCGTCCGTCAGGCCCGAGGGCGGGCCGTCATAGACGATCTCGCCGGCGCGCAGGCCGACGATGCGTTCCACGAACATCTTCGCCAGCAGGACGTCGTGGATGTTGATGATCGTCGCCAATCCACGCTCGCGGCACAGTTCCAGAATCAGGCGCATGATCTGGCGCGATGTCTTGGGGTCGAGGCTGGCGGTCGGCTCGTCGACCAGCAGAATTTCGGGATCCTGGATCAGGGCGCGGGCGATGCCGACCCGCTGGCGCTGGCCGCCGGACAGGGCGTCGGCGCGCTTGTCGACCATGTGATCCAGGCCGACGCGTTCCAGCAGTCGGAATGCCTCGTCGATGTCGCTGTCGGGAAACCGCCTGAGGAAACTGCGCCAGAAGCCGACATAGCCAAGCCGCCCCGACAGCACGTTCTCCATGACCGACAGCCGTTCGACCAGGGCATATTCCTGAAAGATCATGCCCATGCGGCGGCGGACGCGGCGCAGATCGCCGGTTCCCAGCGCGGTGATATCGCGGCCCGACAGCGAGACCCGGCCCTCGGTCGGCTCGACCAGCCGGTTGACGCAGCGGATCAGCGTGCTCTTGCCCGCGCCGGACGGCCCGATCAGGGCGACCACCTGCCCCTTCTCGATGGTCAGGTCGATGGATTTCAGCGCCAGATCGCCGGTGGGATAGCGCATGGTCAGGCTGTCGATGGTCAGCATGGGCGGCCTGTCTTCAACGAGGGATGAAAGATGAGTGCACGCAAAAACGGGCGTCTCCGGCCCACCCCTTGGGCGAGCCGGAGAACGCGAACGTTAATGGGCGGGCGTGACGGTTAGCTGCACTCGAACACTTCGCCGATTTCGTTGGCGATGGTGCGGATGATCCGCCAGTCGTCCTCGTAGCTGATTTCGACGAAGCCGTCGGAATCGGAGAATTCCTCGGCCAGCGCGCCTTCCCACGGGAAAGTCTGGAACGCCTCGTCGATGTCGGCCTTCAGGTCGGGATGGAGATCGTTGACATAGCCATAGGACGTCGTCGGGAAGGTTTCCGACTGATAGATCGTGACGATCTGATCTTCGCTCACGACATCGCGATCCAGCATCCGGCCCATGACCGAATTGGCGACGGCGGCGGCGGGGTAGTCCTGATTGGCGACGCCCAGGATCGACTGGTCGTGCGCACCGGAGAACGTGGTCTCCAGATCTTCCTCGACGTTGATGCCGAACTCGGCGGACAACAGCGCCGACGGCGCCCGATAGCCGGAATTCGACGCCGGATTGGTAAAGGCCAGGGTCTGGCCGATCAGGTCGTCGACCTCTTCGATGCCGCTGCCGGGATAGGTGATGATTTCCATCTCATAGCCGCTGATCACACCGTCGGTGCCCATGGTATAGCGCGGATGGAAACCGGCGCAGTTCACGCCCAGCGGCACGGAACCGGTGGAAAAGCCGCCGATATGCAAACGGCCGGCGCGCATCGCCTCGACCATGGCGGCATAGGAATTGACGGTGAAATAGGTGACGTCGCGGCCGGTGACCTCGGCCAGATGGGCGGTGAATTCGTCCCAGACTTCGCGGTACAGGGCCGGATCTTCCACCGGCGTGTAGGTGAAGATAAGGGTCGAGGGATCGACGAAATCGGCTTCGTCAGTCGGGGCGTCGGCCAGCAGATCGCCGTCGGTGTCGCAGAAGCGGTCGTCGAGATCGCCGCGGGCGCAGTCGTCCTGGGCGTGGGCGGCGTTCGGGGCGCTGATGCCGATGACGGCCAGCAGGGCAAGGGCGGAGGCCCCGAGAAGGGTCGTGCGGCTAATGGTGTCCAACGGTCTGTCTCCTGTCTGAAGGAAGCAAGGCAACGGCGGAACGCAAGAGCATGCGACGCCGCGATTGGACCGTTGATACCGATGGGCAGTGACAGCCGTATTACGGCAGGGTGAATGTTTTATTGCGGGCTGACGCCGAAGGCCGGGCGACCACTATCGAGCTCCTGATCGTCCCTTCGCTCCTCCGGGGAATGGAATAGGAGACGGATGGCGTGTCGAGAAACACAGTTGCCGGATCAGCGAAGCGTCGCTTCGTGCCGCATCGCGTCCAGTGAGGGGCAATTGTTTGCGGCCCCCCTTGTCCCATCGCCCCCTTGCCCCATCGCCGGAGGCGCAGATGCGCTAGGCGGCGACGATCCGCGGTTCGACCAGTTTCTGTTCCACCGACCGCAGATGGGCCTGCATCGCCTGGCCGGCGCCGTCGAGATCCCGTTCCTCGATCGCCCGAACGATGCGGTCATGCTCGGCGAAGGAATGATGGTCCGCCGGCGGCTGCGAAACGTTGGATCGAAGCCGCCCCCATACGACTGCCCTGCGCACGGAATTGAGCGCGTCGAAAAGCGCCAGCAGCAGACGGTTGTCGGCGGCCTCGGCGATCCGCCGGTGAAGCTCGTTGTCGGCCGTCTCGTATTGGCGCCAGGTCGAAGCCTTGTGGGTCAGATCGATGCACCGGCGCAGCGCCTCGACATCCGCCGATGTCGCGTTGAACGCCGCTTCACGCGCGATCATCGGTTCGATGAGCAGCCGCGTTCGCATGACCTCGGCGGGATTGGTTTCGCGTTCGATCTCCGACAGGCTCATGATGTCGTCGATGGGCCGTGCGCCGGTGAACGTGCCCTTGCCGACATGGCGCCAGAGCTGTCCCTCCGATTCCAGAACCGCCAGCGCCTTGCGAAGATCACCACGCGAGACGCCCAGCAGGTCCGACAGTTCGCGCTCGGCCGGAAGCCGTGTATTGGGCGGAAAATCCCTGCTGGTCAGCCACGCGCGAAGCTGCACCAGAGCCGCGTCCCGGCTCCCCAGGGCCTTTTCGGATTTATCCATCACCCCGTCTTCCTTTCCGCCGGCCAATGGCGACGCTGCATCATTCGCATTCTGACCAATACCGAATTGGTTCGCATTTTTCAATGGCGGCAACCGCCCGATTGAATGGGTTGACGCCTGACCAATTGGGGATTTATGTTTAACCAATAAGGAATTGGTCCAGCCCCGCGAACAATGAAGGCTTGGCCGCAACAGCCGGCAATAACCGGAAAAAGCCGGCAGAATGGGAGGAACGACAATGAAATTTTCCCGCAACACCTTGGCGACCACCGTCGCCGGCGCCTTTGCGCTCGCCAGTCTTTCAGGGGCGGCAGTCGCCGACGACGATCCGATCCAGATCGCGTTCGGCGACATCGCGAGCATCGAGAGCCTCAATCTGCTGATCGCGATCGAGCGAACGAAAGAACGCGGCGTCCCGGTCGAACTGACGTTCTTCAATTCCGAGGATGTCGCGACCCAGGCCGTCGTTTCCGGTCAGGCCGATATCGGCGTCGGCGCGCCCTATGCCTTCATCCAGAATTCCGGCGCGCCGCTGCGCATGTTCTATCGCATGAGCACGCTTCTGTTCTTCCCCGTGGTCAATGGCGAGGTTTACAGCGGCTGGGAAGATCTCGACGGCGAGGAAGTGGCCGTTCATTCGCGCGGCTCCGGGACCGAAGCCCTGATGCGGCTGATGGAGTCGATCCACGATATCGAGTTCTCCAATATCAGCTACGTGCCCGGCGCCGAAGTCCGCGCCGGTGCGCTCCTCCAGGGCACGATCAACGCGACCATCGTCGACCCGGCCTCGTGGCGGCTGCTGGAAGAGGAAGGCGAGGGCCGGTTTCAACGGCTGCCGGTCGAGGGCGTGAACGCGACCGACGAGGCGCTTTACGCCAATATCACCTTCCTGGAAGAGCAGGCCGATGACGTTCAGGTGCTGGTGGAAGAACTGCTCGGCACCTGGAACGACATCGCCGACGACCCGCAGATCGTCGGTGACCTGCGCGAGGAATACGACCTTCTGCCGGATCTGCCTGCCGAAATGGACGACGAGGTCGTGGCCTTTTACGAGGAAGCGGTCGAGAACGGCGTGTTCCCGCTGGATGGCGGACAGCCGGAGGACGCCGGCGACGACCTCGAATTCCTGGCCGCTGCCGGTCAGGTGGATAGCCCCGAAGAACTGAACATCGAAGACTACTGGCATTTCGAGGCGCTGGAAGCCGCGCGTGCCGCACAGGACTGATCCGGCGACCCGTCGGCGGCGCGCCCCGTGGCAACTCGGGCCGCGCGCCGCCGCTTGCACTCTCGAAAGGAGCCACGTGCATGACGTCTGCACATGGAACAGTCGCCAATCTCGGCGGCGGCGGCGTCCGAAAGCCGTCACTGGGCCATCGAATAGCCGGTCAGTCGCTGTTCTGGCGGCTCGTCTCGCTGGCCATGGTGTTCGGCGCGTGGGAACTGGCCGGACGGCTGGACTTCAATTTCGCCTTCCCGCCCTTTTCCGACACCCTGGTCGCCTTCCTGTCCATGGTTGCCGACGGCACCATGGGCTGGGCCTATCTCCGCACCATGGAGCCGCTGGCCATCGGGCTGGTCTTTTCGCTGGGCGTCGGCATCACCGCCGGTGTCGCCATGGGCCTGCGCGAGGATGTGGAGTGGTTCTCGCTGCCGGTCTTCATCGTGATGCAGGCCGCCCCGATGGCGGCCCTGATACCACTGGTCACCTTCGTCTATGGCATCGGCCTGACGGCGAAGGTGCTGGCCGTCGTGATGCTGGCGCTGCCGGTGATCGCCATCAACAGCTATCGGGCGGTGCGCAATGTTCCCCCGTCCCTGATCGCCATGAGTCGGTCCTTCATGGGGTCGCGGCGCCAGCAGATCGTCAAGGTCGTTCTGCCGGCGGCGAGCCCGATGATGTTCGCCGGCATCAGGCTGGGCGTGGCCGAGGGTTTCAGCGGCGTTGTGCTGGCGGAACTGCTGATCACGCCGACGGGGATTGGCGATCTGATCACCTTCCACCGGTCGGTCGCCAATTACGCTCATATGTACGCCGTCATCGCCTCGATCGTCGCATTCGCGGTCATCACGGTGACCATACTGCAAATGGTCGAGACCAGACTGTTCCGACCGGAAAAGCGGAGTTCCAAATGACCGTCGCCGTCGACAGCCCCCCGAGCCGATCCTCAACCGGCAGCGGCACCGCCACCGGCGCCTCGGCCCAGCCGATCATCGAGGTCCGGGGCATCTCAAAGACGTTCGGCCCCGACGTCATCGCCCTGCAGGACATCGATCTGACTTTCGGTGCGGGAGAACTGACCAGCCTGCTCGGCCCCTCGGGCTGCGGCAAGACAACGTTGCTGAAGATCGTTGCCGGCCTGCTGGAACCCAATCGGGGGCAAGTGTTCGTCAAGGGCCAGCCGGTCGCCGGGCCCGGTCCCGACCGCGCCTTCGTGTTTCAGGATTTCGCCCTGATGCCGTGGGCCACGGTGCTGCGCAACGCCGCCTTCGGGCTGGAGCTGCGCGGCGTGGCAAAGCGCGAGCGCGAGGAAAAGGCCCGGCACTACGTGGCCGAAGTCGGCCTGAGCGGCTTCGAGGACAAGTATCCCCACGAACTGTCCGGCGGCATGCGCCAGCGGGTCGGCCTTGCCCGGGCACTGGCCGTGGATGCCGATGTTCTGCTGATGGATGAACCGTTCTCCGCCGTCGATGAACAGACCCGGCGCAAATTCCAGGAAGATCTGCTGCGATTGCGCCAGGTTGAGAACAAGACGTTCCTGTTCGTCACCCATTCAATCGAAGAGGCGGTTTACGTCTCCGATCGCATCGTTTTGCTCTCGCCCCGGCCGGGCCGTGTGTCGCGGATCATCGATCCGGACATTCCCCAGCACGACGGAGACCCCGAAGCCATACGCCGAGACCCCGTCTATCTCGATACCGTCGAGGAGATCTGGCAGGGGCTGAAGCTTTACGTGGAGTAATCGCATGACACTCTTCGGCTACAGGCTGCCCAAAATGGCGTCCCTGATCTTCTGGATCCTGCTTTGGGAAATCATCGGCCGGTTCGAACTGGTAATGCTGTTTCCGCCCTTCACCGATGTGCTGGCGGCAATGACCGAGGTTCTGACCTCGTCCAGCTTCGCCAACGCAATGGCCGTCACACTCTATGCCTATTGCGTCGGTCTCGCCATGGCTATCGTCTTCGGCGTCTTTCTGGGCTTTCTGATGGGTCTGGTGCCGGCGGCCGATCGCATCTTCAACATGTGGGTCAATATCTTCGTCTCGGCGCCGCTGTCGGCGCTGGTCCCGGTGATCATGATCCTGTTCGGCATGGGCACGCCGACCGTCGTCGTCACCGTCTTCATGTTCGCGGTCTGGATCATCGCGCTTGACACACGCGCGGGTGTTCAGCATGTGTCGCCGTCCCTGATCGAGATGTCGCGCTCGTTCGGCGCGTCGCCCTGGCAACGCTTCAAGATCGTGTTTCTCGCGTCTTTGCCCGAGATCCTCGCCGGCATCCGTCTTGGCGTCATTCGCGGCGTCAAGGGCGTGGTCATCGGCCAGTTGCTTGTCTCGATCATCGGCGTGGGCGCCCTGTTCACGCTGTACTCCCAGAACTTCCTGATGTCGCATTTCTGGGCGCTGATACTGATCCTCTTCACCTTTGCCTTGACGCTCGCCGGTCTGGTCGGGCGTATCGAAAACCGCATCGAATACTATGCAGGAGAAAGAAGCTGATGACCCCGACTTCCACCCAGGCAACTGCCGCCACCAATGACGAGTCCGGATATGTGGTCACGCCGCCGCCGGTCGTGTCCCTGCCCATCGTCGGCTCGGACCTCAGGTTCCCCGTGCGCCGGGTGTATTGCGTCGGGCGCAACTATGCCGCCCACGCCGTCGAGATGGGGCACGATCCGGACAAGGAGCCGCCGTTCTTTTTCCAGAAGAATCCGGACAACCTCGTTGTCGGCGAGGACACCTTCGAGTACCCCCCGGCCTCCAGCGACGTTCATCACGAAATCGAGATGGTCGTGGCTTTGGCCAAGGGCGGCCGGGACATCCCGGTTGAGAACGCGCTCGACCACGTCTACGGCTATGCCGTCGCCCTGGACATGACGCGCCGCGATCTTCAGGGCGAGGCGAAAAAGCTGGGCCGTCCGTGGGAAGTCGGCAAGGCGTTCGAAAAGTCGGCCCCCTGCACGCCGCTGGTGCCGGCGAGCGAGATCGGCCATCCCGCCAAGGGCGCCGTGTGGCTGAAAGTCAACGGCGAGACCAGGCAGAACGGCGACCTGGAACAGCTTTTGTGGAAAGTGCCGGAGATGATCTCCATCCTGTCAAAGCTGTTCACCCTGCAGCCGGGCGACGTCATCATGACCGGCACGCCGTCGGGCGTCGGACCGGTCGCACGGGGTGACCATCTGCATGGCCATGTCGACGGCGTCGGCGATCTGCGTGTCACCGTAGCCTGAGTTTCTGGCGCCTGAGCTTCTGGCGCCTGAGTTATCTGGCCCCTGCCCCTGCCCGTGCCTTCTCCCATCTGGTGGGGCGCTACGGGCGGGGCGCCGTCAACCGGCTCCGCCGCTCTCCAGGTCGTCGATCAGATTGCGCATCTCATCGATTTCCCGGCGCTGGGCTTCGATGATCTCATCGGCCAGTTCCCGCACACGCGGGTCGGAGATCCTGGCACGCTCGCTGGTCAGGATGGCGATCGAATGATGCGGAATCATTGCCTTCATATACGAGACATCATCAACGGTCTGCTGGCTGCGGACGAGATAGAGGGCGATCGCGAAGACGATAACGGCCCCGATCATGATGCCGATATTCAGGCCGGCGCTGGGATACATGCCCATCATGTAGGCCATCATGACCACCGCCATGGTGGCCCCCATGATGACCGCCATATAGGCGCGGGTTTCGCTGAAGGTGACATGATCGAGCTGGTAGGTGTTCAGATACATCAAACCATACATCACGACGGTAGACGTCGCGATCATGGCCGCGAATCTTGGATAAGACGACATCGACATGCCCTGCGCGCTCCCTCATCGCTGCTTCAACTGGAAGCAGAACCAGTTCCAGGTCCATCGGTTCCGGATCGATTTCGAAGCAGATAGAGTTCCGGCAGGGCGCACGCTTACAGTTGAACAACCCCATAGATATGCGAGAATCGGTCGAGATTCGGCGGTTTGGCAGAAGAGTCGGCCAGAGCGTGAACGGAACCCCAATTATAAAGATTACCATTGTTGTCGACATAGACCCAATGCCTGAGCCCGCCATTATATCCGATGCCGACGGCACATTCGCGATGCTTTATCAGGCTCGCCTGCGACAGGGATGTCGGAACAGTTCTCTTTATCGAGCACTGAGCGCCTGCGAAGTCTGCGTAATCGGCAACCGCGTTCGTCGGCATGGCAACGCCGATGCCGCCCTGATTGATGACGCTGGCCGTGTCGTGGGCCGAGCTTTTCAGTTCACGCTCAAGGTGGCGGATCAGGTCCGGGACCCCGGTATACCTGTTATACGGATGACCGAAACTCTTGGTAAATGTAAGTATTTCATTCGTAATGGTCGGGTTCTGCAGATTTCGTACCTTTAGATAAGTTATGACCTCCGCAACCAGCCTCTTCTGCACGGACTCGATACCGAGTTCCGTGCCGAATTCTTTCAGCTTTCCGTTCATGTGCAGAGCGTTCAGTACCGACACGAAGCCGCACACACCCCACTTGCCCTGCTTGACGATCCCGCCCATGGCACCCTACCGATGTTTTCCCGCTTTCCCGGCGATTGCAACTGGCCGAACCGATGACCACACGGCATCGACCAGGCAATCGATCAGCGATGATCGCAGAGCATCGCGACTATGGCAACCTATGGTTGATCTGTTCTTGGGCCATGCGCAGAGCTTCTGCAGCTCACGGTCGAACGCATGTGCTGAATTTGCGCTCCCCCGGGCTATCCGACTCCCCGGAAAGACTGCTTCTTTCCGCTGGCCGGACATGACGTCCGTGAAGAAAATTATATTTCTCGATATTTTACCGCATTGAGTCGAATTGAGTAGATTCCGATGATACACACGGCTTTGCATTTGGCATAAGTTCCGCAGCCACGCATCGGGCAGCGATCTCAATTTTCGTAAATTTCGGAATTCTTCGCAGGCCTGTTTCGATCGGCCGATTCTCCGCGCTTGTTGTTTGAGCCGCAGCGCGGCTGCTTTTCCGAACTGCTCATGTTCGGGCAACCGTAACCAGATCTTTTGCTGGCGCCGACGGCACTCGCGTCGCCGCAGTTGCACACGCTGAATGCGAGCGGCGCCTTGACCCGTTGGTCGTGGTGTTCGTGCACCAACTTGGAATCACAAAAAGTACAAGGAGGCATTGATGGATAGTGGGAGCCGTGAGTTTGACATTGAGCGGCCATTGCAGGGGATGGGTGTTGTGGTTATCGACCCAAGCCGCCTCTTTCGCGAAGGCATGAAACACTTGTTCGAGGCGACCAGGTTCAGAATCGTGGCGGGGGCCGGGTGTCTGGACGAGGTGATGCCGGAACTTCGACGCGCCCGGTCGGAGCCACGACTTCTGATCGTCAATTGGTGCGATGATGACCCGGACTTCCTCAAATCCATCATCGAGTTGAACGCCATGGGCAGTGCTTATCAAATCGTAGCGATAAACGCCCGCGTTGAGAGCCACGGCTTGATGGTAGCCTTGCGCGCTGGGGTAAAGGCATTCCTGCTGAAAGACCTATCGGCCGATGCACTGATCCAGTCGTTACGATTGGTGGAGATGGGAGAGATCGTGTTCCCAACGGAACTGGCAGCGTTGTTGACTTCCGGCAGTGTGAAATTTTCCGAGCGGGGCAATCCGGTGGCCAAGCAGGCTGCGGCATCGATTACCGACCGCGAATTGGACATTCTGCGATGCTTGATACGGGGCGAGCCAAACAAGGTCATTGCTGTTCAGTTCAAGCTTAGCGAAAACACGATCAAAGATCTCATGAGAATTCTATTCAAGAAGACCGGTACCGGGAACCGGACCGAGGCGGCGATCTGGGCCTTGGATCACGGGCTTGATCGTGTCCTGGGTGATGACCCGAAATCGGCCACCGATTCCGTTTCGCGTTCACCCGCGACCACTGCGACCATGGCGATTGTTTAGGGTCGACGAACTGCGTGGCGCCCATCAACACAGGCCGCCGGCGTCGATTGTCAGGCAACCGCCCGCCTGACGACTTCACTCCCAGCGTCAATCTCTGAAACTTGCGGGTGCGCCTGCGCCGCGCCGCCCTACCCAGCCCGGACGAGGGACAAGGACGACCGGCGAGGCCAAGCAAGCCCCATTCCGGGGTTGCGATCGGCCGGGGCGGCGATCTGCTGATTGGTCAGGCCCTCGGCCAACACCGATAGAGACCGTCGATCATCGTCCCGAATGCACCGCCCCCAACCGTCGAAATGCCGCACACTCGACAAGAATGGTCACAACATCTCCTGGAATTGCCAGAGACCCGCTGGCCACCAGGTTGCTGACCGCACCGAGCGGCACCTTGTAATTCTCCGGAACAGCCATGCCATCGACCGCGCGCGGCCGCCCAAACCGGCCACGCTCGCTCGGAACACCGGCGCCTTTCGCGGCAGGCACGCCCACCAGTATCACCCTGTCATCCGCCCCCACATGCGCCAGGGCCGGCCCTGGCTCGCGCATTTCGCTTGGGCCGAGGACAACCACGTCCTTCAAACGGCGCATTGTTAAATGCGGGCTCCGATAGCGGCCCCCAATAAAAAATAATCGCATCCGGCCCTCAGCCGACGAAACCAAATATCGAAAATTCATTTTTTGACGTTTCTGCGGACAAAAAAGCGAAATATACCGTCCGCACAGACCTTTCTTCCTAACTTTCTCTAATATCTTCATCTGAATTGCCCAGATCGACATCTGATTGTCGGCTTCTTCATCAATGGAGTTAGGTTCATGCGCACAAAGGGGGGCGCTAACCTGTTTGATGGATGCCTTTATATCCGATGCCAGCGTAAATAGCCATTCGTTGCCTATTAATACAAACATAAAATGGATACTCTCTCGTAGTAACTGAATAATCACACCCTGTTTTAAATAAGCCGCACAGAGGTTGATATGATTACCAAATCTATTAGCGCATCAATAATTGCCAGCGCGCTCCTATCCGGCTGTGCCGGCTCGATGGCAACACAAAGCAATGGTGTACAACCAAGCTATTCGTACCCGGTTACATCGAATTATACGCCGTACACCCGGTGCCTGGCGCAGCTTGCCGAACTGCCCGGCGACAATGTCCCGACCTTCACGGTCGGCGAAATCCTGGACAAGACCGGACAGCGCGACACGGAAAGTGACAGCATGGTGCTGACGCAGGGCGTGACCGAAATGGTCATGAGTGCCATGTGGCGCACCCGCAAAGTCCGTCTGGTCGAGCGCTTCGATCTGCGCATCCCGCTCGCCGAACGCGAGATGGTCAACCAGGGCATCATGCCCCGGACATACCCGAACAGCCCGACTGTCAGGCCGTCGAACTTCGTCGTGCTCGGCGCGCTAACCGAGCTCAACTACAACATCGTCAGCCAGGGCGCCGGGCTTTATGTCGGCGGCGCCGGTCTGGGCGGACGTTCGGTCGTGATCAATGTCGGCCTCGACCTCAGGGTCGTGAACCCCGTCACCTTCGACGTCCCCTATGTGACCACGCTGCAAAAACAGATTTCCGGCTACGAAGTGGAAGCCAATGTCTTCCGCTTCTTCGGAGACCAACTCGTCGAGTTCGACGCGGGTCGTATCGAAAACGAACCGCTTCAACTCGGCGTGCGGTCCGTCGTGGAGATGGCAACCCATCAGATCATGACGGATTTCCTCGGACTACCCGCCAGTCCTGAATGCGAACTGGCCGAGACCGAGTTCTTTACTGAAACCCTCAATCGCAATCGTACATCGGAGAGCTAGTTATGAGAGTCTCACAAAAACTCGGCATGTATGCCGGCGTTTCCGCAGCCGCCCTGGGCCTCGCGCTCATCGCCGTTCCCGCTTCAGCATTCGACGAGGTCAACTGGACCTGGAATGCCGCAATCGACGAAACCGTCACCAAGACGGTCGATATCAATGTCGACCTCAACCCGACCGGCATGACCATGCTGGAAGACCTGCAAGTCTCGATCGGCGACCACACGGCCACCAGCAGCGTCAACGACATCTTCAACAACCAGCCCAGTGCCGGTGTCGACAACAACGGTGAAGCGACAGTCGATTTCAATTGGACCACGGAGGTCGATGACCTCGCCGCTGGTCAAGTTAGCTCCACAACAATTCTCGACTCCGCTGACGACGTCATATTCCTGGACGAAGCCGGCAATGAAATTGACCCTCTTGAGCTGACTTGCCAGGGCACTGCTGAATGCGACGATAGCGGCGTTTTCTCCATCGTTGTCGAAGTTGACGGTGAGTTCATTGAACTCGACTCGCTCGATGCCGCAACCGAGTTGCCGGAAGTCATCAGCGCCGCCACGGCCGTGGCGAACAACACGGCGATCGAAACCGACACCTCGGTCCAACTGCATGAAGGCCAGTTTGCCTTCGGCGGTGGAAACGGCGACTCAGGCGACTTCAACGGTTTCAATGGCGTCGACGGCGACCCTGATGGCATGAACTCCAACCTGGTCGCTGCCAGCACGCTCGGCGCAGCCGCCATCCTCGGCATCCTGGACCAGGCCGAAATCAACGCCGACTCCCAGGTCGGTAACATACACAACGCAAGCGTCGACAGTTCGGCCACTGCGGTCGTCAACAACCTGACGGTCGATGTCGCCGCCGAAGGCGACGACCGCCTGCTGATCGGGGATGCGGTTCAGTTCTCGTATGCCAACACCAACGCCATGTCGGATGTTAGCGGCGTCTACCTGAACAACTACACCAACCTCGGCGAGATCGACCGGGCGATCACCAACTCGGTCGCCACCGCAGTCGGCAACAACAAGTCGATCACCGTATCAGCGCCTGTGATCGAATAAGTCTTTTTCGGATCCGGCACTCGATAGGCGGCTTTATCGGGTGAAGGTAGGCTGGGCGGAATGGGGAAACCCATTCCGTCCGACCGTTTTTCCGGGCCGTATTTTTCATTCGGCCGAAATTCAGATTTCTCCCGATCGGGCCGGTCGCGCCATTGCGGCCCGCAGGTCAGGAGATGACGATCCATGGGAGACATGACAATGAGGTCAATAACCATTCTTTGCGGCGCCATCTGCGGTCTTTTTCTCGCCGATGCCGGCGCGACGGCGCTTCATCTGCCGACGCCGCTCTCCGTTCAGACGGCAGAAGCGCAACAGATGAGCAAGCAGCCCTGGAGCCCGACGGCGCGCAACAGGAGCCTGTCCGCCCAATTCCAGCATTCCGATCGTCAGCTCCGGGAAACCAGCGGCGGCGATGGAATGGGCGCCTTGCAGCAGTTTGTCGAAACCTACAACCACACCTACAACAGCTCATCGACATCGATTGGCAACCTGAACGAGATTTCACAGATCCTTTCAGATGGGTCGACCGGCAACGTCCAACAGGCAACCGACCAGGACAGCCAGGGCAATCAGGGATCGGCCGCCAACACCGAAGCCGCGGTCGACAGTCAGACCAGTTCTACCAGCAGCGCCGCCACCAATACCAATGGCGGTGACGACGACAACACCGATGGCGGTGACGACGACAACACCGATGATGGAACAGGCGCCAATTGACGCGTTGGAGCTTGTCGAGATGAACGCGCATTCAGCCGGAATCATGACCGCTCAGCCGGCCACCAGAAACGACGGCAGCCCTCCGACGATCCTGCTCATTGGCGATAATACCCATTTCGTCGACTATGTAACCGCCGTGGGAGCCGCCGCCGGCACCGAGGTGGTCGGACTCGCCGCTTGCCCGCGGCTACCGGAAAACCTTGGCCGGATTCTACCTCTCGCAGCGATCGTTGACATGTTGCGCCCGGACCACGATGCAGCGTTCGTTCTGCCCCAACTCGCCGCGGCCCGATCGATCGGGCATCTGGCCATCCTGGCCGATCACCCGTCGACATCCGCCGTGGCGACGGCGGAAAGGCTGGCCCGGTCGATCGCCCCATGGAGTGTGGAGGTCTGGGCAAAGCCGGTCCACGCCGCCTTTCTCAAATGGCGACTGGCCGCAATGGCAGGCAAGACATCAGAGACTGCCGGTTCGGGTTTCGACCAATCCCGATAAGACCGGTGCCGTCATCCACGTCCGGCCCGACTTCGCCAGTTGCGGCGGCCTTTCCCGTGGACGCCGCATCGCCGTGGCGGCACATTTGGGGGTGGCACCGCACAACCATGCCCATGTCAGCAACGGGCCGCTTGTAAAGACGTTGTCGCCGGAGTTTAATACGGGTGACCGAACGGATAATCGGACAAGAGGCGAAGGACCGGATCGGTTGAACGGCTGAAGAATAAAAAAGTGGGGCGGGCTTTTGTCAAAGGAACTGCAAAAACGCCGGGAATCAGCGTTAACCATGGCGCTAAGTCTCGATGGCGCCATGCTATTCTTATACATTGTGATTGGAATCTGGGCAGGCTCCATTACCATACTGGCAGAAGCAACGCGAGGGGGCCTGCTGCTCATCGTCGGGCTTGCGTCCCTTGTGACGCTTCGCCGTATTCACCGTGGACAATTAGGCCTCTATGACTATGGTGCCGGAAAATTGGAGCAATCGTTAACCGTTGTCATAGGATTCCTGCTGATCGTCTCGGCGGCGTTGCTCTTCTGGCGATTGACCGGGCTGGAGCCCGTAGAAAGCAGAACATTCGGACAAGCTGCTTTTTCCATCACGAGCGTTACGGTTAATCTGATCATCAATGCATCACAGCTGTGGTTTTTACACAAAGCGAGCCGTGGCGGCGATTCTGTCATTATGACCGCACAGTATTGGTCACGCTGGGTAAAGACGGTGGCATCTTTTATCGTCGTTCTAACGGTAAGCTACGCAATGATTGCCGACGATCCATCAAGTGCACTCGTGGCAGAACAGCTCGGCACGCTTTTGGTAGTCGCCATTATGATCGGCACAGGTGCCGCGATGATCAAGGGCAGCTTGCCCGATCTGCTCGACCGGTCTCTGCCGGAAGCGATGCAATTTGCAATTAACCGGGTGCTGGCGGCAAATATTGACGGTTACGAACAAATCGGCCGTGTCCGGAGTCGGCGGTCCGGCAACACGACGCATGTCGAGATCGAAGTTTTTCTATCGCCGGTACAATCAATGCAGCAGGCATCAGACTTTGCCGCCAAAATGGAGGAGGGATTAAAGCGGGAGTTGCCGGGGACGGACCCGGTCATCATATTGCGGTCGATGCCGCCGATTGTTTCGGCGCCCACCTCTGACGCGGCAATCGGGCCGGAACCGACGGACGCTGGACAACACTCAAGCGGTCAAGCCGTGACAACTGGCGCGGCAGGATAAACTCGGCTCGGTTCAGGATGGCAGAATCAGGCGTCCCGATGTCCAAATATCACAGTGTCTTCGCCCCACGTCTACGTCGGCAACATAGCGCGTGAATGCACGGTATTCGCGGGATTATCTGCGAGGGGCTGCCGGAGCCCTGGAACTCGGTGGATTCGACTCAACCGGCGACACCTGAATCTCATGCCGCCAAGTCCTTGAAAACCATGGTTTTTCCGGATCACATGCCACGTGCGACCGGATTTCCAGGGCCCTGTCGATTCATTCGAACCGACGGCGGCTGGAGTCTCCGCCGCTAAATCTTTGAAAAAATTGGTGGAGCCAAGGGGAGTCGAACCCCTGACCTCTAGAGTGCGATTCTAGCGCTCTCCCAACTGAGCTATGGCCCCGCCGGATTGGGATGCACGGCCTTTCGGACCGCGACGGCGCGGAATATGGTCCGGGTCGCCCCATGGTGTCAAGCGGATATCGTTGCGCCTGAGCCGGGTAAAGTTCAAAGCCGGCCAGTGGATCAGGCCCGCTCTTGTCGATCCGGAACGAACGGGCTAGCTTGCGCACCGGGTCGGACCGGGTAGAGTTTCCGACAGCTTGGCCAACAGCAAGGATAGCCGATGCAATCCCTCTTTCTCCTCGTCGATACCATCCTTAGTCTCTACACTTGGGTGATCATCATTTCAGTGATCCTGAGTTGGCTGGTGGCCTTCAACATCGTCAACACAAGCAACCGTTTCGTCTCGATCATCGGCGACATCATCTGGCGCCTGACGGAGCCGGTCATGGGTCCGATCCGGCGCATGCTACCGAATATGGGCGGCATAGACCTGTCCCCGCTGGTAGTGCTGCTGCTTATCTTCCTGTTGCGCAACCTGATGCGTGAATACGGGCTGCTTGGTCCGGTAGGCTTCTAAGGTCGTGGGATGACGCCGCATCCCCCGATTGAAGCCTCGCCAACCGGCATTCCCTGCCTCGAAGCGAGGGGCGGTCGTACCATTCTGCATCTCAGGGTGACGGCGAAGGCGGCGAACAACCGGCTCGGCGGGGTCGTCGCCGACGCCGACGGGCGCCACAGGCTCAGGATCGCGGTCACCGCCCCGCCGTCCGACGGCGCGGCCAACGCCGCTGTCATCAAGTCTCTTGCCAAGGCGCTCGGGCTGCCCAAATCGGCACTGAGCATCGTCGCCGGCATGACCGATCGGAACAAGCAGATCGAGATCGCCGGCTTCGATGGTGACGGACAATTGGCCGCCCGCCTGGGCGCACTGGCGCAAGATCGTAATCCATGTTGACCGGGCGCCCCCAACCACGGGCCAACGACGAACGGACAGGATTCGCCATGGAGCGCGACGCATGATAGCCAGCCCCGCCTGGATCGGAACAGGGCAAGACGCGCTGGCCACTCTGGCCATACTGTCGACGCTCTTCGTTCTGACCCATTTCGGACTGGCCACCCAGGCTGTTCGGGATTTTCTTTCGGATCAACTGGGCGAGCGCGGCTATCGCCTGCTCTATTCCGCGATCGCGACCGCTCTCGTCGTGCTGATGGTCCTAGCCTATCGCGCGGCTTCGGCAGGACCCTGGCTGTTCGACACCGGTTCGCTGGGGCCGACCGTGACGGCCGTGGCGCATCCGATTGCCGTGATCCTGTTGGTCGGCGGCCTGACCATGCCCAATCCCACCGCCGTCGGCGGCGAACATCACATCGATGAATTGCAGCCGCTGACGGGCGTGCTCCGGATCACGCGGCACCCGGTCCTGTGGGGCATCATGCTCTGGGCCGTATCCCACATCATCGCGGTGCCGACGGCGCGGTCTCTGATCTTTTTCGGCACCATGACCTTTGTCGCCGCCGTCGGCACGATTGCCATCGATCACAAGACCCGGCGGCGGCGCGGCGCGGCATTCGCCCCGATCGAGCTGTCGTCGTCCAATCTGCCATTCCTGGCGATCGCGCAGCGGCGGCAGAGCTTCGCAGCCGCTGCGCGCGAGTTCGGGACGCAGCGGCTGATGATCGTGGTCATTGTCTATGGGGTCGTCTTCTTCAGCCACTCCTGGCTGTTCGGCGTCGCACCCTATGGGTGAGCGCAGCGCCGGTGCACTCAGGACCCGCTGCGCAGCCGGTTCAACCTGAGGCGCAATGCATTCAGCTTGATGAAGCCGGCGGCGTCGCGCTGATCGTAAACGTCGTCTTCCTCGAAGGTCACATAGTCCAGATTATAGAGGCTGACGGGACTGCGCCGGCCGACAACGGTTACGGTCCCCTTGTAGAGCTTGAGCCGCACTTCGCCCGTCACCGATTGCTGCGTGCTGTCGATCAGCGCCTGAAGCGCCTCGCGCTCCGGCGAGAACCAGAACCCGTTATAGATCAGCTCCGCATAGCGCGGCATCAGTTCGTCCTTGAGATGCCCCGCGTCACGATCGAGCGTGATGCTTTCCATCGCGCGGTGCGCCGTCAGCAGGACCGTGCCGCCCGGTGTTTCATAAACCCCGCGGGACTTCATGCCGACGAACCGGTTCTCGACCAGATCGAGCCGGCCGATGCCGTTGTCGCCGCCCAGAGTATTCAGCCGGGTCAGGAGCGCAGCCGGTGACAACGCTTCGCCGTCGATGGCGACGGCGTCGCCCTTCTCGAAGCCGACGGTAATATAGGTCGGCTTGTCCGGCGCTGCCTCGGGGCTGACCGACCGCGTGAACATGTCGTCGGCCGGCTCGACCCACGGATCCTCCAGCGCACGGCCCTCGTAGGAGATGTGCAGCAGGTTGGCGTCGGTCGAGTACGGCGGCTCGCCGCGCTTGTCCTTGGTGATCTCGATCTGCCGATCTTCGGCATAGGCGAGCAGCTTCGTCCGGCTGTTCAGATCCCATTCACGCCAGGGCGCGATGACCTTGATGTGGGGGTCGAGGCCGTAATAGCCGAGCTCGAACCTGACCTGGTCGTTGCCCTTGCCCGTCGCGCCATGGGACACGGCATCGGCACCGACCTGATGCGCGATCTCGATCTGTCGTTTTGCGATAAGCGGGCGGGCGATGCTGGTCCCGAGCAGATAGGTGCCTTCGTAGAGGGTATTCGCGCGGAACATCGGAAACACATAGTCGCGGACGAAAGTCTCGCGGACATCCTCGATGAAGATGTGTTCCGGTTTGATGCCGAATCGTTCGGCCTTGCGGCGGGCGGGTTCCAGCTCTTCGCCCTGGCCGAGATCGGCGGTGAAGGTCACCACCTCACAGTCGTAGGTGTCCTTCAGCCAGTGAAGAATGACCGACGTATCGAGGCCGCCCGAATAGGCCAGCACCACACGCTTGATTTCGCCTTTTTTGGCCGCAGCCATGCCATGCACCTTTTGTAGGACGCGGGGGATTTCGCGCACCTTAATTAGCCGGCCGATGGCGGGCAAGCGTTCTCGCAGGGCGTTTGGATCCCGGGTGACGCTTCGCGTCTCCGGGAATGGGATGGAGGCGGATGTTGTGTCAACAGACACTGTTGCCCGACAGGTGGGTGTCGGGGGACCGTCAGGAGCGCGGTGCGGTGTATTTCCACGGATTGTCGCGGCGGTCGACCCAACCTTCCGGGTCCTCGATGCGCGGCCACCGGTAATACGCGAAAATCCAGATCGCCAATGGCTGGACAAACGGCACCAGCAACAACAGAACCCAAAGCGGGCTGCGGCCGACCCGCACCAGCACGAAGGCGCCGAAGCCCATCATCGCCGCCAATGCCGTGCCGTAAATGGTCAACGCCGCCCATAGCGGCAGACCCAGTATTGCCTCGCCCATGGTGTTACTCGCGCGTCGGAGCCGGTACGCCGGCGGTCGTCAGTTGATGGCGCAGGGCCGGCGATGCGCCCTGCGGATGCGCCACGCCGCCGGGGCGGACAACCGGCCAGCGCTGCAGGCACAATGCCGCCAGGACGGCCGCAATGCCGATCAACGGCAGAAAGACCAGCAGCGACCACCAGGGCTTCAGCCCCGCGCGCAGGAAGATGCGCCAGAACGGCCAGACCGTCAGCAGCCCGATAAGGATGCCGCTGCCCTCCGGCGTCCGCAGGAATAGCGCCACTGCGTCGATCATTGCGCTTGCGACAGTTCTGCCGGCGCGCCTTCCGGCACCGAAACGTCGGGGGAAGAGGCTTCGGGCGCGGTCTTGTCAATCACGCGCCGCCGCTGGCGAACGCTGTCGGATTTCAGCTGCCCGCAGGCCGCCATGATGTCCTGACCGCGCGTGGCCCGGACCGGACTTGAATATCCGGCATTCATCAGGATTTCCGCGAATACGCGAATCCGGTCCTGTGTCGAGCATTCATAAGGCGCGCCCGGCCACGGATTGAACGGGATCAGATTGACCTTGGCCGGCAGTCCGTCCAGGCGTCGAACCAGCTCCCGTGCGTCGGCCGCGGAGTCGTTCACACCCTTCAGCATGACGTATTCGAATGTGATGCGGCGCGCGTTGCTCGTGCCGGGATAGGAACGGCAAGCGTCCAGCAGTTCCGCGATCGGATATTTCCGATTGAGCGGCACCAGTTCGTCGCGGAGGTCGTCGCGGGCCGCATGCAGCGAGACGGCCAGATTGACGTCCAGTTCCTCGCCGCATTTCCGCATCATCGGAACCACGCCCGATGTCGACAGAGTGATCCGGCGTTTCGACATGGCGAATCCGTCGCCATCCATCAGGATCGACAGCGCCTTTGCCACGTTGTCATAGTTATACAGGGGCTCGCCCATGCCCATCATGACGATATTGGTGAAGCGCCTGTCTTCGTGCGGGATGCCCCATTCGTTCAACGCGTCGCGCGCCAGCATGGCCTGTCCGACGATTTCGGCCGGCTCCAGATTGCGCACGAGACGTTGTGTGCCCGTATGACAGAACCGGCAATTCAGCGTACAGCCGACCTGGGATGAAACGCAAAGCGCACCGCGATCGTCTTCGGGGATATGAACGGCCTCGACTTCCTGTCCGTCGGCAAGCCGCAGAAGCCATTTACGCGTTCCGTCAAAGCTTTCCAGCGCGCGCGCCACGGTCGGACGTTCGATGACGAATCGCTCCGCCATACGGGTGCGCAACGGCTTTGCAAGGTTGGTCATCGCTTCGAAATCGGTAACGCCGCGATAGTAGATCCAGTGCCAGAGCTGCTTCGCCCGGAACGCACTCTCGCCCATTTCGAGAACGGCATCATGGATCTCGGCTTTCGACAGGCCGACCAGATTCCGGCGGCCGTCCGACCGGGGCGGCAATGGCGCAAACATGCTGCTGTGCGATTCGAGTCCCATGACAGGGCTGTTCCTCAAAAGGAGTCGTTCAAAAAATGACGCAAGCGCGCCAGGACGGTTGGTCCCGGCACGCTACTGGGCATCTCATGAGCCCCTGGCGTAGATCGGCCGGCCCATCCGGCCCGCCGACCGAATTCAGGTCGGGGCGCAGGCGCGGTCGATTTCTTCCAGCGCCGCCGTGAACCCCAGCAAACTGTAGGTGTCAGTCGTCAGTGTCCCGCGCGAGGACCGTCCCCGGACCACCATATTGAGACCGGCACGCATGGCGTCAACCAGACGCGTGTCGGTTTCCGCATCATAGGCCCAGGCCGTGTCCTGGTGCGTGAACAGCGTGAAAGTCTCGTCGCCGACCGAAACGGTGACTTCGCTGTCGGACTGATATGTATAGCCCGTTATGAAGCTTATCTCGTTCCGGGAGTCCTGATAGGGGCGGTGGGTCACCAGCACATACACGTCACCGCGCTGGCTGTAATCGCCTTCTTCGTCGGTCGGTTGACTGGCGATGTAGCAGACGCGGTTGCCGTTCTCCGTCGTCTGAAACGCATGCCAATCGCGATGCGTGTTGATGTAGCTGACGTCCTGGGCCTGTGCCGTCGACGTACCGACGACCGGCATGAGCCCGGGGGACACAGCGAAAACCGCGAAGACAACCATCGAGAGCGCGAAGCCGAACCGCATTGCGTAAGCCGTCCTTGATATTCCTGGTTGGGAGGCAATCCTGATCGTGATCCGATTTCCATTGCCCGTCGGGGAGCGCCGGAACCGATTCTCTGGCCGACACTATAGGGTTTTCATGCCGCAACGCCAGAAGAAAGGCCCCGGCACCATACCAGCCGGGGTGACGGGAATTCAGGTAATTTGATGACATTTTCCGTTCCGGCGTCGCCCAACGATGGCAATCCGCGCATTTCGGGATGCGATGCACCGGGGCGAAGCTTGTCGCGTGCCGCTATTTGCTTTTCAATGACCGGCCGGGCTCAACGTCCGGGCACAACGATTGGCCAAGGTAATGACGGCGTCTGACGGATTCGACACCCCTGAAGCAACCGACACTGCGGGGCGCGGCGCAAAGCCGCTCGACCGTCTGATAGAAGCCGTGGGCGCATGTCAGGATCGTCAGGCGTTTCAGGCGCTGTTCGCGCATTTCGCCCCCCGCATCAAATCCTATCTCATGCAGTCCGGCAGCGATGCCGGCCAGGCCGAAGAGGTGGCGCAGGAAGTGATGATCACGGTCTGGCGGCGGGCGGCCCTGTTCGACCGGCGCCTTGCATCGGCGTCGACATGGATCTTCACCATCGCCCGCAACAAGCGGATCGACAGCATTCGGCGCCAGCGGCGTCCGCAGATTGATTTTGAAGATCCGGCATTCGTTCCTGATCCGGTGGCGCCTGCCGACCGTATATTCGAGGAAGGTGAGGACGCCGAACGCGTTCGTGCCGCGATTGAAACCCTCCCGGAGGAGCAGCGGGCTCTCCTCCGCATGGCATTCTTCGAGGACAAACCGCACAGCGAAATCGCATCGCTGTGTTCTTTGCCTCTTGGAACGGTGAAATCGCGGATCAGATTAGCGATGACACGGCTTCGCAAGCAGTTGAAGGACGAGTAGAGAACGATGGCGGATCGGGACACCAGACAGGGGACTGCTCCGAAGGGGATCACTCCAGAGGGGATCGGCAGATCGCCGTGTGACAAAGCAGCCGGTCCATCCCATCATATTCAGGACGAGATACTAATGGATTATGCCGCCGGAACCTCGTCGGAACCGGAAGCCGTTTTTGTTGCTGCGCATCTCGCGCTCTGCCCGCAGTGCCGTCGCAGGATCGAGGAACTGGAGGAAATCGGCGGCGCATTTCTTGAATCGGTCGGGCCGGCAGAGTGCGGCGAAGATGCCTTCGACGCCTTGATGGCCCGGATCGACGCCGGCGATGAAAGTTCGGATGAGCAGAGCGAAGGGGCACCGATCACTGCCCGGGCTGGCCCGGTTCTGCCGGGGAATCTCGATGACGCAACCGCCCGGATCATTCCCCGGCCACTGCGCGACTATCTGGACCAACCGATTTCAGCGCTGCCCTGGAAGTCGGTCATGCGCGGCCTGGACGAGGTATCGGTGCCGATCGGAGAAGGCGACTCAAAACGCAAGGCCCGCCTGCTGAGGATCAGGGCCGGCACGCAAATGCCGAAGCACACCCATGCGGGATCGGAAATGACGATCGTTCTTTCGGGGTCGTTCTCCGACGAACGCGGCGCTTTCGGACGGGGTGACGTCGCCATTCACGACGACGACGTCGATCATCAGCCTGTGGCCGGTGACGAGGAAGATTGCCTGTGCTTCGTCGTAACCGATGCGCCGCTGAAGCTGACCGGCCGGTTCACGCGATTCCTGAACCCGTTCGTCAAGTTCTGACGGCAAAGGCCCGAACTATCGCTTGCGGGTGATCTGGCCACCGTGAACATGCGGCGGCAGATCCTCGGTCGGGCCGCCTGCGCGTTCGGGCCGCGGCGCATGACGGCCGAGCGTGATCAGGCGGTCGTACATCACCAGGGCGCCAGCAAGGGACAGATTGATCGAGAACCGCGTCGGAATGCGGACGATGTGATCGGCGCGGGCAATCAGGGGTTCCGACAGACCGCCCCGCTCGGACCCCAGCAGATAGGCCGCCCGGCGCGGATGGCGAAAGCTGGGCAGGTCCACCGCATCGTCATGCAGTTCGATGGCCACGACCTCGCAGCCCTGCGGCAGGGTCATGGTTTCCACATCCGCAAAAGCATAAAGCGGCATGTTCCGGCTGGCCTCGGACGTATCGGCCTGCCGAAAGGCCGAAGCATCGACCTGTCGGTCCACGGTAAAGGCGAAACTGGCGTCGAAGGCATGCGCCGTCCTCAGCAGCGCACCGACATTCGCCGCCTTGCTGATTCGTTCCACCCCGATTCCGAAATAGCCTCGCATGCTTCTCCGTTCTCCCGTCGATCGATCTTGTCGGACGCCCGTCCGCACCGGAAAGGCCCCGTCTGAAGAAAGTGAAACGCGGCATAGCAGAACCGCGCGCCATCGGCCACTGCTTCGGCCTCTGGTCATACGCCGTCGGGTCCTTTATGTCTCGTATCCGCGTTTCCTGGCCATCCGGAACGACGCTGTCACCTGGAGTATCCGATGCCGACCGACCCTTCTTCTTCTCCGGATTCCCGACCCGTCGCCCCCCTTCTCGTTGACGTGCTGCGCGGGCCGTTCGCCGAAAGCGGCCATCGCGGCCACGCCGTGGTCATCGACGCCGATGGCGGCCTGCTGGCCCATTGGGGCGAGCCCGACCTGTCGGTGATGCCGCGATCGGCCATCAAGTCGCTGCAGGCGCTCGCCCTGGTCGAGAGCGGCGCCGTCGAGGCTTTCGGCCTTTCGGCGGCCGATATCGCCCTGGCCTGTGCCTCCCATGGCGGCGAAGACAAGCATGCCCGCCGCGCAATCGATTGGCTCGGCCGCATCGGGCTGACCGTCGCCGATCTGGAATGCGGCGCCCAGCCGCCCATGCACCGGGACAGCGCCGACGCGCTGGTGGCCGCAGGCACGTCACCGACAGCGGCCCACAACAATTGTTCGGGCAAGCATGTCGGCTTTCTGACCACGGCGGTCCATCTCGGCATCGACCATCGCGGCTATACCCGCCACGATCATCCCATTCAGGCCCTGGTCCGCCGGCACATGCAGGCCATGACCGACATCGATCCCGACGGCCGACCCTGGGGCATCGACGGGTGTTCGATCCCCGCCCATGCGCTGCCTCTGCGAAATATCGCCCTGGCCCTCGCCCGCCTCGACGCACACGGGGCCGACGACACGACCGCACACGGCCGGGCCTGCCGCCGGATCGTCGAAGCGTGGGGCGCTCATCCCGACCTCGTCGCCGGAACCGGCCGCTTCGACACCCGCCTCATGACGGCCGCGCAAGGACGGGCATTGACCAAGGCCGGGGCGGAGGGGGTTTCCTGCGCGATCGTGCCCGGACGCCGCATCGCCGTCGCTGTCAAGATCGAAGACGGGGCCGAGCGCGCCGCCTCGGTCGTCATGGCCGCGATCCTGTCCGCTTTGGGCGCCGTCGACCGAAACGACCCCGAAATCCGGTCACTTGCCGCGCCGACGCTGAGCAACTGGAACGGCATTAGCGTGGGTGGCCTGACGCCGACCGCGGAATTCGCGGAGTCGCTGAAGGCCGCTTTTTCCTGAGGACGCCATGACGGGAGCCGCGCAGACCAGGAGCAGCGCACGATGACACCATCGGACAGCAAACCGCACGGAGTTGGCGGATCGGATGCCGATACGCGAACCGGTACGGGCGACGACCGCATCCGGCAGCAATACGAATCGCTGCCGTATCCCGAGCGACGGCCCGCCGACGAAGACAAACGGCTGGTGACCGGTTCGCCCAGTCATCTGCATGAAGTCGATCACCACCTCTTCGGCGGCCAGCTCGCCCGGAGGCGCGAAACCTTTCGCGTGCTGGTCGCCGGCGGCGGCACGGGCGATGCGTTGATCATGCTGGCGCAACAGTGCGCCGATGCCGGTATCGACGCCCGATTCACCTATGTCGACCCCTCGTCGGCGGCCGGGGAAGTCGCGCGCAAGCGCGCCGCCCGCCGAGGCCTGGACGACCGGATATCGTTTCTCCAGGGCGGCCTGCCCGACCTGCCGCTGCCCGACGACGCGCAGTTCGACTACATCGACTGCTGCGGTGTGCTTCATCACCTGAGCGATCCGACAGCCTGCCTTGGCGCGCTGCGCGACCGGCTCGCCCCCGGCGGCGGCATGGGCATCATGGTCTACGGCACATACGGTCGCACCGGCGTCTACACCCTGCAATCCGCCCTTGACCGCATGGGCATCCGCGATCTGACGCCAGCCGACGCGGTCAAGGCGGCACGCCGGGTGCTGAACGCCCTGCCGCCCTCGAACTGGCTGAAGCTCAATCCGTTCGTCGGCGACCACAAGATCTCCGATGCCGGGTTGTACGACCTGCTGCTGCACAGCCGCGACCGGTCCTATACCGTTCCGGCGTTTCTCGACCTCATCAGCGGCGCAGGTCTGGAGCCGGTCACGATGATGCTCCCCGCGGCCTATGATCCGGCGGCACTGCTGCCGGATGCCGGGCTGAAACAGCGATGGCAGGATCTGCCGCTGCGCGAGCAGGCGGCACTGGCCGAAGAGATCGCTGGCGGCCTGAAAGTCCATATCGCCTATCTCGCCCGCGCAGGCGAGACCCAGGGCCGACAGGCTCGACCCACCGGTGACATGGTGCCGGTTCTGAAGGACAATGACGGCAAGGAGATCGCCAAGGCAACCCGGCCGGGAACGCCTCTCGGCATCACGATTGCGGGGCTGCGGCTGTCGGTGTCCATTCCGGCGCTCGGACCCGCCATCCTGTCGCGCATCGACGGCATGCGGACCATCGACGCCCTGTTCGACGACATCGCGGCGTCACGGGGCGGCCGGCTCGACCGGGACACGTTCGACCGCGATATGGCCGCCGTCGTGGACGGTTTCGCCGGCATCGGGCGGCTGCATCTGCGCGCAGCCGGGACAGACGCCGGATAGCACGACTTATCAGGGCGCAGCGTCGACCGGCCAGTCGGCGAGTTTGCCGATCTCGTTCGTGGGCAGGTGGTCGCCGAAAGTCAGGCTGACCGGCCGCTCGGCGGTCGAAAATGCCTCCCGGACCCATTGGCGTATCGCCGTCGGCACATCGGAATCGGCCTCGCCCCCCTCATCGGCCAGAACGACAAAGGCCTTGAGGCGCAAGCCGCTGCCGGTATCGGTCGGGCGGACCGCGCAGTCGGCAACAGCGGGATGATCTCTAAGCCGGTCACGAATTTGCGCGGGATAGACGTTGGTGCCGCCGACCTGAACGGCACCGTCACGGCGGCCGATCGGCAGCAATCGGTCGGCGCCCTGCCATTCGACCCGATCGGGAAGAACGGCCACCCGGCCCGACTGGTGACGCAGGCGATCGGCATCCAACCGGGTCCAGTGACCCAGCAGTCGGTAAGGGTCTTCCGGCGCGTCGCGCCACCCGATTCCTCCGGTTTCGGACGATCCGTACAGTTCCAGCATGCGGCCCAGCCCCCGCCGCCTGAGCGCATGGATCACGACGGGATCAGCAGGCGCGGTGGAAGTGACGCCCGTGGCCTCGGCAGGCAGACCGGAAACGGCCGATGCCACATGACCCCACTGCACGGGGACGGCCACGATGAGGTCTCTGGATGCCACACCGCCGGGGACGGCTCCGCGCATCACGATGTCCTGTGCAGAGGAGTCAGCGATCAATTCCGCTGACAGGCAGTCCGCGATCAACGCCCCCCAAAGGAACCCATAGATATGATGAAGGGGCGCCAGACACAGGACGCGGCGCGTCGGCCCGACGAGTTCGGCCAGTCGCTCAGCTTCGACGGTCAGATCGGCCATCGACTGAAAAATCGGTTTCGGGGCACCGGTCGTACCGCCGGACCGAAAGGTGACGCCTGACAGGCCGGCAACCGCCGAGGCCGCAACGACCTCCGCCCATGCATCCATCGTCAGGCGCCGAAGGAGATAGTCCTCGCCGCCTGCTTCGTGCAGGCGGAAGAACATGTTGACGGCGGTCGCGGCGGAAACGATTTCCAGCGAGTCGGCCTGGATCAGGTCGCCGTTCAGGGGCTCGTTGGATTGTAAACGTCGTTCCGTTTCCCGAAACGACGCGCCCCGCCCCCCCGATAACTCGGCAGCCACCACATGCCGGACCACCTGACGATACGCATCGCGGCTGAGCATGAAATTATAACCGCTTCACGAAAACCCAATAGCTGTCGCCGACGACGGCTTTCTTCATATGGACCTTAACTTTTGTCGGCTTCATCTGGTAATCGAACGTGTACTCGAACATCGTCTCCAGTTTCCCCGAATCGACACCGGTCTTGAATCGACCGTAGAACTCTTTGCTATTCGTGCACGGCGCCACATCCGTGAAGAAGTTCTTCCCAAGAACTTCTTCAGGTTTGCGACCGGTTATCTCACCTTCAGCTTTGTTATAATTCAGAATTTTACCGGTTTTATCCAGTTGAATAGCGCCGAAAGCCAATTTATCAAGATCGCGGTCGCCCATCTTTGCAAGTGTGTTCTCGATATTGTCGGCACCGAATTTAACGACATCCATCTCTTCTTTTCCCGTTCTGATTTTGCCATTCCAGAACAAAATTGTATGCTCTATTTCTTTCAAGAACGTTAATTTTTCATCGTTTCACTACTTCGAAGTACCGCAATGGACCGTTGCATTTCGGCAGGGATGCTCTCGGCCAATCGAGATAGCGCCCATTCCTGAAAGGACAAGGGGCGGCGCGCAGCCGAACACGGCTCTCGCGCCGGATTCCCCGCAATAGCCGACGTCCTCCGGCACGGCCATCGCTGGCGCTCAGAAATCGGTGCAGCGGCCGCCGACCTCCCAGTCGCCGTAGCGGGTCGGTTCGGGGCCTTTGCCGCCGCCGCGCTCCCCCGGTTTCTGCGGTGCGCCGCGACCGCGCGGCTCAGCCGCCGGCGTCGTGGTTTCCTTGACCGGTTTGTCATCCGCGCTGCCACGCGTTTCCCCACTCAGGCCACTTCGACCGCTCATCATTTCCACTCCGTCCCGATTTCAGCCTCTTTCGATGATAAGGAAATAGGGCCGGCCTGGGCGGGCGCAACCATATCGTACGATATCAACGCTGCCTTGAAGCCATCCGGCCATTGCCCACATCTCGGGTTGTCAAACCCGCCAACCATTGGAGCGAAAATAAAAATGGGATACGTCCGCACGGCGATCCTGATGGCTGCGATGACGGCCCTGTTCATGGGCGTCGGGTTCATGCTGGGCGGCGAGGCCGGTATGATTCTCGCCCTTCTGGTCGCAGCCGGCATGAATGTCTACAGCTACTGGAACTCCGACCGCATGATCCTGCGCATGCACAACGCGCGGGAGGTCGATGACAGGACCGCCCCCGGCCTGGTCCCCATGATCCGCCAGATGACCGAGCGCGCGGGCATGCCCATGCCGCGCGTCTATATCATCGAAACCGAGCAGCCGAACGCCTTTGCCACGGGGCGGAATCCGGAAAACGCCGCCGTAGCGGCGACAAGAGGGCTGCTGCGCGCGCTGTCGACCGAAGAGGTGGCCGGTGTCATGGCCCACGAGCTCGCGCATATCAGGAACCGCGACACTCTCATCATGACCATTACCGCCACTTTCGCAGGCGCGATATCGATGCTGGCGAATTTCGCAATCTTCTTCGGTGGCAACCGCAACAATCCCCTCGGCATCGTCGGCGTCATCGCAATGATGATCCTGGCGCCGCTGGCCGCCGGATTGGTCCAGATGGCCATCAGTCGTTCCCGCGAATACGAAGCCGATCGTATCGGCGCAGAGATCTGCGGACGTCCGCAATGGCTGGCCGGTGCGCTGGAAAAGATCGACGTCCTGGCCAAGCGCATCGACAACAATGTCGCGGAGCGGAACCCCGCTACCGCCCATATGTTTATCATCAATCCGCTGCACGCCCATCGCTACGACAGCCTGTTCTCGACGCACCCCGCCACGGCCAACCGGGTGGCGGCGTTGCGGGCCATGGCCGGGGCCGGTTCACCAGCAGCCAGCCGCCGCCCCTGGGGCTAACGCCGGCGAGCGGGGCTTGGCGGGACGGGCCATGCGGAAATTCGGGGGTTATTTTGCCGATCGGGCCGAGGATGCTTAATTTGCCGACGCGAATGGGTTAAAGGGGGAGAGATGGAAGACGAACCCCCCGAAACCCGGACCGATGGTTCTCCCGACGCCGCGCCGTCGGGCACCACCACTGATGTCCTCGTGCCTCACAGCCCCTCACAGGGGTTGGCGAGCCGCCGCGCGGCATTCGACATCCTGCACAAGGTGCTGATCGAGCGCCGCCTGCTCGACGATGCCCTCGCCGACCTGCCCGCGGCGACGAAAGCGGCGCCGGTTTCCCCATCGGAACCGGAGCCAGGACCCGACGACGAACCGGGTGGCCTGTCGACACGCGATCGGGCGTTCGTTCGCCTGCTGGTCGGCACGACGCTGCGCCGTCTCGGCCAGATCGACGCGCTGATCGCCTATTCGGTCGAGCGCCCCCTTCCCCGGCAGGCCGCCGCCGTTCGCGACGTGCTGCGGCTGGGGCTCTGCCAGTTGCTGTTCCTCGACACCCCGGGCCATGCCGCGGTCTCTACCGCCGTCGATCTGGCCGTACAGGTGGATGTCCGCAGCTTCAAGGGGCTGGTCAACGCCGTCCTCCGCCGCATGGCAGAAGAGGGGCCCGAGCTGGTCGCTGCGCAGGACGCCGCACGCATGAACACGCCGCAGTGGCTGTGGGAAAGCTGGGTCAAAGCCCATGGCGGCAACCGGGCGCGGGCGATCGCCAGCAGTCATCTACACGAGGCGCCGCTCGACATCTCGGTGAAAAGCGATCCTGATCGCTGGGCGGGACTGCTCTCCGGCACGCGGCTCCCGACCGGGACGATCCGGCGCGCGGCCGGCGGCATGGTGACCGACCTGCCAGGATTTGCCGACGGTACCTGGTGGATACAAGACGTTGCAGCCGCGCTGCCGGCACGCCTGCTGGGACCGGTGGACGGCCTGCGGGTACTGGATATGTGTGCCGCTCCGGGCGGCAAGACCGCGCAGCTTGCCGCCGCCGGCGCCGTCGTCACGGCAGTCGACCGCTCGGCGAAACGCCTCAACCGGGTCCGGCAGAACCTCGACCGGTTGGGCCTTGGTGCCGAACTGGTTGCCTCGGATGCGATGCTGCTGCAGCCATCTGAACTGTACGACGCCGTGCTTCTCGACGCGCCGTGCAGTGCGACCGGGACGATACGCCGCCATCCCGACATCCCCCATACCAAGGGACCGCAGGATGTCTCGAAACTGGCGGCGGCCCAGAGGGCGCTGCTTGGCCGCGCCGTCGATCTGGTCAAGCCGGGCGGTCTGATCGTCTGGTGTACCTGTTCGCTTCAGCCCGAGGAGGGTGAGCGTCAGGTCGATACCCTGATCAGGAGTGGCGCCCCGGTGGAACGCGTGCCGATCGGCGCCGAGGAAATCGGCGGTCTCCACGACGCCGTCACCGCCAAAGGGGACGTTCGGACACTGCCATATTTTTCGCCATTGGCCGCAGGTGAAGCCGGGGCCGACGGCGGGCGCAACAGAATCGACACCGGAGTTGCCAACGGCGGCATGGACGGGTTCCATATCGCGCGTCTGCGGCGTAGATAGGGGCCAGGATCAGGGACTGCCTGCGCTATTGTTCCCTACCACCCGACCGACACGAGGAAACCAGAACCCGATGCAGAAACCGACCCGGATCGCGCCGTCCATACTTGCCGCCGATTTCGCCCGCCTCGGCGACGAGGTTCAGGCGCTGACTGACGCTGGCGCGGATTTGGTGCATATCGACGTCATGGACGGCCATTTCGTGCCGAATATCTCCATGGGCCCGGCCATCACCAAAGCCCTGCGGCCGCATTCCACCCTGCCTTTCGATGTTCACCTGATGATCGCGCCCGTCGATGCCTTCATTGGCGCCTTCGCCGACGCCGGCGCCGACATCATCACCGTTCATCCCGAGGCCGGGCCGCACCTGCACCGGACGCTGCAGACGATCCGCGTGGCGGGGTGCCGGGCCGGCGTCAGTCTGAACCCGGCAACCCCGATCAGCGTGCTGGATCACATCATCGACGATATCGACCTGATCCTGGTCATGGGCGTCAATCCGGGGTTCGGCGGACAGTCCTTTATCGAAAGCCAGATCGACAAGATCGCGCGCATCCGCAAGCTGATTGACGCCTCTGAACGCCCGATCGACCTGGAGGTGGATGGGGGCATCAATTTCGAAACGGCGCCGCGGGCGGTCGCCGCCGGTGCGGATATGCTGGTAGCCGGCACGGCCACCTTCCAGGGCGGGCCGGAGCATTACGCCCGCAACATCGCGGCATTGCGCGGCTAAAGGAGGCGGCCTCGTGACCGAACGGGACGATCCAGGCGACAACCCGGGCGGCAGCGACGACCAGGGCCCGGTCAAGCGGTCGGCGTCACGCTTTATCCGGCGGGGTTTGGCATCGTTAACCTATGGCAACCCGTTCTATACGATGACGCTTGGCCGCGGCGGCGCGCGCCAGTTCGCCGTTGGCTGGTCGGACCCGTGGCCCGGCGATGCGCGCGATGGCCACGCCTTGCTGGATGGCCAGTTTCGGTTCGGCGGCCAGACGGTGAAATTCGATGGCACCGATCCCGAATCGGCGGCGGGCGCGGTCTGGCTGCCGGTGGGCGCGGGTGCCGATTTCCTTACCGAGCTGCACGGTTTCGACTGGCTGCGCGACCTTCGCACCGTTTCGGGCGTCGATGCCCGTCGATTCGCCCGCGTGCTGGTGTCGTCATGGATCGAGTGTTTCGACGCGTGGCACGATACCGCGTGGCGGCCCGACATACTGGGCATCCGTCTCGCCAATTGTATCGGATTCTATGACTTTTTCGGCCGCAGCGCCGACGATGAGTTTCAGGCCCGCTTCTTCGTCAGTCTCCACCGGCAGGCCAATCATCTGAGCCGCAGTCTGGCATCGCGCTTGTCGGAACCGATGCCGGGCGGGCGCGAAATCCTGGCATTGAAGGGGCTGATCGTTGCCGGCGTCTGCCTGGAACTCGGCGATCCGATCGTAATCGCCGCACTTGATGAACTGGAACGCGAAATCGGCGATCAGGTTCTTTCGGACGGCGGTCATGGCCGCCGCAACCCGGAACTCCATGTCGATCTCCTCCGTCACCTGGTCGATCTTCGCGCCATTCTGCGATCGGGGGACTGGGTCGTTCCGGATTCGCTGCTGGCGGCGATCGACAGCCTGACACCATCGGCCCGGATGTTCCGGCACGGCGACGGTTGTCTGGCGCTGTTCAACGGCGGACGCGAAGGCACGCCTGCCGCGGTCGACGCCGTCATATCCCAGGCCGCACCGACCGCCCGCACCGTCCGCAGCCTGCCCGAGGCGGGATTCGAGCGCATCGCGGCCGGCCGCACGCTGGTCATCATGGATACCGGCGCCCCCTTTGATCCGCCCTTCGACTATGGCGCCCATGCCGGGGCGCTGTCGTTCGAAATGTCGATCGGCCGTGACCGCGTCGTCGTCAATTGCGGCGGCTATCCCGGCCGGGCCAGCGAAGAGGCGCGGGCATGGAACGCCGTGCTCCGGGGAACCGCCGCGCATTCCACCATGGGCGTGGAGGACGGCAACAGTGTCCGCCTGATCGCTGGCGGCGGGGTCCGGGACGACCCGTTCACGGTCACCGCCGACCGGGAAGACGCCGAAGGCGCCGTGCTGATCGAAGCCACCCATGACGGCTATCTCGACCGATTCGGGCTGACGCATCTGCGCCGCCTGTATCTCAGCGCCGACGGCGACGACCTGCGCGGCGAAGATCGCCTGGACGGGCATGCCGGGCAGTTCTTTACTGCCCGTTTCCACTTGCATCCCTCAGTGGCGGTCTCACCGGGCGAGGACGGCGCATCGGCGCATCTGCGCACGGCATCGGGATTGACGCTGGTCTTTCAGGTCCGGGCAAGCGCTGACGACACGGCCCTGGAAGTCGAGGAAAGCGTCTATTGCGGCGGACGGGAGGCCATGAAGAGCCGCCAGATCGTCGTTTCGGGGATCACCAATGCCAGCGGCGCCACGCTGAAATGGGGTTTCCGGCGCGATCCGCAGCGGTGATCGGGGCGGGCATCGAAGAATCCGGCACAGCCCTGATCGCTCCCGACGTCGATCGGGAGCCCCGAGACGGATGAGCCCGGTTCCCGTTTTCCGATCCCGAGAGCCGCCGCGCGAGGTCCCCGCTCAAGGCGGGGACGATCAGGAGGGTGAGGCGTCGGAGATCAGGCACAAATTCGCGACCAGCCTCCTGATCGCTCCCGACGTCGATCGGGAGCCCCGAGACGGATGAGCCCGATTCCCGTTTTCCGATCCCGAGAGCCACCGCGCGAGGTCCCCGCTCAAGGCGGGGACGATCAGGAGGGTGAGGCGTCGGAGATCAGGCGCAAATTCGCGACCAGCCCCCTGACCGCTCCCGACATCGATCGGGAGCCCCGAGACGGATGAGCCCGGTTCCCGTTTTCCGATCCCGAGAGCCACCGCGCGAGGTCCCCGCTCATGGCGGGGACGATCAGGAGGGTGAGGCCGGGACGATTAGAAAATTGAGGCCCGAGAGTATCAGGGAGACGACAAAAGCGGCCGACTCCCGGTATCAGCCGCGAGACTGGCGGAGTTGCAGCGCGCGTTCCAGAATGGCGTTTTCAAGCTGGCGCGCGGTCTGCGGGTCGACGGGGGCGTCAGCCCAACCGCCGTTGGCGCGCACCTGACGCAGCGTGCCGACCGTGATCGCGTCCGACCGCAAGCTGCTGTCGAGGATGGCAACGTTCACGCGAATCCGCTCATTCGGGGTTTCGGGCCCGGAATACCAATCAGTGATCACGACGCCGCCGAACGGATCGGCCTGATCGATCGGCATGAACGAGACGGTATCCAGCGTCGCCTGCCAGAGATCGCTGTTGACGCCGATGGAGGCGGGACCGGCATTGCGCGACCGGCCCGGATCCGTGCTGAAGGTCAGGGCATCCCCGAACAGAAGCCCCCCCTCGTCACGCTCGATCTCTTCCGGTGTCCGGGTGTCGCCGCGGGGCGACATGTCCATGCCGCACGCCGTCAGAACGGGCAAAAGGCCGATCACGGCCAGGGCAGCGAGCAGTTTTCGGGTCATCGCGGGCAATCCCTCACCATCTCTTTGATGCATCGCCGGGACAATACGGAACAAGACGCCGCCACGCCACGGTTTTTCCGCCGGGGTGGGCCGGGGCGCCACTTCAATGCCCAGCCGATCAACAAGAACGCCCCTTGCCGGCTGGCAAGGGGCGTTCCTTCGATACAGTCCTCCGGATGCCGGTCTTGGGCAGGCAGTGGATCAGAAACTGAGACGCGTCGACACCAGGCCGACCCAGCCGGCATTGTCCAGGGACAGCGAGTCCTCGTTGCCCGCCGCCCGCCGCGTGGACGTCCAGTCGCTGCGGAAATGGGTCAGGTCGCTGAGAATGTCGAGACCCGGCGCGACGCTATAGGACCCACCCAGACCGACGACACGTTCACTGACCGTGAACGACGCGCCGTTGTCGGCGTCGCGGCTGACGCTGACTTTTTCTTCAGCATCGGCATAGTTGATACCAAAGCCCCAGGGTCCAACGGTGTATGTGGCACCGACGCTCCAGGTGCGGTCGGTCGACCCGCTCGGCTTGCCGGAATCCCGATTGTCGACATACTGCGCGCCAACCGTAAACCCGCCGACGCCCAGATTGGCACCCAGTTGAAAGGCGCTGAGGTTCTGGCTGGAAAATTCGAGATCGTTGACCGGATTGCCGTCCGCGTCGACGTCGTTGAGGTTGGTACCCGGCTGCCAGATGCGGAAGGTATCGCGTTCATTCGAAGTGCCGAACTCGTAACCGGCGCTGCCGGAAAGCGAAACGCCACTGAACTCGCCCTGATACTGCACGGCCGCCGACACGGCGTCCTGGAAGCCGTCTTCGTTGTTGCGGGCAATCGTCCAATCGTTGGAACCGGTCTGCGGCGTATAGGACAGACCCAGCGTCACGCCAGAATCGTCCAGCGCCGTGCCGGAGGTCAGATACGTAATGTTGGTACCGTCAGCCCCGGCCGTGCCGGTGTCGATGATGCCGGCGTTGAAGACATAATCGCCCCAGTTGCCGTCGAACCCGCCAGTGCCGGCCGAGGGGCTGCCGATGCCCAGTTCGTTGGCGGCGGCGTCCCAGTCGCCCATGCGCACGGTACCGAAGGCACCCGACAGGAAAAGCTGCGCAGACGCGTTGGTCTCGCCCTTCAGAATATTGTAGGAGCCGCCATAGGTCAGGCCGTTGTCCACCGTGTTCGACACACTGATCGTTACGTTGTCCGCGCGATTACGGAAGTCGCCGCTGCGCTCGGCGTCGGTGGCGGCAACTGATTCCGCGCCCGGATTGTAGTCGGCACCGGCGAATCCGTCGTCTTCATCCAGCGCTGCAGATAGGCCGGCACCTGTGATTTCGTCCAGGGACTCTTGCTTGTCCTGAACCGATCCGGGGGCGTCAAGGCCGAATGTATCCAGAAGATACGCGCCTTCAATCCCGGCACTGCCGGTGGCGCCGATGTCGTCGCTCATGGCCGCGCCGGCTTCGAAGTCGAGTTGGCCGCCGACGGAGACTTCCATCTGTGCCGCTGCCTGGTTCGCCGACAGGGCGACGGTGAGCAGGGCGGATGCCGCAAGCAAAGATTTTGTCACCTTGATTCCCTCACGCGTTGGTCGGACCAGAGTGGCACCGGCGTTGGGGTCGTTTCCGACCGAATTTATTCATTTATTTCTATTAAAACGGGAAATCCCGAGCCCACGCAGGGCGTCGGCTCAGGATCCTGCGGGTACCGCCGCCGATGGCGGCGATACCCGTTCAGGTCAGTTCCCGATTTATCGGCCCGTTTGATCAGCCCGGTTGATCAGAACGACAGACGGGTGTTCACCAGACCAACCCAGCCATCGGTCGACATCGTGACGTCGCGAGCTTCGCGGCGGATGCCGTCGGACTGTGTCTCGCTGGCGTTCCAGGTGTTGTCGTAGTAGGTCAGGTCGGCGAGAATATCCAGACCGGGCGCCACGGAGTAGCTGGCGCCGAGGCCGAAGCGCTGTTCTTCGATCTCTTCGTTGACGCTCGCCGTCAAGCCGTCGTCCGATTCAGAGTACGAAACTTCCTGCGCGCCATTGGCGTAGTTGGCGCCGACGGTCAAAGCACCCATGGCATAGGTTACACCGACCGAGACCGTGCTGTGGCGGCCGCCGCTGAGAAGACCGGAATCGCCGTCGTCGACCCACTGACCGCCAAAGGTGAAGCCGCCAAAACCGACATTGGCGCCCAATTGATAGGCGCTGAGGTCTTCATGATTGCGGGTGCCAAAGAAGGCGCCCAGATCTTCGGTCTCGTTGGAGGTGCCGAATTCATAGCCGGCGCTGGCGGACAGCGAGACGCCGCTGAATTCACCCTCGTATTTCGCTGCCACGGAAGCGGCGTCCTGGAACCCGTCAGCATTGTCCCGCTCGATGGTCCAGTCGCTTGAATCGGTTTGCGGCGTATAGGAGATACCCAGTGTCAGGCCGGTATCGTCCAGCGCCGTGCCGGTGGTCAGATACGTGACGTTGGTACCAGCAGCCCCGGCCGTGCCGGTCTGGATGATGCCCGCGGTCGGCACATAGTCGCCGAAGTTGCCGTCGAAGCCGCCGGTGCCGGCGGAGGGGCTGCCGATGCCCAGCTCGTTGGCGGCGGCGTCCCAGTCGCCCATACGCACGGTACCGAAGGCACCCGAGACGAAAAGCTGTGCCGAGTCGTTGCCCTCACCCTTCAGGACGTTATAGGAGCCACCATAGGTCAGGCCGTTGTCGGCCGTGTTCGACACGCTGATCGTCAGATTGTCCATACGGTTGCGGAAATCGCCATTCCGCTCGGAGTTGAGCTGAGCAGGCTCAAAACCTAAGATTCTGTCCGGCGCGTCAATATCAGTATCGTTCGGGTCAATCGGACGGGTGAAATTGGCGAAGCGGCCGTCGTGTTCGATAAGACCAATCTCTTCGAACGCGTCTGTGATTTCGTCGCGATCGAGAGCTTCTGTTTCGTCGATGTCTAAGCCCGGTGCACTGTCGTCTCGGTCGATCGAACCGCTGAAATTGTCCTGGATTACCATGCCGGCCTCGAAGTCGAGCTGGCCGCCCAGGGATACTTCAATCTGTGCTGCGGCTTGGTTGGCCATCAGGCCTGCGGCGGCCATGGCGGATGTCGCCAGAAAAAGCTTCTTCATCATATTCCTCGTTGGCTTGGGGTATATCCCCGGTTGCTATCGACCCGTATGGTGCTTTTCGACCAGATGGTTTTGCCCGCAAAAGGTGCAGGGACTGGATAGCTGATGGGGCACCGCGACAGAAGCCGAAAAGTTGTTTTTTGGACACGTATCGCATCTTGTGTGCGTTTTATACAACAACAGGTAGTTCTCTATCTAATAATCGCCGGTGACCGGCCGGGGCTTGCGGAAAGCCTGGAAATCGGCGCGGTCCCGGCGTTATGGTCCGGTACCGACTGAACCCAGCCGCCGGACCCGCGCATGACCGCTGCATCGACATCACCGATCGAGGCCGAAATCTCGGCCAATCTTGCGGCGCTGAACGCCCGCATCGCCGCAGCGGCAGCGGAGTCCGGGCGCCCGGCCGAGGCCGTGACGCTGGTCGCGGTTTCCAAGGTCCAGCCCGACGCGCGGATCGACGCGGCGTTGGCGGCGGGCCACAGGGTTTTTGGGGAAAACCGGGTGCAGGAGGCGATGGAACGCTGGACGGGACGGCGCGGCGCCTACCCGGATCTACGGCTCCACCTGATCGGGCCGCTGCAGACGAACAAGGTGCGCGATGCCGTCGCCCTGTTCGACCGGATCGAATCGGTCGACCGGCCCAAGCTTGCCCGCGCTCTGGCGCGCGTTATCGCCGAAGAGGGGCGGGACGTCGATTGCCTGATTCAGGTCAATACCGGAGAAGAACCGCAGAAGGCGGGCGTTCTTCCGAAGGATCTGGACGATCTGGTAAGGGTGTGCCGTGAAGAATGCGGCCTGCCGCTGGCGGGGCTGATGTGCATTCCGCCCGTCGAACAGCAACCCGCGCCGCATTTCGCTTTTCTGGCCGAACTGGCCGATCGCCATGGGCTGCCGGTGCGCAGCATGGGCATGAGCGGCGATTTCGAGACCGCGATCCACCAGGGCGCCACCCATGTACGGGTCGGCACCGGCGTCTTCGGCGAGCGTGATTACGGCGACAAGGTTTAGCGGCGAGTCGGGGATTTGGCGCGGGAGAATTCCCCTTCCCCGGACGCGCTGCGGCACGGACGTGACGCGGCGCTGATCCGGGGACCACACTGTCATCGCTCTACCGGTGCGTGTGGACCCCGGATGGTGCTTTCGCACCTCCGGGGATGAGGCAGGGGGCGGATGCTGTGTTAATAAACACAGTTGCCGGGGATGAGACAGGGGCGGAAGCGCGCGTATTTAGCCAGGTGGCTTGACGACCAGCGCACCGCCGGGGGCGCAGAAGGCGAGCACGCGGCGCAGATCGTCGGGCGCAAGGGCAACGCAGCCTTCGGTCGGGGCATAATCCGGTCGCGCAATGTGTATGAAGATGGCGCTGCCGCCGCCGGGTATCGGCGGGGCATCGTTATGGCCCGGCACCACGACCAGATCGTAGAGCCCATCGTCCCGCCACATCCGCTCGTGCCCGCCCGGCCTCGGCAGGGTGACGAGGCGGTTATAGCCGTCCGGATCGGCCGGGTCGTCGCCCCACCCGTCAGTCTCGCCGATCGCCGCGACAGGCAGGGCCGTTTCCGGCGCGTCCAAACGATCCGGCCGGTAAAAGCACCGGCGCAGATCGAATCGGCCGATCGGCGTCACGCCGTCGCCCTCGCGCTTGATCAGGCGAACGCCGCCACGGCCCAGCGCGCAGTCAAAATCCGGCGACAGTCGCCGGCCCAGGCGATCGATCACGGCCAACCAGCCGGACCGGCTGTCACCCGTCGGCGTGACGACCAGATCGGCAGCGTCAGGCGTCACGGCTCATCCCGGCGGCGCTCAGCGCGGCGGAATAGCGGTCCATGATTTCCGACTGCCGATGGCCGAGATCGTAGAGATAGCGCCAGGTGAACAGGCCGGTGGCATGGCCGTCATCGAATCGGATGCGAATCGCATAATGACCGACGGTGTCGACCTCGGCGATCGCGACGTTCCGCTTGCCGGCAACCAGCACCTTCTGCGCCGCATTGTGCCCCTGAACTTCGGCGGACGGGCTCTCGACCCGCAGCAGTTCCGCCGGCAGCGACACCATCGTGCCGTCGTCGAAATCGACGTCCAGGCATCGATCGGCCCTGCGGACACGAATTTCCTTTGGCCATGGCGCCGTCTCGCTGGACGGCCCGGAAACGGCATTGCGTGCAGCATCGGTCATGATCAAACGCTCTCGGTATCGGGGTCGAGCCGCCGGGCTTCATCGACGAGCATGATCGGAATGCCGTCGCGAATCGGATAGGCAAGCCCGGCCTGCTCGCTGATCAGCTCCTGCGCCTCGGCATCGTAGGCCAGCGGCGTCTTGGTCACCGGGCAGACGAGCACTTCCAGCAGCCGTGGGTCTATGCCCGGCGCCGCGGGGGCATCCGGGGCGCGGGGATGCTCGTTGTCGTCATTCATCGTCTCGTCTCCTCCAGGCCTTGCCGACCGACCTTCCGTGAGCCTGCCGCAGCAAACCGTCAGTGCCGGGCGGCCTCGTCGTCATCGCCGGTCATGACGGCCATTTCAAGCAGGCTGATCAGCATCGCGCCGCGTTCCGACATGGTCCCGACCTCCAGCAGTGCCTGCTTTTCCGGCACCTCCAACGGGCAGATCATGGACAGCGAGGTAATCAGCCGTTCGTCAGCCGTATCGTCGATTGCCTGCCAGTTGGCCGAAATGCCGTGCTGGTCGAAATAGGGCCGCAACACCCGGCCCAGGCGGTCGCGGTCGATGCACATGGCTTCGGCGGCATCGAAATCGGCGGCGAAGGCCGACCAGTCTGCCCGCACGCGGCGATACCCGCGCCGGGTTTCGAGTTCTTCCGCCACCCTGAACCGGCAGACGCCGGTCAGGGTGAGCAGGTAGCGGCCGTCGTCGGTCTCGTCCAGCGACGTGATCCGTCCGGCGCATCCGACGTCGAACACCGTCAGGGCGGCGTCGTCCTTGTCTTCCGGCCGGGGCTGGATCATGCCGATCAACCGCGATTGCGCGAGCGCATCGTCGACCATCGCGATATAGCGCTGTTCGAAAACATTCAGAGGCAGTTGCCCGCCCGGCAGCAGCAGCGCCCCTTCCAGCGGAAAGATCGGAATCTCTCCGGGAAGGTCGGCAAACCGGGGTAGGCGTGGGTTTCTGGTCATGAAAACAATATCGATGACAGTTTGCGGCGGCCGGAGATCGTCAACGGATCAGTCGGGCCGAGCGCCTCGAAGAGCTTCAGTAACTCTAGGCGGCCGGCGCCGTCATTCCAGTCCCGGTCCTTGCGAATAATCGTCAGCAGGTGGTCCATCGCCTCCTCCTTCCGATTGGCGCCGAAGAGCGCACGGGACAATTCCAGCCGCGATTCGTGATCGGCGGGATTTGCGGCCACGGCGGATTCGAGTTCCGGCAGGTTCTCTGCCGCCTTGCGCGCCTGTTCGGCCATTTCCAGCGCCGACCGCACGGCCGCCACGGCGTCGCTTTTGGCCCGCTCTTCGGATAGCGAGTCCAGCAACTCGCGGGCGGAGGCCAGATCGCCCAGCTCGATCAGCGCCCGGACCACGCCGATCGCGGCGCGCTCGTTCTCGGGATCGTGCTGCATGACCTGCTGATAGAGCCCGCCGGCGGTGCGGGCATCGCCCGCCGCCAGTGCCTGGTCGGCCTGATCGAGGGCTTCGGCCACCGGATCGCCCTGGTCGCCCCCGGAAGACGCCAGCAGCTTTTCCACGAATTGCTGAAGCTGGCTTTCAGGCTGGGCGCCCTGGAACCCGTCGAGCGGCCGCCCCTGATAAAAGGCAAAGACCGTCGGCAGCGACTGGATGCGCAGCTGGGAGGCGAGCTGCTGGTTCTCGTCGACATTGATCTTGACCAGCTTGACCTTGCCCCTGGCGGCGCGAACGACTTTCTCCAGCGCCGGGCCAAGCTGCTTGCACGGGCCGCACCACGGCGCCCAGAAATCGACGATGACCGGCACCTGCATCGATGCGTCGATGACGTCGGCCTGGAATTGGGCGGTATCGCTGTCCTTGACCGGGTCTTCTTCGGGGCTGCCGCCGCCTATGATCAGATCGTCCATTTTCGACCCTTCGCGTTCGTGCCTGTAAGGTAGCGCCCCCGTCGCAGGGAGCGCGTGGAATCAGTCGGCATCCAGATCCACTATGTGTGGTGTGTGCCCGCATGCCTCAATGAATTTGAGCAAATCCTCGCGCCGAATCGATGTCGTTCGGCCGTTGACCAGAGGATGGTAGTTCAGCACGGCATTTTCCATCATCCGGGCGTCCAGAATCGGTTTCACCGACAGCGACCGGTCGTTGATCAATGCGAACGGCGTCACCGATCCGGGCGCGACACCCAGAGTTGCCATCAGCCGGTCGGCCGATCCGAACGACAACCGCCCGGCGCCCAGACGTTCGCCCAGCCACTTCAGATCGACGGTCCGGTCCTCGTCGCACACGATCAGCCACATTTCCTTGCGCTTGTTGCGCAGGAACAGGTTCTTGCAATGCCCGCCGGGAATCAGCCCGCGCAGATGCCGGCTTTCATCAACGGTGAATACCGGATCGTGGTCCCGGGTCGTCACCGAGATCCCCAGCGCCTCGAACCGGCGAAAGAGATCGTGGGGCGTTGCATGTCCCGGGGTCTCGGGCCCCACTGTTTCGGGCTGGTCCTTGTCCATGGCGTCCACGGCGTGCCTCGTCGGCTTGAAACGGAAAAAGCGTTCTCCGGCATGGCTTATAACGCACGCGGCAGGGGCCCGGAAGCCCGCTGCCCATGCTTTGAAGCAGATTTCCCCGCGGAGGCGAATTTGGTGTTGCATTCGCAATGCGCTTGGCTATATTCCCGCTCACAACGTCGGGCGCCGCAACAAGGTGGCCGACAGGCGATCCGGCTTCCGGATCACCGCATGGAGCGCGGGCGTAGCTCAGGGGTAGAGCACAACCTTGCCAAGGTTGGGGTCGAGAGTTCGAATCTCTTCGCCCGCTCCAATACTTTCCCGAATATCGGTCGGACCACAGGCCGGACCGCCAACTGGCGCCGCCGCCGCGATAGCGTCGGTCACGGCCGGGTTTTCACGCGCCGACTACTGGTTGCGTCCCTCGCCCCCGTCGACTATCCCGTTACCCTTCCATCCCCCACGACGATCTGCCGTCGGCATCGCGCGGCGATCTTCTCGTCATGGGTCGAGATCAGGAAGGCGGTGCCCTCTTCCCGATTGATTTCGCCGATCAGGTCCATCACCTGCATGGCCGTGGCCCGGTCCAGATTGCCCGTGGGCTCGTCCGCCAGCACCAGTTCGGGTCTGTTCATCAGCGCCCGGGCGACGGCGACGCGCTGCTTCTGGCCGCCGGACAGCTTTGCCGAGGGGAAGTCGACACGCGACTCCATTCCCATTCGCACGAGCAACTGGCGCCCGCGCGCCCGCGCCGCACCTGTCTCGCGCCCCGCACGCACCGCGGTGGGGAAAATGACGTTCTCCAGGGCGGTGAAATCAGGCAACAGGTTGTGAAACTGAAATACGAAACCGATGTAGCGGTTGCGGAACTCGGTCAAAGCGGCATCATCGGCACTGACCAGATCCTGCCCCAGCATCCGAAGACTGCCTGATGTAGGCTTCATCAGTGTGCCGAGGATGGTCAGCAGGGTGCTCTTGCCCGACCCCGAAGGACCGAGCAGGGCCGCCATCTCACCCGCCTCCAGCGTCAGGGACAGCCCGCGCAGGACATGGGTCGCCGCATCGCCCTCGCCGAAGGTCTTGATCAGGTCGCGAACCTCCAGCAACGCGGTCATTGCCCGATCGCCGTGACCGGGTCGACTCGCGCCGCAGCCCGGGCCGGCAGGATCGAGGCGAGGATGGCGCCCAATACCGTGAGCGTGACGGCAAGCCCGTAGGAGCCTTGCGTGATGTCCATTGGCAAAGTGCCGGAGACGAATTCATCGCGCGTGGGAAAAGGCAGCAGGGCCAGATAACCGAGGACGGCCCCGGTGATCCCGCCCATCAGCCCCACAAGAGCGCCCTGTGTGACGAACACGAACACGACAAAGCCACGCCCGGCCCCCATCGCCCGCATGATCCCGATCTCGGGGCGCCTGCGATAGGTCGAAAGCAGCAGCGCCGAGGCGACGCCGATTACAATGGTGATCAGCGCGAAGCTCTTGAGAAAGTACCCGGTCTGGGCCTGTGCGTTCAGCGCCTCCATCAACTGCTCGGCCCCATCCGTCCAGGGTACGGCATCGAGCCCGGTCAGCGCCCGGATGCGCACGGCCGTGGCATCGGCGGCATTCAGGTCGTCCAGTTTAATCTCGATCCGCGTGACCCCCTGTGGAATCGCAAAGAGCGTGCGCGCGGTGGGAAGACTGACAAAGACGCTGGACCGGTCCAGCATGCCTGTTCCGGTCTGGAAAATGCCCCCGACAGTCAGCGCCGCCGTCACGCCGTTGGAGGATTGCAGCCGCAGCACCTGCCCGACCGAAAGGTCAAGCTCGTCCGCCAGGCTGCGACCCAGGACGATCACGCCGGAGCCCAGTCGCGCCGACCCTGCAACGATATAGCCTTCCAGATCCAGGATGGCCGATTCACGGCCCGGCTCCAGCCCCGTCACGCTGACCTGCGCCACCTGCGCGCCGCGAGTCAGAAAGCCCGCACCGGTGATCTGGGGCGACACGGCCCTGACGCCGGGAACAGCGTCGATCATCGGCGCCCAGGTCTCTGCATCGCGCAGGGTGGCGGTGCGAAGGCGGCCCGGCTCGACCGCCGTCAACAGATGCCCGTCGACATCGATCAGGACGGCCGGGTCGGCGCTTTCCGCTTCGATCGTCACATGGCTGATGTCGCCTACGGTGCGCGACAGGATGAACTCGGCCAGCCCACCGATCAGCGCCGACATGAAAATGAAGATGAACACGCCAACCGCCACGCCCGAGACCAGAAGTGCGGTCTGCGCCTTGCTGGCGGTCAGGTAGCGCGTCGCGATCTTGAGACCGTAGAGCATCAGGGCGCGTCCCGGCTTATACGCAGCCCGTCGCTGAGGCCTGCCGCGTCGACAATCACCGGGTCGCCGGGCGCCAACCCGTCGGTAACGATCAGCCGGGCGGCGGGCCAGTCGGTCACCGTGACGGGCTGGAGCCTGGCCACCTCGTCTCGCGCCAGAAAAACCGCCGCGCCGTCTCCTTCTGTCACGATCGCCGTGCGCGGCACGGTCAGGGCGGCATCGCGCTCATCGACCACGATATTTGCGGTCACGGTCAGACCGATGGGCGCGCTGACCGGCGCATCGAAACCGATCTTCACGGCAAGGCCGCCGGTGGCCGCATCGACCCGGCCAGACACGGCATTGACATGCCCCGTCCGTGTCTCAGTCTGTCCCGAAAAACGCAAAACCGCCGGCTGGCCGACGGCGATCTGGCTGGCATACCCTTCATCAATATCGGTTTCGACGATGAGGTCGTCCAGATCGGCGACGGTCATCAGCGCGGTCGCCGTGTCAGCGACCTGGCCCCTCTCGGCATCCACCGCCACGATCGTGCCTGAAATGGGCGCGCGCAAGGTATGGCGGGCCAGTTGTACCTGCGCCTGTTCCAGCAGTGCCCGCATGCGCGCGACCTCCTGCACCGCAGATTGCAACGCGCGGCGGTTCGCCTCCAGTGCGGCAACGCTGATGTTGGCCCCCAGCGCCAGAGACCGCGCGTAAGTCGCATCGGCCTGTTCCTGCGCGACCAGCGCAGCGTCGAGCGCGGCCCGACTCTGCCGTACGATCGCATCCTGTGCCGCGGCATCGATCCGGGCGAGCACCTGCCCGGCTTCCACCCGTTGCCCCTCGCTTGCCGACACCTCCGTCAGGGTGCCGGTCACCTGCGGGCGCAGGTCGACCGAATGCCGCGCCGCGATCCGGCCGTTGACCGCCAGCACACGGGTGACGGGGGCCATCGCGACCTGCTCGACGGCAACGGATATCGGCGTCGGGCTCCAGGGTTGCAGGTAACCGATGGCCGCCGCCAGCGCGGCAGCAACGCCTGCCGCCAACCATAGCCATCGACGCGGCTTCCGGCCGCGTGCTGGCATCTCCGGTGACGGGCGAAGCACATGCACAAGTGGCGAAGTCGGCTCAGACGATGCCCGCTCCGTTGGCAACCCTTCGTTTTGCTGCCTCGGAGGTTCAGGCAAAATCATCGCACCATCGTTTTCAAGGAATGAACGAGCCTTGAAAAATACATTGGAGTGAACGGGGCCGACTTCAATCGATTGCCTTCGTCGACTTGATCACAGTATTTAAATTGTGATGATGGCACCGGATCAATTCGTCGTTCGATGCCATCGATTGCCGTCTTCCGGTTTGGGACCAACCATTCAGCCGGAGGCAGCGTAGACCGCGTCGCGCATCTCGGCAGGAAACGCGCCAATGACGCCAGCGAGCGATGTGTTTGTCAGGACGACTACAGACGACGCCCGCTCCGGAACCCTACCCCGTCGCCCGAATGGCCCAGTTGTCCGACCTGCCCGAGCGCACCTTCAAGCGCCGTTTCAAGGCCGCCCCCGGCTATGCCCCGATCGACTATGTCCAATCCCTGCGCGTCGAAGAAGCCAAGCAATTGCTGGAAACGACTGGCGATGCCACGGATGCGGTGGCCCAATCCGTCGGCTACGAGGAACCCGCCTGTTTTCGCCGCCTGTTCAAGCGTCTGACCGGTGTCACGCCGGCCGCCTACCGCCGGCGGTACCGCTTCATCGGCATGGCCGGACAGAACGGGCACACAGATCGATCCGGCCGGGCAGAGCGCCCTATCTCTGGGTGAACAGACGATCCTGGATGAAGCGCAACGGCTTGAACAGATATTCCAGAAGGGTCTTTTCCCCTGTGATCACATCGACCTGCGCGGTCATGCCGGGCAACAGGCGGATGTCCGGGTCATCGGGCAGCGCATCCTCATCGACGGTCACGAAGGCCTTGAAATAGGACCTGTCGGCCTCGTCGACAAAGGTCGTGGGGAGAATATCGTCGATGCGGCCGTCGATGGCGCCGAGCTGTGCGAAATCGAGCGCCGGAATCCGGATCATCACCGGGTCGCCGGTCTCGATCACCGCGATATCGCGAGGGTCGATACGGGCAGTGATTCGCAGCGGGCTGTCCAGCGACGCGATGCGGGCGATCTCCGCGCCCGGCGCGATCACACCGCCAACGGTGTCGGCGAAGGATTCCTTGACGATGCCGGCGGTCGGCGCGGTGATCTCCGCCCGCGCCAGCCGATCGTCCAGTCCGCCGATGGTCTCAAGCAGTTCCGCCCGCTCGCGCAGCACCTCGTCCCGGCGGCCGAGATAATCCGCGCGCAGATTGGCATCCAGTTCGTCCAGTCGGCGCTCTGTCTCGGCGATCGACTGCTGAAGTCGGGTCAACTCCCCCTCTATGCGGCCGACATCGGTGCGCGCATCGCTGTGGCGCAAATCGGCCTCGATCACCTGCAGCCGGCTCGCCGCGCCGCTGGCGGCGAGTTGCTGGCGCATCGACTGTTCCTCGCCCACCAGGGTCAGAATCGTTCGGGCCTCTCCCAGCACACGCTCGGATGAGGCGATCTCTGCCTGAAAGGTATCGATCTGGCTTTCAAGCACGCCGCGCCGGCTTTCCTCGGCCGCCCACTGGCCGTCGTACAGCGCCTGTTGGGTGGCGATCACGGTGTCGGGGGCATCCGCGACAGAGTCGAAGTCGGGCCGGCGACCCTCCAGCAGCGCCGACAGTCGCTCCGCATCGAGCGCCAGCGACTGCGACCGCACGACCAGTTGCGCCCGCTCGGCCAGGATCGCGCGGGTATCCAGACGCACCAGCAGATCCCCGCGCTCGACCAGCTGGCCGTCCTCGATTGCGATATCGGCGATGATACCGCCCTCAAGGTGCTGGATGCGCTGAATCGGCGCCATCGAGACGACCTCGCCCTCGGCATGGGCCATTTCCTTCATCCGCGCCATCGACGCCCAGACCACGAACGCGGTCAGCACGATCAGGACGACGAAGACGACCCAGCGCAGAAGGTTCGGCGAGGACCGTTCCTCCAGCAGGATCGAGTGGTTGAGAAACGTATCCTGACGCCGGATTCTGGCCGGCGCGCGCATGTTGTCGCGCCCACGCCCCGGCAGGGCGTGTTTCGAGTTCCGGGCCGGCGGTCGCGCGTCGCGTCCGGTGGGTTTGTGATCGATGATGACGGTCATGCCGGAACCGCGTGATGGCGTGGAAATTCGAAGGACGTCGCCATTCGTAGCGCCATGTGCGCATAGAAATGCTTAACGCCGGCAGCATTTTCACGCAAAACTGGCTGGACCCGGAGGCTTTATCCATCACAGGATATCGGCCGGCTTGCCGTTCTTGGCGACCATACCGTTGTTGATCACCAGCAGACGGTCGGCCTTGCGCATGGTCGACGGCCGGTGAGTGACCAGAATCACCGTCGTCTCGCCGCGCATCCGGTCGAGTTCCTCGTAGAACAGCGCCGTGCGTTCATTGTCCAGATTGTCGATGACCTCGTCGATCAGCAGCACCCTGGGCTGGCGGGCATAGGCCGCCGCCAGGGCGATGCCATTCAGCAGCATGGTCGATATCTGCCCCATCTTCTGGTCGCCGACGCGATGGGCATAGCCATCGGGCAACCCCTCGATCAGGTCGTGGACCCCCGCCCGCCGGGTGGCGGCTTCGATCCGGTCGCGGGTCGCGGTCGGCATCGATAGCCGCAGATTCTGCATCACGGTGCCGAAGAACAATTCGAAATCCTGCGGCACATAGCCGATCGCCTGACGCACCGTGATCGCCGCATGCTGACGGATGTCGATGTCGTCGATATGGATGCTGCCGGCCTGGGGCTGATAGAGGCCGAGTATGACTTTCAGCACCGTCGATTTGCCGGAACCGTTGGGGCCGGTGATCGCGACCACTTCGCCCGGCGCGAATTCCGCGCTGACGCCGAGCAGCGCCGGGTCCATGTCGCTTGCATAGCGGAACGAGACCCGCGACAGCGCGACCTTGCCGTCCTGGACCACGGCGACATCCTTGCCGGCCGTGGTGCCGTCCATCTCCTGCGGGCTTTTCATCGCCTGATTGAGCCCGTTGATTGTGGACTGGAGCTGTCCCAGACGGGTCAGCAGCAGAAAACCGGCCTGCAGCGGGCTGATGGCACGCCATGTCAGTGTCATGACGGCAATCAGCGCGCCCACCGACATCTGGGCATTCATGACCTGCACGGCGCCCAGAGCAATGGTCAGCATGCCGGTCATGACCATGACTGACTGCCCGACGGCCGTTGCCGCTGCCGATGCCTGGGCCGCCTTATAGGTCGAGAAGGCCGCTCTGCCCGATAGCTCTCGGTATCGTCGACGCCAGGCCGCGGTCGCGCCGCTCATTCGCACCGCATCGTGTCGCGCGACGGTTTCGAAAAGGAAGTCCTGGCGTTCCAGCCCCTGCCTGGCCGCGGCGGAGGTCAGCGCCGTCATGCGTGGCGCCATCAGCCAGGCAATGGCGCAATATATCAGCGCAGCGGCCAGCGGCACCGCCGCCAGCCACCCGCCCAGCAACGCCAGCGCGACGAGAAACACCAGCGCGAACGGCAGCTCCACGATCGTCGTCGCCGCCGATCCGCTGAAGATGTCGCGAATGGTGTCGGTCTGGCGCAATCGCTGGACCTGCGAGCCCAGACGCATTCGTTCACTCAGCGCCAGCGGCAGCCGGAGCAGATGCGAAAATATGCCACCGGCAACGAGAATGTTCAGCCGCGAGCCGATATGGGCGAACAGCCGGCCGCGCAACAGCCGCAGGCCGGCCTCGCCGAGCAGGGCCATGACCGCGCCGGCCAACAGCATCTGAAGCGTGGTCAGTGACCCCGACGGGATCACCTGATCGTAAAGCACCATGATGAAGACGGCCGGGGTCACCGCCAGCAGGTAGGTCAGGAAAGTCAGTCCGGCGATCCGCGCGAACAATCCCCTGAATCGGGCGACGATGAACCAGATCCACCGGCCGCTTTCCGCGGCTTCCCTGGCGCCATCATGTCCCTCGGCACGCGTGAACAGATAGATATCGCCCTTGAGCGCGCGAAGATCGCGGCTGACGATGCGGCCGATCGCCGGATCGAACAGCATCACCTGACCGCGGCCGGTCGCCCTGAGCAGCACCAGCGCCGGCGCCCCGGGGCGGATAAGCAAACAGGGCAGCAGTCGGGAATCAATGCGGTCGCAGCGGGCCGCGGGTACGACGACGCTGGCATAACCCAGCAGCGCAAGGACGTCGCGCAGTGCCGCCGGGTCCAGGCGCTCGGCGAAATGGGGCAAGGCTTCGGCGACGCTGCGGGCATCGCCGCGCCAGCCAAGGGCCTCCAATAGCGGCCAGAGGCATACGGCGATATCGTCGACGTCGTCCAGGACCGACAGGCTGGCCTGGACCGTCGCGGCAGTCGCCCCCGGCCCGGATCCGAAGCGATTGGCCTTCGTGTTCTCGCCGTCATCCGATGGAACCGGCGTGTCGTTGACGGGTGGCGCGGACCGGGCCACGGTCATGACGGCGTCCTTCGTCGCCGGGCGCGGATGACGGTGGCCGGCTTCTGTGGCTCATTTTCAACCAGACGACCGTCCGACAGCGTGAATGCCCGGTCGACGATTCGCAGCAGCGAGGGGCGCTGGCTCACCACGATCAGCGTCTTTGCGCCCTTTTGCTCTTCCAGCACGCCGCGCACCAGAGCGTCGCCGTTGGTGTCCAGCGCGGTGTTGGCGGCGTCGAACAGGATGACCGGCGGATCGGCGAACAGGGCACGGGCGATCGCGATGCGCTGAACCAGTCCATGCGGCAAAATATAAGGGGATCCCGGCCCGATCACGGTATTGAAACCGTTCGGCAGCCGGCCGGCCAGCGCCGTCAGCCCCAGGCGCGCCGCGATCGCGTAGGCCCGCTCCCGGTCGCGCTCGATGCGATCGCGGACGGACGATGTACCGCTGTCCGCGTCACTGCCGCCCGGATAATCCGGCGTATCCTCAGCCGCCATCCCGTCAGCGGGTGAAATGTCCTGTTCGGCGAACATCGTGATGTTGTCGAGCAAACTGCCCGCGAAAATTGTCCCGCGGCTGGGGATATAGGCGATCCGGGACAGGACGCTTTCTTCGGTAAAAGCCCATGGATCCTTCGCGCCGTCGAGGCGCACCGTGCCCGTGTCAGGCCGGACCAGCCCCGCCATGACCATCAGCAGCGTCGTCTTGCCCGAACCGGCCTCACCGGTGATGCCGACCGCCTCGCCCGGGCGTACGTCCAGATTGACGCCATCCAGGATGGCCGGCAGCGACGGACCGTACCGCAGCCCGATATCATGCAGCACGATCCCGCCCTTGATGCGGGGAAGTACACGCGTGCCCCATGGCCGGGACAAGGGCAGGGTCATGCCCTCGCGCACATGGTCGTTGTGAAGCGACAGTTTCTTGTAGCTGGTCCAGATACCGAACGCGCGCTGCAAGGGCTGAAGCGCCCGATTGGCCAACAGCGTGCAAGCCGCCAGTTCACCGATCGACAGCGCGCCATCGATGACGGCCACGGCACCGCCGGCGGCGACGGCGATCATGGTGATGCCGCCCAGTGACGCCGACATTGCGCTGGCGGTCGCCGCGTTGGCGGCAATAGCATGATCGTTGCCGGTGGAGGTCCTGAGGAGCCGTTCGTAGCGGCGCATCATCGGCGCTTCCAGCGCTTCGCCCTTGATCACCGTCATGCGCCCCAGCGTCTCCAGTTCGAAGTTCAGACGATGGGTATGGGCCTTGTCGGCCGCCCGCAGCAGAGGCTTCAGGAAAATGTCGCGAAAAGCAAAGATCGCCAGAAATATGCCGAAGATCGCCAGCGGTATGGCAGCGACCCAACCCCCGATGATGTAGATCAGGCCGACGAACAACGCGACAAAAGGGATGTCGGCGGCAACGCCGAGCGCCTGTCCGGCGTGAAACTCCTTGATTTTGCCGACGGAGGCAAACCGTTCGCAGTGCTGACCGTTGCCGCCGCCCGCGATCGCGGTCCGGTCAGCCGCCAGAAACCGCGACAGCATGTCCGTGCCCAGGATGTGTTCGAACCGGGCACCGGCCCAGGCGATACTGGTGGACCGGATATAGGTCAGAAGCGCTTCGAGCACGAGCGCGACGGTCACTCCCAGGAAGAGCACGGTCAGCGTTTCGATCGCCGAATTCGGGATGATGCGATCATATAGCTGCAGGATCGCCAGCGGCATTGCCAGGGACAGGACGTTCATCCCGACCGACGCGGCCACCAAAGGCATGGACCGCCAAGAAAGCAGGCGGGGTCGTGCCGGTCGCCGCCCATGGCCGTCCTGCGCAATGGTCTCAGCGACCATGGCAACCATGGCCGCACCGGAGGTGATCACGCCGGAGATCGCGACCCCGGAAAGCGTTGGTGGCCGGCGTCAGCCGCACCGCATGCGGGCGCTCATACGCATGTCTCCAGACCCGTCGGATCGCAATCGAACGAGCCATCGTCACCGCCGATGCCATCGAAAACGGGGTCGTCGCCACCCGCGTCGCCACCGCCGGCGTCGCCACCACCGTCATCGAAGGTGAAAAGGTCATCTGCCGCCCCATCGTCCGATCCACCATCTGATGTGCCGTCATTCGCCGGTGCGTCCGGAAACGGCCTGTCGCCGTCTTCGGTGTCGTCGATGATCGACGCGGCCTTGTACGCATCTGTCTCCGGTGGCACCGCAATGTTGATTTCCGGAGCCTCGCCGCCCTGTTCCACGACAGTATCCGCATAGGCGTCCGCGGCGTCGGCCGCATCGGCCATGGCATCGCGATAACCTTCATAAGCAGAGTCCGCCATCAGGGCGGCCGCCCTTACCGAATCGACATCGGCGTCCGCCGCATCCGCAGCGGCCCGATAGTCTTCCAGCGCACCGGCATACGCGTCCTCGGCCTCCTGGTAGGCTGCCAGTGCTTCGTCAAAGTCACTGCGCGCCGCCGCGACAGCGTCCGCTGCACCATCGGCCGCCGCTGCCGCGGCCTCGAACTCCGCCGTTACTGCTTCGTAGGCCGGTACGACGGCGTTTTCGAACACGGCCACGGCCTGATCATAGGCACCCGACGCCTGACCGAAGTCGCTCCAGGCTTCCTCGGCCGCGTCACCCGCAGCGTCGGCCTGCGCCCGCGTTGCGGCCAGTTCCTGCTGGGCGGCGGTGTAGTCGGCGTCCGCTGCCGAAAATTGCTGACCGGCGGCCTCGAACGCGGCGTTAGCGGCATGGGCCTCGGCGGCGAGGCCTTCGTAGTCGTCCACCAGCGCTGCCAGACGGTCTTCGGCCCCTGCAATGCCGGCCTTCTGATCGGCCAGTGCTTCGTTCAGCGCCTCGATCCGGCCGAGGTCCGCGTTATAGTTTCCGACCGCCTCGTCGAGGCTCGCGCGCGCTTCGTCATGGGCCTCGATCGTCTGCTCGTACCGCGCCTGAAGATCGCTGCGCCCCGGGTCGCGTGCCAATGCGCCATGGGCCTGACCGACAGCATCCTGAAGCTCACCGACGGTGGCCTTCATCGATTCAATGGACTGCCGGTCCCCGTCAGCGGCATCGGTCGCCTCCACGATCGACGCCTGGGTGGCCGACGCTTCATCGACCAGCGTCGCCAGCTCCGCCCGCGCGGACGCGATCTCGTCTGCTTTCGTCTCTGCGGCCTGGCGGGCGGTCATCGCCGCGTCGCGCGCCGACAGCGCCGCGCTGCGGGCGTCTTCGGCCGCCGTCAAGGCCGTCGCGGTCTGGGCTTCCGCTGTATCGACGGCGCGGACAGCGTCGTCATAGACACCCTCGGCTGCAACGGCCGCATCATGAGCCGTGCGGGCGTCGGCTTCGAGCGTCGAAATCGTATCGATTGCCTGCTCGGCCTGTTCACGCACGTCGGCCACGCGATCATGCGCCGCGTCGGCAACCGCGACGGCGGCCTCATGAGCATTCACGGCATCGGCAACATCCGATTGTGCCGCACTCACCTGCTCGTGAGCGGTTTCCATCGCTGCCGCGCGTTCTTCGGATACGTCCCATGCGCCCAGTGCGGCGTCTATGGCGGCATCCGCCGCGTCGGCGGCCTCTGTCAGCCCTGTATGCGCCGCGTCATAGGCAGCGAATGCCTCGTCTGCAACAACCATGGCATCGGCAACCGCGCCGTGAGCATCGGCGATCTCGTCGTTGCCGGCCTCGACCCGATCCTTTTCGGCCGCCCACGCCGCCATAGCGGCATCGTGCTCGGCGGCGATCTCGATGTTGCTCGGCCCGGTCCGGATGACCGTCGGCGACGGCGCGTTCACGGCGTCGTCGGGATTATGGGCGACGCGGACGACCGACTGGACAATGTCGCTGTCGCCGCCCTGGCCGGAAACCTGAAAACCGACCAGCCGGTCTCCTTCGGTCAGGGTGTCGCCGTCGGCATTGACGGTATCGATCTCGACCGAATCCAGCAGCGATTCGAAGACCGATGGCGGTGCCATCCCCGCGGTGCTGAATTCGACCGTCGCGCTTTCGCCGTCCGCGGCCCGATCGACGACGAACGCGACGTCATGGCCGTCGACCTGGAGGACGCCTTCGCTGTCCGTGCCATTCCACCCGTCGAAGCCGAACACGGCGCCATCGAGTTGATCGAAGGTCACGACCGCACGATTCAGGGTGTCCCCGTCATCGCCATGGCCCAGCGAAACACGCGGCGAGGTCGAGACCGTTTCCAGGTTTTCGATGAAGACCGGATCGACGTTCAGCCGGAATACGAGGTCGTTGAAGTCGCTGTCGCCGCCGGGACGAGCCAGATCCTCGAACCCGATCAACAGTTCACCGGTATCGACGCCCCAGGCATCCAGTTCGCCGCGGTCCTCGCCGACGACGCCACTCATGGCCTGCTGCTTGTTCGACGTGTTCAGGCCCAGCGTGTCGCCGTTGGCGGCCGTGTGGAAAACGTCGTTGGAGACGGTCCCGCTGCGGGCATTGCCGTGATCGTCGACATAGTCGAAGGTCAGGCGCGGCGTGCCTGCCTCGCCGCTGACTTTCGCCGGGTTGCCATCGGCGTCCCTGAACGAGAGAGCCGCCCGGCCGCTCTCCATCGCTTCACGGAAGTCGCGGTTGTTGTTGCCGTTGGAAACGAGAAAGAAGCCGAAGGAATCGCCGGCCGAAAGGTTGGCCAACTCTACCGTGCTCTGGCCCGGCACCAGATCGCCGCCCTGATTGATGCCGCCATAGATGCGGTTGATGGCGGCCAGCTGGTCGGCGTCGGCGCCCTGATCCTGCCATGCCTTGAGCACGTCGGCCTTGTTGGCTCCGGACGCATTCTCCCAGATCATCGACACGTCGCTGATCGTGCCGTCTTCACCGATCTTGTAGTAGCCGAGCGCGTTCTTGTGACCGGCACCCTCGCCGACAAAGGTCACGCTGACCGGAAAATCCTGCTCCAGCGACAGGTTGTTGATCTTCTTGGTACCGTTTATGTACTCCGGATTGACGTGGCTGCGCTCGCCGCTGAACGGGTCCAGATACTCCCATGTCTCCGATTCGTCCGGCGGGTTCAGCATTTCACCGGCGGAATCGAACACGATCAGCCCGCTGCTGGCGTTGATCTCGGGGCGGAACGCGACCGGGTCCGGTGCATCAGGCACGGTCATCTGTACGGGCTGTCCCGCGCCAGCCAGTCCGATGGCCGGCCCATCGGCCAAAGCCGGAATGGCGAACATGCCGTAGTCCGGCGCCGATGCACTATCGGCGAAAAGATCCGGCGTATCCGGCACCGACAGCGCGGTTGCCTGCCAGGACGGCAGATCGGCAATCTCCAGATCCGAGGGGCTGAACGACCGGCTTTGGATGGCCGAAGGTGTCCAGACCGCAGGCGACGCGACAGTGGCGGCAAACGGCGCCACGCCGTCGAGGCCGCTCAGCGTCGTTTCACCCAGTGCATCCGGGCCCACCGGTACCGGTCCGGGAGCATCCAACGCCGGCAGTTCGTCGAAGCCGGGAAGTTCGGGAACTGCGGCGGCGGCGTCAGGTTGCGGGCGATCCGGCACCGCTGCCGATCCATCAGCAGGCGTGTTCGGGCCGTCATCCGGGCCGGTGCCTGCGGGCGGCGGAACGTCTGCAGCCGGTATGCCGCTGTCCTGCCGAAGGTCAGCATTAGAAGCCGCCGCTCCGCTGCGGCCGGCATCGCCCCTGTTCTCGCTTTCCCTCGCTGCGGATGTCAGGGTGTCGATGGTGCCGCTGTCGCCGGGCTCGATCCCCGACTCAATACCCGATTCAAGACCGGGCGCCGTCGTCGTGGAGAACCGGGCACCGGTCCCGACATCGCCCCCGACGGCAGCCCCGAGATCCGGGTCGACGAACCCCAGGGGGTCGGCCGGATAACCAGCGCCACGGGCGGTCGTCGGTGTGTCCGTGGCCGATCCCGTTACACCCTCGGGGGGCGCGGGCACGGCGGCCGGATCAGGATCCTCGCCATGCAGGACCTGGAGGGTTTCCAGCCGGGCATCATTGACGCTGACCGAAACGCCGCCAGCGTCGTTGGTCTCGGCCGCCGGTTTCAACGCCGCTCGCGACAGAGCTGTCAGCTCGTCGTTGATCACGTCGTCCGTCAGTTGCGCGCCGTCCTGCTGCTCCGCCATGAGCCCCTCCGTCCTTCATCGACCGGTCAGTCGCCGATCGGGATATGCGAGGATCGCCGTGCACCAGCGCCGGCCGATCCGATCAATCAAATCTGGTTTCAATCGACAGAGCGGACACAATTAATTCTATAATAAGTTGCAGTTAATGCGGTGGACCCGGCCGCAGCTGGCGCCGACACCGCTCTACAGACTGCCGAGGAAACGTTAACAAGGTGTTGATACGGTCCATCGGGATACCCGCCGCTGGAAAAGGCAGCTGAATCCCTTATGTTATTGAGGGACGCGGGGGCGTGACTGCATTTCCGGGAGGATGAACGATGACGAAGGCCGCACTAGTCGCCCTGATGACCGCCACTATCGTCGTGGCCGGCGGTTGTACGACCAATCAGCAACGGCTGAGCGGTGCCGCGACAGGCGCGGCTGGCGGCGCTGTAATCGCCGGACCGATCGGCGCCGCTGTGGGTGGTGTCGGCGGCGCGCTTGCCGCACCGACGGTCGTCCGCGAAACGCGATGACCGGACCGTTCCGATCCACCCTTGGCCTGTTCAGTCCTGCGGGGCCGATCTATGCCTGTGGAGGACGAAAACGATCCAGGGCCGCAAACGCCGACTCATAGGGCGCAAATCGGTCCATCTGGTCGTTCTTCTCAGCCATCGTGGCCGGTTCCTGTTCGCCGTCGGAGTCGGCGTGCGGGCCGACAAACCCCATGATCGGGCCGACGGCCTCGCGGGGTGATCCGTCGGCTCGCGGCCGGTTGATCACGGCGTCTACGATGCGCCGGAACGCGGACTCGGCCTCAACGGCCGGAAGGATGAAAAACCGCCAGTCATCCGGCGTCTCGCGCTTGCCCACCGGCCGTGCCGGCGTGGCGAGCACCAGGAAATCGGCCTGGGCCTGCGGCGCGGCTGCACGGTTGACGATGGGCGCACCGTCGCGGACGCTTTCCGTCACACTGCCCCCGGACACCCAGCCATAGCGATTGGTGGCCGTCACCGCGAGCTGGGCCTCCCGCTCTCCGTTGATGATATGCAGATCGACGTTGTCGCTGAGTGGCGCATCGACCGTCGGCAGGACCGTCCAGCCCCGCGATTCCAGGGCGTCGGTCACCGCGTCAATACCGGCCGACGCGAGCGCCTTCTGCCAACCTGTCTGTTTTCCCGCGCTGCTCTTCGCCAAGGCCGTAACCCTTCCTGATTGTTCGCCTGATTTCTCGATTGCACGCCGATCATCCTGCACATGGATATCGGCCGCGGCTATCCCAAGGCCCCTCATACCGGACCCGCGCCAACCACGGAAGAGGGATCACCCCGAATACTCCCGCCCGATACTCCCGCCCGCCCCCCGGAAAGACGCAGCGGCGCAGACGAACCGCATGCCGACAAATGCGCGGGAATATGTCATTCTCGCCGCAACGACTGCCACGACCGAACTGGAACCATCAATGCGTATCGCCCTTGCCGGATTCAACCTGGAATCCGTCAGTTTTCTGCCCTCCGAAACCAGTATCGCCGATTTCGAGCATTTCGAAGCCAAAGGCGATGCCATCATTCCCCGATTCCGGGGCACCAACACGGTCATGGGCGGATTCATCGACGCCTGCGACGCGGCCGGGGCCGAGATGCTGCCCATCGTCCAGACCGAGGCCGGCGCCCGCGGTTCGGCGTCGGAGGCCGCTTTCAAGCATTACGCCTCGATGATCGTCGACGCGATCCGGGCCGAGGCCGGGCGGCTGGACGGCGTGCTGCTGCACCTGCACGGTGCGCTGACCACCCCCAGCCGCACCGACCCGGACGGCGACATCGTCGCCATGGTGCGCGCCGCCATCGGCCCGGACATGCCGATGATGCTAGCGCTCGACTACCACGCCAACATCGATGCCGCGTCGATCGGCGGCGCCGACGCGACCTTCGGCTATCACTACTCGCCCCATATCGACATGGGCGAGACCGGGCGCCGCGCCGGAAACTGCCTGGTCCGGACGCTGCGGGGCGAGATCAGGCCGACAACGGCGATCGTCAAGCCGGGCCTGATGGTGCCCAGCATTCTCAGCGCCACCGGACTGCACCCATTGGCCGAATTCGTCGAACAGTCGCTGCGCCTGCCGGCCGAGGACGCCCGCATCATCGATGCCACCGTGTTCGCCGGATTTTCCTATGCCGATGTGCCGAACTGCGGGTTCTCGGTCGTCGTTGTCACCGATGGCGATCCCGACCTGGCGCACCGAACCGCACTGACGCTGTCGGACAAAATTTTCCAGGCGCGCGAGGCGCTTTACAAACCGGGTTTCGCAATGGAGATGGCCACCGGCGTCGACCACGCACTTGCCGTGGCCGCCACGGCCGACGCACCGGTGGTGATCCTGGAACATGCCGACCGGATGAACGACAGCACCCACATCCTCCGCACGCTGGTCGAGCGCGGCGCCAAGGGTGTTGCCGTTCCCTATCTTTGGGACGCCGAAACCGCCCGCGACGCCTGCGCTCTCGGTACCGGCAGCGTGGGCAGGTTCATGGTCGGCGGCAAGTCCGACCCTCGCGCCGGCGGACCTGTCCTGATGGAAGCAGAAATTCTGTGGGCGGGACACAAGCAGTATATCGGCACGGGACCGTTGCGCAAAGACAGCCCGGTCGATCTCGGCTGTACCGCCGTTCTGCGCAGCGGCGGCATCACCGTCAGCGTGACCGAGGTGCCGACGACCGCCATTGACGAGGACCCGTTCCGGCAGTTCGGCATGGCGCCGGGAGATTTCGACATCGTTGTCCTGCGATCGAAAACCCATTTCCGCGCCATCTGGGAGCCGATCGCCGCTGAAATCGTCATCGTAGACACACCGGACTGGGGACCGGCGGACCTTCTGTCGCTGCCCTATCGGCATGTGCCGAAAACTGCTTATCCGTTCTCGGCGGCTGGCTCCTGAGGGCTGCGGCGCTGTGCGGGCAGGAACTCACGCGATGACGATGGGTTCGCAGACCACGCGGCGGATCGGATCGTTCGGGTCGATCGCGGTCCAGGTATTCGGCCTGGTCAGAACGGTTGTGTCTCCCGGCTCGACCGCATCGAGACGTTGCGGGTTCACGCAATCATAGATCTGCCGCTGAAGGACCATCGACCCGAACCGCTGCACCAGCATCACATCCACGACAGCGAGGGACGGAGAGTCTGCCGGACGGACGATGGTGGCACGATCGACGGCGGCAAAGCGCTTGACCGGGGGCGCGATCAGTGTCCAGGGCTCAAACGGGCTGGCGCCGGTAGCCGTTTCCACGACGATCACACTGGCGGGCAAGGTCCGGGCGACCGATCGAAACCATGTGTAGTCGGTCCAGACATGGAAAACGAGCATCGCAATGCCGGCGCCGATGATCGGCAACCATCCCGCAGTGGGCTTTGCTACCATCCGTCTGAACGCAATAACCAGAATGGCGGCCACGATACCAATCGATACCGTACTCAGAATTGTCAGCAGCATCGTTCGCATGCCTCGGTTCGGCGCCGCGAGGGGGCGGTGTTTTCTTGGTGCGCCTGTGGCCCCCGAGATAGACCTCGTGATAGCCACAAGGAAGTTACCACGTCGAACGGCCGATTCGAGGCCAAATATTTGGATGCTGAGCGTCATCGGCGTTCCGACGTTGCCAAGCCCGCCGACCATGGGCACCATCAGGCTGAATCAGACATCCATATTCAGGAGCCCCGGCCCTTGTCAGCATCGACCCCATCGCCCGACAGCCACCCTGGAAGCGCATTGTCGGCTGTCCGCCAGCCGATCCTTGACCTGCCGAAAAGCGGCATTCTCGATGTCGTGGACTATGCGCGCGGCCGCGACGACATCCTGGCGCTCTGGTTCGGCGAAGGCGACCTGCCGACTCCATCCTTTATCTGCGACGGAGCGTCGCGCGCCATGGCCGAGGGTCATACATTCTATACATGGCAGCGCGGCATCCCGCCACTGCGCGACGCCCTGTCGTCCTATCTCGGCCGGTTGCATGCCCAGCCGGTGCCCGTCGACCGGATCACGGTGACGACATCCGGCATGGCAGCGATCATGATCACGATGACTGCCCTGGTCGGTCCCGGCGACGGCGTCGCCGTCGTCAGCCCGGTCTGGCCGAACGTCTTCGCCGCGGCAGAGATCGCCGGCGCCCGGGTCACATCGATCCCGGCTGAACGGGAGCCGTCGGGCCACTGGACTCTGGATCTGGACCGGCTGTTCGCCGCCTGCGATGCCGATCCGTCGATCAAGGCGATCTTTCTCAATTCGCCCTGCAATCCCACCGGCTGGGTCTGTCCGGCGGCGGACATCGCGCGTCTGCTTGACTACGCCCGACGGCGCGGCCTCTGGATCATCGCCGACGAGGTCTATGGCCGCTTCACCTACGACACGGTCAGTGGATCACCGGCCGCCACCGCGCCAAGCTTTCTGGACATCGCCGATCCTGAGGACCGTCTGATCGTCGTCAACACCTTCTCCAAGAACTGGTGCATGACCGGATGGCGTATCGGCTGGATGGTCACGCCGGCATCGTTGGGGCCGACCCTGGAAAAGCTCGTTCAATTCTCGACGTCCGGCACCGCACCGTTCCTGCAGTATGGCGCGCTGACCGCTCTTTGTGACGGCGAAGACTTTTTCCAGGACCTGCTCGCCCGCTGCGCCGCTGCCCGGCATACCGTCGTTGACACGCTCGCAGGCCTGCCGTCCGTTGACCTGGCGGCGCCGATGGGCGGATTTTACGCGTTCTTCCGTGTCGCGGGAGAACCGGACAGCGCCCGGCTGGCCAAACGGCTCATCGATGATGCCGGTGTCGGGCTGGCCCCCGGTGTGGCTTTCGGGCCCGGCGGCGAGGACTATCTGCGGCTGTGCTTTGCCGGGTCGCCCGATCTGGTCGCACGGGCGACGAAACGGCTGGCGGACGCTCTCAGCTGACCGCCGGCCCGGCGCGGGAAGCATTCAGGCCGGCCCCACCGTGCCCTCTGGCCGGTCGCGCGGCGGGGCCGCGACGGTCATCAAGATGGCGCCGCCCGCCGCCAACGCCAGGACGATCGTGGCCATCCCCGCCCGCTGGCTCTGAAACAGGCTGGTGGCAACGCCGTACATCACAGGCCCGATGAACGAGATTGACTTGCCGGCAAGGGCATAGAGGCCGAACATTTCCGTCTCCATGCCCTTTGGCGCCATTCTTGCCATCATGGATCGGCTGGCCGCCTGCGTCGGACCGACGAAGGTTCCAAGTGCCAGCGCCAGTACGATGAACAGTGTCGCATCGGAGATGGCCAGAATCGTAATCCCGAGGCCCACCAGCGCCGACAGCGCGACCAGGATCGTCGGCTTGGGTCCAACCCAGTCATCGATGAAGGCGAAACCGGCCGCGCCCAGTCCCGCTGTCACATTCAGGCCGATCGCGAACATCAGGATCTGTTCAAAGGTCAGGCCGAATGTCCCGGCGGCATAGAGCCCGCCGACCGCAAACAGCGTCGAGAGCCCATCGCGATAGAGCGCGCTGGCGATCAGGAAGCGCACCAGATTGGCCTGTTGTCGAATCTGTTTCAGGGTATGCCAGAGGATCGACAGACCCCTGGTGATCTGGCGTGGCATTGGTTCGCCGGTGGGCGGCGTGTCCGGCGTGAAAAGAAAAAGCGGTATCGCGAAAACCGTGAACCACACCGCGACCAGCAGGGCCGTGGCACGCACATTCTCGGCGTTCTCCGTCGAGAAGCCGAATATCGGCGTCTCGGCCTGGACCAGCAGGAAGAGACACGCCGCAAGGCAGGCAAGGCCGCCGGCATATCCCATGGCCCATCCCCAGCCGCTGATCCGGCCGATCATGCCGGGCGGTGCGATGGTGGGCAGCATGGCGTTGTAGAAGACGGAGCCCAGCTCGAAGGCGACAGACGCGATGATGATAAGGACGAGCGCATAGATCACGAATGCGTCATCCGGCTCGGCGAACCACATCATGGCCGTTGCGGTGACGGTCACCGCCAGAAAAAAGAGGATCCACGGCTTGCGCCGGCCGCCGCGGTCCGCGATGGAGCCGAGAACGGGGCTGAGTAGCGCCACCGCCAATCCGGCAACGCCGATGGCATAACCCCAGACCGCAGCGCCGTCGGTTTCGTCGCCATAGATCCCGCGCGCGAAATAAACCGAGAAAATGAACGTGCCGATGACGGTGTTGAAGGCAGAGTTGGCCCAATCATACAGGCACCACGCTCCCAGACCCAGACGCCGGCGCGCCGGCGTCTGGGCCGCGTGACTGTCAGCAGGCGATATATCGGTGTTGCGATCGGGCACGGGGGTTCGGGCTTTCCTGGTCGATCCGAAAAACGCCCGAGACCCTACCACGGCAATTCCTGCCGCAATCACGATAAAATGCCGTGCCCGCAACCGATTCGGTCAGATGCCGCTCCCGCTGCGCGTGAACGACACCCGCGACCGGTTATTCTTCGCCTTCGTACTCGGGAAGTTCGTCGAATTCTGCCTCGGTTATCGACAGCACAACGACTTCGTTCTCCTGGTCGAACGTGATATCGGCAACATCGACCGCCTTGGTCTCGGCGCCGAGTCCCAGCAGGCCGCCGGTCTCGATGAGGATTCTGCCACCACCCTGCTGAATGACGTCTTCGACTTCGCCAAGTTCCTCACCATCGCTGCTTTCGACCGTCGCGCCGATCAGCGCCTCGGTATCCAGGTCGCCGAGAACGGTGGCACCCGCATCCGCGCCTGCTTCCGCTTCGGTATCCGTTTCGGTGCCCATATCGGCATCAGCATCCACGTCCATATCGGCGTCCGCATCGACATCGGCGCCGACGTCAGCATCGGCCTCACCGTCCGTGCTGCCTTCGGTTTCGAGCTCGGCTTCGATATCGGTTTCCGCGCCGACGCCGGCGTCGGTATCCTGCTGCGCAGCCACCAGTGAGGTGCCGGACATGGTCAGTGCCAGAGCGGACACGGCGGCGATAAGTTTGCTTCTCATTTGATCCTCCAATGCAGAGATGAACGAGAAGGCATTTGGCGCCTTCAATCATAACAACACGGAGACCACTGGATGAAGTCCATGCTCGACGAATGTTGTCACACGCTGTGACAAAAAACGTGGCTGGCGTTATTGATGGAACCTTGTCGGAGCGACTAGTAACGGCTCAGCTTTTCGTTATTTCGCATCGATCATGACGGCATTTTCTTAAAATACCGCCACGACGCGATCAGATTACTCCCCGCCGCCTAGCCATGCTTCCAGCCCGGGGAGGCCCTCCAATCCGGCCGGTGCCGCCAATGCATAGGCCAGCATCCCTTCGGCGCGATACTGGAAGGCGATGTCGTCACGTTCGATCGCGTTCTGGAAGCGACCGTCCTCACTCCAGTTGGGCTGGACGTAGAGGCTGACTTTTCGCCCCTCGTCATCGATATAGTGGAAGACCGCGCCGACCCGGCCTTCTACGGGAATAATTTCCGACGACACGAGACGGAACGAGTCCCGCGACATCGGCGGTTGGAAACTGGCTCCGCCCAGTCCTTCGGCAAGGGTCGTCAGAACCGAACTCAACCGGTCTTCGCTGATGGCGTCGCTGGCCGTATCCGGCGAATACAGATTATAGGCGGAATAGGCCTGATTCATGAAGGTCTGGGCCTGCGCTTCGGCATAGATGCCCTGAATATAGCGCGCATGCCCGATCCAGCCGCCTGCCAGAGACGCGCCGAGCAGCAGCACGGTACCCGTCGCGGCGACGGCATACCGCCTCCACCGAGTCCGGGATGCACCAGCCCCGGATTTTCCAGCACGTATATTGCCGCCCCTCGCATCGCCATCCGAAAGCAATCCCGGCCTTCCCTGCAGTGCCGCGGCCGATTCCTTCCCCGGACTCGCATTGGCGGGTTCGGCCGCAGGCTGCCCATAGATAAGGCGGCGGAGATGTTCCGGCGTTTCGGCCGGCAGTTTGCGATCGTACAGCGCCCGTAATGCCGCGCCCTGGAACCGGTAATCCTCTGCCCGAGCCATCGCCTCGGGATCGTCGCTCAACCGATATGCGGTATACGCAAGCTGCTCCGGCGCCATTTCGCCATCCAGATAGGCGTTCAGCTCGTCATCGGATATCTTGCGGGATGCGTCTGTCATTTGACCTCCCGAGCCTGCTGTTGAGTGTCGGATGCTTCCAGCCAATCCCGCAACGCGGATCGTGCCCGCGAAAGCCGGGATCGAACAGTGCCGACCGGCACATCGAGCGTCTCTGCCGCCTCCTCGTAGCCCATTCCCTCCAGACCAATCAGGAATAGGACGGTCCTTTGATCGAATGGAAGGCGCCACAATGCCGCTTCAAGATCACGCAACATAATGTGGTCGTCCTGGGTAGCTGCGGCAATGTCCGACGGCACCGTCCCGTCCTCTGTCGTCGACTCCCGCCAGCCGCGCCGTTTCCCGTTAATGAACAGATTGTGCTGAATTGTGAACAGCCATGCACGCATCTTCGTTCCGGGTGTCCAAAGATGGATTCGGCTGAGGGCCCGGACGAGCGTGTCCTGTAACAGATCATCGGCCGCCGTCGCGTCGCGGGTCAGAAACAACGCATACCGTTGCAAGTGCGGTATTTCCTGCTCAATCAGACTTTGCGGCTCGGGCATGATGTCCATGGACAGTGTCGGTGCAGCGCGGTCCGGCACGAGGTCCGTGGCGCCTGACGTGATTATCATCGTACCACGCGGTTGACAACATGTTGTCACAAGCACAGCCCACGCGGTGAACGCGCCGCAAGGGACGGCAACCGGGCACCGGCAACGTCAGCTTCTGCTATGCCGCCTTCAGGCGATGACGAACGCGATCACCGCCGCAACAAAGGCCGCCGCCAGACCGAAAACCAACCGCCCAAGGGTGGCGTGACGCATGACCCCCTCCTGTCAATCGTACTTGAATCTTTCGGCGACGATCCGATCGCCTGGCACGCCCATACCCACCAGCGCATCCTCCACCACCGTCATCATCATGGCCGGCCCGCAAACCAGATAGAGTGTGTCGCGAGGAAGTGCGTCCGGCAGACATGCGCGCAGTACGTCGGGCGTCAGATTCCCGACTTTGCCCGTCCATCCCTCGGGCGGCTCCGACAGGACCAGATCGACCCGCATGTCAAGTACAGCCGCGGCCTGCTCCAGGCGATCGCGGTACATGATCTGGGATTCCAGACGATTGCCGTAAATCAGATGAACCGGTAGCGGATAATTCGTATCGACCAGATGCGCCAGGATTCCCGCCATTGGCGCCAGCCCGACGCCCCCGGCGATCATGACCAGGCCGGCGGAATCGGCGCTCTGCGCGGCACCTTCCGGCGCGCGTCCGTCGACAGGACGATCGCGGCCAGTCGTCGTGAAGCTCCCGTGCGGGCCGTCCAGAAAAGCCCGTGTACCCGTTGCTATTTCGCCGATCCGACTGGTGAAATCACCACTTTCCTTGATGGCGAAACCGATCCTCGGCAGGGCGGATGGCGGCGTCGCTATCGAGAACGGATGCTCGGTGAGGCTATAGGGTTTGTGGCCCAGATTGAGCCAGGCGAACTGGCCGGGTGCGTGCACCGGAATCCTGCCATCGGCATGCTCCGGTTCGACGACCACCTCCCAGGTCCGGTCGGCGATCCGGCGATTTGACACGACGCGATAGGGACGGCGAGCCTTGATGACGGGCTTGACACCGTAGACGAACAGCACCGATCCGACGGCCACCGCCGTCATTGCCATCCAGTACCACGCCAGCAGCCCGGAACCGCTGTGGGTCCCGACTGCCAGAGTGTGATCCAGCGCCAGAACGGCAATAGCAACCGCGCCGACGCCATGGCTGAGGCGCCAAGCCTCGTAGCCGACCCCAAGCCGGTCGCGGAAGATGGCCATCACGACCAGGACGATCAACAGTACCCATGCGACGACACCGGTGCGGAGCCCGGTCGATGAGACCATCCCCACAAGCATCGCCCAGGCACCGGCCGGATTGTCGGGGAGCCGGGCCAAGGGGTAGAGCAATGGGTGCGCAACGATGAAGCCGAGCACGATCCACGCGGCGAGTTGATGGAAACGCATCGTGACATCGATGCCCACCTTGCCCGAAACACGCTCGAACCGTCCTGACAAGACGAACTGCACAAGCATCAGCGAGAAAGCCACCATCACAAGTCCGCCGGAAAGCGCGCGCAGAATTGGCTGGTCGCCCGCATCGCCGAACCAGGCAATGATCAACGGCAGAATGCCCAGCAGAAAATACCCGCCGATCAACGCGGCGGGCGAAAGTCCGGGCAGGTGCCGCGGGGCTTGGGTCGATGGCATGACGGCTCCGTTGCAGGTTTCGGTCGTTGCCAAACTATTGCGCCGGCCAGAGTTCGACATTGAGCAGGATCAATGTCTGACCGAGACGTCGCCCTGTTGATCGGTGGGACCGCTTTCCGCTGCCGGATCCTCAACGGGATCCGCTGCCGGCCCCACGGTTGGCCCGGATTCCGGTTCGGTCCCGTCGGCTTCGACCTCAGCCATCGACAGGGATGCCTGCGTGGAGTTGCGCGCGATCCCGACATAGCTGCCCTTCTCGTCGGATGACGGCGCCGATCGCTGACGCAGGCGGTGCAGGGTGAACAGCGTGAACACCCCGTGGACGGCCGCCGTGAATGCGAACAGGCCGCTATCGCCCAATTGGCGCATGGCCAGAGCTGCCATCGCCGGCCCGACCGCCGCGCCGATGCCATAGACGACAAGAAGGCCGCTGGAGGTCGCTACAAATTCATCCCGCGGCGTGAAATCGTTGGCATGAGAAACCGCCAGCGGATAAAGCGGGTAGATGAACAGACCATAGACGCCGACGCCGACGATCAGAACCATCGGCGACAATGCTGGCAGGAACCGCGGGCCGGCGACAAGGGCGATGCCGATCACGCTGGCAGATACCGTGCAGGCCAGCATGATCTTGCGTCGGTCGAAGATATCGGACAGCCGGCCGAGCGGAAACTGGGCCAGGGCACCACCCAGCAGGGACGCCGCCACGAACAGCGCGATCTCCGGCGTCGCAAGACCGAGGCGCTGGGCGAAAACGGCGCCCAGCGCACCGAACGCGCCATTTGCCAGGCCGACAGCCAGACACCCGCCGACGCCGACCGGCGAAATCTGATAGAGACGCCGAATATCGAGCCTGATGCGGGAAACCGTCGCCGGCGCCGCGACCTTCGACAGCGCCGTGGGAATGAGCGAACAGACAACCGCGATCGTTGTAATCGCAAAAAGCGTGAATGCCATGGGATCGGCCGCGCCCAGCAGCAGGGTCCCGGCCATCACGGCCGCCAGGTTGACGGCCATATAGAGGGAAAAAACCAGCCCGCGGCTTGTATTGGTGGCCTTTTCGTTCAGCCAGCTCTCGGTAATCATCGCCAGCCCGGCAAGGGCGAACCCGGTGATGACGCGCAGCGCCACCCACGCATATTCATCCAGTATCAGGGGATAGAGCAGAACGGTCGCGGCGGCGATCGCCGACAGGACGGCCAGGGTTCGGACATGCCCGACGCGTTGAATCATCCACGGCGTAATGAGACAGCCCAGGATGAATCCGACCGCATGAGAAGCCCCCATCAGGCCGATCGACAGGATCGAGAATCCTTCCAGCCCCGCCCGAACCGGCAGCAGGACTGCCTGCAGGCCCGTACCAATCAGAAGTATCGCGGCGCCCAGAAGAAGGGCAGAGATTGGCAGCAGGGTCTGACGCATGAATCGGGCCGATAATTCGCGGAAAAGGGGTCGCGGAAAACGGCGACCGCAGGGACTGATTCCGCCGTAGGCGCATGGCGACCCGAGACGATGCCAAAGACGCCGACGCCGTTGCCTTACTTTCCGTGAAACAGCCCCGGGACGTCAATGGCGTCACGGCATCTGCGTCACATTTCGTGATCGGACTGCTGTACGGGCATCGGGCTTACAACCGAGTCCGGCACCATGATCCGTTCAGGATCCTGGCCGGCGTCCATGTTCGGAACAACGGATCCGGCCGTCGTGGCGGTTGTCGTGGCCGGCGCCGACTCCGGTGGCTCGGGCACCTGGACCGGGACCGGTGGTGGATCGTCGGGGGCCGCGCCTTCGCCCTCCAAAGGCAGTGTGCCCGCGGGATGCGTCAGGGCCGGACTGGACAGTCCTCCGGCCTTCATCACCTCGTGGACCGAAATGCCGAGATCGCGGATCACCTCCGGCTGCGCGTCGCCGGCCAGCGCAAGCGCCAATGGGCCATCATACCAATAGGCGGTCGAGACGTCGTTGTGCTGCGCTGCGCGAAAACGCGGCTGGCTTTCCTGCCATCGGGTCGTCATGAACAGCGCCAGCCTCTCGCCGGCCGAATCCGTGTAATTGATTTCGACGATGTCGCCCTGCCCGGTCTCGGCCACGCGCTGTCCGACCATTGTATAACCAAGGCCGGTCAGATCCGGCGCCTGCACCTCGAATGTCATCCGGTCGTTCAAAGCTGAAACGGCGGCCGCATTGCCATCGCCTGCCGATGCCACGGTGACCGGGCCGCTCGATCCGTCACCGGCGGCGTCGAACTGCGGTTCGTCCAGATAGGCCGTCGTAACCTGGGAAAGAAGCCGCTGATCAACGGCCAGGCCTGTCGGTGCCTGGGTCTGACCACCGGCCCACCAGCCCAGAAACCCGGCCCCGAGGACCGAGGCCGCCATGGCCGCGACCCGGGTTGCGCGCATCGGGTTTCTGTCAGAGCGGCCGCGAAGCGCCGCTTCCAACCGCTCGGGTACCGGTTCGGTAATGACCGGGTTATAGAGCGTCCTGATCGCTTCGGTGATGGCAATATCGGTCTGGATATCTGCGGCGTCATCCGGGCGCGCCGCAAGCCACGCTTCGACTTGCCGATGCCGATGAGGATCGAGGCGTCCGTCGACATAAGCCATGAGATCGAAGTCGCTGACGGCAGGCTGCGCGGCCTGATGGCTGTCGGCCGTATGTCCGTTGGTTCGATCGTTCATTTGACTCTCCTCAACCAGCCGGGGCCACCGGCACCCGTCGCGCCTGCTTTCTCGTCGACCTTCTCGCCGGCACGGGCACCGGCTTGACGGCCAGCGCCCCGGGCCACCAATGCCCGCAGCGCTTCCCGTCCCCGCGAAACCCGCGATCTCAGGGTCCCGATCGGGATTCCCAGAGTTGCCGCCGCCTCGTCATAGGGCATGCTTTCCAGGCTCACCAGCAACACCGCGTCGCGTTGCTCGGGCGGCAATTCCTCCAGTGCCTGGGCGACCCGCCAGCATTCGATACGCTTGTCCGGAGCCCCGTTGACCGACAATATATCCGGCGCCAGGCTGTCCGGCGCGTCGTCGATATTCACCTGAGCCTGCTGGCGTTTTCTTGCGCGTCCGCCATTGAGGAACAGGTTGTACAACATTCTGAACAACCAACTCCTGAGGCTGCCTTTCTGGGTCCAGAGCTGTCGCTTGTTGATCGCCCTTTCCAGACAGTCCTGCACGAGATCGTCGGCCTCGTCGGCGTTGTTGGTGAGCGACCGAGCATAGCGCCGAAGATGCGGGATCTCCTGCGCGATCAGCCATTTCGTGTCATCCACCCGTACTTACCTCCAGGCTCGGAACGTCGCAGCATGCTCGCTGTCGAAAGGACACTGTAAAACCCGAAACGGTTCCCGTCAGAAAAATCAGGAACCGATCGCGACCCCGTCTTGTCCGTTGGGGGAGCCGCAATCAAGCGGCTTGACGAAAGCAGACACCAACGGAGTTTCCGATGTTCAGGAACACCACGCGCACCGCCGTTCTCGCTCTTGCAGCGGCCGCATTCGTTTCGGGCCCCGCCCTTGCCCAGGAACAACAGCCACAGCAGCCGCCCCAGATCGAAGTGAACGACAGCCAGCTGGATGCGTTCGTCGATGCCACCGTCGAAATCGTCGACATCCGCGAGGATTACCAGTCGCGGGCGGCCTCCGTCGAATCGCCCGAAGAGATGGGTGAACTCGAAACACAAGCCAATGCCGAAATGATCGACGCCGTCGAAGGCGCCGGTCTGCAGGTTGAGGAATACAACCAGATCGCTCAGGCCGCACAGCAGGATCCGGAACTCGATCAGCAGATCGTCGAGATGATGACCGAGCGTCAAGAGCAGTAGTCTTTTCTCCAGTGGACGATAACCGGTCCCTTGGCCCCAAGGTTCGGTTAATTCTCCGGCGTCGCGGACTTCGCGGCGCCGGCTTTTTTATGCCGACTCTATCAAACGGCTTTCCACGAATCGCGCAAACAGAGCCGTAACATCACCGGCAACCACATTCGACGGGACCTCGGGGAACGCGCCCTGCAGGATGGCCGTCGCCTCTGCCGGAGACAGCGGCTCGGCCAGCAACGCCCACATTCCCCGCGCCGTGGCGTTGAGCGCATGGACTGAACCGTACTGCGGATGGGCAACGAACATTGTGTCACCCAGGGTAACCTCGTTCGCGTCGGCAATACGAACATACTGTGCGGTCGGGTCCGTTCCGGCGGACAGATGCCTGCCCGCCACCGCTTCCGGACCCGTCGCTTCCGGACCCGCCGACCCGCCGGCCGCCGCCTGCGAAGGCGCGCGCGATGGCAAACTGTGGCCGGCGGCGACACTTTCAAGGGTATTCAGCAGCGTGACCGCAGCCTCGTCGGATGCCGAATAAGTCAGTCGGATGCAAAGTGACGATGCGACGAGCGCCACAACCTGCTTGACTAACTCTTCGATCAACATCGAGCCGGAGAATGTCTTCACGATCAGTTCGGCGAATGCCGCGTCCGGATCCATGCACGCCACCTCGGCCGGCCCCTCGGTCCGGCGATCCAAAAAAACCAGCCCACCCAGGGGCGCGGTTGAGCCGAACGGCGCCTGCGCGATCGTGTCGGGCCGCAAATAGAGATAGCGTCCGTCTTCCGGTCCGCGGTGGTCGTTGTCACCCTCCGCAACAATCCTGCCTTGAATGGCTGGCGGCAGCGGAAGCCGAAGCCGCGGGGGAATTCCCATCGACATCCCGACGCGCGCATCGAGATCGACAAGAAGAATGTCATCGGTGAAGACCCTGACTCCCCTGCAGGCAAGATCGGCGATCAACGTGCTTTTGCCGGCCCTCCAGGGGCCGACCAGCAGGACGAGGCAGCCATCGACCTCGATCGCACCGCAGTGGAGACAGCGCCAACGCGGCTGTCCGTCCGCATACGCGCGGACGAGGTCGACCAGCAGGCTGCAGGCCGCCGCAACCGGTGTATCGGCCGCCAGGTCCTCGCGGCGCCACGGCGCGCAGACACGGTAGCCGACGCCCTCGCGCCGCACGGCGATTTGTGGCGGGAGGGACGGTTCGAGGGTGCTTTCGAAATGCCAGCCCCAGAGCAGGGCTCTGAGGACGGACGCGACGTCAGCCGCATCATCAAAGCAGACCGGGTGATAGACGCCAGTGAAACGGGCGCTCGAAGCTGCCTTCCCCAACCGGCTCAAGCCGGAATCCACGCGTTCTTAACGCCAGAAAAAGCTCGGCCACCGAATGGTCCAGTTGCCGGAGGCCGATGATGAGCCGCCTCTGGAATCGCTGCCGGCGCTTGCCCGGCTTGCCGAACTGCCGCGACTGGCCGGACTTCCCCGACTAGCGGGACTGGCGGCACTGGTAGCGCTGGCTGCACTGGCAGCGCTTCCCCCGCTGCCGGCACTGCCGGACGAGCCCGAACCGTTTGACGCGGCCTGGGCCGACCCCAGGCGCGAAACGCTTGGCGCCAGGTATGCGGCGCCCGCCGCAAGTCCCAGTCTGGTGAGAAACTGCCGGCGATCCGGACGGGTATCGCTGTCCCCGTCGTTGTCGTTTACGTTATCGCTGGGCATCGACGTCTCCCTTATGCAGAAGGCCACGCAAGCGAACAGCTTATCACCGGGACCAGCGAGATTTGTGACTAATGGGAGACAAGTGCAGCACCTGTAATGGGCCGCCCGAAGCCTGCATTCCTCCGCCAACATTCCTGAGGACGTCACAACACCATCATGCCTCGCAACCGGCGATTGGCGACCGCAAGCATGCTGAGGTCGAGGTGGTCCATGGCCTTCAGCTCGGTAACCAGCTGATCGACCCGGTCGACGGCATCCGGCCGACCCGAGATCCACCGTTCAAGCGCATCGTGGGCGTCACCGATGGCGCAGCCACCCGGACCATCCTGCCTCAGCGCACCGATGACGCGAATGGTCAGGTCGGCCTGAAGGGCATAGAGATCATCCACGATCGCCGCGACGGCCTGCTTGTGCCAGTGATCGGTCGATTTGCTGTTGGTCGCGGCATCGCGCAACCAGGCCAGACCGAGCCGGTCGCCCAACGCGAAGTACAGCGGCGCCGCGTCGGACAGGGACAGCGAGAAATCGTCCGTGATCCGGATCAGATCGGTTGCGGCGGCCATCAGATTCAAGGACGAGACCCGCAGCGCCAGTTCCCTCGGCACGCCAGCCTCGATCAAGCCATCGGAGCGTGCCTCGATGACCTGCCGGGCCGCCGGATACAGGACCGAATCCAGCGACCCCGTCAGCGTCTCGATCCCCTGGCGATAGCGGTCGGCCAGGTCGGCAATATCGAGCCGGTCGCCGCAGTTCCTGAGGAACCAGGCCGTCATGCGGTCGACGAGACGGATTGTCATGGACATCATCCGGATCTGGGTTTCGGCAGGCACCTTGTTGTCGAGCGCCTCGATCGATGCCCAGATCGCCGGCAAGGCGAAACTGCGTTCCGTCATGAGATAGGCACGGGCAACATCCGCCGGACCCATGCCGGTTTTCTCGACCATGTCCATGACGAAGGTCGGCGTCGTCCTGTTGATGATCACATTCGTGACGATGGTGGCGATGATCTCGCGGTGCAGCTTGTGACGGTCGATCGCATCGCTGTACCGGGCCAGAGCGTCGGGGAAATACGACCTGAGATCGGCCGTGAGACTGGGATCGTCGGGCAGCGTGCTGGCCAGTATGTCGTCGTAGAGGGTGATTTTGGAATACGACAGAAGGATCGACATTTCAGGCCGTGACAGGCCCGCGCGATGAGCCGCCAGATCCGCCAGGTCCTCGTCGTCGGGCAGGGCCTCGATCGCCCGGTCGAGCCGCCCCGCCTTTTCGAGCCCCTTCATGAACCGGGTCTGCTGATCCAGATGCTCCGATGCCTCCGACATCACCAGACTGAGCGCCTGGGTCTGGAGATAGTTGTCGCGGAGTACGAGTTGCGCCACATCGTCGGTCATCGACCCGAGCAGCGCGTTGCGCTGTTTCAGAGTCATGTCGCCCTCGGAGACGACATCGTTCAGCAGAACCTTGATATTGACCTCGTGGTCGGAGCAATCGACGCCCGCCGAATTATCGATGAAGTCGGTATTGACACGCCCACCGGCGCGGGCGAATTCGATGCGCCCGCGCTGCGTTACGCCCAGATTGGCGCCTTCTCCAACCACGCGCGCGCGGATGTCGCGGCCATCGATACGCAAGGCATCGTTCGCCTTGTCGCCAACATCGGCATGGGACTCCGAGGAGGCCTTGATATAGGTGCCGATCCCGCCGAACCAGAGCAGATCCACCGGCGCCCTGAGCAACGCCGAGATCAATGTGTTCGGCGTGACGCTGGCCTGGGTCAGCCCGGTCAGCGTCTTGATCTGAGGCGTGAGCGTAATCGATTTCGCCTTGCGATCGAAAACGCCGCCCCCTTTCGAAATCAGCGCCTTGTCGTACTGGTCCCACGACCCGCGACCCAGTTCGAAAAGCCGTTTACGCTCCTTGAACGTCACAGCCGGATCGGGGTCCGGATCGATGAAAATATGCAAATGATTGAAGGCGGCCTGAAGGCGGATTCCCTCCGACAGCAGCATGCCGTTGCCGAAAACATCGCCGGACATGTCGCCCACGCCGATGGCGGTGAAAGTCTGGGACTGGGTATCGAGACCGAGTTCCCGGAAATGCCGCTTTACGGACTCCCACGCGCCCCGCGCGGTGATGCCCATCTTCTTGTGATCGTAACCCGCCGATCCGCCCGATGCGAAGGCATCGTCGAGCCAGAACCCGTAGGACTGGCTGACGCCGTTGGCGATGTCGGAGAAGGTGGCCGTGCCCTTGTCGGCGGCCACGACGAGGTAGGGATCGTCCTCGTCGTGGCGGACCGTCCGTTCGGGATGCACGACACTGTCGCGAACGATGTTGTCGGTGATGTCGAGCATGCCGCGCATCAGCGTCTTGTAACACTCGATTCCTTCGGCCTGCATGGCTTCGCGCCCGCCCTCGCGCGGGGGTCTCTTGACGACGAACCCGCCTTTCGATCCCACCGGCACGATGACGGCATTCTTGACCACCTGCGCCTTCATCAGCCCCAGAATCTCGGTTCTGAAATCCTCGCGCCGGTCCGACCAGCGGATGCCGCCGCGGGCAACCTTGCCGCCGCGCAGATGAACCCCTTCGACGCGCGGTGAGTAGACGAAGATTTCCCGCCACGGACGGGGCTTGGGAAGGTCGTCCAGCATCGCGCTGTCGAGCTTCAGCGACAGATACGGCTTTGGCTCGCCGTTGTCGTCCGTCTGGTGGAAATTCGTCCGCAGTGTCGCCCGGACGCAGTTGATGAACCGCCGGAGGATCAGGTCCTCGTCGAGATTGGACACTTCGTTCAGCTGCGTATTCAGCACGTCCAGCACACTTTCTTCCACCGCCTCGCGGTCCGCACCGTCGGGCCCATCGACATCGAAGCGGACCCGGAAAAGATCGACGATCTTGCGCGAGATATCCGGATGGGCAGCGAGTGTGTTTTCAAGGCTGTCCTGGCTGAAGGTAATCCGCGCCTGCCTGAGGAACCGGCCATAGGCCCGCAACACGACGACCTCGCGCCATCCCATGCCTGCCAGCAGAACGAGGCGATTGAACCCGTCATCCTCCATGCCGCCTTCCCAGATGCGGGCGAAAGCCGACTGGAATTTTTCCTTCAGTGTCTTGACGTCGATGGCGGACCCGTCCTGGGTCTCGGTCGCGAAATCGTGAATCCAGACAAGGACGCGGCTGGTTTCGTGGTCATGGCCGCGCACGCGTACGTCATAGGGATTCTCCGCGATCACCTTCAGGCCCATATGCTCCAGCATGGGAAGGACATCGCTGAGCGGCACGGGCTGGCCGGCATGGTACAGCTTGAAACGGACCTGGTGGTCGTCGGATTCGATCTCGCGATAGAGATTGAGACCGATCCGGCCGGTGCGGATGACCTCCTCGATACGGTCGATATCGTTGATCGCCGCCTGCGGAGGAACGGCTTCCCGATAGCTTGTCGGGAACGCCTCGCCATATTGCCGCAGCAGAAGGAGACCACGCTCCTCGCCCCGTGCCTCGATCAGGGAGTCGCGCAGATGATCGGCCCAATACCGGGTCGCCTGGACGAGCCGATCCTCGATCTCCTTGACATCGACGGCCGGAATCTTGCCCGGCTGGGTGCTGATGACAAAGTGTACGCGCGCATGCGCCGCCTCGCCGAATTGCGGAACGAACGACTGGATTTTCCCATCGAATGCGGATTCCAGTATGGCCTCGAACCGCCGTCGCAAATCGGTGTTGTACCGGTCGCGCGGCGCGAACACGAGGCATGACACGAACCGCTCGTACGGGTCGCGACGTACGAAAAGGGCGGTGCGCTGGCGTTCCTGAAGATGGAGAATGCCCAGCGCCATATCCAGAAGATCATCGTCGCCGATCTGGAACAGTTCATCGCGCGGGAACGTGTCCAGGATATGAGTTAGCGCCTTGCCGTCGTGGCTCTGCGGATCGAAGCCGGCTGTCGCAAGACAGCGTTCCACCTTGCGGCGCAGGAACGGAATGTCGCTGGCGGAGCGGCTATAGGCCACCGACGTGAAAAGCCCGACGAAAATGTGCTCGCCGGCAACGTTGCCGTTCTTGTCGAAGGCCTTGACGATGATGGTGTCCATCGCGGTCGCCCGATGAACGAAGGATTGCCGATTTGCTTTCGTGACCATCAGAAGGTGCGGCTGGCGCATGAAGGACTGGACGTCCGGCGGCAGTGCGGAGAATTTGCGCATGCCATCAAAGATCGAAACGTCCGGATCGGACAGCACGCCCAAGCCGGAATCCGCCACCGGACTCAGTTCCGTCCGGCCGCGCTTGTCGGCGTTGAACGCATAGTGCCGATACCCCAGAAACGTAAAATGGTGGTTGTCGAGCCATTTCAGGAAATCGCTGATCTCGCCGCGGTCCTGGCTGCCGCCGGGAACCGTGGCCGATCCGAGATCGGCAATGACCTCCTGTATCTTGTCGCGCATGGACTGCCAGTCGTCGACGGCCGACCGCACTTCCTTCAGGGTCCGCGCGACCTCTTGCTCAATCCGTTCCAACGTCTCGGGCGAGGTCTGCTCGTCCACCTCGACATGCATGAAGCTTTCGAGGCCAAGGCCCTCATCGCCGGCATCGGCCTTTGCCCGGTCCACCATGCCGCCTTTCGACGCCCGGGTGACGTCGCGGACGGCGGTAAGCCGTCCCTTGTCGTCGCGCTGTACCGCGAGGATCGGATGCACGACGATGTGCACGGTGAGAGCGAGAGCGTTTAGAGCCGACGTGACGCTGTCGACCAGGAAGGGCATGTCGTCGTTGATCACTTCAACGACGGTGTGGCTGGTGTGCCAGCCTGAGGCGTCGTAGGTGGGATTGAAGACCCTGATGCTCGGTTCCGGGCCGCGTCTGGCTCCGAACTGCATCAGCCCCAGGGCGGCGCCATACAGGTCGTCGGCCCGTTCGACCAGAATGTCGTCGGGCGGAACGTGGCGGTAATAGGCACGAATGAACGCCTCCGCCAGTTCGGTCTTGTCGGGCCCCAGCCGGGTATGGGCGATTGCCACGACCTCGTCGATCAGTTCCGCCTTCTTCTTGTCACCCGTGGTCGGCATCGCTTCCTCACTCCCCTGAATTTTTCTCGTGCCTGGCCCGGCAGCACGGCGCCGGTCGCGAGCATCCGCCGCCGTCAATCACGCCCGCGACTCACCGTCAGGCTAACCAATCCGCGGACGGAACCCAACCTTCACACGCGCCGGGTGACGACATATTCGGCGCCGACGGCGACCGGCGCGTTCGGGCTGCGCGGCCCATTCGACGCGTCGAAATCCGCTTTCGGATTCCACGGATACTCCCGCGGATCAAATTAGGTCAGGATCTTCCAAAATCGGAAGAAACGGATATGAAATTTCCAACAGTAATCGGGGATCCACGATCCTCGACAAATCACGATGGAGGAAGTGCGAGATGTCAGCTATACGGAATCCGATGGCACGCAGCCTGATACTTGCGGCAGCCGTCACACTATTTGCGCTGCCGGCCAACGCCGAAGATATGCCGAGTTCGGCGCTGCAAGCGGCCGACATGAGCGGCGTTCCCGAGGGGTTCGATTCAGAAACCTGGATGGCGGCCGGCGGGACAGCATCCGTGATCGATCACCAGAACGGTTCCCATATCATCGAAATAACCGCCGACGACCTCGTGCCGGACGGCATCTATACCATCTGGTGGGTCAACGAGGCGACTTTCGGCATGGATATGGGCCCTGGTGGCGGCCTTCCCGCGAATACCTTCACCGCCGACCACGAGGGTAACGCCGCAACGCAGATTGCCGTCGACAGCGACAATGACTATCAGATGATGGTGATCGCCTATCACGCCGATCATCGAACTCACGGCGATATGCCGGGCGAAATGGGCGAGGTTACCTTCGAACATCTCATGGGACCGTGGCCGGGCCCGGGCGGCGAAATGCCGATGTAACGGCGCCGGTTCCCACGAAGAATAATGACCGGGTTGCGGACAAAAAAGGGGGGTGGATTTTTCCACCCCCGAACATTCCGGTCGTCAGAAATCTTTACAGCTTTGGCGGAATACCGGTATCAGTAAATCGTGTAGCTGCCGAGTTCGCAAAGATCGACAGTATCTTCAAGAACATCGCCGTCGCCGAATTCCATTCGCAGGTCGTAGTCGCACTGGCTGCGGCCGTCGGCGATCGTGACCTGAGCACTTTCGCCGCTGTAGAGGATGTCGTCACCCAGGATATCATCTTCCCAGTTCGCGACATCCGTTGGCGAGGCATAGAAATAATATAGATCTGCTGCACTGTCATTGGACAGGGTAAAAACAAGATCTTGAGCAAAAGCCGGCGTAGCGGCGAAACCTAACGAAAGCGCAACCAGTGCTGAACGAAGCACGCTTTTCATTTCTGTTTTTCCTAAAAGGGGTAAAAGTGATCAGGCATCAGATAGCACGCTGTCACAGTACCTAATAGCTCTATTTTATGGTTAATTATTTTTTCTTCGGGCTGGCACGACGCCTGCCGTCAGGCGAAAATGACGATGCCGGTACCATCGGCAACGCTGGCCCAGATTTCCTCGACCTCGCGGCTGGTGACAGCGATGCATCCGTCGGTCCAGTCCCGCCGGGGATGACCGACAGCGGCGGCGTCACGATCATTCGGCAAACCATGGATCATGATCGCCCCGCCCGGATCCACCCCGCGTGAAGCGGCCAGTTGACGATCGACGTCATTGGGATACGAGACATGCAGCGAAAGGTGGAAATCACTGTTCGGGTTGCGCCAGTCGAGAATATAGGCACCCTCAGGTGTGCGCTGATCGCCCTGCCGGCCCTTGTGCCCGGTAGGATTTCCGCCGAGAGCCACGGTATAGCGGCGCAATCGTTCGCCATCGCGCATCAGGTGCAGTTCGCGGCGTGATTTGTAGACGACGACCAGATCGGCCAACCGGAGATCGGCGCCATTGCGCATGGCTGCAGTCGCCCGCGCCGCCAGTGCCGGCGTCGCCGATCCGGCGGTCACCAGGCCGATGGCAGCCAGGCTTGCACCGATGCCGGCCCCCGACAGAAAGTTGCGCCGGGTCGTGGTGGCATCGGTTAGAAGATCGCGTCGATACTTCATTGGCAGTTCGCCCCACATTCAATCACTTACAGGAATTTCTTTACCGAATCTGATCGCCCGGTCAATCAGTTTTGTGGCAACCGGATCAATGGCGCCCCCCTTTACAGAAGATCCGCTGTCTCCAGGTTGTACTCCCGCAATGGCGTATGGATGGCCCGCTCGCCGCCCAGATAGCTGGCATAGAGCGTAAACGTGGTCATCGAAAGCGGCGGCGACCGGAAGAGGCCGTTATTCTCAAGCCAGCGGCCCACACGGTTGAGCGGCGTCGACTGAGGCAGCCGCGCCAGTGTCACATGCGGCCTGAATTTGCCGCCGTCGGCCGGAATGCCGGCCTGGCGGACAGCACCGTCGACTTTTTCCTTCAGCAGGCAGAGCGCATCGGAACGTTCAACGCCGACCCAAAGGACGGTCGGCTTCCGGCTGCTGCCGAAATGACCGACCCCGGTCAGCCGGAGATCGAATCCCGGCGCGTCGATGCGGTCGAGCGCCGCGGCGACCTCGTGAGCGACATGGTCTTCGACCTCGCCCACGAATCGCAGCGACAGATGCAGATTGTCCCGGTCCATCCAGCGGGCGTTGGGAACGCCCGTCTGGATCATGGCGAGGCGATCACGGATCGCCACCGGGAGCGGAAGGGCAACGAAAAGCCTGAGCATGACGGCGGCTCCCTTTCCGGTTGCCGGGGAAGCCTCTTGAGCATCCTTCCGACGATGCATCTATCGGATCACGATCTCCGCCGCCCGGGCAAGTGGTTTGGTGCCCCGGGACACGAATCAGGGACAGGGATTGGAGATTTCGGCGTGTACCGCCTCGATCTCGGTCAGCACCGCTTCGCTCAAGGTAACGTCCAGACTGTCGATCGCGGTGCGCAGCTGCTCGGGCTTGCTGGCGCCGACGATATTGGCGGTCAGGAACGGACGGCTGTTCACGAAAGCGTGGGCCATCTGCACCGGGTCGAGACCATGCCGCTCGGCGATTTCCACATAACGCCGGGTTGCTTCATGGCCGCCCGGCTTGTCGTAGCGCGACTTCTGCTTGAAGACGTCGGCGCGGCTGCCCGGTGGCACCTTGCCGCCGAGATACTTGCCGGAAAGAAAACCGGCCGCGATCGGCGCATAGGCGAGAAGGCCGACATGCTCGCGCATGGCAATCTCCGCCAGGCCGACCTCGAAACTGCGGTTCAGCAGATTGTACGGATTCTGGATGGAGACGATGCGCGGCAATCCCGCCGTCTCGGCCAGATGCACCATCTTCATGACGCCCCATGGCGTGTCGTTGGAAACGCCGATGTGACGGATCTTGCCGGCTGTGACCATCTCGTTCAGGGCGCCGAGCGTCTCTTCCAGCGGCAGTTCGTCTGCATCGGGATCGTGGCGCCATCCCAGCGTCCCGAAATTGTTGGCCGTCCGGTCGGGCCAATGGGTCTGGTACAGGTCAATATAATCTGTCTGCAGGCGCTTGAGGCTGTCGTCGACCGCCTGGTGGATGTTCTTGCGGTCCAGCCGCGGCTTGCCGTCGCGGACATAGTCGAACCGCGACTCGCTTGGCCCGACCAGCTTGCTGGCCAGAATGACACGGTCACGGTTGCCGGTCTTCCTGAACCAGGTGCCGATGATTTCCTCGGTCCGGCCATGCGTTTCGCGGCTGGTTGGCACGGCATACATCTCTGCCGTGTCGAAAAAATTGACGCCGCGGTCCAGCGCATAATCCATCTGCGCATGACCCTCGGCTTCGGTATTCTGGAAGCCCCAGGTCATGGTACCGAGACAGATTCTGCTGACCTTGAGACCGGTTCGGCCAAGTTCGCCGTATTCCATTGGATAGTGTTCCTTGGATTGGAAAGAAATTGGGAAAAGGAATCAGGAATTGTCGGTCCATAGGGTAAGCACCGCGGCCCGGCTGTAAAGGGTTTCGCCCATGATCGGTGTATCGGCCTGAAAACCGATCATCGGCACCGGCCCAAGTCGATCGGCGATCCGCATGAAGTCGATTCCCGGGTTGCCGAAGATGGATGTAGCGCGATCGCCGCAGGTGATCAGGTGCGCCGCCCTGATATGCGCGCGACCGGCGCGGCGGATCAGGCGGTCGACCATGCGGTCCAGCGCGGCGATCGCCGATGCCTGGTCCCGGCGCACGAAGACGATACCGTCACCCGGCGCCGGGTCCGTCGTCAGCCTGATCGCGTCCTGACAGCCACCGGGCCAGCCACCGGGATCAACGATCGAGGCGACGGCATAGTCGCCGGGCTCGATGACCTGGCCATTGCAGGCCCGGCCTGCCGGGGACCCGTTGCGCCCGCGTATCAGCCCGGCGAACACGAAACCCTGCGTTCGCTGCGGATCGCGGGCCAGAAGATCGCCGATATCCTGATGAAAGGCTGCGCGGGCAGAGTGACCGTCAAGACCGGATACCACGCCGCCGTCGGCGTCGCTGACCCACCGGACCGGGCCGATGGGCGCACACCCCTGTGCCAGACCGGATATCCCACGGGCCGCGCCGGCGAACAGAACCCCCGTCGCCCCGCCTTCGGCCACCACACCGCAGATCTGCGGACGCGCGGCCCCCGGCCCGGCACCATCGCCCACCGTTGCCCCGACCAGCGCCAACGGTTCAGCCGAACCGGGGATGTCGCCGCAGACCGCCCGCAGGGACCCGGCCGCCTGGACGGCCGCGCGGCTCGGCTGGTCGGCATGAAACATGGCGGATGGTTTGCCTGCGGACTGCATCCAGTCAAATAGTCCGGGTTCGGGCGTTCCCCCGGGGCTTTCGGGTGACAGCCTTATCAGCCGATGAGAGTCGGCAGGCAGGGCCAGAATCATCATCGCCACCCCCGGCCCGCTACCGGCGCCGTCCACTGAAACCTCTGGACCAAGCACTTCCGGACCTCGGGGACCGACCGCCATGACGGCGTCACTGCCGGCACCGACCCAATCGTCGATGCCCGTCAGCCGCCGCGCGAGGGTGGCAATGCTGCCGGCGTGGGGGGCGAATGCCGTGCTGAAATACAGAAAGCCGAGACCCGAACTCGGTATCGGGCCGAGTTGGTCGAGACAGGATTTCACCGCGATAGCCCAATCCGCCGCGCCGCCTGCGCCCGTCCGCCCGACAGCCGCACATGTCCTCAACGGGCGGTAAGGGCTGCTGTCCACCGGCGGGGCTTACCCATCGCCGCTCGTATTGCCATGGGCCTGCTCAAGCAGGTCGGTGACATGGGGCAGCAGGTTTTCCACCATCACCGCGACGCCTTCGGCATTGGGGTGGATGCCGTCGCCTTGATTCAGGGCCTCGACCATCGCCACGTCCTTTAGAAAAAAGGGAAAGAACCCGACGTCATGAGTGGCGGCGAGATCCGGATAAAGACCGTTGAAGGCCTGTTCGTACTCCCGGCCCAGATTGGGCGGCGCGTACATCCCGGCAAAAAGTGTCGGCAAGTCTTCGTCCCCGGCCAATCGGGCCAGGATGGCATCGAGATTGGCCCGGGTTTCGTCCGGGTCGATACCGCGCAGCCCGTCATTGGCGCCGAGTGCGACAAGAACGGCATCCGGCTCGTCCGCCAGAACCCAGTCCAGCCGCGCCCGGCCGCCGGCCGACGTATCGCCGGAAACACCGCCGTCCAGCACCGTCACCGGCCAGCCCTCGGCCCGGAGTGCGGATTCCAGTTGCGCAGTGAACCCTTGTTCCGGAGGCAGGCCATAGCCGGCGATCAAACTGTCGCCCAGCGCCAGCAGGCGCAGGTCGTCATCGGCCGCATCATCGGCCATTGCCGGAACCGAACCGGCCAGAACCACCATCGATGCTGCCCCCAGAGCCGAAACGAGCCCCAGCGCGGCAAGCCGTTTCAGTGCGGGAAAGCCCGTGTTGAAATACCGTCCTGCAAGGCCATTTGACGTTGGAACCGCAGAGACATCTGGATCATTCATGAAAACCACGCTGACAGAACGGAAATCGGGCGATCCGGCGATCGCGCTCGACAGGGTCCATCTAGAATTGGAAAGCGGGGCCGGCCCCGTCAACATCCTTCGTGGTATCGATCTGTCGATTGCGGCCGGAGACGTGGTCAGCGTCGTCGGGCCGTCGGGTTCCGGCAAGTCGAGCATGATGATGATCATAGCGGGGCTGGAACGGCCGACATCCGGCCGTGTGGTTGTCAGCGGCGCCGATCTGAACACCATGTCGGAAGACGCGCTCGCGCTTTTTCGCCGCGACACCATCGGCATCGTATTCCAGAACTTTCACCTGATTCCGACGATGACCGCGCTGGAGAATGTCGCGATTCCCCTGGAGTTCGCCGGGCGCAGCGACGCTTTCGACCGGGCGTCGGATGCCTTGACCGCCGTCGGGCTTGGTCACCGCCTTACCCATTACCCCGGTCAGCTGTCCGGTGGCGAGCAGCAGCGTACGGCGCTGGCACGCGCCTTTGCCGCCGACCCGCCGATTATCCTGGCCGACGAACCAACCGGCAACCTTGACGGCGATACCGGCCGTCAGGTCATCGATCTCATGTTCGAGCTTTCCCGCAAGCGCGGCGCAACCCTGATCCTGATCACCCATGACGCAGCACTCGCGGCCCGTTGCGACCGGACGGTCCGGCTCGAAGACGGGCTCATCCGCGATCCGTCATCGACACCGGCCCAAACCCCGGCCCGATCCCCGGTGACGGCATGACGGCCATCGCCGGCGAAGAATCGGCCCGTTCATTATCCCGGCGGGAGCGCCATGCGCGGGCCGAGCCCGGACTGCTTCAGGCTGTCAAGCTGGCACGTCGCGAGCTACGCGGCGGCCTTGCCGGATTTCGGATATTCTTCGCCTGTCTCATTCTGGGCGTTGCCGCCATCGCCACCGTGCAATCCGTCTCGTCGGGCATTCTCGACACGCTGCAGGACGACGGCCGGGCCATTCTCGGCGGCGATATCGCCGCCCGGACCCAGTTCACCGACATTACGCCCGATCAGCTTTCGGCCCTGAACGACATCGCCGAAACGGTGTCGTCCACGACCCAGATGCGGGCGATGGCGCGCGACCCCGAAAGTGGCGACGCGATTCTGGTCGATCTCAAGGCCGTGGACGAACCCTATCCGCTCTATGGTGCGATGGAATTGCGTGGCGGCGGCAGTCTGGACGACGCGCTGGCCGAACGCGGCGGGACGAGAGGCGCCGTGATCGAATTGCCGGTCGCAGCAAGGCTGGGGGTCGAGGTCGGCGACACGATCACGCTCGGCGAAGCCGGTTTCGAAATCCGCGACATCATCGTCGCCGAACCGGATCGCGCCGGCGGCGCCGGATTCGCCTTCGGTCCCCGCGTCATGATCGCCGACGCCGGATTGGCCGCCACCGATCTGATCCGCGAAGGATCGATGATCGACTATTACCATCGGCTGCGGCTGCCTGAAGGTCTGTCGGCAAGCGCCGCCGAGGAGGCGCTGCGCGCAGCCGCGCCGGACGCTGACTGGCGTCTGCGGACCTTCGACCGGGCGTCACCGTCACTGGAACAGATCGTCCAACAGATCACGCTGTTCCTGACCCTTGTCGGCCTGACCGCCCTGCTGGTCGGCGGTGTTGGCGTCAGCAATGCGGTCCGTGCCTTCGTCGAAGGCCGCACCCCGACGATCGCAACATTGAAATGCCTTGGCGCCACGTCGCGGCTGATATTTCAGACCTATCTCATTCAGGTTCTGGTCCTTGCCACCGGGGCCATCGTGATCGGGTTGGCCATTGGGGCCGCGACGCCGCCTCTGGTCTCGACGCTGCTCGCGGACCTCCTGCCGTTTTCGCTGCGCACCGGGGTGTACCCCGGAGCCCTGGCGATCGCGGCCCTGTTCGGTCTGCTGACGGCCCTCACCTTCTCGCTTTGGCCGCTGGCGCGAGTGCGCGATGTTTCCGCCGCCGCCCTGTTCCGCGAGGCCGGAGGGACCCTTCGGGGTTGGAGCCGCGGGGCGGTCGCGGCCGTCGCCGTTTCCGGTCTCGCCCTTGCGGGGCTGGCGATCGGCACCGCCCGCGATCCCGAATTCGCCGCATGGTTCGTCGTCGGGTCCCTGGCAACGCTGGTCGTCTTCCGCCTGATCGCCGGTGTGGTCGTTGCTTCGACGCGCCGTCTGGGCACGATCCACCGGCCGCTGGTACGACTGGCGATGGCCAATCTCAATCGCCCGGGCGCGCCGACGGTGAACGTGGTCCTATCCCTTGGCCTCGGGGTCACCGTGCTGGTGGCCATCGTCCTGATCGAAGGCAATCTGAAACGGCAGATCGAGGGCGATTTGCCCGACCGGGCGCCCAGCTTTTTCTTCGTAGACATCCAGGCCGACCAGCGTGACGCCTTCGTCGACACGGTCTCCGCTTTCGAGGGCGTCTCGGACCTTCGCGACGTTCCGTCGCTGCGCGGCCGGATCGCCGAGGTCAACGGCGTCCCCGCAGAGGATGCGCTGGTGGATGGCGCGTCGGGATGGGTGGTGCGCGGCGATCGGGGCGTTACCTATGCGGCCGAGCCGGAGAACCGGGACATCGTAGCTGGCGACTGGTGGGCACCGGATTACGCCGGGCCGCCGCTGGTCTCGATATACAGCGATATCGCGGAGGCCTTCGCGATCGGTGTCGGCGATACCATGACGGTCCGCATCCTCGGACGCGACATCGAGGCTGAAGTCGCCAATGTCCGCGACATCGACTGGGGCACGCTTGGAATCAATTTCACCATGGTCTTCTCGCCAACACCGCTGAACGCGGCGCCGCATACCTATATCGCCACGCTTCACGCTGCCGACGCGGCGACCGAGACTGCCCTGCAACGCGCCGTCGCAGCCGAATTCGGCAATGTGACCACGGTCAATATCCGGCAGGCGCTCGACACCTTCGGCAGTATCCTGGAGCGGCTGATCGTCGCCGTACGCGCCATTGCGGCGGTGACGATCGTTGCCGGAACGCTCGTGCTCGCCGGCGCGGTCGCCGCCGGTCACCGCCGGCGGGTCTACGAGGCCGTCGTCCTCAAGGTTCTCGGCGCGACCCGAGGAAAGATCCTGCGGGGGTACGCTCTCGAATACGGACTGATGGGGCTGCTAACCGGAATCGTTGCCGCGGTCCTGGGGACGCTGGCGGCGTGGATCGTGGTGACCCAGGTCATGGACCTCGACTGGGTCTTTCTGCCGCTGACCATTGTCGCGACCACCATTCTGTGCATCGTCATAACCGTGGCGCTCGGATTCGTCGGGACATGGCGGGCGTTGAGCCGCAAGGCCGCGCCCCTGCTGCGCAACGAATGACGGCGTCCGGAAAATCGCCACGCTTTCGGCGCATGGTGCGGGCTGATCGGCGCCATTGGTTCGATTTTGGTTGAAAAACAAGCCACTATCGCCAATATGAAGCTCGCTGAGAGTTTTTTGAGACGGGTGAGGACTAGGATGGCAACGCAAGGACAGGATCGCTTTACGACGGTCAACCGCAGCCGGACGGTTGATCAGGCCGAGATGGATCTCGGACTGCGGGACTATATGCTCCGGGTCTATAACTACATGGCAACCGGTCTGGCCGTCAGTGGTCTGGTCGCGTGGCTGGTGGCGAATACGGCCCTGCAGGGCGTGTTCTTCTCGGTCAACCCGGAGACGGGGATGGCCGGGCCGAATCTGCTGGGTCTGATCGGCATGTTCGGGCCGCTTGGCCTTTTGTTCGCGATGATGTACGCGGCACACAAATCGTCCGCGTCGACGCTTCAGGCTATGTATTGGGCGTTCGTGGCGCTTCAGGGCATTTCGCTGTCGCTGATCCTGATGATGTACACGGGCGAAAGCGTCATGCGCGTGTTCTTCATCACCGCCGCTTCGTTCGCTGGTCTCAGCCTGTTCGGCTATACGACGAAGCGTGATCTGTCAGGCTTCGGCTCGTTTCTGGTCATGGGCCTGATCGGCCTCCTGATCGCGATGGTCGTGAATATCTTCGTCGCAAGTTCAATGCTGATGTTCGTGATCTCTGCCGCTGGTGTCCTGATCTTCGCCGGGTTGACGGCCTATTACACGCAGGAAATCAAGCTGCAGTATTCCGCCGACGCTGACAGCGAAACCCAGACCAAGGGCGCGATCATGGGTGCGATTACCCTGTATCTGGCTTTTATCAACCTCTTCCAGTTCCTGATGATGTTCCTGGGGCAGCGCGAGTAACACCGTCCGCCTCCGGTCCGGCTTTTATCCGGAAAAGACCAGGCCCGGTGCTGCATTGCGGCACCGGGCCTTTTCATGCGTCAGCCTTTTGATACGCTCAGTCGGTATTGGCGGCTTCACGCTGATATGCGATGAGGTCGAGCGACGGCGCGTCGCCGGTCAACCGCGTCATGAGGGCATGAACCTGCCCGCGATGATGGGTCTGATGGTTGAAGAAATGCATGAGCGCCGGCGCCAGCGGCTGCTCGATCTCCTGGGGATGAACGATCGTCCGATATGTGATGGTGCCGGCCAGCGCATCTCCGTCCAGGCTGTCGGTATAGCGCACGATCGCTTCGTCTTCCGCATCGCGCGCGGCCCGCAAGGCGGCGAAATCCTCATACAGGATGGTGTCCAATCGGTCGGCAGGTGACGGTGCGCCGGTGAACCGGCTCATCCAGATCCGATCGGCCAGCAACAAATGATTCAGCGTGCCGTGAACGGACCGGAAATAGGCTTCGAGATCCTCGCGGTACTGACTGTCCGGCAAACCGGCGGCCGCGGCGAAGATGCGCTCGTTGGCCCATCGGTTGTAGCGCGCCATCATCGTGAACAGATCGGGCATCGTGAACAGATCAGGCAACATATCGGCACACCCTGACATCAGTTGTGGGAAGCGTCGATGATGCCTCAAACCGCCGACCGACGGCAATAATCCGTCAGCGACCGGCTTTCGCTGACTTAGTGGCGGAAATGCCGAATACCTGTGAACACCATCGCCAGACCCGCATCGTCCGCGGCCTTGATGACCTCGTCGTCACGGATCGACCCGCCGGGCTGGATCACGGCCGTCGCGCCGGCCTCGATCGCCGCGTCGAGCCCGTCGGCAAAGGGGAAGAACGCATCCGATGCCACGACCGAGCCCTTTGTTGCCGGCGTTGCCTCACCGGCCGCGTCGGCGGCATCGGCGGCTTTACGCGCCGCGATCCGCGAGCTGTCCACACGGCTCATCTGTCCGGCACCGATGCCAACCGTCGCCCTGTTCCTGACATAGACGATGGCGTTGGACTTCACATGCTTGGCCACGCAGAACGCAAACAGCATGTCGGCCAGCTCGATGTCGGTCGGCGCACGCTTTGTCACCACCCGGATGTCGTCGGCCGTCACGCGCCGGGTATCCGCATCCTGAATCAGAAACCCGCCGGAGACGGTGCGGATCGTCGGTCGCAACGCCGATCCATCGGCCGCCCGGTCCGGCATGTGACCGGTTTCCAGCAGCCGCAGCGAGGTCTTTCCGGCCAGACGCTCGACCGCGGCTTTGTCGAAGGACGGTGCGATGACCACTTCGAGGAACAGGGACGCGAGACGCTCGGCCAGTGACTCGTTGACCGGCCGATTGCATGCCACGATCCCGCCGAAGGCACTGACCGGATCGCAGGCCAGTGCCCGGTCGTACGCATCGACCAGGGTTGAGCCGGTCGCCGCACCGCAGGGATTGGCGTGTTTGATGATGGCGATGCCGGGATCGTCGAATTCAGCCGCCAGTTCGAAGGCCGCGTCGGTATCATTGATGTTGTTGTACGACAGTTCCTTGCCCTGAAGCTGTCTGGCCGTCGCCACCCCGGGACGCTCCGGCGAGGTCGCGTAAAAAGCGGCGGACTGGTGTGGGTTCTCGCCATAGCGCAGAAACTGCCGACGCTGCCCGCCGAAAGCAAAACGGCGCGGATACCGCTCACCGCTTTCCGCATTCAGCCACGACGCGATCGCTGCGTCATAGCCGGCGGTTTTGGAAAAGGCTGCCGCCGCCAGACGCTTTCTCAGTTCGGGCTGCGTCGCACCGCCGCTCGCATGCATATCGTCCAGCACCGCCGCGTAATCATCCGGATCCGTGACGACAGTGACATAGGCGTGATTCTTCGCCGCGGCGCGGATCATCGCCGGCCCGCCAACGTCGATGTTCTCGATGCAGGTGTCGAAATCCGCACCGCCAGCCAATGTCGACTCGAACGGGTAAAGGTTCACAACCAACAGATCGATACGTCCGATGCCATAGTCGGTCATCGCCTCGACGTGGTCGGTGTCGTCGCGGCGGGCAAGCAGTCCGCCGTGGATACGCGGGTGCAGGGTTTTCACCCTGCCGTCCATGATTTCTGGAAAGCCCGTATAGTCCGATACGTCGCGCACCGGGATCCCGGCCTCGCGCAAGGCCCGGGCCGATCCGCCCGTCGACAGCAGTTCGACCTTCTGGTCCGCGAGCGCGCGCGCGAAATCGATAATCCCTGACTTGTCCGAAACCGAGATCAAGGCCCGTTCGATACGCTGGGAAGTAGTGACCATTGGATCCGCCTGCCGCATTGTCATGAAACCCCGGTGAAGCGTCGTTCATACCCCCACCGGTCGACGCATGCAAACATCACGGCACCCGACGGCCGGGATCCAGGCCCGGGTACGGCGCCAGGGCACGGCTCGGCTTAACCGGCGGGACTGCCTTTTACGGCCTCGTCGGCGGTTTCAGGTTCGCGTTTCTCCATGCGGAGATACTGGACCAGTTCGTCCTGCAGATCGTCGCGAATGCGATCGGGATGGGTGATCTGCAGATAGAACAGGGTGAAATAGTTCACCTTCACCCAGGTGACCCCTCGCGCGACGATGATGCTGCCCGCCTTGCCCAGGAAGGCCGCAACGAACAACGGGACGACCGAGATCACAAGAGCGCCGTCGGTCAGCAGGAAGTCCGGCAGTTCACCGCCGCCGACCGGAAAGGCGCCCGACGGCAGGACCGACGCGAGGTACCACGACAGGAAGATCGCCAGCGGCACCATGACCCCATAAATCGGAGCAGCGAGGGCGGCGGCGACGCGGCCGAACAGGTCGATGCCGAAGACGCCGGCCAGCGTCGCCGGCACCCGGTCGCGCAGTTCCTTGATGCGGCCGATGGACTCCCGGATCGACAGGCCGTCGATCGCGATGGCCGGCAGCACATAGTGACTGACCAGATCCCATACCTCGAGAAATCCGGACAGGATCAGATTAATCAGCCCGCCCGACTTCCGGTTCCGCGCATATTTCGCGTACGCCATGGCGATATCGAGCAGCGCCAGGCGCCAGACCGCACCACCGTGGCTGGTGTCGGCGGCCGCAGCCGATGCGTCCCCGGCCACAATCCGCCGATGAACGATCGCACTCTGGCGAAGCTCCGATCCGATGAAGTAGAAGAATTTTCCGAACCAGAGGACCGCGGCGGCCAGCAGCACCAGCCAGGACGTTCCCCAAAGCGCGTTGTCCTGCACGAGCACCGCATGCATCGCCATCCCCAGACCGGCAAGGAATACCGCGGCCTGAACGATGCCAAGGATCGAGGTCGTCACCATGGGCTTCAGGATCGACCAATCCGCACCGACGATCGTTACCGAATTCTTTATCAGGTATCCGATGTTCTGGATGCGATCGGTAAGGGGAATGCGTCGAAGATTGTCCATGTATTACCCCACTGACGGTACCGTTTACCGGCCTCTTTCGGCTTAATTGCTGAATACGTATTGGTTAGCCTGTCGGGGTATACTTTCCTACGTCCGGGTTGGTGTCAACCGTATCGCACCCACTGCTGGGACTCGGCGGCCGTCCGGCCGTTTCGCGTTCCGTAGGTATTCAGGACAACATCGTCGGTCCGGGTTCCAGCTTACTCGGCCGCCGCTGCCTGCCCTTCCTCGACCGCCGTCATGCGTATCACCCTGTCGGCGGTATCAATGGTTTCCTTGCGGTGAGCAATGGCGACGCGGGTGATCCCCATCGACTTGATCACCTCGCTGATCCGGTGCTCGTTGTCGACGTCGAGATGGCTGGTCGCCTCGTCCATGAACAGGATCTTCGGCTTGTGATAGAGGGCGCGCGCAATCAGAATGCGCTGTTTCTGTCCGCCGGAAAGACTGCTGCCCAGATCGCCGACCAGCGTCTGGAAGCCCATGGGCATCTTCATCACCTCTTCGGCTATCGATGCCGCCGCGGCGCATTGGACGGCCAGTTCCATGTCCGGCGTGTCGTCGAACATTGTAACATTGTCCAGAATACTGCCGGCAAACAGTTGGTCGCCCTGCGATACAATGGCGATGTCGTCGCGAAAATTGCGCACTCCATAGTCATAGATATTGACACCATCGACCAGCACCAAACCGGATGTCGGGCGCATCAATCCTGTCATTATTTTCATCAGGGTTGTTTTCCCGCAACCGGACGGTCCGGTTACGGCAACATATTCACCCTTCTCTATTTCGAACGACAGCTCTTTTATGACTGGCGCCTCTTCTTCGTGATATCGGAAGGTAAGATTGTTTACGGATATATTACCTTCAATCCTGCTCATCTTTCCGCGTTCTTCATCGTTACTTCTTTCCGGCGGTTCGATCACGATATCCGAAACACGATGCAAGTGCAGCTTCAGCATCCGGAATTCGATCGCTTTGTCGATGAAGGCCAGCGCCGCATCCGAGAACTGCTGCCGGTACGAAAGGAAGGCATAGAGCATCCCGACGGTCAGATCGTTCTCGATCACCAGCAAGACGCCGATCCAGACCAGGGTGACATGTTCGGCGCCCGTGACGAACATGCTGAGCGATCGATAGAAGATCCGGATCCGCTCGACCTTGACGCCGGAACTGATTTCGTCGGCAAATTTGTTCTTCCAGCCAGAGGTCCGGATCGGCTCGTGATTGAAGCTGCGGATCGTCTCCATCGCCCGCGCGGATTCAAGGAAATGGCTGTCTTCCTTGGCGCCGTTGATGATTTCCTCTTCCATGAGGCGCCGAAGCGGACGGATCAACACGGCCCTGACCGTGCCATAAAACATCACGACGCCAACCGCGACGGCCGTCAACGTCCACGAGTAATAGGCCATGACGACGACAACGGTCAGCACCACGATACCGTCTACGACTGCTTCGACGAAGCCGTTGGTCAGAACGCGGTTGATCTCCCGCAGCGAGCCGAATCGCGAGACGATATCCCCGACATGCCGCTTGGCGAAGAACGTCAACGGCAGCCGCATCAGGTGGTTGAACAGATTGTTGGCCAGCTGGAAGTTTAGCTGAGCACCGACAAAGGCGACGACCCACCCTCTGAGGGCAAAGGTTAAAGCTCGGAAAAAGTGAATCGCCAGGAAACCCAGACCGAGCACGAGCAGCAGATCTCGGTCCTGGCTCAGCGCAACCTCGTCGATGGCCAGCTGAACGAAATAGGGTATGACCAGCGCGAAAGCCTGAATGAACAGCGACAGCAGCAGGACCTTGCCCAAAGTCGCGATCAAGCCCTGGGAATGCTGCCAGAGCGAGCGAATGGTTACGTCGTTGCTGGCCTTGACCTGCTCGAAATCGGCGTTGGGCGAGAACTCGACGGCAACACCGGTGTAGCCGTCGGAGAGCTCGTCGAGCGTAAGATGACGTTCGCCCTGCGCCGGGTCATGAATGATGGCCTTGTTGCGCGTAATCTTGCGCAAGACGACGAAGTGATCGAAGCCCCAATGCAGGATGGCCGGCAACTGGATTCGCGGGAGGGCATGCAGGCCGACCTTCATCGGCCGGCCACTCATCTTCAGGCGCTGACCAATGGCCAGCAGGCTCTTCAGATTGGTCCCCCGCAGCGATGCCGGAAACTTCTGCCGTAGCGTCTCGACCGTCGTCTCATAGCCATGATACGACGCGACCATGGCCAGGCAGGTGATCCCGCATTCCGAACTTTCGGTCTGGTGATAGATCGGCAGCCTTGGGTAGAACCGGAAGTGCAACCGGTCGAAGACTCTCTTTTCAGCAACCATCACTCGAACCTTCCGGTGACGTCCTGGATCGGCTTCATCACCCAGTCGAATACCGACAGCGGCTGGCTTACGAGATCGACCTCGACGCCCATGCCGGGCAGCATCGGGAACACGCCGTCCCGCGTGATGACGTTCTGTTCGTCGATATCAATTCGCAGTCGGTATACGGCCGTCTGGAATTCGGCGGTTGCCGGATGGTCGCCCGGGCGCAATGTCGTATCGGAAATGTAGGTGACCTCGCCGTCGAACGTTCCATAACGCTGATAGGGAAAGGACGGAAACTTGATATCCACATCCTGGCCCAGGGAAACGCCGCCGATAGCCGCCGCCGGAACGAAGACTTCGGCTTCCAGCAATGACCAAAGCGGCAGCAAGGTCATGACGGGTGCGGCTGCGGAAACCGGGCTGCCGACGCTGGCAAGCATCGTTGTCACCCGCCCGTCGATTGGCGCCGCCAGTGTCTGGGTCAACTGTGATCGTCGTTCGATGGAAAGCTGCCGTGTCGTCAGTATTTCGCGATCGATCTGGACTTGAGCCCGGGCCAGTTCCTGCTGCGTTTGGGAAAGCTGATGCTCCAACGTCGCCTGTTCCGCCCCGTTCCTGGCGATCTCGATCTCTTTAACCCGGACGGCACTTTGAAGCGCGCTCAGTTCATCTTCTTCGGTTCGCAGCGCCGATTGGCTCAGGATACCCTGGCGGGCCAGACGTTCACGGCCAGCGAACCGCTCGCGCGCGTTGACCAGTTGCTCCTGCAGGGATTCCAGTTCCGTAGCGAGAAGGTCATGCCCCAGTTCCAGAGCATTCATGCGTTGTTCGGCAATATTGATTTCGGCCTCCAGGGACCGCTCGATCATTGCCCTCTCGCGCTCAAGGGAAGCGATCAGATTCTCCGCTTCGCTCAGCCACGCTTCACCCCAGCGGCGCCCACCATCCAATGAATTCTGATAGGAGACGACCATCAACGGATCGCCGGCTTCGACGACACTGCCATCCTCGACGAATGTCTCGATGACGACACCATTGCCTTCCGGGAATACCTTGGCCGTGCCATCCTGGGTAACGAGTTGGCCGGCGGCACCGGATCGGGGCCGATAATCCGCAAACGCAAAAAAGGTTCCGAGTGCGGTGACTAGCATAAGGACGATAGCAGCCAGCCACCAATTACTTGCGTTCGACGCAATTAAAACATTTCCATTGAGTCGATTTAAATATGCCTTGCGTGCTTTTTCTCTGAATAGATTTTCATTCATTGAGCGACCTGTCAATTAAAGCATTTTCTAACTCTATTATTATTATAAAGCGACGTTGTATAGGGGCTACCGTACACGCAACGATAGCCCCTTCGATCGGTACCGATTACATGATCACCGGCCCAGGGATCGGCCCCGGAACCGGGTAAGGCCCCGGAATCGGATACGGGCCCGGAATCGGATACGGGTATACCGGCAGCAGTTCGGCGGCTCCGCCGCTGACGACTTCGATCTCTTGATCGGTCATCACGTCAATCTGGTTTTCCATGGTGACATCCTTGGCTTGGACGTGACGGACCGGGATCCTGCGGTGTCGCCGCGATGGACGCGACGGAACAGCGTCACACTGGGGCCACACCGTGGTGGTGTTCATCCCGGCCTGAGGCGTACCATCGACGGAAGACGGCATTCAGCAATCTGCCGGTTGCGCGTCTTCCGCCGATCGTATAGTCTGTTTGAAGATTGGGTTCGGAACCGCGTCATGTCCCTGATGGCACCGTACCAAATCTCCAGTGGTGATCTATTGGGTCGTTAGCCCCAGATCAGATCACCGATGTCGTTGCCGACTTCCTTGCCGAACTGGTACCATTCGCGGGGATTCAGGATGTCCCAGGCGCTTCCGCCGTCGACCATGTCGATCTCGGCAACCGTCATGGCAACGATGTCGTTTTCCATCATGTTCGATCTCCTTGGAAAAGGTTGTTGATCTGTTGGTCGCTACAACTGATTAGTTGTTCTCTTTGTAGCTTTGGGCCAGGCCCACAGCGACGCCGCCCAGGAAGATGCCGCCGGCGATGATGCCGCCAACGCACACGCCGCCACAGACGACACCGCCGTCGACTTCGGCGATTTCGTCGCTGTTCAGGTCGGAGATCTGGTTTTCAACATGGCTCATGGTGGTCTCCATTACTTGGTGGTTCTGACAACCGACAGATGCACCTCACATTTGCCGGTGCGGGCTTGGAACTCGCCCGCTAAGTACCGGCGCGAATGCGCCGGATCCCATATGACGCCGATTCTACAGCTGGGGCTGACCCGCAGTGCGCAGGAGCCGGATCAGTTCTTTTGCGGCATCGATAATGCCACCGCCTTCAATCTCGGAAACTTCCTGGGCGGTCAGAGGCCGCACGGCCGTCTCGGCGTCGTCGTTCTTGATGGTTGAAGTGTTTTTTGTTTCATTGGTATTCATGAGAATACTCCAAATCTTTATTGATGATATTTCTTAAATAACTTTCACGTTACTTAAAAAATATCGTATACATGGCGTTGCCAATGGTGATTCCCGAAGCAAAAAGGACGATCCCACCAAATATTGACAACAGGACTATGACCGACGTTGGGAGATTGATATCCATTTTCTACCTCCTTACTGAATGGTTGTTAGATGATCAAGCAATAATAATAGGTTATCATTGCCCCTTGCACGTGCCGGATCGGAGAAAAATTTGTCATTTACGACAACAGCCGGAATTGCTCGTATTCTGTTTTCCAGTAGCCAAGCTCGTATTTCGTCTTCGCGATCACTAACAGCCCCACTTGAGTACGTTTCTTCAATCAAAACAGTCTGTTCGTCGCTAATCGGTAGTGAATCTATTAAAGCGTCTACGTCATCTGCTTCCACATCATTTTCGTGTATAGCTGTAAACAACGCAGTTATATTATCTTCTTGGTCATTGTTGGTTTCTTGCATCGTAATAATAAGGCGCCCAAGTTCAGCCCATTGATCTTCGTGGAAGAAGGGCACTCTCACGATATACAAGTCGTTCTCGTCTGCCCAGGCTTTGAGACCGTCTTCCAATCGATAACAATGCGGGCATGCAGGCGAGAAAATATTGACGACACTATCCTCGGAAGCACCGAAGGGTTCACTCAATTCTTCATAATGGACCCCTTCAACGGGTTGCTGAGCTTCAGCAACATTAGCCAGGAGTGCTAACACGAACGCTGAGTAAGAGAATTTTCCAATTTTCATTTCGCAACTCTCCGATGAAAACCTGAGGCGACGCCAACTATCGCAAAGCCTGTACACGCAATTCCAAGACCCAAAGCACCATAGTCGAAAGCGATTGAGATCGGTCGGTCGCCGCATAGCGCACGGACTTCGAATAACCACGGCGCCAATGTTTCGAGAGGCAACCAGTGCGGGAACGGTGAGCCAAAGCCGCAGGCAAAAACTTCACCGAATGCATTATTGAAACTCTGCCAAAGTAACACTAGGGACGAAATAAATACAAATGTTGTGACAATTCTATTATTATAAACAATACCAAACAGAGAGAAGAAGAATGCTGCGGCTACACATAGTCTGATTATGACACATTTTTGGCACGGCTGTATATCGAATGCATGCTGTGATACGAGCGCAATTACAAGAGCGGCGCCAGATAAGATTGATATTATAAAGTATACACTTCCGGTTTGGAATGTAGTCACTTTAGTTTTGATCTCTTCAATACTAAAGAAGCTTGAGATTAACATCTCGTTAACTTCCCGATAATCTGTCTTGATATGAAGATTGTCACGCACAGATAGTTATGTCAATGCCGACATCGCCATTAGGTTGTATTTTTCTCGCCGAAACCACCCGCTTTCCCCTCATAAACGGGCTGTGCAGGGATTGACCGGGCTGAAATTCGGCTTTTTCAACCGACTGGAGCACAGCTTTAAGATGTAGCGAATACATGAGGTTTTTGATCTATATTGCACCGCACAAATGCCGCCTTGGCCTGCTCTTGCTGGTATGCACGCCGCACCACGCATAGCATCCTCGGCCCGCCCCTTTCCCATCATCGTGAACCGCCTATTTTGAGCGTATCGGCCCAGCCCGAGGCCAGCGTGATCAGGAGACCATTATGATAGACCGGCATGCCCGTCGAGCGGTGCGGCCCTTCATTGATATCGCCGTTCTGGCGTTAGCATGGAGCGTGCTCAGCCTCGCCGTTGGCATCCCGGCCCGTCCCGACGCCCTGTTTACGGATTGGCATATCGGACTTTCCCTTGAAGTGGCCATCGGTCTCGGTCTGTTGGCGGCATGGCGCGCGCTGGGTCTGCCGCGCAACCGCGTCTGGATCGCACTATTCACAGCTGCCGTGGTTCTCACCGCTACGATCCAGCTTGCCGACATGACGGCCCGGGCCGTGGTCGCCAGACCGTTGAACATCGTGCTCGACATCACCCTCATCCCGGCATTGTTCGATGTCATGCAGACGACTCTGGGTGGCTGGCGGGCCACCGGGGCTATCATCGCCATCATTGCCCTGATCGTCCTCAGCGCGTTCCTGGTCTATAAATTGCTGCACCTGACCGACCGGCGCATGGGAAACCCTGCCGCCCGTGTTGGCGCAGGGGTGATCGTTCTCGTGGCCGCCGGGTTGACGGCTGGCCAGCACAGCGCCGGCGCTCTTATCGCGGGTTATCACCCGATGAACACCGGCGGCATGCGGGCCTGGGAAATACAAATCGACAAATTCGCCGAGAATCAGCGACGGAGGGCGGCATTCTTGCAGGCGGCCACGGAAGACCCCCTCAATGGATGGCGGCCGGGCAATGGCTCAACGCCGCCCGAAGCGTCGTTGTTCGACAGATTGAACGGCGCGGATGTCCTGCTCATCTATATCGAAAGCTATGGCCGCAGCGCCGTGGAAGATCCCCTTTATGCCGATACGGTCCGCCCGGTTCTTGAAAGGTTGGACGCGCGCTTCACAGACGCGGGCCTTAGCAGCCGCAGCGGATGGATGACCGCGCCAATGGTCGGCGGCCAGTCCTGGCTTGCCCATGCCACAATGCTGAGCGGTCTCTGGATCAACGATCAGGCGTTTTTTCATCTTTTCGTTGCCGAGCCCCGCTTGACCCTCGTGGACATGTTCAACCGCGCAGGCTATCGAACAGCCGCCTATATGCCGGCGATCACATTGCCGTGGCCGGAGGGACGGCGCTACGATTTCGACCGGATCTATGAAGTTCGGGACATGGATTATGCCGGCCCCAAATGGTATTGGGGGACCATTCCGGACCAATGGGTTCTGGATTTCCTGGAGCGCGGAGAGCGCCAGCGCCCCGCCGAAGGCGATCGCGCGCCGCTTTTCGTCAAGGCCGCACTGATTTCAAGCCATGCGCCCTGGCTGCCGACGCCGGAGGTCGTGCCGTGGGAGACCCTTGGCGATGGCGAAATCTATGACCAATGGGCCGGTCAGGGCGACCCTCCCCATGTCGTATGGCGCGACCAGGATCGGATTCAGCAAAAATACCGGGAGTCGGTTGCCTATTCGATCGAGGCGGTCGGCGACTATGTCGCCAACTTCGCCGATGACGAAACCCTGGTGATCTTTTTGGGCGACCATCAACCAGCAACGCTGATCACGGGTCTGGATGCCGGCTTCGATGTCCCGGTTCATGTGGTCAGCGGCGATCGAAACCTTGTCGATGCCTTCGCCGATCTGGATTTCCGGCCCGGCCTGATCCCCGCTGCCGACGCCACACCTCACCGGATGGATATCTTCCGCAACTGGATGGTCCAGGCCTATTCATCGCTGCCCGAATCGGTTGAAGACGGTCTGGTGTCCGAAACCGAAGCCGAATCGACGGCGCCGGCCATCAGCCCCGACTCCTGACCAGCTCCGGTTCCTGGACGGCCCCGGTTCCTGAACGACTATGCCTCCAACTCCGGCAGATCGCGGTACAGCTCCAGAGCTTCCGGATTGGCCAGCGCCTCGATATTCCTGACGGGACGGCCATGGACGACGTGGCGGACGGCCAGTTCCGTAATCTTGCCGTTCTTGGTGCGGGGGATGTCCGACACCTGTATGATCTTTGCCGGCACATGACGGGGGCTGGCCTCGGCCCGGATGCGGCGCTTGATCCGGTCGATGAGGTCGTCGCTCAGTGACAGGCCGTCGCGCAGCCGAACGAACAGAATCACCCGTACGTCGTTCTGCCAGTCCTGACCAATCACCAGGCTTTCCAGCACTTCGTCGATCGCCTCGACCTGGCGATAGATTTCAGCCGTGCCAATGCGCACGCCGCCAGGATTCAAGGTCGCATCCGACCGGCCATAGATGATCATCCCGCCGCGCGGCGTCAGTTCGACGAAGTCACCATGGCACCAGATGTTCGGGAATCGGTCAAAATAGGCATCGAAGTATTTGCGGCCGTCGGGGTCGTTCCAGAAGCCGATCGGCATCGACGGAAACGGCCGGGTACAGACCAGTTCGCCCTTTTCGCCGCGCACCGGCTTGCCGTCGTCATCGAAAACATCGACCGCCATGCCCAGCCCCCGGCATTGCAGCTCACCGCGATAGACCGGGGTGATCGGGTTTCCCAGCGCGAAGCATGACAGGATGTCGGTGCCGCCGGAAATCGAGGCCAATTGCACATCCGATTTGATGTGCTCGTATACGAAGTCGAAGCTCTCCGGCGCCAGCGGGCTGCCCGTCGACGCGATCGTGCGCAGATAGCCGAGGTCGTGCGTTGCCCCCGGCTTGACGTCACCTTTCGCCAGGGCGTCGATATATTTTGCCGAAGTTCCGAAGAACGTCATGCCATGGGCCTCGGCATATTCCCAAAGCACGGCCCCGGAGGGATAGAACGGGTTGCCATCATAGAGCAGCAGCGTCGCACCCGATGCCAGCCCCGTGATCAGCCAGTTCCACATCATCCACCCACAGGTCGTAAAGAAGAAGATGTGGTCGCCGGGCCGGATATCCGAATGCAGCCCGTGTTCCTTGACATGCTGAAGCAGGGTTCCGCCGACGCCGTGCACGATGCATTTCGGGACGCCCGTTGTGCCGCTGGAGAACATGATGAACAGCGGATCGTTGAACCCGACCCTGACATAGGGAATTTCGTCAGCGCGGTAAGGCTCGACGAATGCGGGGAACGGCACACCGCCCCGCACCGTCGACGCCTTGTCCGCATCAGGCGTCACATAGGGAACGACGACCGTGCAGAGCACCGTCGGCAGATGTTCCAGGATCGCCGGCAGTTTGTCGAACGCGTCATGGACCTTGCCGCCGTAATAGTATCCATCGGCGGTAAACAGGACCTTCGGCTCGATCTGCCCGAAACGGTCGACGACGCCCTGCACGCCGAAATCGGGCGACGCCGAAGCCCAGACCGCGCCAAGCGAGGCCGTTGCCAGGGCGGCAACGACGGTTTCGGGCATGTTGGGCATGAAGCCGGCGACACGATCGCCCTTCCCGACGCCCAGTGCCTCCAGGCCCTTTGCCGTTTTGGCGACCAGGTCGTGCAGTTCGCGAAAGGTCAGGCAGCGCTCGACCTTGTCTTCGCCGCGAAACACGATTGCGGTGTCATTCGTCCGCCGCTGAAGCAAATTCTCGGCATAGTTGAGGCGGGCATCGGGGAAGAAGCGGGCACCCGGCATGCGGCCCGGATCGACAATCGTCCTGGCACCCTTTTCGCCGGCAATGCCGAAGAAGTCCCAGACTTCGGACCAGAAGGTCTCGCTGTCGTCCACGCTCCACTGATAAAGGGCGTCATAGTCGGGCAGTGACAGCTCGTGGCGTTCCTGCACCCTGGCCATGAACCTGGCCAACCGGCTTTCCTGCCGCCGCGCCTCCGACGGGGTCCAGAGCGGTGTTACTTCGGTGCTCGCTGTGTCTTCCCTGGCCATCAGCCCCTATCCCTCCCGTTGACGCATAGTCCAACGATAAATCGCTTTTGTACCCCTGCCTTAAGGGATAGCTTTGCAGGCCTCATTCGACAACCGATTCCGCTTTGCGTCGCAATCCGACAGCAGATTCACCCTAAAGCCGGCCCCGATCCGACACCGACGACAGGAATGTCCCGACATGCTGACGACCATCGCGTTCGACGGCGACGATACTCTCTGGCACAACGAACGGATCTTCGCCGCGACCCAGGCGCGATTCGAGGACCTGCTTCGCCCGTACGCCGCCGATGTGGATATCCACGATCGGCTGTTCCGAACAGAAAAGAAGAATCTGGCGCTCTTCGGTTATGGCGTAAAGGGCTTCACGCTCTCGATGATCGAGACGGCCCTGGAGATCACCGACCATCGCATCCACGGCGAATCGATAGCCCGGATATTGCAATGGGGGCGCGAGATGCTGGCCGAGCCGGTGGAACCTCTGACCGACGTCAGGGAAACACTTCAAGCGCTCCACGGCAGTTATCACCTCATCGTCATCACAAAGGGCGATCTGTTCGACCAGGAGAACAAGGTCGCGCGGTCGGGTCTGGCAGACCTGTTCAACCGCGTGGAAATCGTGTCGGAAAAGGACGAAGCGACCTATAGGGACATCCTCGCGCGGTCCGGCACGAAACCGGAGGCCTTCGTCATGGTGGGCAACTCCTTGCGGTCGGACATCCTGCCCGTCCTGTCTCTCGGCGCCCGGGCCGTCCATATCGAATACGAGATCACCTGGGCCCACGAGGACGCCGAGAAGCCGGCCGACTCAAGCGGACGGTTCTGGCGGCTCGACCATATCGGGGCTTTGCCGTCCCTGATCCGTCGGATCGACGCAATGGATCCCATGCTGCGAAGCTGAGCACGACCTTCAACGCCGCCCCTGACTCCAGCCGAATCGATCGGAGACCCAACCATGCTGCGACGAACCCTGATCCGGATTTCCGCTGCCCTGACAGCCGCCATTCTTGTGCTGCCCGCCGGTCCCGTGCTGTCCGGGGATGCGGGATCGATCACCCCGGGTGTGATCTATGCCGTGGGCGAGAAGTTCGACGGCAGCTTCAACGAGGGCGCCTATAACGCCCTTACCGCCTTCCGCGAGGAAACGGGCACAGACTTTCTGGAGGTATCGCCTGCCAACCCGACGGAATTTCCCCAGGCGGTCGACCGTCTGACCCGGCGCGGCGTCGACACCATCATTGTTGTCGGGTTCTATTATGCCGAGCCGCTGTCCGAGGCGGCGGCAACCCATCCCGATGTCGACTTCACGATCATCGACAGCGTCGCCGACGCGCCCAACGTCCGCTCGATTCTGTTCCGCGAGCATGAAGGCGCCTTTCTGACCGGCATCATGGCGGCCATGCACAGCGAAACCGGCGCCATCGGTTTTGTCGGCGCTCTGGATATTCCCCTGATCCGCAAATTCATAACCGGGTTTGAGGAAGGGGCGCGCTACATCGACCCCGACATCGAGTATTTCGTCAATTTCGTCGGCAACACACCCGCGGCGTTCAACGACCCGTCGACGGGCAGTGAACTGACGCTCAGCCAGATCGACCGCGGCGCCGACGTCGTCTTCGCTGGTGCCGGGAACTCCAACCGCGGGGTTTTTCAGGCCGCCGCGGACCGGGGTGCCTTCGCCATCGGCGTCGACTCCAATCAGAACCACGAACAGCCCGGCACCATACTGACGTCGATGCTGAAGCGGGTCGATAATGCGGTTCTCGATTCCCTTCATGATTCCCTCGACGGCATCTGGGAACCGGGCGCGCTGTCGCTCGGCATCGCCGAGGGCGGCGTCGGCGTTGCGCTCGACGACAACAACTGGCCGCTGGTCACACCGGAAATGATGCTGGCCGTTCAGGATGCCATGGTGGCGATAGCAACCGGGGCGCTCGACGTTACCGACGCTTCGCTGGAATAGCCATGCTTCAACAGCTTGAGCAGCTTCATCGATACTTAACGCTGTATTAACGGGAATTCGGAGAAGCTTTCCGGCGGAATGTCCCGATGACGCGGAAAGGTCCACCAGCATGTCGGCTGACAAGAACGCCATCCTCAAACAGATCGCCGAAATCAGATCCCGGCTCGATCCGTCAACTCTCCACCGGGTCGAAGCCATCGTGCAGCCACTGGTCGAACAGGGTGCCCTCGGTCCCGGTGGCTCCGGGACCGGCACGAAGTCCTCTTCGACCGTCGCCTATGACCGCGAAACCGCAGTTTCGGCGGTCAAGGTATTCCTGGACAGCCGCGCCGACGGCGGCAACTTCAAACGCCGTTTGCGCCAGGCTCTGAAACGCGAGACCCACTGATGCCGCCCCGACGGCGCTGACGCCGAAGCAGAACTGCCCGCCGGGCGAGTGACGTACCCGCCCGCTTTCGGCATAGAGGAGTAAAATCACCGGTCACCGGCGCGCCGCTTTGCATCTCGGGGTAGGATGGTGCAAAGATTCGGCCATGACCCAAATCGATATCGCCATCACCAACGCCACCATCGTCGACGGGTCCGGGCGACCCGGCTTTCGGGGCACCGTATACCTCAGCGGCGACCGCATCGCGTCAGTCGTCGCCGAAGGCGATGGTCCCGGGGCGGACGGTCCCGGCCCGGCCACGCCCGCTCGCCGCACGATCGACGCCGGAGGCCGGATTCTTGCGCCCGGATTCATCGACGTCCATACCCACGACGATGTCGCCCTGATCGTTCGCCCCGAAATGCCGGAAAAGCTGACACAGGGCGTCACATCCGTGATCGCCGGGCATTGCGGTTTCAGCCCGTTTCCACTTCCGGCGTCGGGGCCCCTGCCCCAGGAATTCGGGATCCTGCTGCCCGACGACCGCTATCGCTTTCCCACGATGTCCTCGTATTTGCGTGCCGTCGCCGATGCCGGTCCGGCCGTCAACTATATGGCGCTGGCCGGTCATTCCGCGCTGCGTGTCGCCGCCATGAGTGACCTGACGCGCGCTGCCGACCGGCGGGAGATTTCGACGATGATCAGCCACCTTGAGGAAGCGCTCGACGCCGGCGCGATCGGGCTCAGTTCCGGTCTTGCTTATGCCATGGCGCGGGGATCGGACACCGCGGAACTGGTGTCTCTGGCAGCGGCCATGCGCGGCGCGACGGGCGGCTTCTACGTCACCCACCTGCGCGACGAAGGGGATGGCCTGATCGACGCCGTGGAAGAAGCGCTCACAATCGGGCGCGAGGGCGGCGTTCCGGTGATTTTCTCCCACCACAAGGCCACCGGTGCCGCCAATCACGGCAAGACGGCGCAGTCGCTGGCCCTGATCGACGCAGCGCGGGCGCATCAGCGGATCGGCATCGACGCCTATCCCTATACGTTCTCCTCCACCGCCCTGACGATTGATCGCGTCCGGCGCGGCGGTGTCGTGGTTGTTGCCCGCTCGGGCACGATGCCGGAAATGACTGGCAAGCGGCTCGACGCCGTCGCCGCCGAACTCGGCTGCGATATCGACGCGGCCGTCGAACGGCTTCAGCCGGCTGGCGCCCTCTATTTTGCCATGGACGACGACGATGTGGACCGGGTGCTGGCATTCGCCATCACCATGATCGGGTCCGACGGTCTGCCGTTCGACCCCCGCCCGCACCCGCGACTCTGGGGAACTTTCCCCCGCGTGCTCGGCCGGTATGTCCGTGAGCGGGGGGTGTTGACGCTGGAGGATGCCGTCTACCGGATGACGGGGTTGGTCGCTGACACCTTTGGCATCGCCAGCCGGGGACGGATCGCCCCGGACTTGCAGGCCGATATCGTGTTGTTCGACGACAGCACGATCGCCGACGCGGCGACCGCCGAGGATCCGCTGGCCCCGTCCCTTGGCATCGATACCGTCATCGTCAATGGACGGATCGCCATCGATAACGGCCGGCTAACCCGGGAGCGGGCGGGCACGCGGATGAGCCTCATTCAGTCCCCCCTCAGCAGCGCCTGACCGGCATTGTCCGGATTTAACCTCAATGACTTAACTCAAAGCGCGATTTCCGGAACTGCAGATGAAGCATTTTTACCGCTATGACACCGCAGATCGAGGATTTCCGGCAATACTGGTGAGACATCCGGGCAAAGTCCCGCAGCGCGGCTAGCGGGAAATTCGACACGACCGCTGCTTGTATTGTCAGGACGGTGCGCTATAGTGGGAATGCCGTCATACATTTGTCTTCCTTCTTCCCGGCAACCCCACCGACAACAGACGAGCCGCCGCCTTGACAACACACCCCAATTTCGAGTCCCTCCACTCCATCGCTCCTCGTTCGGCCATATCGGCCCTTGCTTCGCCGGTTCTGTTCGGCGCGGCGGCATTGGCCGCGCCATCCGCCATGGCGCAACCGGCGCCGGGCGACGTCATCGGCCAGATCAACGCTACGATCGACGGCGAAGCGATCGTACGCGACATCATCGCACCGCGACCCGACACCGAAGGCGGGGTCATGGTCGACTGGTCCGACAGGGGCGGCTTGACCGAACTTGATGTTGCCATTTTCGGGTTGCCTGAAGGGCATCCGGGACGCGACGGCAGCACGATTTTTGGCTCCGGCCTCGTCTTGATTGAACTCGACTTCGAGTCCGGGGGCGCAGAAAATCCACTCGCAGCCGCAACGCCGGACACGCTGGTGGATGGCGGCATCACCGTTATCGATGACTGGCCTGAAGATGACAGTGTGCCGGTCCGCGCCTGGTTGGCCGACCTGGACGATATGGACAGCTTCAACCTGGAAGAGGTGCATTTCTCTGAAGGCGATTACACGATCATCGCCGAATTCACCACAAGCCGCCTTTGTCTGTTCGACGAAGGCGATTTCGATCTCGAACCCGTCCTTCAAGACGGCGTCCACATATGTCGGGACGCGTCGGTCCAGGTCGCAGTCCAGACGACTCCCCAGGCATCAATTGGGGCTACGACACAAGCGGCACCCGACGAAACGCCGACCGAGGTCGAGATTCTGGGCCGTATTGAAGGCACCCTCGACGGACAAACCCGGGAATGGATCACCATTTTCTCGGCAGACCCTCAACCGTCAGCGACGGCTTATTGGTCAGAGACCCCGGAGGGTGGCCCCGTTGAGATCAGTATTCAGGGCCATGATCCGGAAAGTGAAGAGTTCCTGTCGGAGGGCGTTCTTGTCGTCCGTCCCGACTGGCTGTCACAAGAGGGCTGGACCAATCAGATCGACAGGGAAGTCCGCGCTGAAATTCTCTACGTCGTAGAGGCCGACGGCCGTGTACCGACGCTACTCTACACCAGCGAGGACAGCCCTCGGGCCTCTGGGTCTGTGCGGTTCGAAGTCCTGGAATTCGCCTCTCCGTTCGGTGACGCCACTGGCAGGGTGACCGGCACCGTCTGCCGCGTCGAGCGTGCCGGCATCAACTTCCAGACCGATCCCGAAGACTGTTTGGCGCTGGACGCCAACTTCGAGACCGAGATACGCGATGGCGCGGCCGGTTTGCGCTGAACTGCATTCTATGGATATGTGAGATATGCGGATTTGGCTTCTGTGCGGCAGCATTGCCGCCCTGCTGATCGGCGCGGCCGCCACAATGGGACAGGCCGAAGCCCAGCGCGAGGTATTTCCCATTCCCAGCCCGTCGCGTCCGTCCGATCGGTCCGGTTCCGGCGATGATGCCTCCCCTGCACCACCACCGACGCCGTTGCAACGCGCGATGACGATGCGCGGCGCCGACGTCGTCTGGGCCCTGAAAAGCGAAGGGTCATGGACCGTCGACATGGGAGGAACAGCCAGAGCCCGGATCGTGGCAGGTCATGTCGTCGTCCAATTGCAGGACGAGGAATGGCCGTTCCCGATCACCATCGGTGGGCCGCTTTCGGCTCAGACCGGCGACATTCATCATATTCCGTTCTCGCAGGTACGGGGGGCGTCTCACCCGCGATCCGGCATCGGTGCCGGGGCGCTGAATTACCTGGACCCGACGACCCGTTTGCCGGATTCCGACTTCAGCGGCGCCATCCTGCAGACAGACACGGGCTCGCTGCGTGTCGATCTCGATGATGGCGGATTCGCCATGCAATTCCGGGCTCATGTCGTGGAATGCCGTAATTGGCGATCCGGCGAGACGGGCCAGGAACCATGCCTCTCGTCGCTGGCAGGGGCCCGCATCCCGACAGGCCGAACTGGCTTCGTGTCAGGATGGGTTTGCGCCGTCGACCAATGGGAACGAGACCCCGAATCCTGCGATCCGCCGTTGAATGTCGATCTGGTCACGCCGCAGCCGGACCGCGAGAACGTCAATTATGAAGATCCACAGATCGCAGTCGTTTTCAGCGAACCTGTCGAATTGGCGACGCTTGAGAATAATTTCACCCTCCATTCATTCGGTTCCGACGGCGCAAGACTGGATGTCACCGGCGAATGGCGGCAGATCGGTCACAGCCGCTATGGCTTTGATCCAACCGGCGGGTTCGAGTTGCGTTCCGGCATTCGCCTGCAAGGTGAAATCGCCGGTGGCGTGGACGGCGTTCAGGCGCGTGACACTGACAAGATCCTTGAAGACAACGTTACGTGGGACTTTTCGACGCTGCTCAATCTGTCAGAGCAATGGGACAGCAGCGAAGACCAACTTCGGCTTCACAATTTCCAGGTGGTGCGCGACAGTCGCCTCACCGCCGAAAAGCCGACGATGACGCGGCTTTATCTCGACTGGGAGCTTCACGACGATATCCATGCCGATTGGCAGCCGGAAAGCTATTCGATGCGCACAGACCTGTCGCCCGAGCCGGCCCGGATATCGGCGCAACGCGGTGTCCCCACCGGCCCCGAGGGTCCGATCCGGATATGGCGCGACGCGACCTTCGACGACGAAGACCGGCGCCACGCCCGGCATACGGTCAACTTCTTCGACTGGCGGCCATCGTCAGCAAGCGGCGGGACACAGACGCTTCGGATATCGCCCTGGCAGCCCTGGCCAACACCACTGGAAGACGCCCGGCAAACGGCGGATCATGACTTCCGGGTCTGGCCTCATGATCCCGATACGCTTCACTTGCATTACACATTTGCCGAGGTCGGCGCGTGGTCCGACGGCGTCCCGGCCGAAACTCAGGATCTGGCGTCGGCCGTGATGCGCGAGACGGCCCGGCAGGTACCCGGTTTCTTTCCCCATCGGCAAGCGCGCTCCGTCGGGATCGTCGCCATTGATCCCATATCCGCCGCGACCGCGCCCGGACTGAATTATGACGCAGATGGCAACCGGGTCGAGCCTGCCTTCGACCGGGACGAGGTCTTCGAGCAAATCCAGCCGTCGTCGGACCTGGCCTGTCAGTTCCTGCGGGGCGTCATGCCGAAACCCGAGGACCTGAAGGACCAGATCGGCGGAACGGCCTATTATTTGCTCAATGCCTTCAGGGGTGAGGCCGCACGGCTTCGCGCCCATACCCGGCCGGGTGATGTGGTGGTCGTCTTTGTGCCGGAAGATTTCTTTACCGGCGGCACAGCCGGATACGCGGTGGGGATGGCATTCTACAGCTCCGGTCACACCAATTTCAGCTTCCCGGACATGCGCTCCTATATCTCGGTCCTGCCATCGGGCGACGAGTTCGACCCGGATTTCGACCATTTGGTCCAGATTCATCTGCATGAGCTGGGGCATGAGTTCGGCCTGGAGCATGTTCCCGGCGACGCGCAAACCGCGTGTCCGGAATCCGCCAACACTGTTGCCGCAAGCGCGCTGCAAGGCCGCCGGGTCGAGCCGATCGAGGGTTGGCGCATGGCGCCCTCCGGATTGGACGGCTGGAACAAGTCTCAAGAGGAAGGCAACGCGCAGTCGCCAGACACCCTGGTATCGATGATGTGGCCCTGGGCCATGCCGACCGGGCTTATGGGCATACTGAATTCCAGTTATGACCGCATGCAGCGCTCCATGGCCACAGGCCCGGCGGCGATCTGGCAGGCTCAGGCCACGCCGCCCGCAATCGGGCCGCTGCGCACGGCCGCAGACATTCAGGCCGACCGGATGCGCGCACCACATCAAATCGGAAACCACCGCTCTGACAGTCATACCGCCGCTGACCGACCGACACGGACATGGCTGGCATCGGCATCGGGCGACGACGGTCTTCTTGTGGCCGCCACCGCCGCAAATGATCAATCCGACCGGCTTATCGTCACCGGAACGATCGCCCCGGACCGCAGCGGGCTGAGGCTCGCGCCGCCGGTATTCGCATCGGATGCATGGCCGGCGCCCCGTTCCGGTGGTTTGCGCGCCGAATTGATTGACGCGCAAGGTGCTGTCATCGCGACCGCACCGGTCGGCTTTTTCACTGAAGCAGGGGGAACCGGCTGGCGGCCGTTCCGGGCCAGCCTGCCCACTGATCAGGATGCCGCCGCGCTGGTGATTCGCGAAGGAGCAGAGATCAGGGCGCGGCTGGAGACGGCCGGCCCAACGCCTCGAATTGTGACCGCGGAGGTATCGCCCGCCACACTTGACGATGCGCAACTCCTCCTTGAATGGACGACCGGCGGGGCGGCTGAGTATGCCGATATCGCGTACAGCCCCAGCGGCGCGCCGCCCTGGCAATTCATGGCAACGGGTATCGACGCGGGGTCGCAATCCGCGTCCCTGCCTCTGGACGGTTTCGTCCCGGGCCGGGCGCCGACACTTCGGCTGACAGTTCATGACGGCCTGAGAGCCGATCAGCACGTGATTCAGGTAACACCGGCGATGACGCCCCAGCGATTGCACGTCTCGCCGCCGGAGACCGTCCCCTGGATGGCAGGGGGTCCGGTCACGATCCAGGTTGACGGCATCATTCCGCCGACCGAGATCACCGACGCTCTTGTCGTGTATGACGCGGCGGATCGACCGATTGAATGGCAGGGCCACCACAACCCGGCGACATCAACCGTCTCGATCCTGCCGGCCAATCCGGGCGACGGTGAACCGCCCTATCGCCTCGATGTCGATTCGCAAATGGCGGCCGAATGGAACCTGCACCTATCGGGCGATAGGTCCTGGGCAGAATGAACTTATCGTCCGGGACCCCGTCGATGATGCGGCGAACAACGATAATTCGTCACGCAGCAACGTGCCGCTCGACCATCCGGGGCAGTGCGAAGCTGGCGACATGCAGCGAGGGCGTATAGTAGTCTGATTCGAACCCGCTCTTGGCCGCCCGGCCCGCGATCGTCTCGGCATCCCATTGCCGGTGCGCGGGATTGTCGCTCGCCCATGCGAAAGTCATCATCCCGCCCTGATAGGTCGGGACTGCGGCGACATAGGCTGTCACATCGCCGAAATGCTGGCGCATCCGCCCATAGGTCCGCTTCTGCTCGCCGTGATCGAGATAGGGAACGCCGTTCTGGGTGACCAGGATTCCACCGGGCGTCAGCGCCCGCTTGCAGTGGCCGTAGAATTCTTCGGTGAAAAGCACCTGGTTCGGGCCGGTCGGATCACTGCTGTCAACGATGATGACATCGAAGCGGTCTTCGGTCTCGGCGACGAATCGGGCACCGTCCGCTATCAGCAGGTTGGCCCGGGGGTCCTCGAACGCGCCGGCTGAAATCATGGGAAGAAATTCGAGCGCCAGGTCGATGACGCTCCGGTCGATTTCGACCATCGTGACCTGGTCAAGGGGGTGGCAGAGACAGCGGCGGAGCATGCCGCCATCACCGCCGCCGATGATCAGCACCCGACGGGCGGCGCCATGAGCGAGAATGGGCACATGGGCCATCATCTCGTGATAGATATGTTCGTCGAAGGTCGTCGTCTGAACGATGCCGTCCAGTCCCATTACTCGACCGAGGGTCTTGTTCTCGAAAATGATCAGATCCTGGTGCTGGGTTCGTTCCTGATGAAGGATCCTGTCGATTCTCAGGATCTGCCCCACGCTTTCGTGAAGTGCTTCAGTATACCATTCGGTCATTGCCCAATTCCCCTCCGATGACGGCCTCTGTCGGGCTGGCCCGTTTTCTGCCGACGAAACGAACAGCGCCGGCCGGGGTAACCCGACCGGCGCCATCGCTTGCTCGATTCCAGTTGAAACTTTCGCAGCGTGGCGACTCAGGCCGCCGTGCCGGTCCGAAGCTTTGCCGTGTCGACGCCGGTTTCGGCAACGCGGCCGCGGCGCATATCGCTGACATCCACCCGGCCAGGGTCGAAAGCGTCGCGCAGAACCGGAATGGCATCGGCTGGTTCGCTGTCGCCGCACATAAACACATCCAGTGCCGCATAACCGATTTCCGGCCAGCTATGAATGGAGATATGGCTTTCCGCCAATACCGCAACGCCGGAAATACCGCCGTTCTCGGTGAAGTGATGCAGGTGAATGTGCAGCAGCGTCGCCTTGGCGGCAGTAACCGCCTTGATCAGGGTCTGCCGGACGTGGTCGATATCGTCGAGACGCGAGGCCTCCCACAGATCGATGATCAGATGGGTGCCGGCAAAATACTCGCCGTCCTTGCTGATGAAGTGATCCATGTTCGTGGACGACGGCACATCAGTCGGCGCGCCGTTCAACGACGGTCCCGTACCGCCACTCGCCACGTCCGCAGGCGCTTCACTCGTGATCTTCGCGACGTTCATGGGGGAAACGTTGGACACACTGCTCCCCTGAGCCAAACTGGTGTCCAAGTCGAACCCCTCTGAACGCGCGACCATTTGCGTGGTCATAATCCGGTACTCCAAAAATCCGGTTGCGCATCAGATGGTGACCCGGCTCCAGTCTGCTCAGCACGTCCGGCGGCTGGCATTGTCCTGACGAGCACGTCATCGTCGGACGTGCTGAACAGACCCTTGCAGAGTTCCTGAGATATCGGCGGTCCCAAGCGCTAACGCAAGGCAAAAATACAACCGGACCAACCGGTGGCGACTTCCTGTTACCGATCGGCACCATCGGCAGATTCTTCAGCCTTGCCAACGGCCGCCGCTTTTCCCCCGGCTGCGTCGTCGCGCGGCCGGAAAGGACGCAGGATGAGCCGCCCGATATCCAGTTCCCGTCGGTTCTCGACGCCGATCGGCATGCCTGCCCAGCGTCGGGTGCGGCTTCGGGTCGCAAACAGCCGATCCCAGACACTGAGGATTGTGCCGTAATTGCTGTCGGTATCCCGCCTTATTGCGTGATGGTGGACCCAATGGATGCCAGGGGTAATCACGACCCATTGCAGGGCAGCTTCGAGCCGCGGCGCCAGGCGAATATTCGAATGGTGGAACACGGCGGCAATCAGGATCAGCGTTTCGAATACGATGATCGACGCGATGGGAATGCCGAGAAGAATGACGATCAGCGCCCGCACGGCAGCGCCCATCAGCACCTCGCCAAAGTGGAATCGGATGGCCGATGTCGTGTCTAGAAATTCATCCAGGTGATGAATCTCATGGAAACGCCACAAAAACTGGCTCTCGTGATTGGCGCGATGCCACCAATAGATCCAGCAGTCGAGAATGAGAAGATCGATGATCAGGCCGGGCGCGCCCGACCACCAGGCCGGCCGCCAGTCAAGCGCATGACTTGTGGCCCAGACGGACACAGGGATGACGACGAGCGGGCTGAGACCACTGTTGAACACCCACAGCATGGCGTTTCGGGTCACGCGGCGCCACGGCGGCAAGTCCGGCGGCGCCGGCGTCCGCGGCGCGAGCCGTTCGAGCATGAACAGCGCCGCCAGCCATGCGACCACCGCAATGCCCTTATAGTTTACCAGAGCTTGAACTGACTGATCCATAAGGCGACGATATAGACTGATGGGTCGGCAGGTCCATCAGACATCGCGTCGCTAATGGTAAACCCTTAGTATCGGGAAACTGCATCGGACCCGCATCGCATTTACCGAACCTGGAGTGACCTCGCCCATGCCAAACCATGATGCCGACCCCGACGGCGCCGGTTCCCGGCTGAAAAAGGGGACGAGCAAGGGGCGGCCCGTCGTCGGCATTCCCTGCTGCATGAAGCAGATCGGGCTGCACCCGTTCCATATCGCCGGCGACAAGTATATCCGGGCCGTGGCTGACGGCGCTGGCGCATTACCGTTTCTGATTCCGGCGCTGGGCGATGACTATGACTGGGACGAGGTGCTGGATCGCCTGGACGGCATCCTGCTCACCGGCAGCCCTTCGAATGTCGAACCTGCGCACTATCAGGGGCCGGAAAGCGACGCCGGCACGCTGCACGATCCGGCTCGCGACGCAACGACGCTGCCGTTGATACGGGCTGCAATCGATCGCGGTCTTCCGCTACTGGGCATCTGCCGCGGCTTTCAGGAGATCAACGTCGCTCTTGGCGGCACACTCCACCAGAAGGTTCACGAAATCCCATCGCGCCTTGATCACCGTGCCGACGATACGCAGACAGCCGATATACAATATGGTCTCGCTCACCGGGTTTCCGTGGCGGCCAATGGTCTTCTGGAAAAGCTGTTCACCGAGCCGCAACCGCTCGTGAACTCTGTCCACAGTCAGGGCGTCGACCGGCTGGCGCCCGGTCTGTCAATCGAAGCGACCGCGCCCGACGGCCAGATCGAAGCCTTTCGGTCCGTGACCACACCCGGATTCGTGCTGGCCGTCCAATGGCACCCTGAATGGCGGTATTGGGAGTCGCCGGAAAGCACAGCCCTTTTCCGCCATTTTGGAGAGGTCGTGCGGACCGCGCGCGACCGGCGACCGCTCTAGCGGCCGCCGACGCCATGGACCCAATCGGCCGCCGGTCGGCGGATTGGATCACGATCCGCTGATCGCGATCTTTCGGCTTTCCGCCTCGGCGGGCTTCTGTACTGTCACCTTCAGCACGCCGTTCGACATGGTCGCCTTCACCGAATCGGCTTCGACTCCGGGGGGAAGGTCGACGGACCGATAGAACGCGCCATAACTCCGTTCAGTCACGTGATAGGCCTTGCCCTTTTCCTCCGTCCGCTCGGACTTCTTTTCGCCGCGGATGGTCAGCACGTCGCCCGCAAGCGATATATCGATGTCATTCTGCTCCATTCCAGGCAGTTCAGCGGTGATCTCGATCTCTTTGTCAGTCTCTGCAATATCAATGCGCGGCACCGCCCGACCGGAGGTCAGCGCGCCGAAACCGCGGCCGAAATTGTTGCTGAACTCATCGAACAGCCGGTCGACTTCCTTCTGAAGTGCATCGAATCCACTGGCTTCTGGTCTGCTCAGGCCCGTCCGGCCGCGTCCAAACGGAACCATTGATCGGATATCCATCGAAAACCTCCAAATTTGAACTCGGGGCCAGATCTGAATTCCGGTATTGCCTATCCGCCTTTCAGATAAGTATCGCATCGCCCATTCCAAGAGGTTTTCCAAAGGGTTAGTACGTTTTTTCCGGCGTTCGCAACGCTCTGGTTCATGGACTGTGGCTCCGCTTGACGGCCACGCAGCGCAGCAGGGAGTGACGCGGGTCATCTCCCCTTGTGAATTTGTGTTACATCCTCGGCCCGGAACCGATCGCCTCACTCAACAAAAGGCAACATTCCCGTGCGTATAGCGACCTGGAACATCAATTCCGTTCGGCTCAGGATCGACCTGGTGCTACGTTTCCTTGAATCGCATCGGCCCGATGTCCTCTGTCTTCAGGAGACGAAAGTGGTCAGGGATCTCTTTCCGGCCAATGCTTTTCGCGACCTTGGCTATGGCCATATCGCGATCGCCGGCATGAAAGGATACAATGGTGTCGCCATCCTCTCGCGCTTGCCGATCGACCACAGCGAAAGCCTCACATGGTGCGACCGCGATGACGCGCGCCACATCGCCGTGCGTCTGGTTGACGGGCCTGAGATCCACAATCTCTATATTCCTTCCGGCGGCGACGTTCCGGACCCCGCAAACAACCCGAAATTCGCGCACAAACTGGCATTTGTCGAGGAACTGACAGCCTGGTTGCCCGGCACGGTGACCCGCGCACGGGGCCAGGGCCGCGACGTTGTCGTGGTTGGCGACCTGAATATCGCGCCGATGGAAAATGATGTCTGGTCTCACAAACAGATGCTTGGCGTTATCAGCCACACCCCTGCGGAAGTCGAGGCGCTCAATCGATTGCAGCAAGCCAGCGGTATGATCGACGCCAGCCGGCATTTTGTTCCGGCTGAGGAAAAGCTTTTCAGTTGGTGGTCCTACAGGTCCCGCGACTGGTCGACGTCGGACCGTGGCCGCCGCCTCGACCATGTGTGGGTGACGCCGGGACTCGGCGGCCGGTTGCGAGACCACGGGATTTTGCGTGACGCCCGCGGCTGGATGCCGAAGCCGTCCGATCACGTGCCGGTGTGGGTCGATATCGACTGACGCTCATGTTTTTGGATTGGCACGAAAGGCCAGTCCGATTGCCGCAGTTCAGAATTTCTAGGCATGTCAATAGCCACGCTTTTCTGCCTGTTCAGTTGGGCAAACTGGGAATGCAGTTCCACTTTTTGCGCCAGGCAGGGGCCTGCATTCACGAACCGAGAGAAAATTATTGTGCAAATTCAGGATGTTGTGCTCACAGCATTCGGCTCCGTCGACCCAGCCCGGACATCCGCCGGACATGTCCTGGCACAAAGCCGCCAAACTCTCTGGGTTCCGGGTCAAAACCCGATCCTTCGGGCAGACCAGACTTGCATTTGCCGAACCGGAGTTCCGGCGTCGGCGCGGAGCAACCATTACTAGACATGGTCCTCGGGGCACGAAAGGCGTCTCGGCTAGGTCACCATCGTCTTGCCGCCCGCCTTGTCAGCGGGCGCGCTTCGACTCTCTGCAGCCTTTCCTTCGGCAACGGCGGCTGGTATCTGTCGACTATGCCTGAAAACCTGCGTCAACATTCACCGCCCTCTGGTGCCGATACCGCCACGGTGCTGCGCTATCGCAGATCACCATTGGTCGGAGACTATCTTCGCGGCGGGGCCGGCGCCGTTATGGCCGGTCTTCCAATGGTTCTGGTCGACGTCCACTGGATTCCCGGCATCGTGCTGGGGTCGATACTGACCGTGTTTGCTGCGTTCCTGATCAGAACGGCCATGCGCCATGCCACCGCCGTAACGGTCGACAATGTGGGCCTTCGAGTATCGGGCCCGCTCGGGCGGTCTCTTCGGTGGCAGGAACTGACCGATATGTCGGTCAAGTATTTCTCGACAAAGCGCGACCGTTCCGAAGGCTGGATGACCGTCCGTCTCGATTCGTCGAACTCAAGCGTCAAGCTGGAAAGCACGCTGGACGAATTCGACATGGTTCTGAGCCGGGCAGCCGCCGCGGCGCGGCGCAATGACCTCGTCCTCGACGATGTCACCCGTGCCAACCTGTCCGCTCTGGGCATCGACACCGGTGATGATGGCGATACTGGCGGCTCGGGCCTCGTAACGGGGGGGTGGGACTGGCGCGCCGTCTCCGGGACGTCGGTTGCCGGTGACACTGGACCTCACGCCCGAGACTGACGCCCCCGATTGAAGTCGGAGCCCCCACCGAAGCCCACGACAGCGGCGAGCGTCAGAGCCGTTAGGCCAGCGTGGCCGCGCCATTCACGTTCAAGCGATAGCCACCGGGCTCGGTATGCACCAGTCCCGGTCCTTCGGGTCCGAGCGCCTCCAGTTTGCGGCGCAGACGATAGATATGGGTTTCCAGTGTGTGTGTCGTCACGCGATCATTATAGCCCCACACCTCGCCAAGGAGTGTATCGCGCGTAACCGGTCCATGAATCCGACTGCTGAGAAAGACCAGAATCGCGGTCTCCTTTTCCGTCAGCCGAACGCTGGTCCCTTTTTCGCCGTCCTCGATCACCTTTGCGCCCGGATCCAGATGGAAGGGTCCGAGGACCACGGATCGGGCGCCCGGACCCTCACGCACCAGACTGGCCCGCAGCACCGCCATCAATGTCGCAAGTCTGACCGGACAGACGACGGCATCCCAGGCGTCCTCCGCTTCGTCGCCGGGCGGCCGGAGGGCTTCGGGATCCGTCGTCATCACGACGATCGGCACCGATGGCGAGATGGCGCGGATATCGTGCCACAATGCCGAAATGGCGCTTTGTGGATCGGGGGCCGCTGCCGGAGCGCAGAGGAGGACGACGTCGACGGGGTCCTCCTCCAGATATTTCAGTGCGGCATCCGCCGCCGCAGCGTGGCGCAGCTGCAGAATATCGTCTCCCTGCAGCGCGTCGCCCAGAACGTCGATCAGGATCGTTTCTTCGGCCACGACGAGGATTGTCTGACGCTTTTCCATGTTGCCCGGTCCATTCCTTCCGGTACACGATCCTGGTTGCGGCCAGGGCCGGCGACACTGCAGGTATCGGTACCGAAGGCCGCTGTTGTTGCTCTCAATGTGCGAATCCTATCTTGTTAACGGGTCAGGTGACAGACCCGGATCGCCTGTCGGTGCGATTGAAGGTACGCGGGCCAACGCCCATATCTGCCGCAACAGGACATCAGGTTGCTCGCGTGCCACGCTTGACAGGTGGCAAGGCGCGGGCGAAACCGCTACCGGCCCAGCAGCTGCACGGCCTGGGGCACGACCAGCCACACGACGGGATATCGCGGCGTATGAACAGATCAGACGGTTCCCCACCGTCCGCAAAGCAGGCTCCTCCGGCAACGCAGCCGGAGTCGCCTCGGGATCAGAACGCCGGGACTGTATCGCGGCCGATCGGCATGCTGAGCGATCGGCAAGCCTCATTGCGCGCGGTCGATCGCGCGATGGGGGACCTTCGCCGGGGAGATTTCGTCCTCGTGCGGCCGGATCGCGGACCTGCCCTGCTGGCCGTTGCATGCGAGAACGCTTCGGATGCGGTCCTGACACGCCTGGCGGAGCTGAGCGGCGGTCCGCTTTCGATTGCGATCACACTGCAGCGTGCCATTGCCCTCGGTCTGGCCGAAGCCCGAACAGCGGATCCGGTCGGTGGTGATGCCGCCGAGGTCGCGGCCGCAGGCGTCATGACATTGACTCCCGGCACCGATGCTCCGTCGGCCGGGTTGGTCCGGGCTCTCGCCGACCCGCTTGAGCGTGTCGCGCCCAGTGCGCTCGACGGACTGCAGCAACGGATCATTCGACCGGATCCGGTTACCACCTCTCAGGATGGTGCGCTGGCGACGGTCCGGCTGGCAAAACTGGCACGGCTGCTGCCGGCGGTCGTGGTCGCGCCGATCGATCGTCCCCTGGGGGTAGAGCGGCTTCTGTCAAAAACAGACTGCCTTTCCGTCACGGCCTTCGACATCGACCAGTACGAGGATTACGGCGCCCGCAGCCTCTACCCCGTGGCGCGCGCCCGGGTCCCGCTTGATCTTGCACATGCCACGGAAGTCGTCGCCTTTCGGCCGACCGACGGCGGACAAGAGCATCTGGCGATCGTGATCGGGTCGCCGGATACCAGCGCTCCCGTGCTGATTCGCCTTCACTCGGAATGTTTTACCGGCGATTTGCTGGGGTCGATGCGCTGCGACTGCGGCGAACAGCTGCGCGGCGCGATCGCCGAAATTGCGCGATCCGGCAGCGGGGTGCTGTTGTATCTCGCTCAGGAAGGGCGTGGCATCGGTCTCATCAACAAGCTCCGCGCCTATCGGCTTCAGGATGATGATTTCGACACCGTCGATGCCAACGAAATGCTCGGCTATGACGCCGACGAACGAATCTATCGCCCCGCAGTCAGGATGCTCGATCTGCTGGGGGTCGAATCGGTTCGCTTGCTGACGAACAACCCCGACAAGGTGGCTCAACTGCAGAGATTCGGCATCGACGTTGCCGAACGGGTGGCCCATGAATTCCCGGCCAACGGTCACAACGAATTCTATCTTCGCACCAAACGCGATCGCAGTGGCCACATTCTGCTTTGAACGGGCTCCGGTACTATCCTCCCACCCGGCAGTTTATGCCGGGAAGACGGCGCCCCTAGTGGGCGTCCGATGGGCAATCATTGCCCGCCTGCCCCCGCAGTACCCCCGAGTACGGCGCTTCCCGACGTAGACCGGTCGCATATTTCGGCGTTCCATCGTTCTCCGGTCGCACTGGCACATCTCTTGCTTTGATTCATGGTCGAGGGCCTGTTCGACCCGAATGTCAGTCGCTTCGGCCGGCTCGGAGTCACCGGAGATACAATCATGTCGATCGATGTCAGTCAGCATTGGGCCGCCGGGGGCACAACAACGGCGCGTCAGTTTTCGGACCGCGCCGGGGCCGAGCGACCCCGGTCGGACCGTCCGGGGTCCGAGACGCCGGCGGCGGCCACCCGGGCGGGCGGATCGCCCAACACCCCAGCGGCCAACGCCCCAGCGGCGGACACATCTTTCGGGTTTGGCGATTTCATGGACATCGTCAACCCACTCCACCATCTGCCCGTTGTCGGCACGATCTATCGCGATATCAGTGGCGACGAGATCAAACCGGTTTCGCGGGTTCTTGGCGCCGGCGTCTTCGGCGGCCCTCTGGGTTTGGCAGGCGGCGTCGCCTCGGCGATGATCGAGGAAACGACCGGCAACGACCCCATGGGGCACATTTACACCGCCGTAACCGGCAGGGGCGCGGACGCAGTGGCGGACCGGAACGACGCACGGGAACCCCGCCATTGGGCAGCGGCGTCCGGCACGGGTCCGTCGGCTGAAACACCCAGCCCGGCGATGGCCCGGGGAACGGAACAGGGATCAACCGGGCACGCCCGTGCGGGCACAACCGACGCTGGGCCGGAACATTGGGCCGGCACCCTTGCCCTGGGCAGCAATAACCCGGGTGCGGCAAACCCGGGATCGGGCGCAACGGAGCAGTTGGCAGGGGTCCGGGAGCCGACCGGACCGGAGACAGGTGCCCCAGGTAATGCCGGTACCGTCCGCGAAACAGTCACCTTTTTCCCCCTTGGACGCAGCGATACCGGGCCACGCACGGTTACGATCGACCGACCAGGCCGCCCATCACCGTCCCCGGGCGGCGCATCGCCCGATGACTCGGACGCTGCGGCGAGCCCGGCCGTCGCTGAAAGCACCGGTCATGGTAGCGATGGCCGCATTGACTACCGTACCGAAGCCGTCATGCGGGCAATGGCACTCGGTTTGAACCCTGCGGGTGCCGGCGCAGATGTCCCGACCACGCAGGATCCGACAGTTCAGGGACACAATCCGGGCGGTCCAATGCGGGATGAGGCCGATGAAGCGCCCGAGACACCGGCGTCGGCCGACCGGTGGGCCGGAGGGCCGGGCGGCGAGGACATCGCGGCGGCCATGGCGCGCGCCCTTGATCGCTACGAAGCGCAGTCAGGGACCTGAACTCTCGATCGTCCATTGGGTGGGGCCCCGTTTGTCGGCATTCTCAGCCGGTCGATGTGCTGTCGCTCTTGAACGCAACGGCAATTTCTGATTAATCGTCATCATGACCAGACACAGGCACCATTGCCGTCGCGTCCCGGCCGGGGTCGTTCTCGCTTTCGCCGGGCTCTTCGTCGCCGGATGCGGCATGTTCGATACCCCAGCGCCGGAAAGCGAGGGACCGGTCGTCATCTTCAGCGACCGCGAGGGGCCCGCCCCGTCCAATGTCGGCGTGAACGCGGACATATGGCGCGCCTCTCTCGATACGCTGTCCTTCATGCCGATCCGTTCCGCCGATCCATTCGGCGGCACGATCCTGACCGACTGGTACGCGCTGCCGGAGTCGCCGGGGGAACGGGTGCGGTTGAATGTCAGGATCCGCGACCGCGAATTGTCCGCTGCCTCTCTTGACGTAACGGCGTTTCGCCAGATTCAGAACGCGGCCGGTGAGTGGACGGATGTCGAGGCACGTCCCGGTTCCGCCACCGAGATCGAGGACGCGATTCTGGCCCGGGTCCGGGAACGGCGTTACGAACGGCTGTAAATGCCATTGCGTCCACTTTCCCGATCCGACGGCCCGCTGCTCGATTCCCGTCCAGCGTCGAATTTCCAACTGGTGAACAATGTCCCGATACAATTTCCGCGAGACCGAAGAAAAATGGCAGCACATCTGGGCCGACCGTAAGAGTTTCACGGTAACCGAAGACCCGGACAGGCCAAAATACTACGTCCTGGAAATGTTTCCCTATCCGTCGGGACGGCTCCATGTCGGTCATGTCCGCAATTACGCCATCGGCGACGTTGTGGCCCGCTTTTACCGGGCGCGCGGCTACAATGTACTGCATCCAATGGGGTGGGATGCCTTCGGTTTGCCGGCGGAGAATGCGGCCATTCAGAACGATGTTCATCCGGCCGACTGGACATACGAGAATATCAGAACGATGGGCGATCAACTCAAGCTGATCGGTCTGTCCTATGACTGGGACCGCGAGCTGGCCACCTGTTCGCCCGACTACTACCGGCACGAACAGAAGATGTTTCTCGATTTCCTCAAGGCAGGTCTGGCCTATCGCAAGGAAAGCTGGGTCAACTGGGACCCGGTAGACAACACTGTCCTGGCAAACGAGCAGGTGATCGAGGGGAAGGGCTGGCGTACTGGCGCGCCGGTCGAGCGGCGCAAGCTGACCCAGTGGTTCCTGAAAATCACACAATACGCCGACGAACTGCTCGACGGCCTCGACAGCCTGGACAAATGGCCAGATCGTGTCCGCCTGATGCAACGAAACTGGATCGGGCGCTCACAGGGCGCCACGGTGACTTTTCCTGTCGTTCCGGAAAGCGCAGGACACAACAGAGGCTCTGGCGATCTGCCGGCCGCGCTGGACGTTTACAGCACCCGGCCCGACACGATTTTCGCGGCCTCGTTCTGCGCCGTTTCGCCAGACCACCCGCTGGCCGAGGCGCTGGCTGACAGGGACCAGGCTCTGGCGGCGTTCGTCGCCGAATGCCGCCGTCAGGGAACGAGCGAAGAGGCGATCGAGAAGGCCGAAAAACAGGGATTTGATACCGGGCTCAAGGTGCGTCATCCGCTCGATCCCGCGCGCACGCTCCCCGTTTATGTCGCCAATTTCGTTCTGATGGAGTACGGCACCGGCGCGATCTTCGGATGCCCGGCCCATGATCAGCGCGATCTGGATTTCGCCCGGAAATATGGGCTTGCCGTTCGCCCGGCCCTGTGGCCAGCCGATACTCGGGCCTTATCGGCAGAAGAGGCCGAAGCGCTGGACGACAGGACGCGCGCTGCTTTCACTGCCAATCCCACCGGCCTGATCGGCAGCGAGAAAGTGTTCCATGTCGAGGCCACGGCCTTCGTCGATGCCGACGGGCCGGCCTATCGCTACGATCTGGGTGCGCTGCATGGCGACGCCCCGCTCGATGTCGCCGCTGCGAAACGCATTGTCATCGAAGCGCTGGAGGCACAAGGCAGCGGAACCGGATCCACGCGTTATCGCCTGCGGGATTGGGGCGTCTCGCGCCAGCGATACTGGGGCTGCCCGATCCCGGTCATGTATCGCGAGGACGGGACAATGGTCCCGGTGCCGGAAGATCAGCTTCCCGTGGAGTTGCCCCGGGATATCGATCTCAGCCAACCCGGCAATCCGCTCGAAAACCACCCGACCTGGAAATATACCACCTGTCCGGAGACGGGCCAGCCGGCGGTCCGCGAGACCGATACCTTCGATACTTTCTTCGAAAGCTCGTGGTATTTCGCCCGGTTCTGCAGCCCGGCCTCTGACCAGCCGCTGGATCGCGCGGCAGTCGATTACTGGATGCCGGTCGATCAATATATCGGTGGTATCGAGCATGCCGTTCTGCACCTGCTTTACTCGCGGTTCTTCACCCGTGCGCTGCGCGATTGCGGCTACCTGTCGGCGACGGAACCGTTTTCCGGCCTGATGACCCAGGGGATGGTCTGTCACGAGACCTACCGGGACCGTACCGGCGCCTGGCTGTACCCGGAAGAGGTCGAGACACGGGACGGACAGCTCGTAAAGATAACTGACGGCACACCGGTCGTCCGGGGACGTCTGGAGAAGATGTCCAAGTCGAAGAAGAATGTCGTCGGCCTGGAAGCGGTGGTCGAGACCTATGGCGCCGACACCGCGCGGCTGCTGCTGCTGTCCGACAGCCCGCCCGAACGCGATCTGGAGTGGACATCCGGCGGCATCGAGGGGGCGTGGCGCTATGTCAGCCGCCTGTGGCGGCTGGTTACCGAACCGCAGTGCCCACTGCCCAAGGCGGGAACGCCTGCGCCTCAGGCCATGTCAGACGGGGGCCGGGCCCTGCGCGGCTTTGTCCACCGCACGATTGCCGGCGTGACCGAGGACATCGAGGGCTTCCGGCTTAACCGTGCCGTCGCCCGCCTGCGGGAACTGACCAACGCCATCGCGGACCTGCCGGGAACCGGCGAGGGCGAGGCATGGGCCCTGCGAGAGGCCCTGGAGGCCACTGTTCTGATGCTGGGGCCGATCATGCCCCATCTCGCCGACGAACTGTGGACCCATCTGGATGGCTCCGCGTTGGTCATCGACACCCCCTGGCCGAAAGCCGATCCGGCCCTTACCGTCGAGGACACGGTCACAATGGGCATTCAGGTCAACGGAAAGCTCCGGGCGACCCTGGATCTGCCGCGCGATGTCGAGAAGGAGGCCGCGGAAAGCGCCGCGTTGGCCGAGTCCGCCGTCCGAAAAGCCATTGATGGGAAAACCATCCGAAAGGTCATCGTGGTGCCGAACAGGATCGTCAATGTCGTCGCGTCGTAGCACGGCGGAACGGGCGCCAGCTCAGGCGTCGGTCAGCCGCCGGCAGCTGTTGCAGGCCGGAATGGCGCTGGCCGGGCTTTCGGCTCTGGCCGGCTGCGGATTCAGGCCGGTTTACGGAACACTCGGCGGTGCGGGCGCCGAAGAAGAGCTCGCAGCCATTGATGTCTCGGTGATCGCCGAGCGCGAAGGCCAGCAATTGCGGACCTATCTCATCCGCATGCTCAATCCACGCGGCCGCCCTGTCGATCCCGGATACCGCCTCAATGTCACATTGACCGAATCGCAAGCGAATCTGGCGGTTCAGGACGGGCGCAGCGGAACGCGTAGAAACCTCACGATGGCGGCTCAGTATACGCTGTCCTCTCTCGACGGCGGCGAGGGGACAAGCGGCAGTCTGCGCACGATCACCAGCTACAACCGCCAGAACGACGAGTTTGCAACGCTGAGCGCGGAACGGGACGCGCGCGAACGGGCTCTGGTTCAGACCGCTGAAGATATTCGCATCGCCCTGGCGACGCATTTCAGCGCCGTTCAGGCCAATCGCGCGGCAGAGCCGACGCCTTAACGGCTCCCCATGCGCCAGAAAGCGAGCGCGCCTTGGCTAAGATCCAACCGAACAAGGCCGACGCCTACCTGTCCCGACTGCCGCAAGAGACCGTTGTCGTCGTCCTCTATGGCCCTGATGCCGGACTCGTCTCGGACCGCGGATCTGCTGCCATCAAAGCTTTTCTAGGCAGCGGCCCGGACAAGGTGGACACAGGCCTCGCAATCGTCAACCTGCGTGCGGGAGATCTGAAGGGCGATCCTGCCCGCCTGGTCGACGAGGCCCGCAGTCCATCGCTGCTGGGTGGCAAACGTGTCGTTCGACTGACCGAGGCCCCCGAAGCCGTCGCGGCGGCCCTGGCCGATCTTGCGACATCGGCGCCGGGCGAGGTTCTGGTGGTGATCGAAGCCGGTGACCTGAAGCCATCCTCCGCGCTGCGGAAAGCAGCAGAGGCCAGCGGCAGCAGCGTAGCTGCCATCGGCTGTTATCCGCTCGACAACGCGGCTATGGGTGGCTTCATCACCGAAACCGCTCGGGCGAATGGTCTGATGCTCGACACCGAGGCGCATCAGGTGCTGTTGGATGCCATCGGATCCGACAGGGCCGTCGCCCGCCGGCAAATCGAGAAAATCGCGCTGTATCTGGACGAGCCCGTGAGCGAAGCCGGCTCGACGGCGGAGAGCCGCCACGCTACAGCGGACGATGTTCGTCAATGTGTCGGCGATTCCGCTGAACGGTCGCTGGACGATCTGGCATTGGCCGTTGCTGACGGCGCGATTGCCATCGTCGGGCGAACCTTCCACGCAAGTCTGGAACAGGGCGCCACGACTGTCGGGATCCTGCGGGCCGCACAGCGCCATTTGCTCAAACTGGTTCCGGCCGTCGATGCTCGGGAATCCGGGATGCCGGCTGCAAAGGCAGTCGCGGAAATCAAGCCGCCCGTTTTCTGGAAGCACAGGGACAGGGTAATCAGCCAGGTTGGCCGCTGGGGCTCAGCCTCGCTCCGGTCGGCCCTGGACCGCCTGCTGGAAGCAGAAATCCAGTGCAAATCAACCGGGATACCTGACGTCTCGCTGGCCGAACGGACATTGTTCCAGATTGCTCGATTGTCCGGCCGTCCGGGACGATAAACCGGCCCTGACGTGCAACCCCCACGGCCCCGCTTGTCAGCCGGGCACGAGGACGATCAACCGCCGCCCCTAATCCGACGGATAACATCGTCGAGCTGGTCGAACGAGGAATAGTGGATCGTCAGCCGGCCCGATTCTCCGGACTTGTCGCCATCAATTGACACCCTGAGTCCGAGGGCCGAGGTCAAATCATGTTCCAGGGCCAGGGTATCGGCGTCTTTGGATCTTTGGCCATTGTTCCGCAAAGCGGCCCCGGACAATGCCGCGGCGTCCGGGCTTGAAGCGCCGACATCGTCGCCAGGAACACCCGTTTGCGCGTCATCGCCACCGCTTTCACCCACAGGCGCCAGGGCTTCCTTGACCAGGGCTTCCGTCTGACGGACCGTCAGGCCTTCATCGATCACGACCCTCGCCGCTGCAACTTGGTCGGGGTGCGACAGCAGCGCACGGGCATGACCGGCCGACAGCGCCCGCTCCTTCAACAAGGTGAGCACGTCATCGGGCAGATCGAGCAAGCGCAGCGTATTGGCGATATGACTGCGGCTCTTGCCGAGCATTCGGCCAAGTCCGTCCTGGGTATAGCCGAATTGGTCGATCAGGCAGCGATAGCCCGCGCCTTCCTCGACGGCATCAAGATCCTGGCGCTGGACATTCTCCAGCAACGCAATCTGGGCAATATCCGCATCGGTCAGCGACCGGACAATGACCGGTATATCGTGCAGTTGGGCCAGTTGTGCCGCGCGCCAGCGGCGTTCGCCCGCAACAATCTGATAGCGGCCGGCTTCGTCGGGGTCTTCGCGCACGATCACAGGCGACAGAACGCCTTGCTGGCGGATGGAGTCGGCCAGGCCGTTCAGTTCGTCCTCATCGAAGCGGGTGCGCGGCTGGTAGGGGTTGGGCACCAGACTTTCGATTGGCAAGGTCGCGCCGCCCCGCCGCTGGGTGACCGGGCTATCCCCGGTGCCGTCGGCGTTGTCGTCGGACACGGCTACCGGCGCAAGGTCGTCGTCGTCGGCAAAAAGGGCATCGAGACCGCGGCCGAGACTCGGCCGCCGTCTGGAGGGAGGAGTAGACATTACGCAGGCACCCGGCTGTCGCGTTTCAGAAGTTCCCCGGCAAGGTGGATATAGGCTTTTGAGCCGGCACAGTTGACGTCATAGAGGAGCACCGGCTTGCCGTGGCTCGGCGCCTCTGACACCCGGACATTGCGCGGTATGACCGTTGTGAAGACGCGGGCGCCGAAATGCTCCCGGACATCCTGTGCGACTAAATCCGACAGATTGTTGCGGCGGTCGAACATGGTCAGAACCATGCCCTGCATTTCCAGCGACGGGTTGTAGGCCTTCTTGACCCGGTCTATCGTCCGCATCAAATGGCTAAGCCCTTCCAACGCATAAAACTCGCACTGCAACGGTACCAGAACCGCATCGGCCGCGACCAAGGCGTTCAACGTCAGCAAGCCCAGGGCAGGGGGGCAGTCAATCAGGACGTAATCGACATCAGGCGGTGCTTTTCGGATCGCGCTGCGCAGATAATACTCTCGCCGCGGCGCCGTCACGAGTTCCACCTCCGCACCGCTCAGATCGACAGCCGACGGCGTCAGCCATAATCCCGGGACCGTAGAGGGCAATGTGACGTCCTGGACGGTCGCTTCGCCATGGATCAGCTGGTAGGACCCCTTGCCACGATTAGCCCGAGGAATACCCAAGCCTGTCGACGCATTGCCCTGCGGGTCCAGATCAATGATGAGAACCTGCTTGCCAGCGGCGGCCAGCGCTGTGCCCAGATTGATCGCCGTGGTCGTCTTGCCGACACCGCCCTTCTGATTGGCGATTGCGAGGATGCGCGCAGTCCGGCCGCCGCGTTCATCGGCGTCCTTTTCGGCGACGACTGCACCATCGATGTTCGGCATGTCCCGGCTGGGAAGGTCCTGGATAAATTTGGCCGACACGTTGCTTTCCTTTACCGCTTGCGGGTTTCGACCGACTCCGGCGTTGGCGCTGCTGGCCGCTTGTCCTGCGTATCAGCATCATCGAACGCCGCGGGCAGGCCGGTCATCAGGATGATTGCAGCGGAAGCATCGGTCACGCTGGAAACCGTCCGGACATCCGGTGTCCAGCCCTTGCGTGTCCAGGACTCTTTCGCTTCCGCGACTTCCCGCAGACCATTCCGCCCCTTGGGAAACGCCATTACCGTCCCTTTATGCGTGAACGGCTGACTCATGTCCACCAATACCGAAAGCGCTGCAAGGGCTCGGGCCGTGATGACATCGGCGGGAAACGGCTCCATGGCCTCGATACGTTGGGTGTGAATGCTGACGTTCACGGCCATGGCCTGCGCCGCCTCGCGAAGGAAAGCCGATTTCCGACTGTCGGCTTCTACAAGATGCACCTCGGCCACGCCCATCGCGGCGAGGACCAGCCCGGGAAAGCCGGCACCGGCGCCAAGATCGACCAGCACGCGACATTCTGCCGGCAACAGTGGATAGAGTTGGGCCGAATCGAGCATATGTCGCTGCCAGAGAATGGGCTGGGTCGTCGCGCCGATCAGGTTTAACCGGCGCTGCCACTCGATGAGCAGGTCGGCGTAGACTTTCAGTCGATCGAGCGTTTCACGTGAAACACCCGTCCATGCCTGGAACTCTGCAGGCCCGATATCGAGGGGGGCGGTTCCGGCAGCCGCCGTCGATCCGCCGGTTGCTTTCTCGTTGGTCATGCGCTCAGCCGTGATTTGGGACAGGAATTGGGGGAGGCGGCATCAGGGACTTCAGCTTCGGTGCCTTCAGACCCGGCTGCCCGAACCCTTCTGACATGCTGCAGCAAAAGAATGAGTGCAGCCGGCGTCACCCCCGGAATTCGTCCTGCAGCGCCGAGCGTCGCCGGCCGCGTTTTTTCCAGCTTCTCTCGAACTTCATTGGAAAGGCCCCCGATGTGCGCATAGTCCAGCGATGCCGGAAGCTGCAGCGTTTCATCACGCTGAAAGGCACGAATATCCGCACTCTGCCGCTGAAGGTATCCGGCATACCGACCGTCGATCTCGATCTGCTCTGCCACATCCGCCGGCAAGGCACCGAGTCCCGGCCAGATTGCGGCCAGTCGGTCGATCGTAATTTCTTCGTAACGCAGCAAATCATACGCAGACCGACGAACACCGTCATGATTCACCGCCAGCCCATGGCGCCGAGCCTCCTGAGGCGTGAGCGAAAGCGTTTCCACGCGTGAGCGAGCATCGGTCAGCATTGTCATCTTCGTATCGTAGCGTTCGCGCCGCGCGGCTCCGACACATCCGATCGCCGCGCCCAGGCCGGTAAGCCGCTGGTCGGCATTATCCGCGCGGAGAATCAATCTGTACTCGGCGCGAGAGGTGAACATCCGGTACGGTTCCGGCGCCCCGTACCGGATCAGGTCATCGACAAGAACGCCGATATATCCCTGGCTTCGGTCAATGCTGAACGTCGGACCTTCTTCGGCGCCGGTGCCGCCTGCGGCGCCCGATCGAAGTGCAGCATTGAGGCCGGCGATCAGTCCCTGCGCACCGGCTTCCTCGTATCCTGTCGTCCCGTTGATCTGTCCAGCCAGGAAAAGGCCGGGAAGGTGGCGCAGCGCCAAAGCCGGTGTCAGCGATCGCGGATCGACATAGTCATATTCGATCGCATATCCATGCTGCAGGATCCGCGCTCGCTCCAACCCCGGAATGGTCGCAATCAGAGCGTCCTGGACATCCTTGGGCAGGGAGGTCGAAATACCGTTGGGATAGACGGTGTGATCGTCCAGCCCCTCCGGCTCCAGAAATATCTGGTGACGTTCCTTGTCCGCGAAGCGCACGACCTTGTCTTCGATACTCGGACAATAGCGAGGCCCAGTGCTGTCGATAGCGCCGCCATAGATCGGCGAGCGGTGAAGGTTCGCCTGGATGAGCGCGTGTGTCTCGCGGGTTGTATGGGTGATATGACACGGGACTTGTCGGGTCGTGATTCGATCGGTCATATACGAGAAGGGCGTCGGCGGGTCATCGCCCGGCTGCACTTCCAGACGATCCCAGTCGATTGTTCGACCATCGAGTCTTGCAGGCGTGCCCGTCTTCAATCGGCCAAGAGGCACGCCCGCCTGCGATAAACGGGCTGACAAACCAACCGAAGGGGCCTCACCGACACGTCCCGCCGGAATTTTTTCTTCGCCAATATGAATCAGACCATTCAGGAACGTGCCGGTTGTCAGGACGACGGCCTCGGACAGCAACCGGCGTCCGTCCCGCAGCAGCACCCCTTTGACCGTCCCATTCGCCTCGGCCGACGATTCGACGATAAGATCGGCCACTTCACCGGCGATCAGTGACAGTCCGTCCTGTTCGCCCAGCAGAGCCCGGACCGCTTGCTTGTACAGCTCCCGATCCGCCTGTGCCCGAGGCCCGCGCACCGCAGGACCCTTACGCTGGTTCAACATCCTGAACTGGATACCGGCGCGGTCGATCGCCTTGCCCATGATGCCGTCCAGGGCGTCGATTTCCCGGACCAGATGTCCCTTACCGAGCCCGCCGATCGCCGGATTGCACGACATCGCCCCGATCGTGTCGAGACGGTGGGTTATCAGTGCCGTCCGCGCGCCCAATCGTGCCGCAGCGGCGGCCGCCTCGGTGCCTGCGTGCCCGCCGCCAACCACGAGGACATCATAGCGTTCGGCTTCGCCGTCCTGCGCTCTGCCGGCATCGGATCGGGAAGACATGCACGTCAATGCATGCGAAGGTCCGGTCATGGTGGTCATCCTGGTAAAGCTTCTGTCGGTCATCGTTTCACGTGAAACGATGACCCCTATTTTCCAATGCAGAAATCGCGGAACACGATGTCGAGGATATCCTCGACATCGACGCGACCGGTAACGCGCCCCAGCGCACGAACCGCCAGACGCACATCCTCTGCTGCCAGTTCTGGTAACGGGGCCGCCATGGCCCGGTCAAGGGCATCGGCACACTCGGCCAACGCATCGCGGTGTCTGGCCCGTGTCAGCGGCGGGCCGCCGTCACCGCTCAGGCGGTCGCGAACCATCGACACCAACATCTCCACCAAATCCGAAATGCCCGCTCCGCTGACAGCGGACACGCCGATTGCGGGGCCTTCAATCGCCGACAGTGTGACGGGTCCCACCAGCCGATCGATCTTGTTGACCGCTACCACAGTGTCTCTTGAACACAGTTCCGCCAGATCGTCGGGGAGGCCGCCAGCGGCGTCGAGATCGGCGGCATCGACCACCAGGACCCGCAGATCGGCGCTATCGGCGCGCAAGCGTGCCCGGCGGACCCCTTCCAATTCGACTTCGTCACCGATCTCTCGCATTCCTGCGGTATCGGCAACGACAACGGCGTATCCGCCAAGATCCAGATGGACCTCGACCACGTCCCGGGTCGTCCCGGCGACCGCCGAGACAATCGCCGCATCCCGTTGCGCCAGCAGATTGACGAGACTGGACTTCCCGGCGTTCGGGCGCCCCAGGACGGCAATCTCCAGCCCCGACCGAACGCGTTCTCCGCGCCTTGCATCCGCAAGATGGGCACGGATACTCGATCCGATTCCGGCCAGAGTTGGTGCGATCGTATCGGTGATCCCTTCGGGCAAATCCTCGTCCGGGAAATCCAGATCGGCCTCGGCATAGGCCAACGCACGCGACAGAGTTTGCCGCCAACCGTCGTAGAGCCGACCCAGCGCACCGTCCATCTGCCGCAGGGCCTGACGGTGCTGGGCCGCGGTTTCCGCGTCGATCAGATCGGCCAGACCCTCGACCTCCGTCAGATCGAGCTTACCATTGTCGAACGCCCGCCGCGTGAATTCACCGGGCTCGGCCGGGCGCAATCCCGGCATCCGGCTTAATACAGACAACAGCCGATCGACCACGGCCCGTCCTCCATGGCAATGGATCTCGACCATATCCTCGCCGGAAAAACTCCGTGGCCCCGCAAACCCCAGCACCAGAGCCTGGTCGATGACGTCACCGAATCCGGGGCCGAATTCAGGATCCTTCAATTGTCGAAGTCTGGCCCGCCGATCGGCCGGTACCGGATCGCCCGGGGTCAGCGCTGCCAGGGCGCCACGTGCCTCAGGACCCGAAATGCGGATGACCGCCACACCGGATCTTCCCGGCACCGTGGAGAGGGCGAAAATTGTGTCTCGTGACATCAGCTGTGTTCGGTCCCTATCGTCGGCCCGACTTCTTGCCGCCGGCCGTCGTTCCGTCGCTTTCAGGCTTCTCGTCATCGCTGGTTTGCCGTGACCCGCTGCCGGAACGCGCGCTCTGGTTCATGGCATCCCATACGGCCCGATTCATCTGTTCCAGACCCTGAAGGGACATCGGCATCCAGGTCTTCATCAGCGTCTCGGGATCCATGGCGGTCATGGAAGCGGGGATCTGCTGGCGCATCTGTTCGATCATCGCATCCTGCAATGGCTTGATTTCGGGCAGCCCGAGAAAAGTGCGGGCTTCCTCGGGTGTGCATTCTATGTCGATGCGGATATTCATTGACTGCTCCCGTCAAAGGAATCACCTAAAGTTCACGCGACAGGATAAAGGAAATCGTCCGCGATTTCGCCACCATCCCGAATCCGAAGCACCAGCCATTGGGGTACCGATGACGCAGAATCGTCTGGCGGACAGCGCAAGCCCGTATTTGCTCCAGCATGCCGACAATCCGGTACACTGGTATCCGTGGGGCAGTGAGGCGCTGGCAACGGCGAAAGCGGAGAACAAGCCGATCCTGCTGTCGATCGGCTATGCCGCCTGTCACTGGTGCCACGTCATGGCCCATGAGAGCTTCGAGGATCCCGCCATTGCAGAGGTCATGAACCAGCTTTTCGTCAACATCAAGGTCGATCGGGAAGAGCGGCCGGACATCGATCAGATCTACATGAACGCCCTCGTCATGACCGGTCAGCCCGGCGGATGGCCGCTGACCATGTTCCTGACGCCGGACGGCCACCCGTTCTGGGGCGGAACCTATTTCCCGTCCGTGCCAAAATTCGGCCGTCCCGGATTTGCCGAAGTCCTGAAACTGGTGTCGCAGGTGTACCACCAGGACCCGGACAAGGTTGCCGGCAACGTGGACGCGCTGCGTACGGCTCTAGCGCGGCTCAGCGAGAGCGAGTCCGTCGAGGCCGTCGATCCGGCCATCATCGACCAGGCAGCCGAACAATTGGCCGCGGAAATGGACCCGGTCCATGGCGGCATAAAGGGCGCACCGAAGTTCCCGCAGGTCAGTGTGCTCACGCTGATCTGGCACGCCGCCCGGCGGACAGGTTCACCGGCGCTTGCCGCCACCGTCGAACTGGCGGTGCGGCGAATGTGCCAGGGCGGCATTTACGACCATCTGGGCGGCGGCTTCTCCCGATATTCCGTCGATGACCAGTGGCTCGTGCCACATTTCGAGAAGATGCTCTACGACAACGCCCAGCTTCTCGACCTTCTGCTGATGCAATGGCTGGCGACCGACGATCCGCTGTTCTCGCACCGTATCCACGAAACCGTCGCGTGGCTCGACCGCGAGATGACTCTGTCCAACGGTGCGTTCGCCGCCAGCCTGGACGCGGACAGCGAAGGGGAGGAGGGGCGGTTCTACATCTGGACGCAGAAGCAGATCCGCGAGGCCCTGGATGACGCGGTCGAGCCCGAGACCATGGCCTTGCTGGAGAAAACTTATGACATCACGCCGGAGGGGAATTGGGAGGGTGTGACCATCCTTAATCGCCGCCACGCCGACGGTCTGCCCGAACCTTCGGTCGAGCAGGCACTTACCCAGCCGATGACACTGATGTTCCAGGCCCGATCGAAGCGCGTCCGACCCGCTTTGGATGACAAGGTTCTGGCCGACTGGAACGGACTGACCATCGCGGCGCTGGCGCGTTGCGGCGCCACCATGAACCAGCCGGACTGGACCGCCAGGGCCGCCAGAGCATTTAATGCGGTTGTCGACGCACTTGGCGACGGCGATCGGCTTTTCCACGCCTGGCGTGATGGCCGGCGTCATCAAATCGGAATGCTGACCGACTATGCGGCGATGATCCAGGCTGCGCTGGCTCTGTTCATGGCGACAGGGCAGTCGAAGTACCTTCAGCTCGCTGTCGGTTGGGCCGACACGACCGAAGAGCGGTTCGCCGATCGCGATGCCGGCGGCTATTTTCTGACGGCCGACGATGCCGAAGCCCTGATCGTGCGAACGAAGAGTATTCACGACAATGCGGAGCCGTCCGGCAATGGCAGCCTTCTCATTGGCCTGGCCCGCTTGTACCACTTGACCGGCGAGCAACGCTTTGCCGACCGGGCCGAAGGCATCATCCGGGCCTTCGGTGGTGCGCTTCAACGAAATATTTTCCCGCTTGCCAGCTACCTCGCCGGGATCGATCACCTTTACAATGCTGAAACCGTGATCATCGTTGGAGAGAATGGAGATCCGGCGACGGAAGCTCTTGGAGAGGCCGCACGCAACGTCGCGGATCCAAGACGCATGGTGGTAACCGTCTCCGACACCTCCAATCTGCCGGAATCCCACCCGGCAGCGGGAAAGACACGGGTTCAGGGCCAAGCAACGGCGTATCGATGTCAGGGAATGATGTGCTATCCACCAGTGACGAATCCCGCGGACCTGAAACCTGACGGCCCATGATCGTGGAAGTCAGCATGGAATTGATGTGCCCATCTCCAATCGGGATCCTGCGTATTAACGCAGCTAGGGAGGGCGAAGCGTGGGTGCTTTCCGGCATAACGATCGGCGAAACTGACGGTTCAGCCGATGCGGACAATAATCCCGGGGACAAACAGCTGATGTCGCCGGATCGTCTGCCGCCGGTCCTGGCAGATGTTCAGGCACAGTTGAAGGCCTACTTCGATGGTCAGCTTCGCCGATTCGCCATACCACTCGCGAACCCCCGAACGGTATTCCAGGCGCGGCTGCGTGCCGCCATGCTAAATATCCCGTATGGCGAAACCGCCAGTTATGCCGGGCTCGCCCGTGAGATATCCAGCAGCCCACGGGCCGTTGGTACGGGCTGCGGCCGCAATCGGATTCCGATCATCGTGCCATGTCACCGGGTTGTCGCCACAACAGGCCTTGGCGGCTACAGCGGCGGGGAGGGACTGAGGACAAAAAAAGACCTCCTCGCCCACGAGCGAAGAGGCCTCTGATCGATAAACCGTCGAGCCGATTGCCGGCGCGCCGTTTCACGTGAAACGGCGCCGGCCAACATAGACGCTACTGGTTCATACTCTCGAAGAAGTCGGCGTTGTTCTTGGTATGTCGGAGCTTGTCGAGAAGGAACTCCATCGCATCGTTCGGCCCCATTGGCTGAAGGATGCGGCGCAGGACCCACATCTTCGACAGTTCGCCTTTGGATACCAACAGCTCTTCCTTTCGCGTTCCCGACCGCGTTATATCGATCGCCGGGAATATCCTCCGGTCGGCGATCTTCCGATCGAGGATGAGTTCGGAGTTGCCGGTGCCCTTGAACTCTTCGAAAATCACTTCATCCATGCGGCTGCCGGTCTCGACAAGCGCCGTCGCAATGATCGACAGACTGCCGCCTTCCTCGATATTGCGAGCAGCACCGAAGAACCGTTTCGGCCGCTGAAGTGCGTTCGCATCGACGCCGCCCGTGAGAACCTTGCCGGACGACGGGACGACCGTGTTATAGGCACGAGCGAGCCGGGTGATCGAATCAAGAAGAATCACGACATCCTTCTTGTGTTCGACCAGCCGCTTCGCCTTTTCGATGACCATCTCGGCGACCTGGACATGGCGCGCCGCTGGCTCGTCGAAGGTCGAAGAAATCACCTCACCCTTCACCGACCGGTCCATATCCGTCACTTCCTCGGGCCGCTCATCGATCAGAAGTACGATGAGATACGCTTCGGGATGATTGGCCGCGATGGAATTCGCCACCGTCTGCAGCATCATCGTCTTGCCGGTCCGGGGTGGCGCGACGATCAGGGCCCGCTGTCCCTTGCCGATCGGTGCCACCAACTCCATGATCCTCGCGGTCAGATCCTTGGATGTCGGATTTTCGACCTCCATCCGAAGTCGGGTTTCCGGATACAGGGGCGTAAGATTATCGAAGTTGATCCGATGCCGGACCCGGTCCGGATCCTCGAAGTTGATCTGGTTGACCTTGACCAGCGCGAAATACCGTTCGCCATCCTTGGGCGACCGGATCTGCCCTTCGACGGTATCGCCGGTTCGCAGAGCGAAACGCCGTACCTGATTGGGCGAAACATAGATATCGTCGGGACCCGGAAGATAGTTGGCTTCCGGCGACCGTAGAAATCCAAAGCCGTCCGGGAGGACTTCCAGAACGCCCGAGCCGAAGATCGCAATATCGTTCTCGGCCAACTGTTTCAGGATCGCAAACATCATGTCCTGCTTGCGCAGGTTGCTCGCGTTCTCGATCTCCAACTCTTCGGCATATGCCAGAAGATCCGCCGGAGATTTATCCTTGAGGTCTTGTAGATGCATTGATGAGCCCGTAACGGGAGTGACGGCAATCGCACGACGACTGTGTGCGGACGTCAGGTGAAGTGGAAGATGCCTGAAAAGACAGCCGAAGGCGGAGGAGGGAACGTCCCGTAAGGACGATTACAGACCCGGACCGATATCGGAGGTGGAGATGAACGAGAGTCAGTCCGTATCGTCGGACTTCGACTCCCGCCTTTCAGATGGGTAACCGAACCTGCGTTGCAAGTCAAATGATCACCATGACCTCCTGAAACTTTTTCGATCCTGGCAGAGATTTTTTCCCTATCAGGCGACAGGAATGGGCAAGAAAGGCATCTCTGTCGTTCCGGGGCCGATACTGTATCATCCCGCCGAAACGTCCAAAGACAGTGAATCAGAAGGACCGCATGAAATCCTACATCGTTACCTGCAGCGCCGGTTTCCGCGACGCCGTCCTAGCTTTGGCGGTGCGCAAGGCCGTCACTGCAAGTGATCTCGTAACTGCGGTCCTCGTTCTGCATGAACATCTCGATCCGGATTCGGTTCCCGATCCCGGAGACGCCGGACCCGATGACCGCGATGTCATCCTGCTCAAATCGGGGCCGCGCGCCGGACGGGTTCTCCGCCGCAAGCCGCGGCTTCAACTTCGGCTCAAGGACGGATTATCAGACGTCTACATTCGCCGAGCTCTCGCATTGCTGCTGGCGCTGGATGCCGGTGAACGGGCGTTGTCAGAATCCGACAGCACCGGATCGGCGGATAACGACGATACAACCGATCCCGTCCGGGATCGTGCACGGGGCCGTAGCGAAATTGACGATGCACGTGAGCATGCCGAGGAAATGCGCGCGCTTGTATCGTTGATGACCTTCGATCCGCTACCCGACGGCGTCAGAACCGTCTCCGATGCCCGGTATGTTCTGGGTCTGCCGCCGGGCATGCGGCTCAACCGGAGGATCGTTAAAGCCCGTTTCCGGATGCTGAGCCAGATTTATCATCCCGACAAGGAAACCGGCGATACCTTGCGGATGACTCAGCTGATCGATGCCTCACGACTCATGGAAGGCGATCTTCGCCGCCGCGAAGCGGCCGAATGAGGATGCGGCCGGGAATTAGCAACAGCGATAATCAGGGAAACCGGTCAGAACGGCTTCACGATCACCGATATGACGATGATAATCAGCAGGACGGTCGGAACTTCGTTGGCAATCCGATAGAACCGGGCCGGCCGGGCATTTCGGTCGCCCTCGAAATCCTTGCGCCACCGAGCAAAGAATACATGCATCACCGTCAACGCGACGACGGCAGCCAGCTTCAGGTGCAGCCAGCCTTGCTCCAGCCATCCCGGCTGCAACGCCAACAACCAAAGACCGAATAGCCAGGTCGCGATCATCGCCGGATTGATAATACCGCGAAGCAATCGGCGTTCCATGATCTTGAACGTCTCGGAAAGTTCCGACCCCTGCTTGGCATCGGCATGATAAACGTAGAGCCGCGGCAGATAGAACATGCCGGCCATCCACGCAATGAGCGATAGCACATGCAGGACTAACACCCAGGAATAGTAATCTGTCATGGATCCGCTTTCGGTATGGCAATGTCCGACAGGTCTCCGGTCGACCTTCTAGCGTGATGGCCATTCCCGGATCAATGCACTTAAGGCTTCAACCGCATCGGGCGACGCGGCCGGGGTGATTCCGTGCCCGAGATTGAAGATGTAACCGCCATGGCCGAGTTGCGCCAGCCGTCGTCTCGCGGCTTGCAGCATCGGGTCTCCGCCTACGGTCAGAAGCACGGGGTCGAGGTTTCCCTGAATGATCGTGCTTCGCTGCAGCGCTGATGCTGTGTCGAGATCGACACCGGTATCCAGCGATACGGCCGACACACCAGTACGTTCGACATAGTTGGCCAGTTGCGCACCAATCTGTCTTGGAAAGCCGATGACCGGGATGTCGGCACGATGGGCGTGAAGGCGCTGGACCAGCCTTCTTGTCGGCTCGATGACCCATTGTTCCAGACCTTCTTCAGATAGCGCGCCGGCCCAGGTATCGAAAAGCTGAATGACATGGGCGCCAGCATCAATCTGGCGGCACAAGTAGCGCGCGGTTGCGTCGACAAGAAGATCCATGAGGGCGTTCATGGCCTCAGGATCTCGATATGACCATGCCTTGATCGTTGCGAAATCCTTCGAACTGCCGCCTTCGACCATGTAGGTCGCGACTGTCCAGGGCGCACCCGCGAAACCGATCAAGGCCGTTTCCACGGGCAGATTGCCGGCAACACGATCGATGGTCTCGAATACCGGCGCCAGGTGTGTCTCGATCCGATCGCCCGAAAGCAAGGCCAGGTCTGCCGCCGATCTTACCGGTGCAAGTTTGGGTCCTTCACCTGTCACGAAGGTAACATCCTGGCCCAATGCGTGGGGGATGACCAGGATGTCGGAAAAGAGAATTGCCGCATCCATCCCGTAGCGCCGCAACGGCTGGAGCGTGACTTCGCAGGCTTTTTGCGGATCGTAACAAAGATCCAGAAAGCTGCCGGCTTGCTCACGGACCTTTCGGTATTCAGGCAGGTAACGGCCGGCTTGACGCATGAACCAGAACGGGGGCCGGTCGACTGCTTTGCCGTCCAGCACTCTCAGCAGCCTTTTCGACGCTCTCGCGGTCTCTGCCGCCGATTGCTCGTCGAAACCTGCTCGGGTCGCGCCTGAATGTGGCTCGTCCATGGTGTTGCCCATCGTTCCACTCATCGTCGTTACTGGGTCGGTGCCGGGTCTTCTCGGGGATGGTCCCCGTCGGAGGTGTTGCAGACGCGCTCCGGACCATCGAGCCGCTCGAAAATGGCCCCGGCAGATCGGCCTGCGGGCTTATCCCATATAAGGCCGGGAACTGCATCTTAAAGTTAGGTTTTTAATTAGGTGGTGGTAGTGGTGGTGGATGGCTGTGGATAACATGAATTCCCGCCGCGACTGAAATTGTCCACAAGGTTGCCCACAGGCAAGAGGGCCGATTTCAATGCCATGGGGACGAATTTGGCGACTCGTGAAATTTTGCCGCGCGAATCGGCGCCGGAGTTACCCACACTCTGGGGATAAAGCTGTGAATAATCCGAATGGCCGCCGACTTCCCCCGACGGGCCCCGAAAATTCGCCCTCATGGGGACTGCTTGCTGCGCAACCGCTGTAGACGGTTGCCGGAAATGGGGATGGAAAAACACCTGGAACATGGCGCACCGGCTATCCATCAGTTATCAACAGACTTTGCAGGACCGGCGAGCCCGTTCTGCCGACGAATCGCAGATGACCGCCGGCAACCGGCAGGCCAAGGCGCGACGACCAAAGGGAGCAGGATCGTATTATGATGGCGCCCATCGAAGAGACAGAAGACGGCCGGATTTTCCATGTTCATCTGGTCTCCGACGCGACCGGAGAGACGATTCAGAGCGTGGCGCGCGCGTGTCTGGCCCAGTTCGACCGAGTCCACCCGGTCGAGCATTTCTGGAACATGGTCCGGACTGGCCGGCAACTCGACCTGATCCTGGAAGATGTCCGTGCGAACCCCGGTCTTGTGATCTATACGCTGGTCGATGATCGTCTCTGCCATCGCCTTCATGACGAATGCGCGCAGTTGAACTTGCCCTGTATCTCCGTACTCGACCCGGTTATGGAGGGTCTGGCGGTCTTTCTGGGCATGCGCGGCGACCGGCGGCCGGGGCGTCAGCACACACTGAACGACGCCTACTTCGATCGAATGGCCGCAATGGAATTCGCCCTTGCCCACGACGACGGCCAGTTGACCGGCGACCTGCACGATGCCGATGTCATCCTCGTCGGTGTCTCGCGAACGTCGAAGACACCGACCTGCATGTATCTGGCAAACCGTGGGGTCAAAGCGGCAAATGTGCCCTTCGTCCCGGGCGTCCCGCTAACACCCCATCTGGCCGAGGTGCATCGTCCGTTGATCGTCGGACTGACCAAGGATCCAGACAGTCTGGTCCAGATTCGCAAAAGCCGCCTGCTTGCGCTGAACCAGGGCACGCCCAACAGCTATATCGATCCGGAGACGGTGCGCGAAGAAGTCATAGAGGCCCGGCGGACATTCAGCCGTCAGGGCTGGCCGGTGATCGATGTCAGCCGTCGCGCTATCGAGGAAACCGCAGCTGAAATCATGATCCTGCTGTCCCGGCGGGCGCAGGCCGGCGGGAGCGAAAACCAGGCGGCTCAGTTCGCCGCCACGGGCAAAGCGCAATGACCAAGACGAGGGTATGAGGTATGAGTCCTGTTGTTCTGGCCTCCGGCAGCGCCACCCGTGCCCGGCTGCTGCGCGGCGCCGGTGTCGATTTCATCGTCGATGCCGCCGCGGTCGACGAGGGTGAAATCAAGGCCGCCATGCGGGCGGAAGGCGCTTCGGTCGGCGATACGGCGGAGGCGCTGGCCGAAGTCAAGGCGACCCGGGTTTCGCAACGGCATCCGGGAAGGCTGGTCGTCGGCGCGGATCAGATGCTGGACGCCGGCAACGGCGTATGGATGGACAAGCCGCCCGACATCGATCATGCCCGCGCCCAATTGCAGTCGCTGCGGGGGCGGACCCACACGCTGATCGCCAGCGTCGTCGCTGTGCGCGACGGCGCGCGGCTCTGGCATGAAACCGATCGCGTCACCCTGACGGTAAGGCCATTTTCGGACACTTTCCTTGACGCCTATATCGCGCGGATCGGCGACGACATTCTCTCCACCGTCGGCGGATACCAGCTGGAGGGGGAGGGCGCGCAGCTGTTCAGCAGGGTCGAGGGCGATTATTTTACGGTACTGGGGCTGCCGCTGTTGCCCCTGCTGTCGTTCCTGCGGGCTCAACGCATTCTGGAGGACTGATGACTGAGGTCACACGATTGGCCGGGGTTATCGGGTGGCCTATCGGTCATTCGCGCTCGCCGCGATTGCATGGCTACTGGCTGGCCCGCTATGGCATCGACGGTGCCTATCTGCCCATGGCCGTTGCGCCGGACCGGCTGTCGGCGGCTTTGGCGGGGCTCCCGGCGCTGGGCTTTCGAGGGTGCAACGTCACCGTGCCCCACAAGGAAGCCGCGGTACGCTATCTCGACACCGCCACCGAGACGGTCGCGCGGCTCGGCGCCGTGAATACGGTGACGGTGATGCCAGACGGTCGGCTGCACGGCGACAACACCGACGGTCATGGTTTCATGGAAAATCTCCGTCAGAAATTGCCGGAATGGACCCCCGACGACCGCGGGGACAGGCCGGCTGTCATTCTGGGCGCCGGGGGCGCGGCTCGCGCTGTCGGGGTCGCGCTGGCGCAGGCCGGTATGGGGACTATCGTGATCGTCAACCGGACACGGGCGAAGGCCGAAGCAGTGGCGGCGCTGATTGCCGACGCCGCGCCGGGTTCGGCCAGCACGACCGTTCACGACTTCGAGTCGGTTGCGCGCCCTGAAGGACCGTTGAGCCGGGCAGGCATCCTGATAAACACGACGGTTCTTGGCATGGAGGGCCAGCCGCCGCTGCACCTACCCCTCGACACACTGGCATCGGATACCGTTGTTTGCGATATCGTCTACGCGCCGCTGATGACGGATCTGCTGAGCCAGGCGGGTGCCCGGGGCAATCCGATCGTGACCGGTATCGGTATGCTTTTGCACCAGGCCGTACCGGGATTCGAGGCATGGTTTGGTGTGAAGCCGACGGTCGATGACGCACTGGAGGCCTTTGTCCTTGGCCAAGATCGCGGGGGCCAAGATCGCGGGAAGGACGGCCCGCGTTGATCGTACTGGGACTGACCGGATCGATCGGCATGGGCAAGACCACGGCCGCTACGATGCTGCGTCGGATGGGTGTGCCGGTCCATGACAGCGATGCCGCTGTCCACCGGGCCATGGCCCCCGGGGGCGGCGCTGTCGGGCCCATTGATGCGGCGTTCGGAGACGTTGTCCGGGATGGTGCGATCGACCGGCGGCGGCTGGGCGCAATCGTGTTCGAAGACGCGGCGGCACTGAAGCGGCTGGAAGCCATTCTGCATCCACTGGTGGCAGAGGAGTCCAATCGGTTTCTGGCCATTCAGGCGCGACATGGCCGAGCCGTGACGGCGCTCGATATTCCGTTGCTGCTCGAGACGGGACAACAGGATCGCGTCGATAGCGTGGTGGTCGTATCTGCCCCGGCTTTCATCCAGCGGATACGGGTCTTGGCGCGGCCGGGAATGACCTGCTCGCGGCTGGAAAAGGTCCTGGCCCGGCAGATGCCCGACCCGGAGAAGCGGCGTCTGGCGGATCGTGTGGTGCCAACCGGGCTTGGCCGCATCGAGACGTGGCGACATTTGGCCGCAATCGTGAGGGCAGCCAGAGCGGACGCGGCTGAAGGCGGCATGGCCGGCCGCCGGCCGGCATGGCCGCCGCGGGCGTGGCCGCGATCGTCGACGGCGCCGTGTTCGATCTGGCTTAGATCATCGCGCTGCAGTCATCCCATTCCACACGATCAGTGAAAGGACCAGCGATGCGGGAAATCGTGATGGATACGGAAACGACCGGACTCGATCCTCATAAAGGGGACCGTCTGGTCGAGATCGGCGGTGTCGAGCTGCTCAATCTCGTGCCCACCGGACGGACCTATCACGTCTACATCAATCCCGAGCGCCCGATGTCCGAAGAGGCGTTCGCCGTTCATGGTCTTGGCGACGATTTCCTGTCCGGCCAACCGACCTTCGCCCAGGTGGCATCGGATTTCCTGGATTTCATCGCCGATGCCAATCTCGTGATTCACAACGCCGATTTCGATATCGGTTTTCTGAATATGGAACTGAAGAGGGTCGGGCATCGGCCCATCCGGCCGGAGGTCGTGATCGATACGCTGGCGATCGCCCGCAAACGCTATCCCGGGGCCCAAGCGACCCTGGACGCGCTGTGCCGTCGCTACGGTATCGACAATGCCAACAGGACGCTGCACGGCGCGCTGCTGGATTCGGAATTGCTGGCTGAAGTGTATCTCGAACTTCGCGGGGGCCGGCAGCCGGGACTGACGCTGACACAATCGGGCCCGTCGTCATCCCGGGACGGTTCAAGGGGTGGAGAGGTTGCGGCCTATCGCCGGCATGCCGCACCGCGCCCGCCAAGACGACACGAACCGACCGCCGAGGAAATCGCCCGTCACGAGGCATTCATCGATACATTGAAAGACCCGCTATGGCGGGCCGTATCGGCCGACTAGCCGCCGCCAAAACCAGCCCCAACCCCCGGCGCAGCCGGGGGTTGGGGCAATGGCGTCATCGCGGTCGATTGGATCGGGCGACGTGATCGCCCGCGGTGGTCAGTTCTGTGTCGTCGTTCCCGAAGCGGACGGCGTGGCCGCATCGGCACCGGCCTGCTGGCGCTGGCGTAGTGCTTCCATCTGGCGGCGGAACAAGGCCGCGAAATCGATCGGCTGGACGAGCATCGGCGGATAGCCGCCATTGCGCGTGGCCTCAGCGATGACCGAGCGGGCGAACGGGAACAGCAGCCGCGGGACTTCGACCAACAGGGCCGGTGCCGTGTGCTCCTTGGGAACTTCGTTCAATCCGACGAGCGCCGCATAGGACAGCTCGACAAGAAAGGCCTGCTTTTCCTGAATCTTGGCGTCGGCCTTCAGGTTCAGAATGACCTCGTATCGCTCTTCCGTCAGCTTGTTGGTGCGGACGTCGACGTTCACCTGAATTTGCGGCGATGGCGATCCGCCCATGAGCGTCTGGGGCGCGTTAGGATTTTCGAAGGAAAGATCCTTTACGTATTGCGCCAGAACCTGGATCGGCGGCGGACCCTGCCGCTGTCCGCCGGCATTGGCGCCCGCTGCAGCGTCGCCGTCTGCTCCGACCGCTTGCCCAGCGGACGATGCCTGGTCCTGCGTCTCGTCAGCCATGAGATACCCTTTTCGATTCAGCCAGTGGAAATCCTCTGGCGTTGGCTAGCACGATCCGGCACCCGCCTCAAGCGCGGCCACATTCCGTCGCGCTGTGTGCAACCGAATGTGCGACATGGCGACGGCGTTGCCGGTGTCACCGGTCCGATTCGCCGCGCCCCCATCGGGATTCGTTGCGCGGCGGCATGTTACCGTCGTCGCCCGGATCGTTGTTTGATCCGGAATCGGGAGTGTTGCCGCCCGGGCGGATTTCCTCGAAATCGGCATCGATGACCGGCCCTTCGGATCCGCCGCCCCCGGGGCCGCCTCCGGGGCGACCCTGGGGACCGTCGGCCGCACTGCCTCCCGGTCGTCCGGCGCCGGGTGGGCGGGGATGCCCCCGGCGCTCGGCACGGTTGATCAGGCGCTGCCAGAGCAGCCGCGCAATCTGCAGTCTGACGGGCGGGACCAGCAGCAAGAAGCCGACGAAGTCCGTGATAAAGCCGGGCGTCAGCAGAAAGGCACCAGCGGCAAACAGGCACAGGCCGTCGAAAAGCTCACGAATCGGTGGTTCTTGACGGTTAAGCTTGGCCTGTGCTTCCTGTACAGTGTGGAGTCCCTGACGGCGGAGCAGGACAGCCCCGATCACAGCGGTCAGGACCACGGTCAGCAATGTGGGCGCCAGGCCGATCAGCCCCCCCACCTGAATGAAGACAGCGATCTCGGTGAGCGGAACGAGGATCAGAGCGATCAAAAGCAGCGGCATGAGTTTTCCTTGCCGTTTCCGGGATGAGGCCCTATTTCTGGATAAGGATGCAATAGCTATGGTCGGCGCTTGGCGGGACATCGTTTCCTGCAGCGGGGCTGGGCAGCAAGGTTGGGTCCGTCCCGGGTGAGAGTTCGTCGGCCGGTATGATCGGACTATAGCCCTGTGTTGGCTGGTTTGGCCACGGGCGGAACGGGTTTGGATGGATGAAGTTTTTCGCCATCCCGGCGCATTCGGTGTCGGCACGGACCTTATTCCGGGGCTGAAGCCGGTCAGATCGCTGAATTGAATACGCCGTCGATCGCCTGATAGGCGATCGCGTGGCGGCGTATCTGGGCAGCGGGGAATGGGAACGACATGGCGTCTGGCGCCATCGTATTTGCGCAGCGGCCGGAGTACGGCGAGGATATGGGTGAAGGTCTGTACTTAATCGACATAATCATCTTCGGTATGATTGCGGCGTTCCTGGTATTCAGGCTGCGCAACGTTCTCGGCCGGCGGACGGGCCATCAGGGTGAGCGGCAGAATCCGCGGGCTGAAAAGCCGGTGGCGCCGGTTGCGGACGAGGATAACGTCGTTCGTTTGTCCGATCGCAAGGATGCGTCGGCCCAGGTCGAAATGGCAAGCGATCAGGCTGCCCGGGGAATCACGCAGATCAAGATCGCGGATGCCGCCTTTGACGAGGCGGAGTTCGTCAGCGGTGCCGAAATGGCGTTCGGCATGATCGTCGATGCCTTTGCCAACGGCGACACCGCCGCGCTGCGGCCGCTTCTGGCCGATGACCTGTATGACGATTTCGCCGAGGCGATTCGAGACCGGCTGGCCAATGACCAGACGCTTGAGACCCGCATAGAGCTGGTCAAGAGCGTGGACATATTCGACGCGCGGCTCGAAGGCAACATGGCCTACGTCACCATTCGCTATGTCACCGATCAGATCAACGTGACCCGCGACAGCGATGGCGAGGTGATCGATGGCGATCCGGCCGTTTCCAGCGAAGTGGTGGATTTGTGGACCTTCGCGCGTAACACCAACAGCGACGATCCGAACTGGCTTCTGGTACAGACCGACACACCGGATGAAGAAGACGGAGACGAAGAAAGCGGCGACATCGCCGACGACGATACGCAACCCGGAAACCGGGAAGACAGCCACAAGGGTTAGTGCCGATTCCAGACTTGCCGGCACAGGATGACGGCAGTCGTGACGACCCCGGACCTGAAACGACCCAAAGCGCGGGCAGCGGCAACGCTGTAGCCGCGCTTTTTTGCGTGGTGCACTCTTCAGCGCTTTCTGGGGCAATTTCGTTCGAGGGATATCTTTCGCATTCCGCCGCGTACTGGTAATACCGTACTGGTATTACCATTGGCACCGTCCCTACTGTGTCGACGGCTTCCGGCTGGGACTGCCGCGCCGTGATTCATGTCGCCCGGCGCGTCACCGACGCCTGTCGGTCGGCCAATACCGGCAAGTCGGACGGTGCCGTGGACAACTGACAGGACAGCGGATGACCGACAACGCCAATGCCTCTTCATCATCGCACGTCTCGCCGTCATCGGCCGGACAGGACGCGGCAGAACAGGACGCAACTGCGGAAAAAGTTCGCCCCAGTGTCGCTCTCTTCGTAACCTGTCTGGTGGACCTTTTCCGACCCAGCGTCGGGTTTGCCGCCATTGATCTGCTGCAACAGGCCGGATGCCGGGTGGCGGTGCCGGGCGCCCAGACATGCTGTGGACAGCCGGCCTGGAACAGCGGCGATGTGGCGACGACGGCTGCGATGGCGAAATCGGTGATCGCTGCGTTCGAGCCCTATGATTATGTGGTCGTACCGTCCGGATCGTGTGCCGGCATGATCCGCCGACATTATCCCCAGGCGCTGCGCAAGGATTCGCGGTGGGAGGCCCGGGCCCATGCGTTGGGAGAGCGGACATACGAATTGACCGCGTTTCTGGTCGATGTCATGGACATGAAGTCGGTCGATCCCGTCGACTATCAGGGCCGCATTGCCTATCACGACAGCTGTTCGGGCCTGCGCGAACTCGGCGTGAAAGCACAGCCGCGTCAGTTGCTGGAATCGGTCGCTGGCGCGGAACTGGTCGATCTGCCCGGGGCGGAGACCTGCTGCGGATTTGGCGGAACCTTCTGCGTCAAATACCCCGGCATCTCCGGCGACATGGTGACGGAAAAAGCGAATGCCATCACTGGTACCGGGGCGGACACCGTTCTGGCGGGTGATCTGGGTTGCCTGATGAATATCGCCGGTAAGCTCAACCGCGACGGCTCGATGGTTCAGGTGCGCCATGTCGCCGAAGTCCTCGCAGGCGCCGTTGGCGAGGCCCCGCCAATCGGCAGGGCGGTCGGCGATCGCGCCGGAACACGAGCGGGAGGGCGATAGCCATGCAGTCGACCAGCCACACCTTCAAGGACAACGTCAAGACGGCCCTCGCCGACGAGCATCTTCGCAAGGCGCTGGGGAACATGAAGGCAGGCTTTCAGGACAAGCGGGCCGCGACAATCGCGAAGTTGCCGGAATTCGAAGCACTGCGCGATCAGGGCAAGGCAATCAAGGACGATGTGCTCGCCAATCTGGATTATTACCTCGAACGTTTCGAAGACAATGTGACCAGGGACGGCGGTCATGTGCATTGGGCGCGGACGCCGCAGGAAGCCTGCGAAGCCATTCTCGGGATCTGCCGCGACACCGGCGCCAGGGTGGCGACCAAGGGCAAGTCGATGATCGCCGAGGAGATTGGCCTGAACGAGTATCTGGAGAAGCACGGCATGACGCCGGTGGAAACCGATCTCGGCGAATACATCATCCAGCTCAGGCACGAAGCCCCATCGCACATCATCGCACCGGCGATACACCTGAGCAAGGAGCAGGTCTCCGATACCTTCCGGCGGAGCCACAAGCATCTGTCGGCCGACCGGCCGCTGGACGAGCCGCGAGATCTGACCGATGAAGCGCGGACCGTGCTGCGCCAGCAATTCGTCAACGCCGATGTCGGCATAACCGGCGCGAATTTCCTGATTGCCGAAACGGGCTCGACGGTGATCGTCACCAACGAAGGCAACGGCGATCTGACTCAGAACCTGCCCCGGGTTCATATCGTCGTGGCGTCGATCGAAAAGATCGTCCCGACTCTCGAAGACTCTGCTGCGATCCTGCGATTGCTCGCCCGTTCGGCGACCGGACAGGAATACTCGGTCTATACGACCTATTCCACCGGCCCCCGGCGCCCCGACGATCTCGATGGGCCGGACGAATTCCACGTTGTGATCGTGGACAACGGCCGGTCGGACCTGCTGGGCACAGAAGCCGCCGAGGCGCTGCGCTGCATCCGCTGCGGCGCCTGCATGAATCACTGCCCGGTTTACGGCGCTATTGGCGGCCATGCTTATGGCTGGGTCGTCCCCGGTCCCATCGGCGCCGCGTTGACCCCCGGCATTCTCGGCGTAGAGGAAGCGCGTGATCTGCCGAATGCCTCGACTTTCTGCGGCAAGTGCGAGGAGGTCTGCCCTATGAAGATCCCGCTGCCCAAGATCATGCATTCGTGGCGGATCGAGGAGTACGATCGCGGACTGACGCCGCCGCGCCAGCGGTTCGGACTGGGCGTCTGGAGCTGGGTCGCGACGCGGCCGCGGCTATACAACTGGTTGACCGGTCTTGCGGTCCGTGGCGGCCATATGATCGGCCGCCGTCGGGGCTCGTGGCGTTGGATGCCGCTCGCCGGCGGCTGGACAGCCTATCGCGACCTGCCGGTACCAGCCGGAGACGGGACGTTCCAGCAACTCTATGCCCGGCGCCGGAATCGGGGCACGGCGGGGGACGGGAAATGAGCGAGAAGGCCAGAGAATCGTCGGCGTCGGCCAGGGCCCAGATAATGGCCGGCATCCGGCGGTCGCATCTGCGCGGCCCGCTGGACAGTGCGGCCCGGGCGGCGATTGATGCGCGCCTCGCCCGCCATCCTCGTGGGTTGCAGCCCGGACGCACGGATCTCGATCAGGCAGGCCTGATGCGTTTGTTCGAAGTCCAGGCGACCGAAGCCGCGGCGACTGTTCACCATGTGGCGCATTGGGGCGATGTTGCCGCGGAAGTGGCCGGGTACTTGTCCAGCCTGAATCTGCCGGCGACGGTCAAGGTTGCGCCGGACCCGGACCTGGACGCTGCCGGCTGGCAGGACACGACCCTGACGGTCGAGCGCGGCCGCGGCGAAGAAACCGACGCCGTGGGTGTGACGGGTTGCTTCGCGGCCATCGCCGAAACCGGCACGCTGATGATGCTGTCCGGTCCAGGACGGCCGACGACGCTGAACTTTCTGCCCGACACTCATATCGCCATTGTTGCCCGCGACCGGATCGTCGCCGGCTATGAAGATGGCTGGGATCGGATGCGGGCGGCCGGTGCGGTGCCGCGATCGGTCAACTTCATCACGGGTCCGTCGCGGACCGGCGATATCGAGCAGAAGCTGCAGATGGGGGCTCACGGACCCCGGCGTCTCCATATCATTGTCGTCGACACGCCCTCGCCATCCTGAACGCCTGGTCCCGATCCCGAATTCCGGGACACAGACTCCCCGACGCCGGCGGCCGGGCAGCAGGCCTGTCGGTGCGGGACTTGACAACAGACGGGCGAGACGCCTTCTTCGGTGCACTGCGGTAGCCTGGGCTGCCGCAAACGCTGTCTCGAACCGAATGGCCTCTGTTGAAACGACGTCGCGACCCATCACCAGACGACCGTGAGCTGTGGCGAACCGTCACGCGCGACGTCAGGCCCCTCAAACCACCGCCCCGCTCGGCGATGGAGGCGGACCTGTCGCCGATGCCGGTCGAGGCGCCGCCGGAACCGCCGGGTTCACCGGAATCTCAGCGGGAAAAGGCAGCACCGGGAATGACGGCCATGGACAAGATCCTCGCGCAGAAGGGGGTCACCCCGGCAAGGAAGGATGTTCCTGCGGGTCCGGCGGACTTGACCCACGGCACCACGCCAGGGGTCGATCGCCGGCAGTCAGACCGTGTCCGCAAAGGCCGCGCGGCCATCGGGGCACGGATCGATCTGCACGGCATGGGCCGCGACGAAGCCCACAGCGCCCTGATCGACTTCATCATACGAGCCCATGCAGGCGGACACCGGACCGTTCTGGTCATTACGGGCAAAGGCCGATTCTCGCGGATTCAGGATGATCCATCGCGCGAACCGCATGCGCCACGTCGTGGCTTGCTGCAGACGATGGTGCCGCGCTGGCTGAATGACGCGCCGTTGCGGCAGAGAATCATCGGGTTCCACTCGGCACAGCCCCGGCACGGCGGGACCGGGGCGATTTATGTCATGCTGAAACGACACGACCGCTGACGATGCGTGGTCACGGCTGACTGCCGGGTGCAAAGCAGTGAAAGGCATAGGCGTCGAGCATCAGTCCGGGCGCGAAGTGCCGGGATCGGCCTGTCCACAGGTCGTCCAGCGTGTCCGTTCCCAGCACGCCTGGCACGCCCCAATCATCGAGCGGCTGAGGGTGCTCGCTAAAATTCGCGATCACAACGACCGGTCCTTCGCTGCCCGATTTGAGGGCGCCGAACAGGTGCTTGTTGTCGAGGGGCAGAATCGTGATCGGCCCCTGATCGAACGCGTCATGGCGTCGCCGCAAGGCGGTCAGGGCCTTGAGCGCCTCGAACACTTGTGAACCCGGTTCATGAAGATCGGATCCGGAGAGGGCGGGCGCCGACCAGTCCATAGCGGGCCGGTGGACCCAGCGGGCATCCGCTGCCTTGTCCGGATCGCGCCGGTAGCTGTAGTCGTTGGGCATCGCAATCTCGTCGCACAGATAGATCAGCGGAATGCCACCGAGCGTCATCACAAGGCCATGCATCAGGATGATGCGGCGGATCGCGAGCGCCACTGCCTGCTCGTCGCCCTCGTCGGTCGCGGCTTCGAGTCCGGCGAGGCTCGCCGTCATACCGCAGATCCGGCAGTCACCGGTGCGCGGATTGTCCTGAAACGGCAGACCGCGGGCGAAGCTGCCCGGAAAGCGGCCGGTATAGAAGGCGTTCAGGAACCGGCGATGATCGTCGGGCGCGATGCCGATTTCACGGCAGTCCTCGTCGGCGAAACCCCAACCGATATCGTCGTGGCACCGGATATAGTTCACCCAGCCGGTGCCGTCGGGCAGATCGAACCGCTTGGTCAGGCTGTGGCGCATCAGGCTGGTGTCGCGCGTGGCGAGCGCCTCCCACAGCAGCACCATCAGCAACGGATTATAGCTGAGTTGGGCTTCGCCGGGCGAAACATAGGACACGACGTCGTCTGGATGAACGATCGCCTCGGACTTGAATGTCAGTGCCGGTGCCGCCAGCTGCACCGCAGCGTTCAACGCCTGCACGACGAGATGGGCTTGCGGCAGGTTCTCGCAGGGCGTGCCGATCTCCTTCCAGACGAAAGGCACGGCGTCGAGGCGCAGGATCGAGATCCCCCGATTGGCGAGGAACAGCATTTCCTCCAGCATCTGCCGGAAGAGGGCGGGGTTGGCGAAATTGAGGTCCCACTGGAACGGATAAAAGGTCGACCAGACATATCGGTTCAGCGACGAGACCCAGAGGAAGTTTTCAGACCCCCGGTCGGGAAAGATTTCGCGCAGATGCGGCTGGTAGCGGTCCGGCAGCGTGCGGTCGGGAAATGTCAGGTAATAGTCGCACTTCTCGTCGTCCCCGGCCGCGGCCGCCTGGGCCCAATGATGATCGTCGGCGGTGTGGTTGAAAACCAGATCCAGGCACAGCCGTATGCCTTCCGCCCGAAGCGTCGTCGCCAGCGCCTCGAGATCGGCCATCGTGCCGAACCGGGGCTCGACCTGTCGATAATCTGATACGGCGTAGCCACCGTCGTTCGGTGGTTGCCGGGTCTTCAGCAGCGGCATCAGATGCAGATAGGTCACGCCGAGCGCGCGCAGATGATCCAGCCGTGCCGGTATGTCCGGCAACGTTCCAGCCCAAAGATCGACATAGCAGACGGCGCCGACCTCTTTATGGGATCGTAGCCACCGGAAGTCGGCTTCGGCCGTGGCATCGGTGGCGCGCAGATCGGGCGATCGGGCAAGCATTTGCCGAGCCGCCGTGGCGGTAATCTGTTCCAGGTGCCAGAAGAAATCGTATCGGTCCTGATACAGCGCCCGCAGCGTGCGGAACAGGCGGTCGAAATGACGATCGAGCCTGGCGTCGAAAACCGGCCAAAGGGCCGGTTCGGCGGCGAACAGTTCGCGCAGCCGGGGACGCAGACGCTCAAGCGAACGGGCCGCTTCGCGACCTGAGGAGCCGTTATCGGGAGCGGTGGGGTATGGGGCAGGCATCGGCGCGACCACGAATGTTGCGATAGGCGCCGATACCGTAGCCCGACACGTCGATGACGCAAGGATAAACCCGAGGTTGCCGGCAATGCAGTGCCGGCATTGGTGTGATGGGGGTCGGATCGGACACGGAAAGCGGTCCGTTCGGTCACTCCTGTGTATCGTCGCCGTTGGTGGTATCCTGACCGTCTTCGCTGCCGGTGGAGGAGGTCTCACTGTCGATCGCGACGTCCGTGCTGCCGCTGGAACCCTGATCACCCTCGCTGGTCTGATCGGTCCCCTGGTCTACCGTTCCGGACGATCCTTCGGACAGAATCTGATTGATCTCGCTGAGGTTCCCGACGGATGTCGACGAACTGTTATAGGTGTGATTCTCCACATACTGTTCGAGTGCGGCCTGTCCGTCCTCGTTCTGACGGTCGGCGTGTTGAAATTGCGCCGCCAGACTGCGGTTCCGTTGCCTCGCACCATAGGGCGTCTTGCCCATCAGTTGTGCTTCGGCCGTCTGAACCGACAAGGGTCCCGCCCTGTCCTGGCTTTCCGTTGCAATGGTTATTGCGGCCAACGCGCAGAAGGTCGCCGGGATGAGGAAGATACGTTTCATGCTTGTGCTCCCTTGATGCGGCTTGAAGCTGGAGCCAGTGACCGCCGGATGAACCGATGGGCCGTGCGGGGCGGTTTTACCCACCCCGCAGGCCTCCCCCATCCGACGAAGCCGCTCATCGAATGGTGGATCCGGTATTATTCGACGTCGACGTCGCCATCGAAGACGTCGCCGGCGCTGACCGTGATCGACTTGTTGTTGCCGACCGCTGTCGCGGCGGAGTTGACGATCGGTCCGTCGATCGCGCCGAGGTTCTCGTAGTTGTTCAGATAGATTTCGCTGACATCCGATGTGGCGGTGGTATCGGCGAAGCTGAACTGGACGGCATCGCCGATCAGCAGACGATCGGCACCCTGGCCTTCGACCTCGACGGTGAGGTTGTTGGAGACGGCCGTGGCCGAGCTGTCCACACTGGCGTTGTGGATGTTGTTGACCGTGGAATCCGCGTCGATGTCGGCGCTATCCAGCAGGCCAAGAATCGCGGCTGATCCCAGAGTGTTGGCGGCAACCAGATTGGAATTTCTGTCGTCATCGTCGCCGTTGACATCGTCGTCGACATCCGCCCACAGTTCGTCCCAATCGCCGTCGGCGCTCGAGCCGTTGCCGTCGCCGAAGGAGAACTGCCCTTCGTGCAACTGGACCGACGCGTCGGACTGAATGGCCGTGTTGTTGGCGACGGCAGTGGCCGTGCTGACGACTTCCGGCAGTTCGGTCGTTGCATCGAGCGGGTCCAGCGCGATCACGTCACCGACGTCGAACTGTGACAGGTCGACCGTGAATTCCAGGTCGCCCGATCCCGTGCAGGTGTCCGCGCTGGAGCCGTCTCCGCCTTCGGAACATCCGAAACTCACGGTGTTGGTGCCGTTGCGGAACACGACGCCATCCTCAACCACCTCCAAGGTGACTTCGCTGTCGATCGTCGAACCGTCCTGACCGAGATCCTCGTACATTGCCGAGTCGATATAGTCGACAAGGAACTGGATCTCGCCTTCAAGGTCGCCGTTGCCGGCAGGCTGGTTGTTGAAGACGTCGGTGACTGTCGACGTTGCGGTATGATCGCCGACGGAGACCTGCAGGTCTTCGACCATCACCATGCCTGACGGGTTGAAATCAGCGTTGACATCAATGGTCTTGGTAATGACCTCGTTGACTTCAGCGTTCCACTCCCAGTTCACTTCATCGAACGCGGAAGCAGGTGCGGCGGCGAGCGCCAGACCGATGGCGGTGGCCGAAGCGCCTGCGAGAATGCCGTGTTTGCTTACGAATCTCATTTTCAACTCTCCGGTGAACGGTTGCTGTCAAGGGTTTCCCCAAAGAACTCGGTCTCTGCCAGTTCGCATTCGGGACTGGACGGGAGGCCGAGGAAGTCCGTCATGATCTGATGGGTGGCCATCTCCACGACGGACCGCACGCCGAGTTGAAGCGGTTCGTTTTCGATGCGACCGGCATCGAACTCGACGAGCTGGTCTCCGAAGAAGCGGAAGACATTGGCTTCGACTTCGTATCCGGAAATCTGCTTCTGCAGGGTGGTCACATAGGGGACGTCGAAGGTGACGGGGTTCACGACCCGGAGGTCGAGGCCGACATTGATCACCACCGAGCGTCCGCCCAGACCGGCACCGCCGACGTAAAGTCCGGCGCCCTGGCTGACGATGTTGTAGTTGAGCTCTGTCAGGGCCCCGAGCACGACGAAGTTGGAAGGCCTGACGGTCGGCCCCTGAGGATAAGTCCGGGGCATGACCCCCTGGTTCACCATCTCGCGTTCGGCGAGCGGGATGCGCAGATCGAAGCGTTCGACGAGGCGCACTTTGCGGGTTCGCCACAGGGCGCTCATGACCATTTCGGTCACACCCTGGGTCATCACCATGCTGTCGCTCTCGGTGTCGCGCTGACCGGTCTTGTCCAGAATCTCTCCAACTGTAAAGGTCGGCACGTTGTCTCCCGGCAACTCGGCGAGCTGCGCCAGACATTCGGTATAGGGTGTATAGTTGTTGGTTACGGGAAATGTATAACTGGGCTCTATGCCGTTCTCTTGGGTTGTTGCCATTCCGGCGCATCCTGAGAGAACACTGGCGGAAAGTAATGAAGCGGCTATTGATCGTAAATCCATAATAACCTCTGTGCGGCTTCTTTCAACGAGGGATAATTTCTATGTCGTAATCGCACAGTATCAGCGATAATTTCATGAATACACGGAAAGATCGGGATATAACGGGCAGAATACGTAATAGATCGTTACCCCGAACTGTGCAGAGGCCACATTTGCGCGACGGCGATCCTCACGATGCCCTAGTACGAAAGGACCTCGCGGTAGGGGAAATCGCGTGGCCCGATGGCCGTGGACGCGCGCGTCCATCTCCGGACCGCAAACCACAGTCCGGAAGGTCGAAATGGCGCGAAGGGATGGGAGATCGGAGGAGGAGAAATGCCGATGCCCCGGACGTCATGCGGATTGCGTATCCTGCATGACGTCCGGGGCATTGGGGTGCGGCTTTGCCGGCTCCGGGGCCTCAAGCGAGGTCAGTGACGCTCGGCGGCCGCAGGAGGGAGGATGAAGGGCGGGCAGCGCCAATCGCCAGTGCTGGTCGGCGTGCTAGTTGACGGTGTCGTTGCTATTGGTGTTGGTGGTGTTTTCGGCGCCATCGTTTTCGCTGGTTGTCGACGTGGTCTGACTGTCGATCACGACATCGGTCGTGCCCGACGATCCCTGATTGCCATCGTTGGTCTGGTCCGTCGTCTGACCGACCGACCCGGATGATCCGCCGGAGAGGATCTGATTGATCTCGCTGAGATTGCCGACCGAGTTCGATGTGCTGCTATAGGTGTGATTATAGACGTACTGCTCGAATGACCCGGGGCGATTGGCCTCGGAAAGCTTTTCGGCGTGATCGAACTGGGCGGCCAGGCTGCGATTACGCGGACCCGGACTCCAGGGGTTTTTGCCCATCTGCTGGGCTTCGGCCGTCGACACCGACAGCAGCGCCGGCAGGACCCCCGCCCGCATATCCCCACCGTCCAGATCGACGGAAAGTGTCGCCGTCGCACAGACAATGGCGGGAATGGCGATCAGTCGGTACATTGTCGTTCTCCTTGAAAGGCTGGCGCCGGCGGTGTGGGAGCGGTTCGCGTGAAGGATGTCGCCTGTAATGCAGGGATCAGTCGTACGGGGCGGGCCGACGCCCACCCCGCAGACCTTCTTCACCCGGCGAAGCCGCTCATCGAATGTCGGATCAGGTCACTCTTCAGTACCGTTTCCGTTGTCGAAGATGCCGCCGGCGCTGACGGTGATCGACTTGTTGTTGCCGACTGCGGTCGCGACAGAGTTGACGATCGGGCGATCAATCAGGCCCAGGCCCTCGTAGTTGTTGAGGTAGACCTCGCTGACGGTCGACGTGGCAGTGGTGTCGGCGTAGCTGAACTGCACGACGTCGCCGATCAGCAGACGATCGGCACCCTGGCCTTCGAGTTCGACGGTCATGTTGTTGGCCACGGCCGTGGCCGTGCTGTCGACGGTGGCGTTGTGGATATTGTTGACCGTCGAATCCGCGGTGATGTTGGCTTTGTCCAGCAAGCCCAGGATCGCGGCCGATCCCAGCGTGCTGGCGGCAGCCAGATTGGAGTTCCAGTCGTCGTCTTCGCCGTTGACGACATCGTCGTCGAGTTCCGCCCACAGTTCGTCGAAATCACCGTTGAAGCTGGAACCGTTGCCGCCACCGAAGGCGAATTGCCCTTCATGCAGCTGGATCGAGGCGTCGGACTGAATGGCGGTGTTGTTGGCGACGGCCGTGGCCGTGCTGATGACTTCCGGCAGTTCGGTCGTTGCATCGAGCGGATCCAGCACGATCACGTCGCCCACGTCGAACTGCGACAGGTCGATGGTGAACTGGAAATTCCCCTGACCTTCACACGAGGTCGTGATCGCGCCGTCACCGCCTTCGGAACAGCCGAAACTCACGGTGTTGGTGCCGTTGCGGAATACGATGCCATCCTCGACCACGGTCAGGGTGACTTCGCTGTCGATTATCGAGCCCTGTCCACCGCCGAGCAGCTCGTACTCAGCCGAGTCGATATAGTCGACCAGGAACTGGATCTCGCCTTCGAGGTCGCCGTTGCCGACAGGCTGATTGTTGAATACGTTGGTCACCGTCGACGTTGCGCTATGGTCGCCAATCGAGACCTGCAGGTCCTCAAGCATGATCATGCCCGTCGGCGTGAAGTCGGCATCGATGTCGATGGTCTTGGTGATGACCTCGTTGATTTCGGCATCCCACCGCCAGTCGACGTCGTCGAACGCGGCGGCCGGGGCGGCGATGAATGCAAGTCCAAGGGCTGCGGCGGAAACGCCGGCATACATGCCCCGCTTGTTGAATTTCTTCATGACTCAGCTCTCCAGTGAACGATTGTTATCAAGAGTCGCAGCGAAGAACCTCTCCGCCAGTTCACATTCGGGACTGGACGGGAGGCCGAGGAAGTCCGTCATGATCTGATGGGTGGCCATCTCCACGACGGACCGCACGCCGAGTTGAAGCGGTTCGTTCTCGATGCGACCGGCATCGAACTCGACGGGTTGGTCTCCCGATTGCGCGACGGGCGCTTCTCATGACGAAAGAACCCCGCAGCGCGCCCCCGAGAGCTAGTCGACGGTGTCGCCGCCATCGACGTTGGCGCTCGTGTTTTCGGCGCCACCGTTCTCGCTTGCTGTCGACGTGGTCTGGCTGTCGATCACGACATCGGTCGTGCCCGTCGAGTCCTGATCGCCGCTACTGGTCTGATCCGTGCCCTGATCAACCGTGCCGGTCGATCCGCCGGAGAGGATCTGATTGATCTCGCTGAGATTGCCGACCGAGTTCGATGTGCTGCTATAGGTGTGGTTGTAGACATACTGCTCGAACGACCCGGGGCGGTTGGCCTCGGCCAGCTTTTCGGCGTGATCGAACTGGGCGGCCAGGCTGCGATTGCGCGGACCCGGACTCCAGGGGCTTTTGCCCATCTGCTGGGCCTCGGCCGTCTGCACCGACAGGATTCCCGACCGCATCTCCCCGGTCTGGAAATCGATGGAAAGTGTCGCCGTCGCGCAGACAATGGCGGGAATGGCGATCAGTCGGTACATGGTCATTCTCCTTGAAAGGCTGGCGCCGGCGGCGTGGGAGCGGATCGCGTGAAGGATGTCGCCTGTAATGCAGGGATCAGTCGTACGGGGCGGGCCGACGCCCACCCCGCAGACCTCCTTCACCCGACGAAGCCGCTCGTCGAATGTCGGAACGGGTTAATCGACAAAACCGTTTCCGTCGTTGTCTCCGTTGTCGTCAAAGATGCCGCCGACGCTGACAGTAATCGCCTTGTTGTTGCCAACCGCAGTCGCGACGGAATTGACGATCGGGCGATCGATCAGACCCAGGCCCTCGTAGTTGTTGAGGTAGACCTGGCTGACATCCGACATCGCGTCGGTGTCGGCGTAGCTGAACTGCACGACGTCGCCGATCAGCAGACGATCGGCACCCTGGCCTTCGAGTTCGACGGTCATGTTGTTGACCACCGCCGTTGCCGTGCTGTCGACCGTGGCGTTGTGGATGTTGTTGACTGTCGAATCCGCGGTGATGTTGGCGCTTTCCAGCAGGCCGAGGATCGCGGCCGATCCCAACGTGCTGGCGGCGGAAAGATTGGAATTCCAGTCGTCGTCTTCGCCGTCGACGACATCGTCGTCGAGTTCCACCCACAGTTCGTCGAACTCACCGTTGAAGCTTGAGCCATTGCCACCGCCGATTGCAAACTGCCCTTCATGCAGCTGGATCGAGGCGTCGGACTGAATGGCGGTGTTGTTGGCGACGGCCGTGGCCGTGCTGATGACTTCCGGCAGTTCGGTCGTTGCGTCGAGCGGATCCAGCACGATCACGTCGCCTACGTCGAATTGCGACAGGTCGATCGTGAATTCCAGGTCGCCCGATCCCGTGCAGCTGGTCACAAAGGAACCATCTCCGCCTTCGGAACAGCCGAAACTCACCGTGTTGGTGCCGTTGCGGAATACGATGCCATCCTCGACCACGGTCAGGGTCACGTCGCTGTCGATTGTCGAGCCCTGTCCACTCCCGAGCAGCTCGTACTCAGCCGAGTCGATATAGTCGACCAGGAACTGGATCTCGCCTTCAACGTCGCCGTTGCCGACAGGCTGATTGTTGAAGATATCGGTCACTGTCGACGTAGCGGAATGGTCGCCGATCGAGACCTGCAGGTCTTCAAGCATGATCATGCCCGTTGGCGTGAAGTCGGCATCGATGTCGATGGTCTTGGTGATGACCTCGTTGATTTCGGCATCCCACCGCCAGTCGACATCGTCGAACGCGGCGGCCGGGGCGGCGATGAATGCGAGAGCGGCGGCGGACGCGCCGGCATACATGCTCAGCTTGTTGAATTTCTTCATGATTCAGCTCTCCAGTGAACGATTGTTTTCAAGAGTCGCAGTGAAGAACTCGGTCTCGGCCAGTTCGCATTCGGGACTGGACGGGAGGCCGAGGAAGTCCGTCATGATCTGATGGACAGCCATCTCCACGACGGACCGCACGCCGAGTTGAAGCGGTTCGTTTTCGATGCGACCGGCATCGAACTCGACGAGCTGGTCTCCGAAGAAGCGGAAGACGTTGGCTTCGACTTCGTATCCGGAAATCTGCTTCTGCAGGGTGGTCACATAGGGGACGTCGAAGGTGACGGGGTTCACGACCCGGAGGTCCAGGCCGACATTGATCACCACCGAGCGTCCGCCCAGACCGGCGCCGCCGACGTAAAGTCCGGCGCCCTGGCTGACGATGTTGTAGTTGAGCTCTGTCAGGGCCCCGAGCACGACGAAGTTCGACGGCCGAACGTTGGGATTCTGCGGACCGGCCCGCTGCATGAGACCCTGGGCGACCATCTCGCGTTCGGCGAGCGGGATGCGCAGGTCGAAGCGTTCGACGAGGCGCGCCTTTCGGGTCCGCCAGAGGGCGCTCATGACCATCTCGGTCACGCCCTGGGTCATCACCATGCCGTCGCTTTCAGGGTCGCGCTGGCCGGTCTTGTCCAGGATTTCCCCGACCGTAAAGGTCGGTATGTTAGTGCCAGGCAACTGAGCGAGTTGAGCCAGACATTCAGTATATGGAGTATAGTTGTTCGTTACAGGGTATGTGAAGCTCGGCTCGACGCCGTTCTGCTGCGTAGTTGCTACCCCGGCGCAGCCTGAAACCAGAAAAATAGTCAGTAATTGTGGGGCAATTAATTGTAATTTCATGATACCCTCTGCGCGGCTTCTTATAACAAGGGCGAAATATCAATCCGTGCAAGAACGGTACGAAAATTGTACTCGCGATTACACTGAGAGTTCGGCCACGCAGAATGGCATTGGGAATAGCGTCCTACCTCACCCTGTGGATCACACCACGTTGTCGCCGCGGCTATGATCAGCATGTTCTAGTTCAATGGTATTTGTCGGCGGGGGAAACGCGCGCATTCGGATGGATCGGGGAGCGCGGAACGACGAATTGCGCCGTGCGTGTGACGCAGGCGCTGTCGTCAGAAGCCCCGGTTCGGTCCCGGGCGCCGTGCCGGAAGGTCCCGGCCTCTCACGGGGCTGCTTGCGGGGCTACTTCGGGCCGCCGGTTGCCAGCACAGTCAGCCGTGCCTTGAGAAAAGCGGCATGCAGCGGCTTTTCCCAGAATTCCACTGCCCATGCGCTAGTGGCGCGGGCCATGCGATCAGCGGCAGCGAGCCGGGATGGGGTGTCGCCGGGGGCAATGATCACCAATCGGATCACTGAGCCCGCGGCCGCAAGCCCCGGCAGTATCTCGGGCGATTCGATTTCGGGCCGATGCATGTCGACGATGACGGACCGGGGCTGCAGATCGGTGGCCACGCGCGGGAGATGCCGACAATCCGGTAAGCCAACGATCGTGGCGCCAATGGTGTCGCCGACCGCCGCGACATAGTCGAAAAAATGCGTATTGTTGTTGACCAGAACAATCGGCGGGGGCGAAAGGCCGGGCGATGGAGACCGCAGCGCGGCGACCTGGCCGCGTGCTTTCCGCCGCCCGTCGTCCTCAGTCAGTGCCAGCGTCATCTTCATCGACGTCGGGGCTGGTATTTGATGCCGCGCTGCTGGATCCGGTTGTTTCGCTGTCGACTGCTACCTGTGTGTTTGCTGCCGATCCCTGATTTCCCTGACTGTCCTGATCGGTGGTCTGCTGAACCGTACCGGTCGAGCCGTCGGAAAGGATCTGGCTGATCTCGTTCAGATTGCCGATCGAGGTCGACGAACTGTTATAGGTGTACGTCTCTACAAATTGTTCCAGGGCGCCCATGCCGCTGCCGCCGCCATTGCCGTTGATGCTGCTTTGGCGCTCGGCGTGCTGGAACTGTGCGGCGAGGCTGCGGTTGCGGGGTGTTGCACTCCAGGGCTGTTTGCCCATCTGCTGTGCGTGCGCTTCCTGCATGGCGAAGGGCGACGGTATATCCAGCCCGGTGGCGCCGGCCTCCAACAGGAAGAACCCCGAGACGGTGCCGCATAGTATCAAGGCCGTACGTTTCATGATCGTGTCTCCTGGCCGTTCGGCAATCATGGCCAAAGGCGCTCGTATGCGGTTGGCTGTCCGTTCGATGAACGCTGTCTGGCGTTAAACGTTGGCCATGCGGGGCGGGTCTCCCCACCCCGCAGGCCTGCCGCCACCCGATAAAGCCGCTCATCCGGTGGCGGACCTCGTTCCGGCTCAGTCGTCGATGGACGGTACGGAGACGGTGATGGACTTGTTGTTGCCGACAGCCGTGGCGACCGAGTTGGCGATCGGGCGGCCGAGTTCACCGAGGTTGGTGTAGCTGTTCAGGTAAACACCGCGGACATCCGACAAGGCGTTGGTGTTGGCGTAGGAGAACTGAACCACGTCGCCGATGAGCAGGCGGTCATCGCCTTCCGCCGCGACATCCACCGTCAGGTTGTTGACGACCGCGGTGGCGGTGCTGTCGACCGTCGCATTGTGGATATTACCAACCTGGGAGTCGGCATCGATTTCGGCTTGCTCAAGGATGCCGAGGATCGCGGCCGTGCCGAGTCCAGCGGCGACGACCAGGTTCGAGTTCACCCCGCTGTTCGCCAGATCGGCGGCAACACCATAGCTGGCGAGAGCGGCGATGGCGCCTTCGAGACTGTCGACATTGCCGTCACCAAAGGCGAACTGGCCTTCATGCAACTGCACCGACGTGTCGGTTTCGATCGCCGTGTTGTTGGCGACCGCCGTGGCGGCACTGATGACTTCCGGCAGCTCGGTCAGCGAGTCGAAGGAGTCGAGCGGGATCATGTCGCCGATGTCGAACTGTGACAGGTCGATGGTGATGCCCAGGGAGTTGAGCTGTGTCTCACAGCCGCTGACACCGATTCCATCGTCATCGCAATCAAGTGTGGCCGTTGTGCCGTCGGTCGCGGTGAATTTGACACCAGCATCCGTCAGTTCGAGCATCACGCCGCCTTCGGCACTCGCCAGGACTCCCGCGATACCTTCGAACTCGCCAAACGCCTGCCAGTCGACCATGATCTCGATCTCGCCTGGATCGAAGCCGTCGCTGGGCTGGTAATTGAAGATGTCGTTGACGTTGGACCGCGCCGTTTGGTCGCCGATCGACACCTGGAGGTCTTCCAGCATGGTCATGCCGGTCGGGTCCAGATCGATATTGATATCGACAACCTTGGTGATGTCTTCGTCGATATGGGCGTCCCAGGTCCAGTTCACTTCGTTGAACGCGGAGGCCGGAGCGGCGATCAGTGCCAGACCCAGGGCGGCGGCGGAAACGCCGGCATACAGACCCACTTTTTTGGAAATAATCATTGGTTAGCTCTCCCGAGTACGATTGCGATTGAGGGTGGCCGTGAAGAACTCGGTCTCTGCCAGTTCGCATTCGGGACTGGACGGGAGGCCGAGGAAGTCCGTCATGATCTGATGGGTGGCCATCTCCACGACGGACCGCACGCCGAGTTGAAGCGGTTCGTTTTCGATGCGACCGGCATCGAACTCGACGAGTTGGTCTCCGAAGAAGCGGAAGACGTTGGCTTCCACTTCGTATCCGGAAATCTGTTTCTGCAGGGTGGTCACATAGGGGACGTCGAAGGTGACGGGGTTCACGACCCGGAGGTCGAGGCCGACATTGATCACCACCGAGCGTCCGCCCAGACCGGCGCCGCCGACGTAAAGTCCGGCGCCCTGGCTGACGATGTTGTAGTTGAGCTCTGTCAGGGCCCCGAGCACGACGAAGTTGGAAGGTCTGACGGTCGGGCCCTGAGGATAAGTCCGGGGCATGAGGCCCTGGTTCACCATCTCGCGTTCGGCGAGCGGGATGCGCAGATCGAAGCGTTCGACGAGGCGCACCTTGCCGGTTCGCCACAGGGCGCTCATGACCATCTCGGTCACACCCTGGGTCATCACCATGCTGTCGCTCTCGGTGTCGCGCTGACCCGTCTTGTCCAGGATCTCTCCAACCGTAAAGGTCGGCACGTTGTCTCCCGGCAGCTCGGCGAGCTGCGACAGACATTGCGTATATGGCGTATAATTAGAAGTAACGGGATATGAAAAGCTTGGTTCAAAGCCGTTATCTTGAGTCGAAGCTACACCGGCGCATCCGGAAAGAAGCGTAGCCGATAGCAACGACACGGAAATGAATTTCGTGTTCATGATAACCTCTGTGCGGCTTCTATCATCGAGGATGTGGTCTTTCTGTGACAGTCAAACAGTACCAGCATAAATGACGATCCGGTAAGGAACGTACGGAATATTATTTGTTGCAAAGGTAATAGACGGCGTACTTCGAATAGCCCGGTCAGGGGCATCCGCGTCGAAGGCTATTCCGTGCATTCCGCTAATGGAGCGAACGCACCCGAAAGGACGCTCTCGGGTAGGGGCCATGAACCGCTGCGCCGCGACTGACTGCCTTTCGGAATAGTCAGGGGCGCAACAGTGCGCGCGGATTGACGATCGCGCCGCCCCCGTTGCCGTTTGGTCCGGCAATGTGGCTTCGGGCAGTGGGGGGCGGACGTTGCCGTTCGTTCGCCGGTCGTGAAATCCGGACGGCGAACGGAACAAGCCGAATTCGGTGGATCGGTATGGCGATCTGTATGACGCCTGGTCGACTGTTCGGATCGTCGATAATTCGAAAGAGTGGCGCCGCGCTATTTTCATCGTCGCCACCCGCCGGATGCGTCCTTGGATAGCAAGCGTGGTCCGCTACGATATATTCGATCTCCAAGCGCCTGATTGGGTTCGGATGAGCCCCCGTTCGACACCGATTGGCACTATCAGGCGTCGGATTGCCGATGCTCCCGTATGGCGCCCGACCCGCTCAATTTCCGCCGCATTGCAAGGAAATCGTGGGTCCGGCCAACAGTCGTGTCATTTGATGGACAATGAAACGGAACCGAGACTGTTTCTGGCCAGCCGGGATCCGATGATTGGCGGCTGGTTCGTTCATCGGTTGGCAGCTGCCGGCGTCAAGGTTTCGGTGGAGAAGCACGATTGGTGTACCCAGGGCGCCGAAATACCCGGCGCCGGGGACATGATCGTTCTCGGCCAGGCCGATATTCGAAGGCTGATGTCGAAGCCGGGCGCTGCAACGTTCGATGTGCGCATTCTGTTGGGGGTTTCGGCGCTGAATATCGGGAGCGTATTGTCGGCTCTGGCCCGGTTGGGCCGCCCCCGGCCCGGTGACGCGATCGTCGTCCTGGACAATCGCAATCAACCCCTCGGTCCCGTTGTCGCAGTGGCAACGGAAGGCTATCTGTCGCTACCCGCCGAAATTCTGGGACCTTTGGTCGAGGAAGCCGCATTCAGGCGCCTCGCCCTGACGCTTGAGCCGGACGAAGCGCGACTACTTTCGCTGCTGGCGCGCGGATTCAGCAACGCCAGAATCGCCGAGGCCGTCGGATGGCATCAAAGTCAGGTCAAGTCGCGGCTGCGGACTCTGATGCGGCGCCTCAACGTGGCGAATCGGACGGCCGCGGCTGTTGCTGCGTTCCGGTTGGGGCTGGACACGTTCCCGGACTAGCCAGATGAGGTCCGCGGTCGCGGCCGGTCACAGGGTTTCACGAGAAATGGCCTCAGCGCCGGGATGGCGATCGATCCGACATCCCGTTGCCTGAAAATCCGTTTCCGGGGACTCCGTGTCCCGAGACTCCGTGATTAAGGCCCCAGATCGCTGCCTGGGTGCGGTTGCGCGCCTTGATCTTGCGCAACAGGCTCTTCAGATGAACCTTTACCGTGCCCTCTGCGACGTCCAGCTTTCGGGCGATCGATTTGTTCGATTGGCCCTCAATCAGCCCGTGCAGGATTTCTGTTTCCCGCCGGGATAGCGTTTGCCCCAGTGGGTCCTCCCGGAGCGTGTCGAAGGCTTGCCGTGGGAATAGCGGGGCATCCGGCGCCTGATCGAGAGTCTCGGTGGCATCGGCGTCCAGGCCGGTGCTGACGAGGATGCTGGCGAGTTCGCTTGGGAACACCATTTCCCCCGTTTCCATCAGCAGCAGCGAATGTAGCAACGCATCAGGTGAAATGTCTTTGAGAAGATAGCCGCGAACGCCGCTGCGAAGGGCATCAGCCAGAGCATGAGGATCGACGGTATTCGCCAGCGCGACGATCCGCAGCCTCGGGGCATTCCGCACAATGGAAGAAACGGCATCCGACAGGGCCGGATCGACCCTCGCCCATTCGATCAGCAGAAAATCAGGATGTCGGCCTGCTTCTTCCCCCCTCAGAGAAAATCCCGTTAAATCCGCGGATTCCGCGACTACCGAGAATGGCCCCGACTCAAACAGTCGTTTGAGTCCTTCTCGAAACAATCGGCTGGGGTCGACTATATGGACACTGAACTGCTGCATTGTCGGCCTCCGGCGGGACTTAGCTTCTTGTCATTGTTGCATGAATGATTCCATGGCACCTATGCCGAGAAACTTTCATATCCGGAGTGTAATTATTTCGTATGATGTTAATCGGTGTCAAATCGTATTGCGAGTTTCGGTAAATTTTGGGTCAGATTCTTCGCGTCATCGGCGCAGGACTGGCTACGAGCCCAAACCTCGGCGGCTACCGGGTACTTTTGTGCTATTGGCTACCCCCTTTGGTACGTGATGTCGAGGAAGGGCGGCAAATACTACCTCTTTTGAACATGGCATAACGCAAAGGTATGCGGGTACTCCATCTCATAGACCCCGTTAACCATCTCCTTGGTAGAGTCTCGACCCATCGGCAAGACCGATTACCCGTTGGGGCTAGGCCAGTGGCATTCGTCACCGGTCTGCCGACAACCAGAACATCGATGAGGATGCTATGAAGAAACTTGCGCTAATTCTCGGGTCGGCCCTGATCGCAGCTTTGCCGGCGGGCGAAACCCTTGCACAGTGGAACAACGCGCCGTATGGGGCCGGTGCCGGGACGTCTAGCTTCTCGATGAGCAATGCCCACCGCCAGGTCATACTGGACGAGCGCGCCGGTACCTTGCCATCGGGTCAGGTCTATCGCGACCGCACCGGCAATCTGCTGGTTATCGAGCGGGGGGATGACAATCAGGCGATCGTGCGTGATCGTGCCGGCGTCGAAGTTCGGATCCCGCGGGGCCGGACGTGGCAGGGTCGCGGTTTCGGTTATGGGGGCCGTGACAGCAGCGGGTTCCGGTCCAGGTCATCGATCGGCGGAGGCCTGATCTTCTCCAGCTACGTGGCGTCCACCGATGTCGGGAACGCGTCGCTTGACATGTCCCAGATGCGTTCGGGGTCGTCATGGCAACCCGGCGTTTCGTCGGTTGCCATCTGGACGGAACAACTGGCGGCCATGGCCAACTAGGCCGCCCGTGCTGTCCCGGACCAGATAAGGTGTCAGCGCAGATCGTGCTCCAGGGCGGTGGCCATGCCGTGATTCATTGCCCAGATGGCTGCCTGCGTACGATTGGCGGCTTTGATCTTTCGCAGCAGCGCCTTGAGATGGACCTTCACCGTGCCCTCGGCGAGGTTGAGGTTGCTGGCGATGACCTTGTTGGGCTGTCCCTGAACGAGACAGTGCAGAATCTGCATTTCCCTGTCGGACAAGCCGTATTGCCGGACATCGGCCATCTCGATGTCCGGTCCATTTTGTTTGACCGTTGCGATCAGATAGGCTGCCAACTCGGTCGGAAATACGACCTCTCCCGTCCTGACCAGCATCAGTGACTGAATCAGCGCTTCGGGCGACATGTCACGCAACAGAAAGGCGTGGACACCCGTCCGCAAGGCGCTGATCAGCGCTTCGGAATTCATCTGGTCGCTCAATGCGACGATGCGCAACGCGCCGTGCTTTTTCAGCAAATCAATTTCTGCAAAGAAATCCGGATCGCCCGGAAGCCACTCCACGAGCACGAAGGCCTCATGGGCGCTGGTATCCTGGAGGCTGGGCAGAAGGTCCGAGAGCGTCCGCGCTTCGCTGAGGATTCTGAATGGTGTCGCTTCGAAAAGCCGGCGCATGCCCTCCCTGAAAAGGCGGCTCCGGTCAACGAGAATGATGCCTGGTCCTGACATTTCGATGCCCCTCATTATCTTGATTTTCCACTACGCTTAACCGTTTCTTAACCAATGCGACCATCATACTGTCTCAGGTGATGAATGAAAATTCCACTTTGGGGTGGTTTTCCGTCCTTTTTAATCTCACCTTATCCGAGATGTTGCTCCATTCGGGCCAGCAGGGTCGAACATCCGCTCGAAAGAGGTAGGAGAGTCAGGTGGGCCGACGGGTAATGCCATACTGAATTTCCCGGCCTGCGACTTGATCTGTCGAATCAGCCACTGCGAACGATTTTTACCAGCCGATTCTGTTCCGAGTCGCCCACCCGGTGTGCCTGCCGACGTCCAGTATCGACGGGGAAACGACTGGAAAACCTGCTGCCGTACGTTGTGCCGGCGGCGGTGTGTTCAGGTCGGATCCACGCGGTCGGCCGGAAAAACCAGCCGGACCGTCGTCCCGACGCCAAGCGCGCTGTCGATTTCGAGCCTTCCGCCATGCAACTCTATCAGTGAACGGGTGAGCGGAAGGCCCAGTCCCGTTCCTTCGAATGATCGGCTCAGGCGGTCGTCGGCTTGCTTGAAGGGCTGCAGCAAGGATTCGATGTTGGCGCTATCGATGCCGATTCCATTGTCCGTGACCGTCACCACGGCTTCGCCCTGCGGCGACCGGTGGCCGGAAATGGTCACGCGACCCCCTTTGTTCGTGAATTTCACCGCATTTGACAACAGGTTGATGATCATCTGGCGAAGTTTCTGCTCGTCCGCGAACAGGACCGGGAAATCCTCTGCGATGTCCTGATCGAGAGAGATCTGTTTGTTCTCCGCTTGCAGGGACAGCAGACGAATGCCGGCGCTGATCGTTTCCGACGGATCGAACCGGTCAGCCTGGACCATCATCTCTCCGGCTTCGAGCTTTACGACATCGAGAATGTCGTTGATGATCGACAGCAAGTGGCGGCCGCTCTGCAGCACGTCGGCGGCATAGTCCTTGTATTCCGGGCGCCCGATCGGCCCGAACAACTCGTCGCTCATGACTTCGGAGAAGCCGATGATCGCGTTCAACGGGGTGCGCAGTTCATGGCCGATCATGCCCAGGAATAGGCTCTTGGCACGATCCGCGTCGCGTGCCTGGGCGAGCGCGCCGTCCAGGCGCGCGTTCGTGGCCGTCAATTCCGTCAGTGCTTGCTCCAGTTCCAGCCTGTAGGCACCGGCCCGTTCCTCGGCGGCAAGCCTTTCGGTGACATCGGTGCCAGAGCCGCGAAAACCCTGGAACCCGCCCGCTTCGGCATCAAAGACCGGTATCCCGGACAACAGGTAGATGCGCTCCCCGCCCGCCGGACGCTCCAGCACGAACAGGACGTCCCGAAAGGGCGCCCGGGTCCGCAGTGTCGGTGGCCGGCGTCCGGAAGCGGGTCGGAATTGGCCGATGTCGAACAGCGATCTGCCGGTTAGCTCTGCGCAGGTTTCGATGTCGGTTCCAATGTCCCGCGTGACCGAGTGAACGATCGTCCAGTCTGTGTCCGTTTGCCATACCCAGTCGGAAACAGTTGATAGAAGCTCGTCGGACCGTTCCTTGACGGTGCCGAGTGCGGCCCGGAGTTCGGTTTCTATCGTCTGATCGTCGTAAACGCCCACCAGCGTGTCGCCACCATGGCCGGCAAGTTTCACATGCCGCCCGGACAGCGTCCGCTTTCGGCCGTCGATCTCGACCGACTCCCTTTGCCGGATCGGCGCCGAGGATCGGCGCAGGGCCGACAGCAAACGCGGGCTGATCCGCCGAAGGGGGTGGCCGTCCGAGCGGCGAAATATGTCGTTGAAGGCTTTGTTGGAATAGCGAATGACGCCGTCGGTGCCGGCTATGTAGACAGGGCTGCACAGTCCCAGCGCCATGGTGGCGATGTCGGCAGGAGGAAAGGTGTCAGAACCGTTGTCGTCTGCTTCGAAATCGGACATTCGGGCTATGCTTCGCCCGTTCTGGATGCGCGTGCCTGCCCGGCCGTCTCTGCGGCGCCGACGAGCGGCCCCTCAAGAAAGGTGGTCCCATGCTCATAGAGAAATATGGCATCGGGTTCGCCAGCGATGCCGCAGGCGACCGTATCGATCCGCAGCCGTTGCGCCATCTCCAGAAGCTTGCGGACCACGATGCTCTTGTACGGGTCGTCGGCGACACCTGTGGCGACCCGCGGAGAGATCCGGATCATGTCCGGCTTGACCTGGGAGAGCAGGTCCAGCGACGCCGCGCCGGACCCGACATCGTTCAGCGCCACCTGGAACCCGGCGTTGCGATAATATCTGAGAATTCCGCGCAAATGGTCGATGTCGACCGGATTGTCGTTCATGACCATGGTAAAAATGATCATCCCGGGGTCCAGATCGGCTTCCTTGACCGCGGCAACGGTGGTCCGCAGACAGAATTCCGGGTCGTAGATGGATGACGGCGAAAACGGGATGAAGGTCGGCTGTGTTGCTTTCGTGCGGCCGATCTCGCGGATTGCGGTGACGCGGGCTGCCCGGTCCACGGGGGCGAGAATGCAGGCATTGGCCGCGGTCCGGTAAATCTGGTCCGCGCCAATCAAATTGCCGCCAGAATCGGTGCCATGGAGGGTGGCGTTCAATGCGAACACATCGCTCCATTCCTCGGCGTGGACAACGGGGGACAGCGCGATCTGCAGCTGGGCCTGATCGACCATCGAAAGCAGCCAGCCGGCGTCGACGAAACTTGAAACGGCTTCCAGGCTGCGGGCGTCGGGAATGTCGGCCACGCCGGGCTCCACGCCCTGTTCCTTGACCAGAACGGTCGTTGCGCGCCGTTCTTCGCTGGAAAGAACGCCGGTTAACGCGACACTGGTGCGTTTGAACAGATCGACCGGGGCATCGAACGTAATCGCCCCGGTCTCATCGTCGATGACGAAGGGGGTGTCCAGTCCCGTCAGGACATCCCGGATCTTCGTGCCGCTGTGGCCGATCGGGGGCCAGACAAAATAACGGCGCACGCCGCTAATAACCGCCGGCGTAACCTCGCATTTCTGGCAGACCACCGTATTTCCCCTTGTGAGACGGCCTCGCGCTGCTGGTCGGGAAGGCCGTCATGCCCGATCAGGAAATCTTGATCGCACAAGGGAATTAACAAGCTCTTTCCATTCGCCTGTTTCGGCTGGAATTCGACGACTACAGGATGAACCGGCTGAGATCGCTGTCCTTGCTGAGATCGCCCACCCGCTGTTCGACCATGGCCGCATCGATCGTCACCGTTTCGCCCGTGCGATCGCTGGCTGTGTAGCTGATGTCGTCAAGAAGCCTCTCCAGCACCGTGTGCAGCCGCCGTGCCCCGATATTCTCAACCGACCGGTTGATCTCGGCCGCCAGCCGGGCCAGCGTGTCGATCGCGTCGTCGGTGAACTCAAGGATAACCCCCTCGGTATCGAGCAGGGCAATGTACTGCTTGATCAGACTGTAATCGGGTTCGACCAGGATCCGGCGCAGATCGGCCTCGGCCAATGCCTGCAGTTCCACCCGGATCGGCAGTCGGCCCTGCAGTTCCGGCAGCATGTCGGCCGGTTTGGACACATGAAAGGCCCCCGACGCGATGAACAGGATGTGATCGGTCGAAACGGTGCCGTGCTTCGTTGTGACCTGGGTGCCCTCGATCAGTGGCAGCAGATCGCGCTGAACGCCCTCGCGGCTGACATCCGCCCCGCCGCGATCGGAACGCGCCGTGATCTTGTCGATTTCGTCGAGGAAAACGATTCCGTTCTGTTCGACGGCCGAAATCGCTTCGCGCGTCACCTGCTCCTGATCGAGCAACTTGTCGGCTTCTTCCGCAATCAGAGGTTCGTAGCATTCGCCGACGGTCACCGAGCGGGTCTTGTTCCGGCCGCCCATCGCCTTGCCGAAAAGGTCGCCGAGATTGATCATGCCCATCTGGCCGCCCTGGCCGCCAGGCAGTTCCATGGTGGGGAACGGATTACTGGTGTCGGCCATCTCCACATCGATCTGGCGATCGTCGAGGGCGCCCTCGCGCAGCATCTTGCGGAATTTCTGGCGCGTTTCGGCGGCCGCGTTCTGGCCGACAAGGGCATCGATGACCCGCTCCTCGGCACGAACTTCGGCCTTGGAGTGCACGTCCCGGCGCAGCCGCTCGCGGGTCATGGTGATGGAGATCTCGACGAGATCGCGAACGATCTGCTCCACGTCGCGGCCTACATAGCCGACTTCGGTGAACTTGGTCGCTTCCACCTTGACGAAGGGCGCGTTGGCGAGGCGCGCGACCCGCCGCGCGATCTCGGTCTTGCCGACGCCGGTCGGGCCGATCATCAGAATGTTCTTCGGCAGCACTTCGCCGCGGATGTCCTCGGGGAGCTGCTGACGGCGCCACCGGGTTCGCAGGGCAATGGCGACGGCGCGCTTGGCCTCTTTCTGGCCGACGATATACCGATCGAGTTCGGAAACGATTTCACGGGGGCTGAAGTCGGTCATCTCAGAGTTTTTCCACGGTAAGAGAGTGATTCGTATAGACGCAGATGTCGGCGGCGACGCCCATCGCCTTGCGCGCAATGCTCTCGGCGTCCATGCCATCGATGTCATAGAGCGCTCGCGCCGCCGAAAGTGCCATGGGACCGCCGGAACCGATGGCGATGAGACCGTCATCGGGTTCCAGCACATCGCCCGTGCCGGTCAACAGCAGCGAGATATCCTTGTCGCATACGGCCATCATGGCTTCGAGCCGGCGCAGATAGCGGTCGGTCCGCCAGTCCTTTGCCATCTCGACGCAGGCCCGCATCAACTGACCCGGGTGCTGTTCGAGTTTCGCTTCAAGGCGTTCATAGAGGGCGAACGCATCGGCCGTCGATCCGGCGAAACCGGTCAGAACCGACCCCTGCGCCAGTCGGCGGACCTTGCGCGCCGTTCCTTTCATTACGGTGTTGCCGGCCGTGACCTGGCCATCCCCGGCAACGACGACGTCACCATCCTTGCGAATGGCCAGGATCGTCGTTCCGCGCCAACCCGTCGGGTCCCCGGATCCGTTCTGTCTGTCCATACACCTGTTCCCTGCTAGTTGCCCACGAAGCGGGTAAAGACGGAGCGGGTAAAGATATCGCCCCGACCCGCCGGGCCGCGAAGTCCGCTCACGAAACCGCAATTCCACTCGATATTCGCCGCGCCCGTCTTGCCACGGTCGCGGCGGTCCTGCCTCCATGTTGGAGGCCCCGGCAGTCGGATCAACCCCGTGCCCCGGGCGAGCGTCAGTCGGGTGTGGCGGTCCGGCGAAGCCGGCGTGCGGGGGCAGGATAGCCGGTTGACTGGCGGTGGCGCGAAGTTCCTGTTAAAAGTCCGGCACGCACCGGAAAAGGCATCGCAATGACCACCCGCACGGCAACCTATGATCGCAAGACCAACGAAACCCTCATCAGCGTCACGGTGGCGCTGGACGGCACAGGCCAAAGCCGCGTTGCAACAGGGATCGGCTTTTTCGATCACATGCTCGACCAGCTTTCGCGCCATTCGCTGATCGATCTGACGGTCGAGGTCGAAGGCGATCTCCATATCGACGCCCATCATACCGTCGAGGATACAGGTATCGTGCTGGGTCACGCGCTCGCCCGGGCGCTGGGCGACAAGGCCGGGATTCAGCGTTATGGAAATGCCCTGCTTCCGATGGACGACGCGCTGTGCCGCGCCGCTGTCGACCTGTCCGGGCGCCCCTGGCTGCACTGGAATGTGGCGTTCACGCAGCCCGCGCTCGGTTCGATGGATACAGAGGTCTTCAAGGAGTTTTTCCAGGCGCTGGCCAACGGCGCTGGTGCCAATATTCATATCGACATTCTTCATGGGGTCAACAACCACCATATGATCGAAGCGGCGTTCAAGGCATGTGCACGGGCCCTGCGCGCCGCCGTCGAGATCGACCCGCGGCGCCCGTCGGGTCTTGCCACCACCAAGGGACGCCTGGCCGACACGCCGGACGGCAGCACCGCATGAAGATCGCCATCATCGACTACGGCTCGGGCAATTTACGCTCGGCGGCAAAGGCAGTCGAACGCATGGCCGGTGAAGCCGGACGACCGGCGACCGTAGAAACCACCGCTGACCCGGCTGTGGTCGCTGCGGCGGATCGGGTGATCCTGCCCGGAGTCGGGGCGTTCGGCGACTGCCGCGCCGGCCTCGATGCCATTGACGGCATGATCGAGGCCATGGACTATGTCGGTCGCGACCGGGCGCGGCCATTTCTGGGCATCTGCGTCGGTATGCAACTTCTGGCCGATGTCGGCCGCGAGTATGGCGACCACCCGGGACTGGGCTGGATTTCCGGCGCCGTCACCGTGCTTCCCCCGGGCATGACCGACAGCGAGGGCCGCAAGCTGAAGATCCCGCATATGGGCTGGAATCAGCTGACGTTCCGGACGGAGACTCACCCGATCGTCCGGGGCCTGTCGTCCGGCGCTTATGCGTATTTCGTCCATTCCTATCGGTTCGAGCCGACGGCGGCCGCCGATGTGCTGGCCGAAACGCATCATGGTGTGCCGATTGCCGCCATTGTCGCCAACGGAACGGTGGTCGGCACGCAGTTCCATCCGGAAAAAAGCCAGGAGACCGGATTGACCATCCTGAAGAACTTCATCGAATGGTCGCCATGACCGATCACAACGACAGCGATCTCTCACAGCGGACAGATTTCGGCGTCGAGCGACTGTCGGAGTTTGCGGGCTCTGACCTCTACGACCTTTGCGATGCCGCCATTCTCGCCATCAAGGACGGCGGCGGCTTTGGCTGGGTATCGCCGCCGCCGCTCGAATCGCTCGAACGCTATTATCGTGGCGTGTTGTCGGTGCCGGGCCGCGAGTTGTTCGTGGCCCGGCTCGACGGCGTGATCTGCGGTTCGGCCCAACTGGTCAGGCCCAGCCCCAACAACGAGGCGCAGGCATTCGCCGCGACACTGGCGTCGTCTTTCATCGCGCCCTGGGCGCGGGGCCACGGATTGGCGCGCATGACCGTCGAGGCGGTAGAGGAAGCGGCCCGCGATGCCGCGTTCGACGTATTGTCGCTGGATGTGCGTGAAACCCAGAAAGCGGCGATCGAACTTTACAAATCGCTCGGCTATCGGTTCTGGGGCCGCAACCCGGTATATGCGCGGGTCGGCGGCCGCCTGATTGCCGGCGTCTACTATTACAAGGCCCTGAATCCCGAGCGGGTCCGGGTACTGGAGGATGGCAGCGGATGAGATTCTACCCGGCGATCGATCTCAAGGATGGCGACTGCGTTCGCCTATTGAAAGGCGACATGAACGCCGCGACCGTCTTCAATACCGATCCGGGCGCCCAGGCTGCTGCCTTCGAGGCTGTTGGCGCCGAATGGGTGCATGTCGTGGACCTCAACGGTGCGGTCGAGGGGCGCGCCGTCAACCGCGCGGCCGTGGAGTCGATCATTTCGCGCGTGACGATTCCGGTCCAGCTCGGCGGCGGCATCCGCTCGATGGAGGCGATTGACGCATGGCTGGCCGCCGGTGTGCGTCGCGTCGTGCTGGGAACGGTGGCGCTGCGGGACCCTGACCTGGTCAAGGCCGCCTGCGCACGGCATCCGGGACGAATCGCCGTCGGCATCGATGCGCGCGGCGGCCGGGTAGCGGTCGAGGGATGGGTGCAGACGTCGGAGACAACCGCGGAAGACCTGGCGCTGCGCTTCGAGGACAGCGGCGTTGCCGCGATCATCTATACCGATATCGATCGTGACGGCACACTGACCGGCGTGAATGCCGAGGCGACCGCGGCGTTGGCGCGGCGGACCGAAACGCCGGTCATCGCGTCCGGCGGCGTTTCCGGCCCCGGAGATCTTCGTGCTTTGATGGCATTGGAAGCTTCCGGGATCGAGGGCGTCATCTGTGGCCGGTCGCTCTATGACGGCCGTCTGGATCCGGCTTCCGCTGTCGCGATACTCGCCGGGCGGGCGCCGCAATGAAAGTAATTCAACGATGCTGACGAAACGCGTTATCCCCTGCCTCGACGTCAAGGATGGCCGCGTCGTCAAGGGCGTGAACTTCGTCGATCTGCGTGATGCCGGCGATCCGGTCGAGCAGGCGAAGGTCTACGACGCGGCGGGGGCGGACGAACTGACATTCCTCGACATTACCGCGTCCCACGAGAACCGCGGCATCATTTACGAAGTCATCGAACGCACGGCGGCGCAGGTCTTCATGCCGTTGACCGTGGGCGGTGGCGTTCGAACGCTGGAAGATATCCGGCGATTACTGCTGGCCGGCGCCGATAAGGTCTCGATCAACACAGCAGCCGTAAAAACGCCGGAGTTCGTCGCCGCAGCCGCCGAGAAATTCGGTCGACAATGCATCGTTGTGGCTGTCGATGCGAAGCGGACCGGTCCCGGCACCTGGGAGGTCTTCACCCACGGCGGGCGCAACCGGACCGGCCTGGAAGCGATCGACTGGTGCGCGCGCATGGCCGATCTGGGGGCAGGGGAGCTTTTGCTCACATCCATGGACCGGGATGGTACTGGTGAAGGTTTCGACGTGGATTTGCTGGCGCGGGTATCGGCTGCGGTGGAAATCCCGATCATCGCGTCCGGCGGTGCCGGAACGCTGGATCATCTGGTCCAGGGCGTAAAACAGGGCAACGCCGACGCCGTGCTTGCGGCCTCGATATTTCATTTCGGCACCTATACTATTGCCGAAGCCAAATCCCACATGGCCGACGCCGGCATCCCGGTACGGCCTGTAGCGCCGCGTTGAGAGTATCAGGGCCCAATGACAACACATGATCCCAAAGCCGCGACCAAGGGCGACATTCTCGATTCCATATACGAGGTCATTGCCTCGCGTCGGGGCGCCGATCCGGAAACATCCTACACGGCCAAGCTCTTCAGGGGCGGCCCGCCGAAGATGGGACAAAAGGTTGGCGAAGAAGCTGTCGAGGCGGTCGTTGAAATCATCCAGGGCAAGCCGCAGGCATTGGCCGAAGAAAGCGCCGATCTGTTGTTTCATCTGATGGTGGCCTGGGCGGAAACCGGCGTCAGGCCGGACGATGTCTGGCGCGTGCTCGAAAACCGGATGGGCACCAGCGGGGTCGACGAAAAAAAGCGGCGGGGGAAAGTCAGCGAGGAAAGCAGCAAATGACGAGGGACTACGACGATACCAATATTTTCGCTCGCATTCTCAGGGGCGAAATCCCTTGCGACAAGGTTTTCGAGGACGAGCATGTACTGGCGTTCAAGGATATCCAGCCACGCGCGCCTGTTCACGTTCTGGTAATCCCAAAGGGCCGCTACAGGTCGTTCGCCGATTTCAGCGCCAATGCATCAGAAGACGAAGTCGTCGCGCTTATTCGGGCGGCCGGCCGCATTGCGAAAGAAATGGGTGTCGAAGATCCCGGCTATCGGCTTTTGAGCAATGTCGGCGACGACGGCGGGCAGGAAGTGCCACACCTGCACTTTCACATTTTTGGTGGACGGGCTCTGGGCGCGATGCTGCCGAGTGCCGATTAGTACGGCACGATAGATATTCTCAATGATCTGTCAGGAAAGCACAGAGGGCGGTTGCCCGCCCTCTGGCCATCCATATGCGGCACTCCGATAATCAGGAGGCCGTTTCTCCTTCGATGAATTCGCCGGTTTCCTGATCGACGCGCTTCATCGACAGCTTCACTTTTCCGCGATCGTCGAAGCCGATCACGACCACCTTCACCGAATCGCCCTCGGCGACAACGTCGGAGACGGCCTTGACCCGTTCCGGGCGCAGTTCGGAAATGTGCACCAATCCATCCCGCGAGCCGAGGAAGTTGACGAAGGCACCGAAGTCCATGCACCGGACGACCTTGCCGGTGTAGATCTTGCCGATCTCAGGGACGGCAACGATGGACTGAATCCAGTCGATCGCCCTTTGCGCGGCTTCGGCGTCCGTCGAGGCGACCTTTACCGTGCCATCGTCATCGATATCGACCTTGGCGCCGGTGGTATCGACGATTTCACGGATCACCTTGCCGCCGGTGCCGATCACTTCGCGGATCTTGTCCTTGGGCACCTGCAGGGTGGTGATGCGCGGTGCGTTCTGGTTGACCTCTCCACGTGAGGTGTCGAGTGCCTTGGCCATCTCACCAAGAATGTGGATCCGGCCGTCGCGCGCCTGGTTGAGCGCGACTTCCATGATTTCCTTGGTGATCGACGTGATCTTGATGTCCATCTGGAGCGCGGTGATGCCGGCATCCGTCCCGGCCACCTTGAAGTCCATGTCGCCCAGGTGGTCTTCGTCGCCGAGAATGTCGCTGATGACGGCGTATTTGTCGCCTTCCTTGATCAGCCCCATGGCGATCCCGGCTGCCGGCCGCTTGATCGGGACACCCGCGTCCATCATTGACAATGATGTGCCGCAGACGGTGGCCATCGACGACGAGCCGTTGGACTCCGTGATTTCCGACACCACGCGAATGGTATAGGGGAAATCTTCCTTCGCCGGCATGATCGGGTTGATCGCCCGGTAAGCCAGCTTGCCGTGGCCGATCTCGCGGCGGCCGGGCGGCTTCATGAACTGCGCTTCGCCGACCGAGTAGGGCGGGAAGTTGTAGTGCAGCATGAAGTGTTCGCGGTAGCTGCCTTCGAGCTGGTCGATGATCTGTTCGTCCGAGCCGGTGCCAAGCGTGGTCACCACCAGAGCCTGCGTTTCGCCGCGCGTGAACAGGGCTGAACCGTGGAGACGCGGCAGAACGCCGACCTCGGAAACGATCGGCCGCACCGTGCGGGTATCGCGGCCGTCGATCCGCTGACCGGTTTCCAGGATGTTGGAGCGGACGATGTCGCTTTCCAGCGCCTTCATCACCGACGAAAAGGACGCCAGCGCGGCATCGTCGTCTGCGATGGCGGCCATGGCTTCCTGCTTGACGCCGGCAACCGCGTCCGTGCGTTCCTGCTTCGCCGTGATCCGATAAGCCTTGCGCAGCTTGTCGCCGACAGCGGTCATCAGCTTTTCCCGAACGGCGGAGGTATCCGACGTCGGAACCGCCCAGGGTTCCTTGGCGCATTCTTCGGCCAGATCGATGATCGCGTCGATGACCGGGATCATCTGTTCGTGGCCGAACGTGACGGCGCCCAGCATGACGTCCTCGGACAGCTCGTGAGCTTCGGACTCGACCATCATGACGCCCTGGTCCGTCCCGGCGACAACCAGATCGAGCGCGCTGTTCGGCAGCTCGTCGAGGCGCGGGTTCAGGACGTATTTGCCGTCAATATAGCCGACGCGGGCGCCGGCAATCGGGCCGAGGAACGGGATTCCCGACAGGGTGAGCGCCGCAGAGGCGCCGATCATGGCGACGATATCGGGATCGTTCTCAAGGTCGTGACTCAGCACGGTGCAGATGACCTGGGTCTCGTTGGAGAACCCCTTGGCGAACAGCGGACGAATGGGACGGTCGATCAGACGGGAAGTCAGTGTTTCCTTCTCGGCCGGACGTCCTTCTCTCTTGAAGAATCCGCCGGGGATCTTGCCTGCGGCAAACGCCTTTTCCTGGTAGTTCACCGTCAGCGGAAAGAAATCAATCCCGGGCTTCGCGGACTTCTGGGCCACGGCGGTGCACAATACCGTGGTTTCGCCGTAGGTCACCAGCACGGCGCCGTCGGCCTGACGGGCGATCTTGCCGGATTCGAGAATCAGCGGGCGTCCGCCCCACTCGATTTCCTTGCGGTGAATGTCGAACATATACTCTTCCTTCCATCGGATACCCCTCGCTCCCCATTGAGCGAACGGGTTGGCCAGCCCTTGCCGGCCGTCAGTTTCAGTGTTTCGTCTCTGTCAGAAATGGCAACGCCGCCGATGGCGAAAAGCCATCGGCGGCGCGTCACGGTCCTCAGCCCCGGGCAGAGCATCACCGTTGCCGTCTACAATATCGGGGTCGACGGCAATCGGATCGCACCTTTTTCCCGGGTCTTCGTCGATCATACGGTTAGCGACGGAGCTTCAGCCGCTGTACGACGGTGTCGTAGCGGGCCTTTTCCTTGCGCCGCAGATAATCCAGCAGACGTCGACGCAATCCGACCATCATGAGCAGACCGCGACGGCTGTGGTAGTCCTGCTTGTGGACCTTGAGGTGTTCGGTCAGATTGGTGATCCGTTCGGTCAGAATGGCCACCTGGACCTCCGGCGAACCGGTGTCCTTGTCGTCCTTGGCGAACTCTTTGATGAGTTCCTGTTTCCGTTCCTGGGTGATCGACATCGTTTTCTCCTGATCACAAAAGGTTCAATAGACGCACCGGCTGAATCTGGGCCGCGCCATACGTTGCCAGCGCGACCGGGGTCTGCCCGAGTAGCGCCAGAACAATGCCGTCGTCCGAAGTCTCCAGCGTCCGAAGACGCTGCAGGTCGGAACGTTTCAGCAGAGGCACCGGTTGTCCGTTTCGCAGCCGCTGCGCTTCCTGCTCTGTCACGGCCACCGCCGGGATGTCGTCCAGCGGGGTCTGTACAGGAAGCAAATGATCGTCCAACGTCCCTCGTTCAGCGGACGCCTCTAATTGATCCAGTGTCACGGCCACGTCAAGGGTAAACGCTCCGACGGCCAGACGCCGGATCTCCTGGATATGGGCGCAGGCACCCAGTTCCCTGGCGATATCTCTTGCCAGCGCCCGCATATATGTGCCCTTGCCGCATTTGACCGTAAGGATGGCCGATCGGGTGTCGGCGTCGTCCAGCTCAATGGAATGGATCGTAACCTGACGGGGTTTCGGCTCGACGGTCTTGCCCTCGCGGGCGAGATCGTAAGACCGTTGGCCGTCGATCTTCAGAGCAGAGTACACGGGCGGAATCTGGGTAATGGTGCCGACGAAGCGTGGCAGAACAGCCTTGACCTCTTCGCGCGCGGGTCGACGATCCGAGCGCGCCGTCACCGCTCCCTCGCGGTCGTCGGTGTCGGTTTCGCTGCCCCAGGCCACGGTGATGCGATAGACCTTTGTCTGATCGACCGTATAGGTCATGGTTTTGGTCGCTTCGCCGAATGCGATCGGCAGCATGCCGGTCGCGATCGGGTCCAGCGTGCCGCCATGGCCGGCCTTGGCCGCGTTGAACAGGTGACGCACCCTGTTCAGCGCCTGGGTGGATGTCATGTCAGCAGGTTTGTCGAAAGCGATCCAGCCGTGGACAGGACGTCCCTTGTTCTTCCGGCCCATCAGCTGTCTTCCCTGCCGGGCTCATCCTTGCGCGGCACGGTCTCGTCATCGCCGTCGGCGTCTTCGTTCCCGCCTTCAATCCCGCCTTCGATCCCGTCGTCTCCGAAGGCGACATCCGCAAGGGTCCGTTCGACGTTCGGTTCGAGCGAGCGCAACAGATTGTCCATGCGATCGGCATCATCGAACCGCGTATCGATCTCGAATCGCAGCGTCGGTGTAAATTTCAGCCGTACCTGCCGGCCGATCTGACCGCGCAGAAATGGCGTGGCGCGGCTGAGCGCCGCCAGTACCGTGTCCCTGTTCTCGCCGGCCAGCGGCATGATGAACACATGTGCCGAGCGGAGATTCGGCCCCATACGGACCTCGCTTACGGTCACCGATATACCGTCGAGATCGGGGTCGTGGATGTCATTTCGATTGAGTATGGCTGACAGCGTGTGGCGGACTTCTTCGCCAACGCGCAGCTGGCGCTGGGTCGGTTCCGTGCGCCCTTGCCTTTTCCGTGCCGGCATTGGGCCAGAACTCCTTTGCGGTATTGGCGGGTTCGGTATTAGCGGGTGCGGCATCGGCGGATGCGGTATCGGCAGCCCCCTTGGCAGCGGGCCGTGCGGCCCGATGCTAAGCCCGGAGGATCCGGCGGCAAACCGGCCGTCAGTGTACGCAGAGGTGTCTCCGGATTGGCGCCGCCGGGCCTATAGCGGTCCGGCGGCGCCAGACGCCGAATCTAGAGTTGGCGCGCCACTTCTTCGACCTCGAAACACTCAATGACGTCACCGGCCTGGATGTTCTCGTAGTTCTCGAATGCCATACCGCATTCGAACCCTTCCCGAACTTCCTTGACCTCGTCCTTGAACCGCTTGAGCGTCTTCAGACGGCCTTCGTGCACGACGACATTGTCGCGGAGCAACCGGACGCCGGCGCCTCGCTTGACCACGCCATCAGTGACCATACAGCCGGCAACCTTGCCGACCTTGGTGATGTTGAAGACCTCGCGGATGGCCGCATTGCCGATAAAGGTCTCGCGCATGACCGGGCTCAACATGCCGGTCAGGGCCGCCTTGATGTCGTCGATGACGTTATAGATCACGCTGTAATAGCGGATCTCGACACCATCGCGCCGCGCCGTTTCCCGAGCCTGTGGGTTGGCGCGAACATTGAAAGCGATGATCAGCGCGCCGGTTGAACTGGCCAGCGAAACGTCGCTCTCGTTGATCCCGCCAACCGCGGAGTGGAGCACGCGGACCTTGACCTCGACATTGTCGCCGGCCGCCTTCTCCAGACTTGAGACGATAGCTTCGACCGAACCCTGGACGTCGCCCTTGACGACAACCGGGAATTCCTTGGCCTCGCCTTCGGAAATCCGCGAGAAGATCTGCTCGACCGATCCCCGTGCGCCCGCCTGCAGGGCCGCATCCTTTTCACGCCGCTTGCGCTGGCGATATTCCGAAATCTCGCGCGCCTTGCTCTCGTTGTCGACGGTGACGAACAGATCGCCGGCGTTGGGTGCGCCCTGCATGCCGAGGACTTCTACCGGCTGCGCCGGTCCCGCATCCTCGATCTGTTGCCCGCGATCGTCGATCAGAGCCCGAACGCGCCCCCATTCGGAACCGGCAACGAAGACGTCGCCAACCCTCAGCGTGCCGCGCTGGATAAGCACCGTGGCGACAGGGCCGCGACCCCGTTCCAGCTTGGCCTCGATAACGACGCCTTCGGCGTTGCGATCCGGATTGGCCGTCAGTTCGAGAATTTCGGCCTGCAGGAGGATGGCTTCCTGAAGCTTGTCCAGTCCTTCCCGTGCCTTTGCCGAAACCTCGACGGTCTGGATATCGCCGCCGAGTTCCTCGGGGACCAACTCGTGTTGAAGGAGTTCGTTCCTCACCCGGTCCGGATCGGCATCGGGCAGATCGCACTTGTTGATCGCCACGATTATGGGGACACCAGCCGCTTTCGCGTGCCGAATCGCTTCGACCGTCTGCGGCATGATGCCGTCATCGGCGGCAACGACGAGCACGACGATATCGGTCGCGGTGGCGCCCCGTGCGCGCATTTCAGTGAACGCCTCGTGACCCGGCGTATCGATGAACGTCATCGCCTCGCCGGTGTTCAAGGTGATCATATAGGCGCCGATGTGCTGCGTGATACCGCCGGCTTCTCGGCCGGCGACGTCCGTAGACCTGAGCGCGTCGAGGAGCGAAGTCTTGCCGTGGTCGACATGGCCCATGACCGTCACGACAGGCGCTCTCGCGATCAGGCTTGCCGGATCGTCCGTACCCGCATCGAGTCCAATCTCGACATCGGCCTCGGAGACGCGACGGCTCTTGTGTCCGAATTCCTGCACAACCAGTTCCGCCGTGTCTGCGTCGATGGACTGCGTGATCGTCGCCATCACGCCCATCTTCATGAGGGACTTGATGACGTCGGCGGCCCGTTCGGCCATCCGGTTGGCCAGTTCCTGCACCGTGATGACGTCCGGAATGGTCACGTCGCGGACGATCTTCTCCTGCGACTGCCGAAGCATCTCGTTGCGCTGATTCTTTTGCCGGGCGCGGCGGACCGACGCCAGACTGCGTGTCTTGCCTTCGTCGCCAGAGAGCGCCTGCGTGACGGTCATTTTCGAACCGCGACGACGCTGATCGGTCCGTGTCCGGGTCGGCGCAGCCTTTTCCGGCTTCTTCCCGATGCCGCCGCGCTTGTTGGCGCCGCGATCTTCGGTGTCGGCTCCCGGAGGTCCCGAAGGGCGTGCCGTGCCGGACGGCCGTGCCGTCCGCGCCGGTGCCGTGCTGTCGGCCTCGATGTCCGCTTCCCTGGACTGCGCGGGGGTCGGCGCTTCCGGCTCGGCTTCCCGTCGCCGACGGTCTTCCTGCTCTTGCCGGAGTTCCTCGGCCTGACGGCGCTTCTGTTCTTCCTCCTCCTGGATATGGCGGAGTTCTTCCATTTCCCGTTCGCGCAGCGTCGCGGGATCAAGGGGCTTGCGCTCGATCGTCGGCTCGGGTTCGGCCGGAGCGGCATCCGCCTCCTGCTGCTTGCGCACAGCCTCTTCCGCCGCCGCCTGCTGAGCAGCAAGTGCACGGCTTTCCGAGTCCTCACGCATCAGCCGAAGCGCGCGTTCCCGGCTCTCCCGTTCGGCTGTCGTCAGCGTCCGGCCACCCGATCCACTGGACTTGCCGCCGCCACGCGGCGACTTCCCGGACGATCCGCCACCTTCGGCGGACCGGCGCGCCGCCGCACCGCCGTCGGCCAGATCACCTGCCGGGCCACGGTCGACGGCTTTTTCCAAGCTGCGTTTGCGCTTGACTTCGACCTGAACTGTCTTCGAGCGGCCATGGGAGAAGCTCTGGCGCACTTGATTGCCATCAGCGCCCTTGCGAAGCTCCAGCTTACCCTTGGCGCCGCCTAGGCTCAGCGTGGTCTTGCGATCCTGTTCCTTGCTATCCGTCATATCGTCCAGCGTACCCGCACAAATCCTTAATCCCCGAGGCTGGCGCATCGTCTGCTTTCAGCCTCCATCCGTCAAGCCGCAGTTTGGGGTGCAACCCTGCTCTGCCGGCGTCGTCCGTTTTTACCGCTCAGCCGGGGCGTTCTCCCCCGTCGGCGGCAAGGGCCACGCCGGTATATCGGCGTGCGTCGCGGCGCAAGCGCGTCGCGAGACCTCCCTTTGCCACAGCGACGTGAACAACGACATCGCGACCGAAGATCGAGCCGAGCGATGAGCCGGTGAAAGCTGTTATTTCGGCCGTTTTCGGCCCCGCGGCCGAGGCCAGCGATCGCGCGCGCCTCAGGCCGTCCGTGCCAGCGTCGCTGGCCGTCAGCAATATGTCGGCCTGGCCGTCGGCTACCGCTTTGCGCACCTTTTCGTAACCGGCAACAGCCCGTCCCGACCGGTTTGCCAGGCCGATCAGATCGAGGCATCGGCGACGGAGCGACCATTCGATCGTTTCCAGCAATCCGTTCGGTACCGTGACCGACCGTCGGGCGCCGCGTCCGAAAAGGCGTTTGGCGATTGCCTGTTCGATGATCGTCCGTTCGGCCCTGAGGTAGTAACCACGACCGGGCAAATTGTTGTCCAGGTCCGGTACCACCGTCCCATCGGGACCGGTGACGAATCGAATCAACCTCTCCTTGTCCAGCCGGTCGCCACTGACGAAGCAGCGCCGTACGGGATTGTGGCGGTCGTCCTCGTCGTCATCCTGCGAATCGGAGCCGCCCGAATCAGGCGGATTCACCTGCCCAGCACTCTCGCTCGGCGGTAGAGCCGTGCCGTTCCCGGCGTCGTTCGCAAGCGCTACGCTTGTCGTGTCATCAACCTTGCTCGTCAGGGTTCACCCCATGTTGGTATGATGTTCAATCGGAAACAGTGCCGACCCGGATTCGAATGTCGGACTCCCGATATGCCGGTGTTTCATGTCGTTTCTGCAGCCGCACCTTCGTCTGCGAACCAATGGGCACGGGCGGCCATGATCATCTCATTCGCCTTGTCGGTCGAAATGCTGTCCTCGCCCAGAATTTCCAGCAATTCGTCGCTGGCGAGATCGGCGAAATCATCGAGTGTCTTGACGCCGGCGTTGCCCAATTTGACCAGCTTCTGCGGATCCATGCCGGCGAGTTCAATCAGGTCGGCCGCGACGCCGAGATCGTGGATCTCTTCATAGACCGCGTTGTCGCGCTGGTCGATCCATGCCCGCGCGCGTTCCTGCAACTCGACCGCCACATCCTCATCGAAGCCCTCGATCTCTGTCAACTCCGGCAGATCGACGTAGGCGACTTCATCCACCGAGGTGAAGCCCTCCGTTACCAGCAAATGGGCAATCACGTCGTCGACGTCCAGGGCATCCATGAAATCCTGGCTGCGCTGCTGGAATTCAGCCGACCGGCGCTCGCTTTCCTCGGCTTCGGTCAGGATGTCGATTTCCCAGCCCGTCAACTGCGAGGCGAGTCGAACATTCTGGCCCCGCCGGCCAATGGCCAGCGACAATTGCTCGTCCGGGACCACAACTTCGATCCTGTTCTGATCGTCGTCCAGCACGACCTTGGTGACCTCGGCCGGCGCCAGCGCGTTCACGATGAAGGTCGCCGGCTCGGTCGCCCAGGGAATGATATCGATCTTTTCGCCCTGCAATTCGCCGACGACGGCCTGAACACGGCTACCGCGCATGCCGACGCAGGCGCCGACCGGGTCGATCGAACTGTCATGGCTGATGACCGCAATCTTGGCCCGCGAGCCCGGATCCCGCGCGACGGATTTGATCTCGATGATGCCGTCGTAAATCTCCGGCACCTCCATCGCGAACAGCCGCGCCATGAATTCCGGGCGCGTACGGGACAGGAAGATCTGCGGTCCGCGGGGTTCTTCACGGACATCGTAAATATAGCAGCGCACCCGGTCGCCGACCTTGTACGTCTCGCGCGGGAGCAGTTCGTCGCGCCGCATCAGGGCTTCTGCACGGCCAAGATCGACGGTGACATTGCCGTATTCCACGCGTTTGACCAGCCCGTTGACGACTTCGCCGACGCGGTCCTTGTAGTCGAGGAACTGGCGGTGTCGCTCGGCATCGCGGACGCGCTGGACGATGACCTGCTTTGCGGTCTGGGCCGCGATGCGGCCGAAATCGATCGGCGGCAGCGTGTCCGTTATGAAGCCGCCGATCTCGGAGGCCGGATCGCGACTCCTGGCGTCCTCAAGCCGGATCTGGACCGCGTCGTCCTCCACAGCTTCGACGACCTCGCGGTACCGAAGCAAACGAATATCGCCGGAACGCCGATCGATATGCGCACGAATGTCGTGTTCCTGCCCGTATTTCGAACGGCCGGCCTTCTGGATGGCCTGCTCCATCGCCACGAGAACTTCCTCGCGGTCGATGTTCTTTTCACGGGCGACGGCGTCGGCGACTTGAAGCAATTCCATGATCTTGTTCGCGTTCGTGCTATTCGAGACGATAGGAAGCAGGTTGCGGCATGGTGTACCGCCTAGGCAGGTGGTGGCCCTTCAGGTGGCGCGGACGCTGATGCGTCCGGCCCCCCCTTGCGGGCGTCATTGCCAGCCGCCAGCAGGGCGTCGGTCATCAGCAGCTTGGCCCGCACAATGAAATCGATCGGGATCGCATCGGCGGAAACCTCGACACCTTCCGGCAGACCGGTAACATCCTCTGCGGCAATCAGCACGGCATCGCCATCGGTACCCAGGATGCGCCCCCGAAACCGTTTGCGCCCGTCGACCGGCTCGCGCGTTTCGATCTTCGCATCGAAGCCCGCAAAACGGTCGAAATGTTCAAGACGCGTCAGTGGCCGGTCTACGCCGGGGGACGACACTTCGAGCGTATAGGCGTCCGTGATCGGATCTTCGACATCGAGGATCGCGGAGACGGCACGGCTGATGGCCGCGCAATCGTCGACCGTCATACCGACCCTGTCCTGGCGCTCGGCCAGAATCTGCAGCATGGGCCGTTGCTTGCCGCCGACGGTCAAACGGACGATTTCGTAGCCCATATCGGCAAGCGTCGGAGCGATCAATTGCTCAACGCGACGGTCGATTTCCATCAGAAAACCAATCAGCTTCAAAGGTGGCTGCCAGGCCCCACCGGCCCGAAAACAAAAAGGGCGGCCCACCCGGGCCACCCTTGCTAAGCCGGTCAGTTGTGAGCCGGCCTGGGATTTGTCGTAACTATAGTCTCCCGCCTGTCTCGACGCAATGGATTTTTCTTCGCCGCATCGGCTCTGCTCAGGGGTTGGCGGCCGACAGTATTTTCTGGCGCAGCCGCCACAGGAGCAGTGCCGCGACCAAAGATCCCCCCGCAAAGACCGGTATCGATGCCGCCCAGTCGTTTGCCGCAGGTCCTCGATCGACCAGAAAAGCGAGCACCGGGGCGGCGACAAGCACCGCCAGACTGCCGAACTGGGCGAGCAGACCATTGGCCAGCCGGAGTTGATCCGGCACGGGTGTGCTGAGCGGTATCAGGCCAAAGCATACCGAGCCACAGATGCCGCCGGCGAAGCCGAGCAGCAGGCTGGCCCCCACGATACCGGCAGCAGGTGTTGCGCCGCCATAGATGACCGCGGCCGACGCGCCGATGACAACAAAGCCGCCAATCGCCACTCGAATGCCGGTTTCCGGGCGGCGCATGGCGCGGGCGGCAACCAGCGCTCCGGGTATGTAGATCAACGCCACGGCGGCTGCGGCGGTGCCGGCGCTGCCGGCGCTCATGCCGGTGCTTTCTCGAAGAAACAGGGGCAGGAAACTGAGGAATCCGACATGCAGGAATGCAAAGCAGAAGAAGGCCGCCGCAACACCCACCGCAGCGGGATTGGCGAAGGCGAGGCGATGCTCGGCCAACAGTCGTGTCGGGAGCCTGGAAAGGCGGGGTGGCTCTGACCGTACGGGCTCTTCCAGAGAGACCGCCAGAAGACCCGCGAATCCCGCCGCCTGCATGGCGGCGCCCGCCAGGAAAACCGAGCGCCACGAGTCTAATGCCAGGATCAGGGGGGCGAGCTGATTCATCAGCGCCAGCCCCGTTGCAACGAAGCAGCCCCATAGCGCCAATGCCAGGGCACGATCCCGCCCCGCCGCGTTGAAGGCGATCAGCGCCGGGCAGGCGATCGTGATCACGAGATAGCCGATCCCCTCGACCGCACGGACGGCCAGCAGTCCGCTGCCACTGGATACGAATGCGCCGGCGAAGCTGGCCGCCGTTCCGAGCGCCAGCGCAACCAGCAATCCCTTCTTCATCGCGATCCGCCCCAGCAGGCTTCCGGCGGACAGGCCGAAGACGACGCTGACAAGGGTGATGACGGACATCGCCCATCCGATGGTGACCAGCGACAACCCAAGCTCAACGCCCAGCGTTTCCGCCAGAGGGGGGATCTTGCCGAGTTGAGCCGCCGCGGAGATGCCGATAGCGATCAGAAGGGCGATCGCCGCCCAGGGCGTCCGGAAGGCTGTCGCCTGGTCGGGGGCGGATTCCCTTTCGGCCGACTCGGCAGCGGTCATGATGGGGCCTGATTGCTCGGGCGGTTGTGCCGTGTGAAGGTGAAATAGCAGGGCTCGCCATGCAGGCGTTTTGCCTCGTACCGTGTCGGCGGCCAGCCTTCGGGACGGTTGCGCCAATCCCCAACGCCCGAGACTTCCCATGTGAAGGATGGATGCGGGCGTGCCTGCCTCAGCATCCAGTCGACCATGATCGGATGATCGCTGGCCATCCGCAGCGTCCCGCCGTCGGCCAGCAGCCGCGCCATTTCGTCAAGCGTTTCACGCTGCAGGAACCGGCGCCCGGCGTGGCGGCGCTTGGGCCACGGATCGGGAAACAGCAGATATACCCGGCTCAGGCTGGCATCCGCGAGCCGGCGCAGAACAGGCCCGGCATCGTCGCCATGCAGCCGAAGCCGGTTGACGATCCCGGTGCCCTCGACCTGACGCAGCAGGCTCGCCATGCCGTTGGTGAACGGTTCGCATCCGATCATCGCCAGATGCGGCGATGCTGACAGCAGAGCCAGCAGATGCTCGCCGCTGCCAAACCCGATTTCCAGGCCGACTTCATCGACACCGGGCGGAAACAGATCCATCGGCGCCAGTGCGCCGGTCCGGTTCGGTTCATCCGGAACCGCCAATGCGGGCAGAAGCGTTTGAAGGAGTGCGCGCTGGCCGTCTCTGAGCCCACGGCCGACGCGGCGGCCGTGAAAGCCGCCCATGCCGGATGAGGGCTGATTGGGAGGGACTGAATCCACCTTGCCGGTCATGCTGGGTCCGTACTTTCCTGTCCGCAATGGCCGCGTCAGAATCGGTCACCGATCTTTCGTGCCTTCCTTCGCGGCTCGCGCAATAGCGCCGACCGGACCGAAAGTCGACCGCGAATCGTCGAATCCGTGGCGGAAACCGGCTGATCGGCCCATCTGCGGACCCGATGGGAATGCCGCCGAGTGTGCCGGTTCCGTCCTGTCGCCGGAGATCGGGTCCCGGAACAGTCGGATCAGGCCGGTGTGTTTCCGTCGTCGGCGTGCGAGTCGTCATCGTCGTCGCCATGGCCGGCAAGGCTGCGGGTCAAGTCGAGGATCCGGCGCCGTACGGCCACGTCGCGTATCTGATAATAGCTGCGGATGAGTTCGAGTGTTTCCCGGCGCATCATCGGATCGTCATAGTCCGCGTCCTCGGCGACACCAAAGGCATCCTTGCCGGAGAGGGAGGGCGCGCCGTCAAAGAAATGGCCGACCGGAACCTGCAGTATGACGCTTAGCTCGTAAAGGCGGCTGGCGCCGATCCGGTTTGTGCCACGTTCGTATTTCTGGATCTGCTGAAACGTCAATCCGAGCAGGTCGCCCAGTTTTTCCTGCGACATGCCCAGCAGCGTCCGGCGTTGGCGCAGGCGGCCGCCGACATGAATGTCGATCGGGTTGGGAGCGGTATATTTGGGCCCGAGCGGGTTGCGGGCCGGTGTTGCCGGACCGCCGCAGGCGCCGGGTGGGGTGTCGATCATTGATCCTGCCTCGTTGCGCATTGACGATGACAGAGTCCTAGCGCGGCAAGAGTCAAGAAAACGTGAATACTGCGGCATTGATTCGCGCATATCGTGCAACTCAGGGCGCCGCCACGGTCAACGCCGTAATCGGTCGGCAGCAACAGCGACCGCACATCCAAGTAATAAAAGCCCGAACAGTGCCCAGTTCCCGACCACGCTGAACACTGTTCTGCTCGGCCATACACCCGGTAGTGTTGTGTCGATAATGCCCTGCTGGCCCAGCCCCAGACGCGACAGAACGCGGCCGGCCGAATCGACCACACCGCTGATCCCGGTATTTGCGACCCGCACCACCGGCATCCCTTCCTCGGCGGCTCGGACCCGGCTGATGGCGAAATGCTGATAGGGCCCGCTGGTATGGCCGTACCAGGCGTCATTCGTGACGTTCAGCAGCCATTCGGGCCGGTCGTCGGACCCGATGACACGTCCGGGAAAGATCACCTCGTAACAGATCAGCGGTCCGACCGGCGGGAGACCATCGAGGTGGAGCGTGCGCAGCCCGGGCCCCGGCGAGAAGTCGATGCGGCCCGGTGTGATCTTGTCGATCGGCAGCAGCGAGCGCAGCGGGACATACTCGCCGAACGGGACCAGATGGACCTTGTCGTAAGTCGCGACGACGTCACCCGATCCGTTCACGGCCGAAAGGCTGTTGTAGATCCGGCGCCCAGGGTCCGACCAATCGCCCTGCAGCCTTGGCGCGCCGGTCAGGATCAGCCCCTCCGGCGGAACGCTTTCGGCAATCATCGACCGGGCGCCGCCGTCCTGGGTAAGAAAATACGGGATCGCGGTTTCCGGCCAGATCACATGGGTGATATCGGTGGCGTCCTCCCGGCTCATGGTCAGCAGACGGTCGAAAATTGCCGGCCATTGGTCGGCATCCCATTTGCTTTCCTGCGCCACATTCGGCTGGACGAGGCGCAGCGTCACATCCGCGACCGCCGGACTGTCCTGGACAGCGGCGAGCCGCGCCCAACCGCCGATCGCGATCAGGGCAAACAGGGCGATGCCGGCGGCGGTGGCCCATCCCGATTGGCGGCTGGCGGCGCTACGTCGGGGGCCCAAGAGCAAACCATAGGGCAGAGCGGCGACCAGAATGGTCAGAAACGACAGACCGTGGATTCCGATCACGGAAACCGACTGCAGAACGGGCAACCACCCGGTCCAGCCGTAGCCCAGCAGGTTCCAGGGGAAGCCTGTCAGCATCACCCCGCGCAGTGCTTCGGCTGCACTGAAGATGACCGCGAAGGCGACGGCGCGGGCCGTCGGGTCCGCCAGCGGCAGGCGACGCCAGGCGAGGGCGACCAGCCCGGTCAGGATCGCCAGAAACGCAGGCAACCCGGCGATGGCAAAGGGGATCAGCCACCAGAAAGCGGCGAGATCGACCGTGAGTGCCCAGGCGATCCAGTAGAGACCGGACACGAACATTCCGAAACCGAATACCCAGCCCGTGAAAAATATCTCCCAGCGACCGTTGGCGGCGTCAATGAGTGCCAGCAGCCCCGGGATCAGGACCAACAGGACGGGGACCGCGAAGAACGGCGGCAGGGCAAGGGCAACCAGCGCACCGAGGAAAAGCGCCAGACCCAGGCGCCGCCAGCGCGGCACGGTCTCCAGCCTCATGCGGCCGGGCCGGCCGTCCCGGGTTGCCGATCGGGGCCATCGGACTCCGGGCCCACCGTGGATTTCGGCCCGGACGGCCCTTCCGGCTCGGGGGTGTGCTCGCGGCCTTCATGGCCGGTCCCGGCTGCATCGGGCGTAGGTGCTGCGCCCCTTTGGTTCTCGGTGGACAGGTCTGCTTCGCCTTTGGTGCGGGGGGCGGGATCCTGACGAACCACGAGGCGGCGGATCCGGCGCGGATCCGCGTCGACGATTTCGAATTCGAGGCCGGCGTCGTGCCTGATCAGTTCGCCGCGGCCCGGAATCCGGCCAGCCAGGGAGAAGACCAGTCCGCCGACGGTGTCGATGTCTTCCTCGTCCTCGGGGTCGACCAGCGTGCCGAATGTCTCCTCCAGAACCTCCAGAGGAACGCGCGCGTCAATGGCCCAGGTGCCGTCGCCGATATGGCGCATCTCCGGCGATTGATTGGTGTCGTGCTCGTCGGCGATGTCGCCGACGATTTCCTCGACGAGATCCTCGATCGTCACCAGACCATCGATGCCACCGAATTCGTCGACGACAAGTGCCAGATGCTGTCGTGACTCACGCATTTCGAAGAGCAGTTCCAGCACCGTCATGCTCGGCGCGACGATCAGGACGTCGCGGACGATTTCCTTGAGCTTGAATGACGGGGACGCCGCCATCTGCGCCAGAACATCCTTGATATGGACAATGCCGACGACATCATCGAGAGAGTCCCGATAGATTGGCAACCGGCTGTGAGGATGTTTGGCGAGCGCGTACAGCAATTCCTCCATCGTTGAGGAGACATCGACCGCGACGATATCCGCTCGGGGAATCATCACGTCATAGACGGTCAGTTCCCGCAGTCGGAGGATGTTGCCGATCAGATCGCGTTCCGCCGCCGGAATGGACGTGTCCAGTTCGCTGGACGTGTCGATCAGATCCTCGATGGCGTCGCGCCAGTCATTGTCCGCCCGCCCCTTAAGGCTGGCGGTCAGCCAGCCCCGGAACAGCCCGCCAAGGGTCGTGGATTGCTTCGAGGATCGAGAGGAAGGCTCCGCGTCGGCGCCGGCGCCATTTGCGCCACGATCATTGCCGCCGGAGGACTGCGTTTGTCGACTTATGGAAGTGTCCGTCATTGTGTGCCGTCGGCCGTACTGGCCTACGGGGTATCCTCCTGGTAAGGGTTGGGTATGGAAAACCGGGCGAGAACGTCGATTTCGATCCGCTCCATTTCCTCGGCTTCAGTGTCGGTCAGGTGGTCGTACCCCAGTAGATGCAGGACCCCATGCGCGATCAAATGCAACAGATGGTGCCGCACGGGGCATCCTTGAAGGTCAGCCTCCTGCAATATCGTGTCATAAGCCAGGACAAGGTCCCCGAGTTCGACCGGGACTCCGTCGGGTTGCGGGATCGGTTCCCCATCCTGAAGCGCAAATGACAGGACATTGGTCGCGTTGTCGCGGTCGCGATAGTCCCGATTCAGTGTCCGAACGGCTTCGTCATCGGTGAAGGTCAGCCCCAGACAGACATCGGTGCCGAGTTCGGGACCCCCTAGGCGCGGCCCGGCGGCCAACGCCGCATGCACGATGGGAGACACCAGATCGAGGGGCGCTTCGCCGAGAATGTCGTTCCATCGCTCATCATCGACGGTTAACGCGATATCGGCACCATCCCCGTTGTCATTGTCGCCGGTAGTCAGGATTTCACGATCGGCCATTGGTCGAGTCCGATATCGTCACCGGCGCGGCCGCACGGCCGGCCTCGCCGTCCTGAGGGATGTCCCGGTCGTCGCGCAGCCCGTCCTCCGCTACCCCGTTTTCCGGCAACACGTCCTTTGGCAGCCCGTCGATCGAGGCGTGCGGATTCTGCAGGCGACGCTCCGCACGCCCCTCGTGCCGGTTGCGATCCGCCTTTTCATAGGCGCGGACGATGCGCGCGACCAGTTCGTGCCGGACGACATCGGCGTCGCTGAACCGGACGAGAGACACCCCATCCATTCCGTCGAGAATGGACACCGCATCGGCCAGTCCGGATCGGGTGCCGTGGGGCAGATCGATCTGGCTGAGGTCGCCGGTTATGACCATGCGGCTGCCTTCGCCGAGTCGCGTCAGCACCATCCGCATCTGCATCGTGGTCGTATTCTGCGCCTCGTCGAGAATCACGTAAGCGTTCGACAGGGTACGCCCGCGCATGAACGCCAGCGGCGCGATCTCGATGACGGCATTCTCCATATGCTTTGTGACGGTCTCCATCGGCAATGTGTCGTACAACGCGTCGTAAAGAGGACGAAGATAGGGATCGACCTTTTCCTTCAGGTCGCCGGGCAGAAATCCCAGTCGTTCCCCGGCCTCGACGGCAGGACGCGACAGGACCAGACGCTCCACCCGCCCCTGAATCAGTAGCGAAACCCCGTAGGCAACAGCCAGATAGGTCTTGCCGGTTCCGGCCGGTCCGAGACCAAAGGCAAGGTCCGACTGGGACAGGGCGTCGATGTACTGCGCCTGCGTCACGGTTCGCGGCGTGATCAGCCGCTTTTTCGTTCGGATCAGGTTGTCAGTGCGGTTGAACCGGCTGAGGGCCGCCGTCGTTTCCGGTTCACCCGGCCCGGACTCCATCATCCGAATGACTGTGTCGATTTCAGCATTGCCGATGGTCAACCCCCGTTCCAAACGGTTCCATAGTGTTTTCAACACCGTAACGGCGCTGTCCGCGGCGCCTTGTGCGCCGATCACCGTAATCTCATTGCCCCGCGACGCCAGACGTACGCCCATCTGGTGTTCGATGCGAACCAGATGCGTATCGTGTTCTCCGTACAGGAGCGGGACCAAACGGTTATCATTGAACGAAACGGCGATGCGAGCTTCCGGCGCCTGCGTCAATCCTTATCCCTCTGGTCTTATCCCTCGGGCGAAGTGCGGCGTGGTGCGTGCGTGTCTGCATCGTCCACCCGGATACCGGCCGCCTGAACGCCGGTAACGATGTCGCCCCCAAGGCTATTGGGTCGCGCCCGGGTAATCAAGACATCTGCGACCCGACCCTGCAATCTGTCCGGGCATTGGGCGTGGACAGATTGCATGAAGGGCGACCGGCCGATCTTCTGTCCCGGATGACGACCGGGGCGTTCGAACAGAACCGGCATGGTCGCACCAATGCAACGGTCGTTGAAAGACTGTTGTTGCGCGTTCAATAGCTGTTGAAGGCTCTGCAACCGATCGTCGGCCACGTCGTGGGGCACAGGATCGCCCAATCCGGCCGCCGGCGTGCCCGGTCTGGGTGAGTATTTGAAGCTGTAGGCCTGTGCATAACCAACATCGTTGACCAGTCGAAGTGTCTGGGCAAAATCGGAATCGGTTTCACCGGGAAAACCGACAATGAAATCGGAACTCAGCGCCAGATCGGGCCGGGCAGTGCGCAGTTTGTCGACGATACGACGGTAGTCGTCGGATGTATGTTTCCTGTTCATTGCCTGCAGTAACCGGTCCGATCCGCTCTGGACCGGTAGATGCAGGAACGGCATCAAGGCCGGAACATCGCGATGGGCGGCAATCAGGTCGTCGTCCATGTCGCGGGGATGCGACGTCGTGTAGCGGAGGCGTTCCAGACCGTCGATCTCGGCCAGAGCGCGGCATAGCCGTCCCAGCCCCCATTCCCGGCCGTCCGGCCCCTCTGCGTGCAGGGCGTTGACGTTCTGGCCGAGCAGCGTGATTTCCCGGACGCCGCCGGCGACCATGCGGCGGGCTTCCTCAAGAATGGTGGCGACCGGTCGCGAGAATTCGGCCCCGCGTGTGTAGGGTACGACGCAGAAGGTGCAGAATTTGTCGCAGCCTTCTTGCACAGACAGAAAAGCCGAGGGTCCCTGAGACGCGAATTCCTCGGGCAGACTGTCGAATTTGCTTTCCGCCGGAAAATCCGTGTTCAGTATCGACTGGCCGGTGTCGCGTTCGATCCGTGCCAGCATTTCCGGCAGCGTGTGATAGGTCTGGGGTCCGAAAACCATCGAGACATACGGCGCACGGCGAAGAATTTCCTCGCCTTCGGCCTGGGCCACGCATCCGCCGACCGCAATGATCTGATCGTGGCGACCGGACTCGTCGCGCTGATCGCGCAGCCGCCCCAACTCGGAAAACACCTTTTCCGCCGCTTTTTCCCGGATGTGGCACGTATTCAAAATCACCATGTCGGCCTGATCCGGCCGGGATACCGGCTGAAAGCCAAGCGGCGCCAGGACGTCGGACATCCGTGCACTGTCATAGACGTTCATCTGGCAGCCATAGGTTTTGATATAGAGCCCGCGCTTCCGCGTGGCGCCGGCAGCTTCGTCGGGCGTGGCGGTTGGGGCGTCATCAAGCATGGTCGAATCCTGCATGGTCGATCCGGGATACTGTCAATGGCCCTGTTGTGGCGTGAATCGGGGGCGAGATCAAGGCGGGGCGCGATCAGGCGGCGGCGCGATCATCAGTGGCCGTGCACCGGCCCTTCTGCCCCCTTCTGCCGGACAGCAGGCCGGCCACGCCGTCGGCGACCTCGCACCAGCAATGATCGGCCAGTGCTTTCCGGTTGGTGAACCGGGCGGCCGATACTGGCTCGTGAAACGCGATCTGAACGCGAAGCCGTCCCATACCGATCATTGACCAGAGATGGGGAGCCAGATCCGTATCGCCATACCACGCATAAACCGCACGGTATTCCCGCCCCAGCGGAATGCCGTCCAGATGGGTTGGCACGATGGACACGGGCTGGACGGTGAGTGCCGGTGACGCCGTACCGGCGTGAACACCCGCGACACCGAACAGGGCTGACTTGAACGCAAGGGTCCGGTTGCCGTCGCTGCTGGTGCCTTCGGGAAACAGAATCATGCAGTCGCCCCGGTCCAGACGCGAACGCAGCGATTGGCTGTCTCTTTTTGCGTTCCGGGCTCTTCGGTCGACGAATACGGTATGTTGAAGACGGGCCAGAGTGCCGAAAAGCGGCCACGATCCCACTTCGGTCTTGGCGACGAAGCTGCCCTCGATCCGCGAGCCCAACACAGGGATATCCAGATACGATGAATGATTGCTGACGAACAGGGTCGGCCGGTGGCGGCTCACCCGGCCATGGACAACGACCTCGATGCCGAGAATGCGGCAGCAGAGTCGGTGATACCATACCGGCAAGCGGTAGCTGAGCGGCCGCCTGAAAATCACGGCCAGCCATTGAACGGGCAGCAGTGCCAGCGTCAGTAGCGCGTATGCGAGCAGCCGTACCGGCCCAAGGGCCGGGCTGCAGGCGGCATGCAACGCGTCTTTGTGGTACCGCCGGGGCTGAGGCGTCATGACGAGTAAATTGCGACCGGACGTTTCTCGCGTTTTTCATAGTGCCGATAGTATTTGGCCGTGACGAGATCGGTCTTCACCAGGATGCAGACATCAGTCGTATTGAACTGATGGTCGATGACCGCCCCGTCGCCCACCATTCCTCCGAGCCGAAGATATCCTTTGAGCAGCGGTGGAAGGGCAGTGAGCGCGCCGCGGTGATCGATTTCATCTGCCGGCATCAGATCGATACTGGTGTATCGCGAGTCGATCGCCCGGGGACGAAGCGGCGGAGGAGCGAGATGATGATGATGCAGATAGGACAGCGGAAGCTTCAAGGCGGCCGGTTCGACCCCTGGCAAGCTGCCGCAGCCGAACATCAGCTTGATGTCGTGATCAAAGACATAGGCCGCAATACCGCGCCACAACAGTTGCATGCACTGACCCGTTCTATGCCGGGCATCGACACAGGAGCGGCCTAGTTCCAGGACCTCGCCTGGCAGCGAAAGGATGCCGCCGATGTCGAACTCCGTGGCTGTGTAGAAGCCACCGCACCGCGCCGCCGCCTCGCGACGTATCAGCCTGTAGGTACCGACCACGGCGTCCGGTCCGCTTCCGATCGACCGGTCGAGCACAAGCATGTGATCGGCGACCGCGTCGTAATCATCGAAATCGCGTTCCAGGCGCGCCGTGTCACTGGACGGCCGGGCGGCCATCTCCTGATAGAAAATCCGATAGCGCAGGGCCTGCGCCGCATCGATCTCACGGCGCCCTTCAGCCAGTCGTACTTCGAGATCGCCGGCGCGAAGCGCCCATGAACAGCCGTTCGGGCTGGCCGACGATTGGTCGACGGATGCCTGGTCTACCATCTTCGCATCCCTTTCGGCGTCCCGATTTCATCCGGCGCCACCCTTGACGGGTTTGAGCCTGTCCGGCTCCCGTCGCATGGAGCCCCGCACGCGGGCTATCCTACGGTGCGATGTCGGGGTGGGGCAAGTGTCCTGAAGACCAGACCGGCTCATCGAGAAAGACCCGTGCCCGCTTGACCGGTGCCCGCTAGACGAACGAAGTACATGGCTTTTCACGTTGCGACGCAATGCCCCGACTGGCCTGGAGAGCGGCGCGAATCAGGCGTCCTTGCGCCCTCGGGTGCCGAGACCGATTTCTTTTGCGAGCATACTGCGCTGCTTTGCGTAATTTGGGGCAACCATGGGATAATCAGCCGACAATCCCCACCTTTCCCGGTAGTCTTCCGGCGTCATGTTATAGGCCGTTTTCAGATGGCGCTTGAGCATTTTTAGCTGCTTCCCATCTTCGAGGCAGACAATATAATCCGGATGCACGGATTTCTTGACGGGGACGGCGGGCTGTGGGCGCTCCTGCTGGGGGCTTGGCTCCCGACCGGCATTCGCCAGGCTCTTGTAGACCTGTTCGATCAACTGCGGCAGATCCGACATGGCGACCGTGTTGTTGCGGACATGCGCCGCCACGATCTGCGAGGTCAGAACAAGATACTCATTTGACGGTGCTTCGTTGGTCATCGACACCTCTCCGGTCTGATAGGACACCCTGCGCCTGCTTCTGTGAGGCTTCATGACCTGGTGGGGATAAAACTTCCCCTTGTGTATCTGTCCATGAAGACACCAAAAACATGCCCACTGGGTATATGGCTGCTGCCTAAATAATGCAAGAACCGCTATGAAGAAAGTAAGAGAAGGTTATCTCAATGAAAAAAAATCCTGACTACACCGTCGATATCACACAAGAGGTTTGCCCATTCACGTTCATTCGCACCAAGTTGGTTTTGGAACGAATGAAGACCGGCGAGATTCTGCACGTACGCCTGAAGGGCGAGGAGCCACTCGAAAACGTGCCCAAGGCTGTCAGGGAGATGGGCTCGACCATCCTGTCACTGGAGCCGGAACCAGAATCCGATACCGAGGGTGTCAAGATTCTTTCGATTGAGAAAGGTTCGGCACGATAGGAAGCTCCCGAGTCGGCATTTGTCATTCGGTGTCTTTGCCGGCAAGAGTCTTTTTCATAACGACGGCTGTGGCACCATATGTCGGATCTGTATAATAATTGAGTCGCCGTCCGGCAATTATATATCCCGCTTGGCGATAGAGGCACGTCGCCCGCTCGTTATTCTCTGCGACTTCAAGGAAGATAATCGCTGCCCCCAGTCGATGCGCCGCCTCTTCGCTCGCTGCGAGCAGGCGCCGGCCAATGCCTTTGCCGCGGTAATCGGGATCGACACAGATCGTCAACAGATCCGCCTGATCGCCAATCGCCCGGACGATTGCCAAACCCGAAAGGGTTCGCTGCCCTGTCCTGCCTTCGCAGCGCTCTCCTTCCCAGCATTGACAGGCGCCGATACCCAACGTGCCGACGATATCGAAGGATTTCTTCAGCGTCTCGCTGCTCCAGCCATCGGCGAAGCAACGACTGTGAAGTTGGGCGGCGCTCTGAAGATCGCTTTTGACAAGCGCGCACAGCACCGTGTTCTCCGAACCGGTCGGCGCGGTCACTGTTCGATGCCCCGCCCGGGCGGGGCCGCGACGGCGTCCGGGGGCCGAAGATAGAGGGGGGTCGGAATATCCGACGAGGACCGGGATCGTGCCTCCCATGCGAGGCGGGCGACGACGCCGCCGTCGATGGCATAAGGGGGTCGCCGTGCATCCGGCGAAACGGCGGGATGAAGATCGCAGAAGCGCCGCGCGCCGTCTCCGATCACGATCAATCCCCCGGGGGACTTCTCACGGTCCGTCATTTCCAGACCGGCGGGCGGCGCACAGATCATTTCGCCGCCGGAACCCAGCGACCAGGCGTCGAGCCCGCATTCGATCGGGTATAGCCGAAGATACATTTCCAGACGCCGACTTTCGATGGCGACTGCAAGCGATCCGCGCGTTGCTCCGATCGGCGGCGGCGCAAAAGCCAGGCCGGGCATCGCGGCATGCGCCAATGCATCGAAGGCATTGACGCCGACCACACCCGCTCCCGTTGCCAAGGAGAAGCCGGCGGCCGCAGCCAGCCCGATCCGAAGCCCTGTGAAAGCCCCGGGTCCTTCAATAACACCGATCAAGCCGATGCTGTCCGGCCTCCGAGCCGTTCGATCCAGTAGTGTGCGAATGGCCGGCAGCAGAGATTCGGCGTGTCCGCGGGCCATGGGTTGGCGAATTGACGCCAGGACGATGCCACACGGATCATCGTCGCGCGGTTCCCAAATGGCTGCCGTGCAAGCCGCGCCCGATGTGTCGATCGCCAATACGGTGGTCATCGTCTGTATATCCGGAATCTGGATACTTTAGGTCTGGACACTTGGCGCCGCTTCAGTCCATAGGCCGGTCGTCCGGTGTTTCAGCCAGTTGCGTCCGATGTGACAGACGGGCCGCGTCGGCCATGTGAAGGTCGTTCGAGCGTATCATCGTCTGAACGAAATCGACATAATCGGCGCCGCGCTCTGAATACCGCAATAAGCCTTCCGCCAATCTGACGCCGCTGACGGGCTCGCCCTCCGCCATCAGCGATGCGCGAAGCGCGCGCATGTCCCGATATGCTGGATGGGTATTCAGGTTGCGCATGTATGAAATCGTCGCGTCGGCAACGTCGCCGAATGCGGCATAGCGGCGCGGCTGGCCCGGCACGTCCCGCTGGGAGATCAAGCTGTCGGCCGCCGTCGTGATCTGACCGTACAGGGCATTGCCTTCACGAGCGAAACGTGACGTGCCCCACCCGCTTTCAATCGCCGCCTGAGCCAGAGCAAGACTCGGCGGGATCACGTCGGCCCGGCGCAGAAGCGTCTCGAAATCCGGCTCGTCGACCTCGTATCGGCTCAGCAACGTTTCGAGCCGGGCGCGCCGCTCCGGCCTGAGGCTCTCGGGATCGCCGGCAGACAATGCCTCCATCACCTGGATCTCGTGCCGTTCCGCGAGAATCCGGTCGTTTTCCCGCAGAACCAGCGGCAGGAGAATGCGAAAGAACAGGTGCTTGCGGTCGGCAACGGGTTCGACATCGGCAATGTCCGGAGGAATGGACAGGACCCGAATCCTGGGCACGGCCTCGTCATCTTCCACGACCCCCTCGTATGAGTACCCCAAGCGGGTAAACCGGTCGATCAGGGCGTCGGCCGAAGCGGTGTGGAGCACCAGTTCCGCGCTGGGTGTGGCTGGTGCGGCTCTCGGTGTCGACTCCGCAGCGAAAGGCATGATTGGGACCGGTGTTGCGCGATCCTGCGCCGAGGCCGTTATGGCCGATGGCCCGACGGATACCATCGTTGCCACCATTCCGAGGAGTACCGGCCCGATGGCATTGCGCAGTCGCAGTGCTGCGCGCAAGCCCGCGTGTGCTGGCTGGTGAGCGGCCCCCGTCTTTTCACCGGTGTTCTTTGGGCTGGTGTAAAATGGCATTTGTGATGAATGCTTCATAATAGGTCAATCTATCTATTGTGCGCGTATCGCCTGGACAATGCGATACACACCATACACCGTCCGGCGTTCCGCCGCAGGAGGATAAAGTGGGTAGCAGGGATGTCATTCGGACTGGCCCGCCCGGACATGGCCGAGCGGGTGCATTCGCAGTACGGCATCAATTCCGGTGACTAAACGGCGGCGCGGACTTCCTGAACATCGGGAATATAGTGGCGCAACAGGTTTTCGATTCCCGCTTTGAGCGTCATTGTCGAACTGGGGCAGCCCTGGCAGGACCCTTTGAGGCTCAGAAAGACGACGCCGTCTTCATATCCCTGAAATGTGATGTCGCCACCATCCTGGGCGACGGCGGGCCGAACGCGCGTATCCAGCAGTTCCTTGATCTGGACAACGATCTCATCATCTTCGGGTGTGCCGGTATGCATGGCATGGTCGGCCTCACCGTTGGCGTCGGCGCTGTCGTTCAGAATGGCGGCACCATTGGTGAAATGCTCCATGATCGCGCCGAGGATCGCCGGCTTGAGCAAATACCAATCCTTGTCATCCCGTTTCGACACGGTAAGGAAGTCGGCGCCGAAAAACACACCGGTAACGCCATCGATCCCGAACAGGCGTTCAGCCAGAGGCGAGCGGCGTGCTTCTTCTGCATCCGGAAAATTGGCGGTTCCACTGCCCAGAACGTCGCGTCCCGGCAGGAACTTCAGGCTCGCCGGATTCGGGGTCTGTTCGGTCTGGATAAACATGTCCTGTCTCTCTTGTCTGCGGTCCCGCGTAAGCTCGAAGATGGGCCTCGATCCGGTCCGGATCAAGGTTCGGCCATTGCGATCGGGTCCGGGCACGGATCAAACGCAAGAAGACGACGCTGCTTCTCAGGCCAGCAGGTCGATCTCACGGTCTGTCAGCTTGCCTGGCACGATCGTCACCGGAATGCGCAAAGTGCCGATCCTGCTCGTCGTCAGAAACTGAATCAACGGGCCGGGTCCTTCCTTGCCGGGTTTCGCACCCAGTACCAGAATGGAAATCGTAGGCTCTTCATCGATCAGCTTGACGAGTTCGTCGCGGCGCGTTCCTTCTCGCAGAAACAGGATCGGCATGCGGCCCGTCAGATCGTTGACGGTCTTTGCAACCCTCTGAAGCAGCATCTCGGCTTCCTGGCGCACTTCGGTCCGCATCATATCCTCGACAGCGGACCAGTGCTGAAATTCGGTCGGCTCGATGACAGCCAGCAGCGCGACGCGGCCGAAGGTGTGGCTGGCGCGCATGCAGGCAAACCGCAATGCCGCCTTCCATTCGTCGGTGTCGTCGATGACGACCAGAAAGACCCGCGGATGCTGATCGTCGATCCCGTCGCCGGATATGCCGTCGGGATCGGATTCGGGACCCGTTGGAAACGGAGACGTGTCGGCCATGGTGTCCTCCACCGGCAATTCGCCTGCCAACCCCGGGGCAGGCGGGGTGCTTGGGGGCATAGATGCGTCACGGACGGCGGAAAGGCAAACTCGCGAGCCATCCCGCCGTGATGGCGACCAGAATAGCAAGGATACCGTATAGCGCGGGACTGCCGTGAGCGAAGAGAAATATCTCGGCACCGACACCGACCTTGCGCACCGAAAGGGGCGTTGTCTGCGCGGCCGTCACGTTGCCGTCGGACAGCAGAAAGACGCTGACGAGATACTGCCCCGTGGGAACATTGTCAGGAAAGGCGAGGCGGGTTCGAAACAGGCGGCTGCCGAGAAATGACACCGGCTCGATCTCGATGCCATAAGTACCGGCGAACTGTTTGCGGCGGATCAGTGAGTCGCGGAAGCTGACGATCTCGTCGTCGTCCATCGACTCCCAATCGACCGGTCTGAGGTCGAGATTTTCGAGGCCGATGTCGTGCCGGTCCAGAATCGGGGGTGACGCGATCTCCTCCAGAGGCCGGCTCGCAGCGACGGCATAATACGACGGCGCGCGCTCGAACCGGGCCGAAGCGCGATTGACCCAAATGCCCAGAAAGCGCTCTTTTCGGCGCACCATGATCGTCTCGGTCGGGCCCCTGACCACCACGACGACATCGCCGGGTTCCTCGACAGCACCAAAAAGCACGACCTCGTCGCCGGTGAAGCCGGTGGTGATGGCGATCAGATGTTCCGACAGATCGGCCACGAGGGCCCGCGCCGGCGATGACACCGTGATGACCATCGCGACGGCGATCAGGCCGATCCACCGCGCCAGCCCGGCCATCATATTCCCCTTTCGGTGATGGTGATCTCATAGAGATCGTCAGGTTGCGAGACGAGTTCGTAGAACAGATTGGCGCATACCGTCAGAACGATCACCGCCAGCATGGCACGGGCCTGCTCGCCGCGGAGTTTCTCGGCGGCTTTGGAGCCGAACTGAGCGCCGATGACACCGCCGGCCAGCAGCAGCAGCGCGAGCACCACATCCACTGTCTGGTTCTGCGTTGCCTGAAGAAACGTTGCGATACCCGTCGCGAAGATGACCTGGAACAAACTGGTCCCCGCGACGACCGAGGCCGGCATGCCGAGCAGATAGATCATCGCCGGCACGAGAAAGAAGCCGCCGCCGATCCCCATGATTGCAACCATGAGGCCGCCCAGGAACCCGACCGACAACGGCAGCAGCGCCGAAATGTAGAGGCGCGAGCGTGGATATCGCATCTTGAAGGGAAGGCCGTGCGCCCAGGTGTGCCGATGCAATTTGTGCCGCGGGGTCGTCCCGCGCCGGGTCCGGAAGATCGTCCGGACGCTTTCCACCAGCATCAAACCGCCGATAATGCCGAGCGTTATGACATAGCTCAGCGAGATGACGAGATCGATCTGGCCCATGCGTTGGAGGATCCCGAAGACCCAAACGCCAAGTACGGTGCCGACGGTACTGCCGGCGATCATTACGACTCCGATACGAAAATCGACATTGCCGCGACGGCTGTGCGCCAGCACTCCCGATACCGAGGCAGCCACCAGCTGATTGGCCTGGGTGCCGACTGCAACCGCCGGGGGAACGCCAATGAAAATGAGCAGCGGCGTCATCATGAAGCCGCCGCCGACACCGAAGAGCCCGGACAGAAATCCGATCACACTGCCCATGCCAAGGATGAGCAGAACGTTGACGGTCATTTCCGCGATCGGCAGATAGATCTGCATGCGCTGTGCCCGAGAGGCTCCTTCTGCGGCCGGCGGCTCGTTCGAGCGGCCGGCCGTTGGATTCAGTCGATGTTGATCAATCCCATGGTGTCCTTCACGTCGGCAATCGTGCCCCGCGCGATCTCTCGCGCCCGAGCGCCGTTTTCCCGCAGTATGGCATCGAGCTGCGCCGGATCGGCAGTTAGTCGGTCGAGTTCCTGCGAGATTGGGCTCAGCACCGATACCGCGAGATCGGCCAGAGCCGCCTTGAACGTCGAGAACGATTCGCCGCCCCGTTCGGCAATGACCGCGTCAATGGTGGTATCGGCCAATGACGCATAGATCGTCAGCAGGTTGCGGGCTTCCGGGCGGCTGTCCATGTTCTCGCGGTCCGACGGCACCGGGTCCGGGTCGGTCCGGGCCTTGCGGATCTTCAGGGCAATGGTGTCGGCATCATCGGTCAGGCTGATCCGGCTGTAGTCCGAGCTGTCGGACTTGGACATCTTCTTCGAGCCGTCGCGCAGGCTCATGACCCGTGCGGCCTCACCCAGGATCTGAGGCTCCGGCAGGGGGAAATAGTCGCGCTCGAAGCGGTGATTGAAGCTGCCGGCGATTTCGCGGGTAAGCTCCAGATGCTGCTTCTGATCTTCACCCACCGGGACATGGGTCGCGTGATACAGCAGAATGTCAGCCGCCATCAGGACCGGATAGGCCAGCAGGCCGTGCATCGCCAGATCCTGATGCTTGCCGGCCTTGTCCTTGAACTGGGTCATCCGCTTGAGCCAGCCCATGGGCGTCAGGCAACTGAACAGCCATGCCAGTTCGGTGTGTTCGGGAACCTGGCTCTGCGCGAATAGGATCGATTTCTTCGGGTCGATGCCGACGGCGATCAGCGTGGCCAGCAGCTCCCGGGTATTCGCCCGCAGCGCCTGCGGATCCTGTGGAACCGTCAGAGCGTGAAGATCCACTGCGCAGAAGATGGTTTCGTAGTCCTCCGACTGAAGCCGCACCCAGTTTCGAACTGCACCGAGATAGTTGCCCAGATGCATCTTGTGCGTCGGCTGAATGCCGGAGAAAATCCGTTTCATCTCAAATCTACTGCTTTGCGGCTAATGGTGGGCGTCTGGAGGTGGTTCCCGGGAACGTCATGGGAGGAACGGCTGTTGCGTGCCAGCGGTTTTTGCCGCCGCAGGGCGTCAGGGTCAAGCTGCCTTTTTCCATATCAACCGTTTGACGTCCGACAACCGGACGCCGCCAAAGAGAGCGCCGGCCGCGAAATAGGTTGCAGCTCCCATTGCGACCAGTGCCATCAGGCCAATCGGCCCGGCCCAAAGCCCCGACGCCGTTCGCGCGCCGGCCTCGTCGCCCAGGGGTAGCCAACTGCCCAGGCCGGTCAGGAGGGCGGTGGCGAGCAACGCAATGCCAAGGACGGCGCCAGCAGCGATCTGCCCCAGGATGCGCCGCCTGGTTTCCGCGTCCAGACGAAACAGGCCCCGACGTCGCAGCCCCCGAACGAGAATGGCGACGTGAAGCCACGCGGTGAGGCCGGTGGCGAGAGCCAGACCGACATGCCCCAGATACCGGATCAGGATCAGGCTGAGCGATATGTTCATGACTGTGGCCACGATGGCCACCTTGACCGGGCTGGCCGTATCCTGGCGGGCGAAATAGACCGTCGAGAAAACCTTGACCATCACATAGGCGGGAATTCCGATGCCGTAGGCCGCCAGCGCGAGGGCTGTCGCACGCGTGGCCTCGGCATCGAAGGCGCCCCGCTGGAACAGGACAGTCAGGATCGGCTGCGGGATGACGATCAGCGCGACGGCCGATGGTATCGACAGCAGCAACGCAGCGTCGAGCGCGCGGTTCTGGGTCCGCAGGGCGGCGCTGGTATCTGCGGCTTCGACCTGGCGCGACAGCATGGGCAACAGGGCCGTTCCGATCGCGATTCCGATCACACCCAGCGGCAACTGATAGAGCCGGTCGGCATAGTACAAGTAGCTGATCGCGCCGGCTGGCAACAGGGACGCCAGCAGAATGTCGATGAATATGTTGATCTGGATGACTCCGGCGCCGAGAGCGCCGGGGGCCATCAAGCGAAACAGCTTGCGGATTCGGGCGTCAATTCGCGGGCGCGGCAGGCCCAGCCGGACACCGGCGCGGCGGCAGGCTTCGGCCAGCCACAGAAGCTGAACGATCCCCGCGATCAGGACGGCCCAGGCAAGGGCGTGGCCGACGGTCGCGACGATGCCCCACCCGATCAACGGCTCAGCGAGCAGCAGGGCCGCGATCAGGCACAGATTGAACAGGATCGGCGCGGCGGCGAAGGGCCCGTACCGACCGAGTGCATTCAGCACACCGCCCATCAAGGCGACCAGCGACATCAGTATCAGATAGGGAAAGGTGACGCGGCCCAACGTCACCGCCAGGTCGAACCGCTCGGCATCGTCGACGAATCCCGGTGCAATCACGGTCATGATTGCCGGCATGGCGATCACCGCAAGGATCGTAAGCGGCAACAGAACGGCGATCATCACAGCCAACGCGCGTTCCGCGAAGGCCACCGCGGGGTCGATTCCCTTCGATTCCAGGTCGGCGGAAAACATCGGCACGAAGGACACACTGAACGCGCCTTCGGCGAACAGGCGGCGGAACAGATTGGGCAGCTTCAATGCAACGAAGAAGGCATCGGCCACGACGCCGGCACCGAGCATGGCGGCGGTCAGAATATCGCGCACGAACCCGGCGATGCGGCTCAGCATGGTGAGCCCGCCGACCGTTGCGATCGCCCGGATCAGCGTCGGGGACCGGCCACGAATTGAAGTGTCGGCGGGGGTCATGGCTTTTGTGCCGTCTGACCCTGTGTCCCGGCAGGCATTCGGGGCCGCTTGCCCAGGCGCCGGCGCGCCGGACGCGTTGGCGCCGGTGCGGGCGGCACCGATCCGGGGTCGCCGTCGGCAAGCACCGCCGTCAGATGGCTTCGGATCTGTTCCAGCTTCGTTTCATTGGTGACCTTGAGGCCGAAAACATCCTTGACGTAGAAGACGTCGATGGCCCGTTCGCCAAAGGTCGAAATCTTGGCGCTGGATATCTGCAAAGCCATCCCGGACAGCGCACGCGTCAGATCGTACAGCAGTCCCGGACGGTCGCGGCCGTTGACCTCGATGACCGAATGCGTCCGGCTCGCGGCATTGTCGATCAGGACCCGCGGCTGAACCCGAAACACGTTCGTACGGGTCGGCAGACGCGACCGTTGACGCTCCAGTTCGGCGGTCGGGTCGATCGTTCCTGCAAGGCAACGGGACACGGTATCGCTGAGAGAGGCCAACGCATCGGGATCGTCGAATGGCAGTGTGTCGGCGCCGCCCTGAACATTGAACAGATCGATGGCAAGTCCGGTGGTCAGTGTGAAAATCTTCGCATCGACGATGTTCGCCCCGGCGACGGCCAGCGCGCCGGCGACCCGCGCGATCAGGCCGGGGTGGTCCGGCGTCAGCACGGTCACTTCCGTCGTGCCCTGATCGCCGACCGGCCGAGCGTCGACGATCAGCGGATCGTCCTGCCGTTCGGCGCGGACGACCAGTGCGGCGTGCCGGCAATGAGTATCGGTGTCCAGCGACAGCCAATAGGGCGGGTATCCCTTTCCCAGAAATGCCGCAACGGCGTCGTCGCTCCATCCGGCGGCGGTGAGGCGGGTCCGGATCGCCTCGTGCGCGGCGTTCACCCGCGATTCGGTGCCCTCGAAGTCGAAACCGTCGGCGATCAGGTGCCGGGTCCGGTTGTAAAGCTGACCGAGAAGCGATCCCTTCCACCCGTTCCATCGACCCGGCCCGACGGCCCGGATGTCGGCGCAGGTCAGCACAAGAAGCAGGCGGAGGCGTTCGGCCGATTCAACCAGCCCGACGAAATCGCGCACCGTCTGGTCGTCCTCGATGTCCCGCTTCAAAGCGGTGTCGTTCATGGCCAGGTGATTGAGCACCAGCCACTCGACCGTCTCGGTTTCTTCCGTCGAAAGACCCAGCCGGGGGCAGAGTTTGCGGGCAACTTTCGCGCCCAGAACAGAATGATCGCCGCCACGGCCCTTGGCGATGTCGTGCAGCAGCATGGCCACGAACAGCGCCCGGCGCGATTTGATCGACGGGAAGACGCTGGTCGCCAGCGGCATCTCGTCCGCGATCGCACCGTTTTCGATCCGGTGGAGGATGCCGATTGCGAACATCGTATGCTCATCGACGGTATAGACATGGTACATGTCGTATTGCATCTGGGCGACGACGCGGCCGAAATCGGGCAGGAAACGCGCCAGAACGCCGCTTTCGTTCATCCGCCGCAGCGCCTTCTCGGGGTCGTTGGGCGATGTCAGGATATCCAGGAACAGCGCGTTGGCGGCGGGGTCGTTGCGCAGCTTGTTGCCGATCAGTTTCAACGATCGCGTAATCGCCTTCAGCGCGGCCGGATGAATATCGAGATCCCGGTCCTGCGCAACGCGGAACAGCCGCAGCATGTCGATCGGTGTGTCGCGAAGATGCCGTTCGGAGGGAAATGTCAGGCGTTCGCGATCGACGACAAAGCCGTCGACTTCTTTGGCACCGCCGAGAAAAAACATGAAACGCCGGGGCTTGCGTCGGCTGTCGGCTTCCAGGGCGGCACAGAAGATGCGTGTAAGATCGCCGACATCCTTTGCGATCAGGAAATAGTGCTTCATGAACCGCTCGACGCCGCTGGCGCCGGCATGGTCGGTGTACCCCATCGCCGGTCCGATCTCGCGCTGAAGATCGAAGGTCAGCCGGTCTTCCTCGCGTCCGGTCAGATAGTGTAGATGGCAGCGCACGGCCCGGAAGAACGACAGGGCCTTGCGGAACCGGGCGGCTTCGTCGTCGTTCAGGACTCCGGCCGCCACCATGCCGTCGATATCCCGCACCTGAAAGAGATACTTGGCGATCCAGAACAGGCTCTGGAGGTCGCGCAGCCCGCCCTTTCCGTCCTTGACGTTTGGCTCCATCACGTAGCGGCTGTCGCCGAGTTTGCGATGGCGTGCGTCGCGTTCGGCCAGCTTGGCCTCGACGAAATCGGCCTTGCTGTCCGCGTCGACGATGTCCCGTTTGTATCGCTTGAAGAGCTCTTCGACCAGCGCCGGCTCGCCCCATAGCGGTCGGCATTCGAGCAGACTTGTGCGGATCGTCATGTCCGTTTTGCTCGTGCGAATGCAATCGTCGACGGATCTGACCGCATGGCCCACCCTGAGGCCGAGATCCCAAAGCAGATAGAGCATGAATTCCACGACCTGCTCTACCCGTGGCGTGCGCTTGTAGGGAAGCAGGAAGAGCAGGTCGATATCGGATTTGGGTGCCAGTTCACCGCGGCCATAGCCGCCCAGCGCGACAATGGCGAAGCGTTCGCCGGTCGTCGGATTGGGTGCGGGGAAGAGATGAAGGTCGGAAATATCAGCGAGCGTGCGGATGAGTTGGTCCAGAACATGCACCCGGTTCCGGACGCAGTCGTCACCGGTGCCGAAATCATTCAGAAACCGATTGCGCACCTCGGATTCGCCGCTTTTCAGCGCCGCCTTCATCAGGCCGAGCAGCGCCTGTCGCCCTTTGCCCGTCCGGCACTTGTCGGGGCCGCCGCATTCGACCGTCCAATCCGCGATACGGCTCTTGAGCGCCGCTGCGTCCAGCAAAGCGTCGCCATTGCTGACCGGCGGCGGCGCCCAATCGCCGATGGCGGCCGGGAAAAGCTGTCCCTCGCCGTGGTCCGTCGGTCGGAAGAAATTGAACATCTGTTCGATACTCGTCGTATGATCGGCGGTCGTGATCGCGCTAGCGGGGCTTTCGCATCGCCAACAGGGCTTCCCGGAGGATTTCCAGGACGGGCTTCAGCCGCTCGTCGACGGATTCGGCAATCAGGCGGCGCAACTCGTCCTCGGACAGGGTGCCGCCTGAGCCCGGAGCATCCGGCCCGAAACCCGGATCCGGTGACTCCGGCGGCGTTACGAACGCACCATCGATGCCGCCGCCCCAATCGAACGGGGAATCGGTGTCTTCCCGGTCCGAACCATTCCCGGCAATATCATTCGGCGAAAAACCATTCGGGACCGGTGCGCTCCCGACAAATCCATCGTCACCTGAATCGGCATCCGCCCAGACGTCGCCCGTGTCCGGCAGGACATGGGCTTCCGATGGCCCCCCAGCACCGTCCCCCCCAGCACCGTCCCCCGCCGTGTCTGCTTGCGGCATAACCGGCTGTTCCAGGAGAGGGCCATCACCGCGATGCGGGCTCGACAATGACGGCAGCGCCGGAGCCGATGTCCGTCCGGACACCGTTTCCTCCAACGCGCGGCGCAAATCGCCCAGATGCGACTTGAGGACCCGGACATCCTCTTTCAGTGCCGTGACCTCGGCCGCCAAACCGACGGCGCTGCCGGGGGCGCCGCCGGAATTGCCGGTGACGGCGCCGGTTTCGGCATCATCCAGGAAAACCCGCCAGGTCCCGTCGTCTGCCTTGTATCCCCGAGCAGCGCCACGTTGCAGACGTTTTCTCAATGCCTCGACAGACAGACCGAGCGTACGGGATGCTGTCGTTATATCGACCGTGGCGTCAGTCGCCATCAGGTAAAACCCTGTCCGGTTGTCTCGAATGTCCCGCCCGATATCATAACGATGTTGCGCCTCATGTCTAATACGATCAGCCTCTGATTGCTGATACCGGCATGACCGGGTTCCGGGTCGGTACTGGACGGGTCCCATGAGATAGAGGGTGTCATGGCGGATGACGGAAAGGATCCCGTAGAGCAGCCCGACGGCCGGAGCGCCAACGCCCGCCGTGTGGCCCGTCACAAGGCGCGGCTGGCCGAATCCGGCTTGAAGCAGGTCAATATCCAGGCCCCGGTTGCGGCACACCCGATCCTCAAGGATCTCGGCCGCCGGCTGAAGGCAGGCCAGCCGATTGAAGAGGCGCTGTTCGAACTCGCCGCCCGGCACGCCCGTGCTCCACAATCGCCGGAGGCGGCCGGTGCTGTGTCGTCGAGGCCGCCCGATACCGAAAGGGGCAACGGGCTGACCGGACGGCTGGGGCGCCTGTTCAGAGGGCGAAGCCAGCGCGGAGAAGGCAGCGACCTGTCCGATGACCCCGGCAGAGATCCGGACCCCGGTCGAAGCGAGAACTAGTCAGCCTGGTCTGCTGCATCCGAGCCTTCCGATATCAGTTTCTTCAAACGGTACATTGCATCCAGGGCATCGCGCGGCGTCATCGCGTCCGGGTCGGCCTCGGCGACAAGGCGCCGGATGGCAGCAACCTGCGGGTCTTCCGCCGCGGCATCAGCGGGCTCGTCGGGTAATGAGCCGAGCGGTACTGAGCCGGGACCGGGTTCCGGAACCGGCGCCGTGGTGTCTTCTGACTCCAGCCCGGCGAAGAGCGGAAGTGCCGCGGCGTCGTTCTCGCGCTGTCCGGATCGTTCCAGTGTGTCCAGGACGGTGCGGGCGCGAGTCAGAACGGCATTCGGCAGTCCCGCCAGCTTGGCCACATGCAGTCCGTAGGATCGGTCGGCGGCCCCCTCGCGGACCTCGTGAAGGAACACGATGTCGCCCTTCCATTCCCGAACCGCCATCGAACGGCATGTCAACGCCTTGAGCCGGTCGGCCAGGGCGGTCAGTTCGTGATAGTGGGTGGCGAAAAGGGCGCGGCAGCGATTGCGGTCATGCAGATGCTCAACGGTGGCCCAGGCGATTGAAAGTCCGTCATAGGTCGATGTGCCTCGGCCGATCTCGTCCAGGACGACCAACGACCGCGGCGTGGCCTGATGGAGAATTGCGGCCGTCTCGACCATTTCGACCATGAAGGTGGATCGGCCGCGCGCCAGATCGTCAGCGGCGCCGACGCGGCTGAACAATCTGTCGACGATGCCGATCTCGGCCTGATCGGCCGGCACATAACCCCCGATCTGCGCCATGATCGCGACCAGCGCGTTCTGACGCAGAAAGGTCGACTTGCCGGCCATGTTGGGTCCGGTCAGCAACCACAGACGCCGTGCCTGCGAAAGATCGCAATCATTGGCGACAAAAGTATCGCTGCTGCCGGCCAGGGCAGCCTCGACGACCGGATGGCGGCCCGAGACGATCCTGAACCGATGGCTCAGGTCCACTGTCGGACGGGTGTATCCCTGTTCCGCCGCGATTTCGGCGTGGGATGCAAAAACGTCGATCACGGCAAGTGCCGCCGCCATTTCCGCAACGCCGTCCGAGGCGGCGGTCACGGCGCCCGACAGTTGGGCGAACAAGTCGAGTTCCAGGGCGATGGCCCGGTCGCCCGCCTGGGCCAATGTCTTCTCCATTTCGGCCAGTTCGGTGGTCGTGAACCGGACTGCCGACGCGAGAGTCTGGCGATGGATGAAGGTCTGGGCCGCCGGTTCGGCCGTGAGCTTTTCGGCGTTCGTCGGCGACACCTCGATAAAATAGCCCAGAACGTTGTTGTGCTTGATTTTCAGCGTTCCGACGCCGCTAGCCTCGGCATAGCGATGCTGCAGGCCGGCGATCAGGCGCCTCCCTTCGTCGCGGGCTGTCCGCGTCTCGTCCAGATCCGGCGCGAAGCCCGGCGCAATGAAACCGCCGTCACGGGCCAGAACCGGAAGCGTCTGGGACAATGCCCTGGCCAGCTTGTCCATCAGATCGTCCAGCCCCGTCAGCCGGGACTGCGCCCTTGCCACTGCGTCGGGCAGCAGGTCGAGCCGGGGCATCGCCAGCAGGGTCGAGAGGCGCTGTGCCCCGCTCAGCCCGTCACGGATGGCGGCGAGATCGCGGGGGCCGCCGCGTCCGATCGTCAGCCGGGACAGGGCGCGTTCCATGTCCGGGATCGCGCGCAGGATCTCGCGCAGGTCGATCCGCAGATTACCGTCGTCGACGAAAAGCTGAACCGCGTCCAGCCGGCTGTTTATGGCCGCGGGATCGGTCGATGGCGCGGCGAGGTGCTGGGCCAGCAGCCGCGCCCCCGGCCCGGTGATCGTCCGGTCGAGGGTGGCAAGAAGACTGCCCGACCGCTCTCCGGACTGATTGCGGGTCAGTTCCAGACTGCGCCGTGTTGCCGCGTCAATCTCCATGGTGGCCCCGTCCGCACGGCGCTCCGGCGGGCACAGATGCGGCAGATGGCCTTGCTGGGTAAGGTCGATATATCCGACCAAAGCGCCGCATGCGGCAATCTCGCAGCGGTCGAAGGTGCCATAGGCGTCCAGCGTCTCGACCCCGTAAAGGGTGCAGAGCCGGTGAAGCGCGGACTCGCTGTTGAAGCGGGCCGCTGGCAGCAGCGTTACGCGGGAATCGCGCGGTTCAAGAATAGAGTGGATGTCGGCGTCCTGGCGCAAACTGTCGGCGATCAGGATTTCGCCCGGATCGAGACGGGCAAGTACGCTGTCCAGATGCTTGACGTCAGTGATCTCCAGCATCAGCCGGCCGACGGTGATGTCCGCTGCCGCGACACCAAACCGGCCACCAACGCGGGCGATGGCGACCAGATTGTTTGCCGCGCGGCTTTCCAGCAGCGTCTCCTCGGTCACGGTGCCGGGGGTTACGATCCTCACCACCTCACGGCGGACCAGCGTCTTGCCCGATCGTTTTTTGGCTTCAGCCGGCGATTCGACCTGATCGCAGATGGCGATCCGGAATCCCTGCCGGATCAGGCGGGCCAGGTAGCTCTCATGGGCATGCGCCGGCACGCCTGCCATCGGAATTTCGCCACCGCCGTGCTGGCCGCGCCGTGTCAGTGTAATGTCCAGCGCCCGGGCGGCTTTCACGGCATCATCGAAAAAAAGCTCGTAGAAATCGCCCATCCGGAAAAACACCAGGCAATCGGGATGTGCGGCCTTCGCGTCCAGATACTGGGCCATCATCGGACTGGCGTTGTCCGTCTGGCGGGGCGCGTCGACACCTTGCGGCCCGACCTCGTGGGATGATTCCGTCGGTGATTTTGCTGTGTCGGTCATGATCCGGGCGTGAGCTCGCAGTCTATAGCGATGACAAGGGGGGCAATGGCAGGGATTGGAATCGGTCAGCGCGAACCTATCACGGTCGTCCTGTTCGCCAAACACGGCAGAGCGCCAACCGCTTCCAAGAAGTTGTCGTCGGGGTACAACCATAAGTCCATTCGGTTATTGAACCGAGACGTCGCTCGATCCCGGTTTTGCCTTGACGAATCCCGGTGCGATCCTGCCAATTTGGAGAACTGCCCACACCGGCCGAAGGTTTGTCTGCTTTCGGCGGGTATTCCCATCTTTTGCACCGACAAGAAACAAGGTTAGGGAGACGACGGTTCATGGCCGGTAAATCGCTCGACGAAGAGGCTCTGGCGTTTCACGCGGCCAAAAGGCCGGGTAAGCTGGAAATCACCCCGACGAAGCCGCTGACGACACAGCACGATCTGTCGCTGGCGTATTCGCCCGGCGTCGCCGCGCCGTGCCTGGCGATCGCGGCCGATCCGCTCAAGGCATACGACTATACGGCCCGGGGCAATATGGTCGCGGTTATTTCCAACGGTACCGCCGTTCTCGGGCTGGGCGATCTGGGTGCGCTGGGCTCCAAGCCGGTGATGGAGGGCAAGGCCGTCCTGTTCAAGCGGTTTGCCGATATCGACGGTATCGACCTTGAAGTTGACACTCGTGATGTCGATGAATTCGTCAACTGCGTCCGATATCTGGGGCCGTCCTTCGGCGGCATCAATCTGGAGGATATCAAGGCGCCGGATTGCTTCATCATCGAGCAGCGCCTGCGGGAACTGATGGACATTCCGGTCTTCCACGACGACCAGCACGGCACCGCGATCATCGCCGCGGCCGGACTGATCAACGCGCTTGACCTGACCGGCCGACGGATCGAAGACATCAAGATGGTCGTCAACGGTGCCGGCGCGGCGGCAATCGCCTGTATCGAACTGTTCAAATCCATGGGTCTGCCGCCCGAACAGGTGATCATGTGCGACAGCAAGGGCGTCGTGTATCAGGGCCGCGAAGCCGGCATGAACCAGTGGAAGAGCGGCCACGCCGTCGCCACCGATGCCCGGACCCTGGAAGACGCACTCGACGGCGCGGATGTCTTCCTGGGTGTTTCCGTCAAGGGGGCGGTCACGCAGGACATGATCCGGCGCATGGCCGACAAGCCGATCATCTTCGGCCTGGCGAACCCTGATCCGGAGATTCTTCCCGACGAGGTCAAGGCGGTCCATCCCGAGGCCATCGTGGCGACCGGGCGGTCGGATTATCCCAACCAGGTGAACAATGTCCTGGGCTTCCCTTATATTTTCCGGGGCGCACTGGACGTCCGCGCGCGCACGATCAACGACGAGATGAAGATCGCTGCAGCACGTGCATTGGCCGAACTGGCGCGCGAAGATGTCCCTGACGAGGTTGACGCGGCCTATTCCGGCCGACGGCTTCGCTATGGTCCGGATTATATCATTCCGGTGCCGTTCGATCCTCGCCTGATCGTGGCCATTCCGATGGCAGTGGCCGAGGCGGCGATGAAAACCGGCGTTGCCAGCCAGCCACTGGAGAATATGGCGGCGTACCGCAAGGAACTGCTGGCGCGTCTCGACCCGACCGCTGACAGCCTGCACCTGATCTTCGAAGAGGTCCGGGCTTCGCCGAAACGGGTCGTCTTCGCCGAGGGCGAAGAAGAGCGCACGATCAGGGCCGCGGTCGCCTTTAGAAACGCCGGGCTGGGCACGCCGATTCTGGTGGGGCGCGAATCACATATCAAGGAAACGATGGCGTCCATCGGCCTTACCAATACCGATGCCTTCGAGATTCACAACGCCGCGCTCAGCAACAACAATACCCGCTATGCCGAGCGGCTTTATGCACGCATGCAGCGCCAGGGGATGCTTTTGCGCGACTGCCAGCGGATCATCAATCAGAACCGCAATTCTTTCGCCGCCGCCATGGTCGATGCCGGCGACGCCGACGGGATGGTGACCGGACTGACCCGCAGCTTCTCGGTCTGTTTCGAAGATATCAGCCGTGTTATCGAGGGCCGATCCGGCGACGTGATGTTTGGCCTGTCGATCCTCGTCAATCGGTCGCGGACGGTGTTCATTTCCGACACGACGGTGCATGAGCGTCCGGACCCGGAGACGCTGGCCCGTATAGCCGTTCAGGCGGCGCAGCGCGCGCGCGAGATGGGGCATCTTCCCCGCGTCGCGTTCCTCAGTTTCTCGAATTTTGGCCAGCCGATGCGTGAGCGGGCGCAGCATGTCCGGGACGCGGTTTCCCTTCTGGACCAGGACTCGGTCGATTTCGAATATGACGGCGAAATGACCGCCGAGGTGGCGCTGGATCACGATCTGATGCGCCGGCTCTACCCGTTCTGTCGTTTGACCGGTCCTGCCAATGTTTTGATCATGCCGGCGCTTCATGCGGCGAATATTTCTGCCAAGCTGCTGCAACAGATGGGTGGGGCGACCATGATCGGTCCCCTGCTGCAGGGCCTCTCGCGGCCGGCCCAGATCGTCCAGATGGGGGCCAATTCCGGCGATGTGGTGACGGCGGCCGCCCTGTCGGCGCATGAAGCGCTGATCCGGGATGGCAAGAAGGCCTGACGGCCTGACGCCAAAAGTTCACTTTTGCTGTGCGGCACCGGAGGCTATAGCCTTACGGTGCCGTATTGTTTCGGACAGATTGCGCAGCGAAAGAGTGATTGGCCATGCCACGGTCCGTGATCCGGCATTCGCGATTTCTGGCGATTATTGCGCTCGTATCGACGCCGGCGGCGATCGTCCTGCTCGCGCTCGTCGCGTTCGCCGGTCTGGCCCTGCATCATGCACTGTCGGGACTGGCCGTCATTGCGGTCGCGACCGCGGGCATACTGCATGTCTATTTCCGCGACGCCGAAAAGATCGCCCGCCAGCTCGATCGGCTCGGCGCGCCCGGCGCGCCGCTGCCGGTGCGTCCTCCTCGTCCGGAAAGCGATACCGGGCGGGCGATCTTCGCCGCCGTAGCCGGTCTGCAGCGGCAACTTCGCGCGCGCAACCGCGCTATGGAACTGGAAGCGGCGGCCGGGCGGTCGATCGTCGAAAGCCTTGACGATCCGGTGGTCGTCATCACTGCCGATCGGCGGATTGCCAGAGTAAACCCGGCGGCAACATCCCTTTACGGCGCCCGCCTCGTTGGCCGCGATGTCGGTGAGCGGTTGCGCAATCCCCGGATTCTCGCTGCCATCGATCGGGTCTTTTCCGGCGGGCCGGCGGAAGAACTGGAATATACCGAACCGGTACCGGTGGAGCGTGCTTTCGATATCCGCATCAAACCGTTTCCGGTCACCATCGATCCGATGATCGGCATCGACGGAACGGGGCCGGTCGAGGCGGTGCCGGCGGTCCTGGTTATGGTCCATGATGTCACTGCGGCGCTGCGCACGGACCGGATGCGCGCCGATTTCATCGCCAATGTCAGTCATGAACTGCGCACGCCGCTGGCGACCCTTGCCGGGTTCATCGAGACGCTCAGCGGGCCCGCGCGGGACGACTCAGCAGCGCGTGAGCGGTTTCTTGCGATCATGCAGCAGCAGACCGACCGGATGGCGCGGCTGGTGCAGGATCTGCTGTCCCTGTCGCGGATCGAGGTCGAGGAACACGCCCAGCCGCGCAAGCCGGTGGATGTTTCGGCCATTCTTTCCCGCGTGATCCAGAGCCTCGAAATGAAAGCGGCCGACCGGCACAGCCGCATCGTCCTGGACATGCCGGACGAACTGCCGAAGGTGGGCGGAGACGACGATCAGCTTTCGCAGGTTTTTCAGAACCTGATCGATAACGCGATCAAATACGGACGTCCGGAAACCGATGTTGAAGTTACCGTCGCCGTCGAAGACGATACGGCCCCGGTTCTGATTCCGGCGGCGGCGCGAGCGGCCAACAGCGCGCCGGGGCGGCGGCTGCGGGTGACGGTGCGCGACCATGGCGAGGGCATCGACCGCGTGCATCTTCCGCGCCTGACCGAACGGTTCTATCGAGTCGACCCGGCGCGGTCGCGCGCTGCCGGTGGAACCGGCCTCGGCCTTGCCATAGTAAAGCACATCATCAGCCGCCACCGCGGCCGGCTCGTCATCGACAGCGTTGTCGGCGAGGGGAGCACTTTTTCCGTCCTGCTGCCCGGTGCCGGACGACCGGTGCCAGTGACCCGTCCGGAATCGGTGCGCCCTGCGGAGCCGGCCATCGTTCAGCGGCGAAACGCCACGACGGCGGCCGAGTAGACGCGCCCGTATTGATCAGGGACGCATCTCCGCTCCTGATCGTCCCGGGCGCTTTTTCGTTTCCTGGCGAACGGACAAGGGGACAGCGCCCAAAGAATTCCCCCGCCCCGGACGCGATGCACCATGAAATGGTGCGTCGCAGAGCCGGGGCCCACACCATCAGCGCTCTCGCCTAGCGTGTGGATACCGGATGACGCTTCGCGCCTCCGGGGAGGAGAAAAGGGCGGATGCTGTGTCAATAAACACAGTTGCCGAAGGCGCGGTTCTCCACTCTACTCAACCTGTGGCGCCCACCAGGCGTTGACGGTCGCCAACTGGCCGTACATCGGCTGATAATCGACATAGGCCATAGGCTCCCAATAGGCGATGGTGTCGGTGCCCTGGTAGTACAAAGGTATGACGTAGTGGCCTGACAGCAGGACCCGATCCAGCGCCCGGGTTGCGGCAATCAGGTCCTCACGATCGATGGCGTCGGCGATTTCCACGATCAGGGCATCGACGACGGGGTCCTGAACGCCCGGATAGTTCCGCGTTCCAGTCACGTCGGCCGATCCCGATCCCCAGTACAGGTTCTGCTCGGCTCCCGGCGAGAGCGACGCGCCCCAATGGTGGATGATCATGTCGAAATCGTAGTCTTCTGTGCGGGCGACATATTGCGAGCTGTCGACGGTTCTCACCGTTGCCTCGACACCGAGGCGGCGCAGATTGCTGGCGAAACTCAGCGCGATGCGCTCGTCCGATGCTGACTGCAGCAGGATCTCGAACTGCATCGGCCTGCCGGTTTCGGAATTGACCAGCGCACCGTCACGCACTTCCCATCCGGCTTCGCGAAGCAGCCCGACGGCGGTGCGCAAATTGCCCCGGATGTTGCCGCTGCCGTCGGTAGACGGTGGCTCGTAAGCGCCTTCGAACACGCTGTCGGGAAGCTGATCGCGATAAGGTTCCAGCAGGTCCCGTTCGCGGTCGCTCAACGTCGGCGTATGGGCCAGTTCGGAATTGGCGAAGAAACTGGTGGTGCGGGTATAGAGACCACGCAGGTAGTTCTGGTTGACCCACTCGAAGTCGAAGGCGTGGGCGAGTGCCTCACGGACGCGGGGGTCGGCGAAGATGTTCTTGCGTGTGTTGAAGGCAAAGGCCCGCATGCCGGCCGGTCGGCTGTGCGGCGCTTCCAGCAAGGTCACGCGTTCGTCCCTGACAGCGGGGAAATCATATCCCGATGCCCATTGGTCGGCATTCGTCTCGAATCGGTAACCATATTCGCCGGCCCGAAACGCTTCCATTGCGATGGTGCCGTCGCGGAAATACTCGTAGCGCAGGTCGTCGAAATTGAACTGTCCCTGAAACTGTGGAAGGTCGTCACCCCACCAGTCCTCGATTCGTTCATAGCTGACCGACCGGCCGGGATTGGACTCGGTCAGCCGATACGGCCCACCGCCCAGTGGTACGTCCATGGTCGTGCGGTCGAACGGCACATCGCTGTAATAGGCTTCGCTGATCAAAGGCATCAGCGCCAGGATCAGCGGGGTCTCGCGGTCGGCCTCGTCATCGAGTTCGAAACGCACGGTATGGTCATCGATCCGATCGATCGTCTCGACGCGGCCATAGTTCCGGCGTCGGGCCGGAATGCCTTCGGTGCGATGGGTCTCCAGGCTGAAGATGACGTCGTCGGCGGTGATCGGCGTTCCGTCATGCCAACGGGCGTCCGGATTCAGATGAAAGGTGACCCAGGAGCGGTCCTCGGGCACTTCGATCCCTTCGGCGACATAGCCGTACATCGTGAAGGGCTCGTCCCAGGACCGGTACATCAGCGCCGGGAAATGATATTCGGTCAGCCCGGCCGCTGGCTGGCCGAGAATGATGAACGGGTTCATGCTGTCGAAACTGCCGACCAGACCGCGCGACAGCCTGCCGCCCTGGGGCGCATCGGGGTTTGCGAACGGAAAATGCTCGAAATCCGGCTCCATTTCCGGCTCCCCATGCATGGCGATGGCATGGGAAACGGTGGCGCTGGTCTCACCTCCGTCGGCCGAAGCTGTCCCGGCGGCGAGAACCGAACCGAGCGCAAGAGCAACGGGAAGGGACAGGCCCAGGGACAGGCCGAGGGACAGGTACGGGGATCGGCGGAACGTCCTGTTTTCGGCGAGAATGGTTCGCAGCATGATAATGTGTCGCTCGCGGTAGTGACTGACGGGACGAGGAATCCGACGCCGCCGGTGGCCCGTGCGGCGTGTCGAGGCAGTCTTTCCCACGACCGGGGGCGATGGCAAGGGAAAGCGATCCCGGCACCATGAACGGGGGCGGTTCGGGATTCGACGCAACCGGGATGGTCAATAGCGGCGCATATGCTGTATAGAGTGCGCCGCAAACCGATTCGTTTGATCGCAGAGAACAGGACACGAGTAGAAGATGAACATCGATCTCATTCCCGTCGGCGAGAACCCTCCCTGGGACGTCAACATGATCGTCGAGAACCCCGTAGCCGGCAATCGGGTCAAATACGAACTCGACAAGAAATCCGGGGCGATGTTCGTTGACCGGTTCCTGCATACAAATATGTATTATCCCGGCAATTACGGCTTCGTGCCGCATACGTTGTCTGGCGACGGTGATCCGGTCGACGTCCTGTGCGTCGGCGATGTCCAGGTTTTCCCGGGCAGTGTCCTGCGGGTCCGCCCCGTCGGCGTCCTGGTCATGACCGATGAAGCCGGCGAGGACGAGAAGATCGTCGCCGTGCCGGTCAGCAAGCTCTACCCCTTCTTCGACAAGGTGAAGACGGTCGGCGACCTCCCGGAGATCGAGCGGAGCCAGATCGGCCATTTCTTCAAGCATTACAAGGATCTGGAAAAGGACAAATGGGTGGACGTCAAGCGGTGGGGCGACGCCGACGAGGCGGCCGCGATGATCAAGGCCGGAATCGATCGCGCCGCCTGAGGACGCCGCAAACCCGACGCTTATTTTTACATCCGGTTTGGAACGGTTGACGGGAGTGCTATGTTGCGCTGCAGGCCCGGGTAGGAAGGGTTCCTGCGCGTCGCCGACACGAAACCGGCACTGAAGGGCGGCTGCCATGACGGTTCGCAATCTCGATTCCCTTTTCAAACCGAATTCCGTTGCCGTTATCGGAGCCAGCCGGAAGGCGCGGTCTGTCGGTCAGGTGGTGGCGCGCAACCTGCTCAACAGCGGTTTCGGTGGCCCGGTGATGCCGGTCAATCCGCGCGAAGCGTCGATCGAAAGCACGCTCAGCTACAAATCGGTCGCGGATCTGCCGACCGTTCCCGACCTGGCCGTGATCGTGACGCCCCCGGCCGCCGTGCCCGGCCTCATCGAAGAACTGGGCGCAAGGGGCACGCGCGGGGCCGTTGTGCTGACCGCCGGCTTTGGGGAAGGCGGCAGCGACGAGCATCAGGCCATCGGCCGCGATCTGCGCCAGCGTATGCTGGACGCCGCCAGGCCAAACCTGCTGCGGATCGTCGGGCCGAACTGCCTGGGCATCATGGTGCCGGGCATCGGACTCAACGCCAGTTTCGTGCACATTCCGCCACTCGCGGGCGATCTTGCCTTCGTTACCCAATCCGGGGCCGTCGCGACCTCGGTCGTCGACTGGGCAACCCATCGCGGCATCGGGTTTTCCCACGTCGTCACACTGGGTGACATGACCGACGTCGATTTCGGTGACATGCTGGATTACCTGGCGGCCGACCCCGGCGTCCGGGCGATTCTGATGTATGTCGAGTCGATTACCGATGCCCGCAAGTTCATGTCGGCCGGCCGTTCGGCTGCCCGGACCAAGCCGGTCGTGGTGATCAAATCCGGCCGCAATGCCGCCGCTGCCAAGGCGGCTGCCAGCCATACCGGCGCTCTGGCGGGGGCGGACCGCGTGTATGACGCCGCCTTCCGGCGCGCCGGGATGCTGCGTGTGTTCGACATGACAGAGCTGTTCGATGCCGTGGAAACGCTGGCGTCCGGCCTGAAGGTCACCGGGGACCGGCTGGCAATCGTGACCAATGGCGGCGGCATCGGCGTATTGGCAACGGAATCCCTCGTGGATGGCGGTGGACAGGTCGCCGAACTGGCACCGGAGACAATGGAGCGGTTGCACGCCGTGCTACCGCCGACATGGTCGCACGGTAACCCCGTCGATATCATCGGGGATGCGCCGGGCAGCCGCTATGCCGATGCACTGGAAACGGTGTTGGCTGATCCGAACAAGGACGGTGTCCTGGTGCTCAACTGCCCGACGGCCGTCGCCGATTCACTGGAAGCCGCCCAGGCCGTGGTCGATACAATCGCCCGATACAAGGCCACCGAACGCAATCGGCCGCTGCCGCCGGTCGTGACCAGCTGGCTGGGCGAGGGTGCGGCGGCCGATGCCCGCAAGCTGTTTGCCCGCCATCGCATTCCAACCTATCAAACGCCCGGACAGGCTGCCCGGGCTTTCATGCATCTGGTGCGCTATCGGCGCAATCAGGACCTGCTGATGGAAACGCCGGATGCCCTGCCGGCGGACCGGACGCCGCCCCGGACTCATGAGGCGCGCGCACTGCTGACATCGGCGCTGGAGGCTGGACGGGAATGGCTGAGCGAGCCCGAGGCCAAGGCCGTGCTGTCGGCTTACGATATTCCGGTCGTCCGGACGGTCCGCGTTGCGACGCCGGCCGAGGCCGAAGCCGCGGCGTCAGGCCTCAAGGCGCCGCTGGCGGTCAAGATCGTCTCCGACGACATCACGCACAAGTCCGACATCGGCGGCGTCCGCCTGAACCTCCAGACCGCCGAGGCCGTTGGCGAGGCCGCGGAAACCATGTCCCGCACCATCGCCCGGCTGCGGCCCGAAGCGCGGCTGTCGGGTTTCGCCGTGCAGGAGATGGCCGAGATGGCCGGCGCGCACGAACTGATCCTGGGCATTACCGGCGACGTCCTGTTCGGACCGGTCATCCTCTTCGGTCAGGGCGGGACGGCAGTCGAGGTTCTGAATGATACGGCCGTGGCTTTGCCGCCCCTGAACACCGTTCTGGCACGGGAACTCATGTCCCGGACCCGCGTCTGGAATCTCCTTCAGGGTTATCGCTCGCATCCGGCCGCCGATCTGGACGCTCTGGCTCAGGTCCTGGTCAAATTGTCCCGGCTGGCCGCCGATCTGTCCGAGGTTGCGGAACTCGATATCAATCCACTTCTGGCCGACGACAGCGGGGTCCTGGCCCTGGATGCTCGCATCCGGGTTCAGGCGCGCGTCGATCCGGGTGCGCGCCGCCTCGCCATCCGGCCCTATCCGTCCGATCTCGAAACCGATATCGGCAGCCGGGCCGGGCAGGAGTTCCGTATGCGGCCGATCCGGCCGGAAGACGAACCGCTGATCCAGGACATGCTCGCCCATTCGGCGCCCGAGGACATCCGGCTGCGTTTTTTCTCGCCGCTCAAGCAGCTCACCCACCAGATGGCGGCCCGGCTGACGCAGATCGACTACGACCGTGAGATGGCCTTCGTCGCGACGGCGGCGCCCGACGACCTTTCCGACGTCTCGGGCGCCGAAGCCATCTATGGCGTCGTCCGGATTTCGGCCGATCCCGACAACGAGAACGCGGAATACGGCATCATGGTCCGGTCCGATCTCAAGGGGCAGGGTCTTGGTACCGTGTTGATGCAGGAGATCATCGACTATGCGCGGGGCCGGGGGATCAAATCGATTCATGGCGATGTGCTGCGGGAAAACACATCGATGCTGGCAATGGCGGCGGAGATGGGATTCACGCGGCGTCAGGATGCCGACGATCCGGGTGTCGTGCGGGTAGAGATCGACCTGGCGCGGTGAGGCGGGCACAGTAGCGGCGTCGCCGAGGCAATCGAGCTTCGCTTGCAATCGCCAACCGGACCGCAGCGCCGTATGGATCTGATCAACAAGCTGGAATTCCTGATCGCCCTGTCGCGTGAGCGGCATTTCGGTCGTGCTGCCGCCGTTTGCCGCGTCACCCAGCCGACATTGTCGGCGGGATTGAAGCAGCTGGAGGACGATCTGGGCGTTCTGCTGGTTCAACGCGGGGCGCGCTTTCAGGGCTTCACGACCGAGGGCGAACGGGTACTGGACTGGGCCCGACGGTTGGTCGGCGACGCCCGGGCCATGCGTCAGGAAATCGCCGCTTCGCGCGAAAAGCTCAGCGGCCATCTGCGGATCGCGGCGATTCCCACAGCGCTGCCCATGATTCCGACGCTCACGACGCCCTACCGGGCGCTCTATCCCAACGTCAACTTTACCATTCTGTCGCGAACGTCTACCGCGGTTCTGGAACTGCTGGAGAATCTTGAGGTCGATGCCGGCGTGACCTATCTGGGCAACGAACCGGTCGGCCGTGTCGGTACGGTGCCGCTCTATCGCGAGCATTATCGTCTGTTGACGGCCTCCGACGCGCCGCTCGGTGATCGGCAGTCGGTGACATGGTCCGAGGTCGGCGGGCTGCCGCTGTGCCTACTTACACCCGACATGCAGAATCGGCGCATTATCGACCGGCTTCTGGTCGAAGCCGGCACGGCATCGTCGCCGACGCTGGAGTCCAACTCGATTGTCGTGCTCGTCGCCCATGTTCGAACGGGAAAGTGGGCCAGCATCATGCCGGCGAAGCTGGCCACAACGCTCGGCCTGACCGAAAAGGTCCGGGCGATTCCCATTGTCGGCCAGGAAAACGCCCAGACCGTCGGTCTGGTCGTCCCGCAGCGTGACCCGATGATGCCCTTGACGACGGCGCTCGTCCGGCTCGCCAGAACCGTCGCGCCCACCTTGAGCGACGAGGCCGATTGATAGAAGCCGGCTATCGAATTTTGTGACAGCGGCACGCAATGTTTCCGATACGACATATGCACAGCACAGGCTGAGTCTTGTGCCGAACGCCGCGTCGACGGAAGGGGCGGTGATGCGGGCTGAAACGCCATCTAATCGATTTTCTCTATTGAACCATGATGAAATCGCACTTGATTCGCCCTGCGGCGAGTCGCAGCCTGCCGTCATTATGCCTCGACGGGAGCGGTCGGATGACACGGGCGGAACCAATTCAGCAGCGCGAGATCGACGAGATCCTGCTGCGCTTCAGGGGCGTGGAGGGAGCAACCCTGCCCGTCCTGCACGCAATCCAGGGTGCCGTGGGTTTCATCCCGGAATCCGCTGTGCCGGCCATCGCCGCCTTTCTCAACCGGACGCGGGCCGAGATCCATGGCGTCATCAGCTTTTATCACGATTTCCGCTATGAGCCGGCCGGACGTCATGTGGTCAAGCTGTGCCGGGCCGAGGCCTGCCAGGCGATGGGCGGCGAGCGGCTGGCCGACATCGTGAAGCGCGATCTGGCGCTGGAATTCGATGAAACTTCCGGTGACGGTGCTGTCTCATTGGAATCGGTCTATTGCCTTGGCCTTTGCGCCTGCGCGCCGGCGGCCATGGTCGACGGCCGGCTGGTCGGGCGCCTGGACGAAGAGGGCGCAGGCGCGCTGGTCCGGGAGGTGCGGTCATGACGACACGCGTATTCGTCGCAACGGCTGATGCCGGCGCCTTGTCGGTCGGCGCCGAGGCGGTCGCCGATACGATAGGTGCCGAGGCGGCTGCCCGGTCACAGGATGTCACGATCGTGTCCACCGGGTCGCGCGGCCTTTACTGGCTGGAGCCGATGGTCGAAATCGAAGCGCCTGATGGTGGGCGCAGGGCCTATGGTCCTCTGACGCCCAAGGATATTCCGGGCCTGTTCGATGCGGGCTGGCTGGCGGTCGGGACGGCCGGGCAGGAATCCGGCCTGGCCCTGGGGCCGACGGAGGAAATCCCGTTTCTGAAACAGCAGAGCCGCTTCACCTTTGCCCGGTGCGGCATCGTCGATCCGGCGTCACTTGACGACTACCGCGCCCATGGCGGCCTGAAGGGGCTGACGGCGGCGGTCGACATGACGGCCGAGGCGATCGTGCAGGCGGTCACGGACTCTGGCCTGCGCGGGCGCGGCGGGGCCGGCTTTCCGACCGGCATCAAGTGGCGCACCGTGCTTCAGACGTCGGCGGACCGGAAATACATCGTCGCCAATGCCGACGAGGGCGACAGCGGCACTTTTGCCGACCGCATGCTGATGGAGGGCGATCCGTTCGTTTTGATCGAAGGCATGGCGATCGCCGGGCTGGCGGTCGAGGCGACCCACGGATACATTTATCTGCGCTCGGAATACCCCCACGCGATCGCGCGCATGAACCATGCCATCGGGACGGCGCGGGCGGCCGGTGTCCTGGGCACTGACGTTCTCGGATCGGGCCGGGCTTTCGACATCGACGTGCGCGTGGGTGCGGGATCGTATGTCTGCGGCGAGGAAACGGCCCTGCTGGAAAGCCTGGAAGGCCATCGCGGGCAGGTCAGGCCCAAGCCGCCGCTGCCGGCGCACGAGGGACTGTTCGGACGGCCGACGGTGATCAACAACGTCGTCACGCTGGCGTCGGTGCCGTTCGTGCTCGCCGAAGGGCCACAGGCGTATGCCGATGTGGGTTTCGGCCGGTCGCGGGGCACCATTCCGATCCAGCTTGCCGGCAATGTCCGCCATGGGGGTCTGTTCGAAGCCGCTTTCGGCATGACGCTGGGTACCCTGATCGACGATGTCGGGGGCGGCACGCTGTCTGGCCGTCCGGTCCGGGCCGTTCAGGTCGGCGGTCCGTTGGGCCCCTATTTCCCGCGGTCCCTGTTCGACACTCCCTTCGACTACGAGGCGTTCGCCGCGTCGGATGGCCTGATCGGTCACGGAGGCATCGTGGTCTTCGACGACACGGTCGATCTGGCGCATCAGGCGCGCTTTGCCATGGAATTCTGCGCCATCGAATCCTGCGGCAAATGTACGCCATGCCGGATCGGCTCGACGCGGGGGGTGGAATTGGTCGACCGGATCACGGCCAACCGAACCACCGGCAACCGATCCACTGACCACAGCGATCGCATGTCCGATATCACCCTGCTGGAAGACCTGTGCGAGACGATGAAGTATGGGTCGCTGTGCGCCCTGGGCGGCTTCGCGCCGTATCCGGTGATGAGCGCGCTGACCCATTTCCCGGAAGATTTCGGCGCTTCCCGGGAGCGCTCCACTGCTGCTGAATAGGAGGCGGCCATGTCCCTGATCACCGAACCGGATTACGGCACGCCCGCATCCGCCTCTTCTGAAACCGTTCATCTGACCATCGACGGCCGCGACGTGACCGTGCCGGCGGGAACCTCGGTCATGCGGGCCGCGCGCGAGCACGGCCTTCAAATCCCGAAGCTGTGCGCGACCGACATGGTGGAATCGTTCGGGTCCTGCCGCATGTGCCTGGTCGAGGTCGAGGGGCGGCGGGGGACGCCGGCCTCGTGCACGACGCCGGTGGCTGACGGCATGGTTGTCCGGACCCAGACCGAGCGTTTGAAGAAGCTGCGTCGCGGGGTCATGGAGCTTTATATCTCGGACCATCCGCTGGACTGCCTGACCTGTGCGGCCAACGGCGACTGCGAACTGCAGGACATGGCCGGGGCCGTCGGTCTGCGCGAAGTCCGCTATGGTATGGACGGCGCCAATCATGTCCATGCCGATCATCGGGGCCAGGAGAACCCGAACTTCCTGGCGAAGGACACCTCCAATCCCTATTTCGACTACGATCCGTCGAAATGCATCGTCTGCTCGCGCTGTGTCCGGGCCTGCGAAGAGGTCCAGGGCACCTTCGCGCTGACGATCGAGGGACGGGGATTCGACAGCCGCGTGTCGCCGGGAGTGCACGAGGCGTTTCTGGACTCCGAATGCGTCTCCTGCGGTGCGTGTGTCCAGGCCTGTCCGACCGCGACGCTGACGGAAAAATCCGTTGTGGAGATCGGTCAGCCGGAGCACTCGGTCGTGACGACCTGCGCCTATTGCGGCGTCGGCTGCGCCTTCAAGGCCGAGATGCGCGGCGAGGAGGTCGTGCGCATGGTGCCGTACAAGGACGGCAAGGCCAATCGGGGCCATTCGTGCGTCAAAGGCCGCTTTGCATGGGGCTATACCAGCCACAGCGACCGCATCCTCAACCCCATGGTCCGCGACCGCATTACCGATCCGTGGCGCGAGGTCAGCTGGGATGAGGCGTTCGACCATGTCGCGTCCCGTTTCAAGGCGATTCAGGCCGCGCATGGCGTCGATGCGATTGGCGGCATCACCTCGTCCAGATGCACGAACGAGGAGACCTATCTGGTTCAGAAGCTGATCCGGGCCGGGTTCGGCAACAACAATGTCGATACTTGCGCGCGCGTCTGTCACTCGCCGACCGGGTATGGGCTGAAAACCGCTTTCGGGACGTCGGCGGGCACCCAGGATTTCGACAGCGTCGAGCATACCGACGTGGCGGTCGTCATTGGCGCCAACCCCACCGACGGCCATCCGGTGTTTGCCTCGCGGCTTAAGAAGCGGCTGCGCGACGGTGCCAAATTGATCGTCATCGACCCGAGGCGTATCGATCTCGTTCGCACGCCCCATGTCGAGGCGAGCCATCATCTGCCGTTGAAGCCGGGCACCAATGTTGCCGTGCTGACGGCCATGGCCCATGTGATCGTGACCGAAGGGCTCGCCGACGAAACCTTCGTGCGGGAGCGCTGCGACTGGTCAGCCTATGAGCATTGGGCAGCGTTCGTCGCCGAACCGTGCAACAGTCCCGAAGCGGTGGAAGCCGTGTCCGGCGTGCCCGCGGATGCACTACGGGCGGCGGCGCGGCTCTACGCCACCGGCGGCAACGGGGCGATCTATTACGGTCTGGGCGTGACCGAGCACAGCCAGGGCACGACCACCGTGATGGCAATCGCCAATCTCGCGATGGCGACCGGCAATCTCGGCCGTCCGGGTGTCGGGGTCAATCCGCTGCGGGGGCAGAACAATGTCCAGGGCGCCTGCGATATGGGGTCGTTCCCCCATGAACTGCCGGGCTATCGGCATGTTTCCGACGATGCGACCCGCGACATTTTCGAGAAACTGTGGGGCACGCCGGTGTCCAGAGAGCCGGGACTGCGCATCCCGAACATGCTGGACGCCGCCGTCGACGGCACCTTCAAGGGCATCTATATCCAGGGGGAGGACATCGTCCAGTCCGACCCCGACACGGGGCATGTGACGGCCGGGCTCGCGGCGATGGACTGCGTCGTGGTTCACGACCTTTTCCTGAACGAAACAGCCAATTTCGCCCATGTCTTCCTGCCGGGATCGACGTTCCTGGAGAAAGACGGGACTTTCACCAACGCCGAACGGCGCATTCAGCGGGTCCGCAAGGTCATGACACCCAGGAACGGTCTGGCGGACTGGGAGGTGACCCAGCAGCTTGCCCGGGCCATGGGTCTGAGCATGAGCTATGGGCATCCATCCGAGATCATGGACGAAATCGCCGCGACGACTCCCAGTTTCGCCGGCGTATCCTATGACCGGCTTGAGGCCCTGACGTCGATCCAGTGGCCATGCAACGACAAGGCGCCCGAGGGGTCGCCGGTCATGCACACCGAGGGATTCGTGCGCGGGCAGGGCCTGTTCATGATCACCGAGTATGTGGCGACCGAGGAAAAGACCGGGCCGCGGTTTCCACTGTTGCTCACGACGGGACGCATCCTCAGCCAATACAATGTCGGCGCCCAGACGCGCCGGACGGCCAATACGGCCTGGCACCAGGAAGACGTGCTGGAGATTCACCCCCACGATGCCGAGCAGCGCGGCGTGCGCGAAGGGGACTGGGTTCGGCTGTCCAGCCGCAACGGCGAAACGACGCTGCGGGCGGTGGTCACGGACCGGGTGGCGCCGGGCGTGGTCTATACCACGTTCCACCATCCGATGACGCAGGCCAATGTCGTTACCGGCGACCTGTCGGATTGGGCGACCAATTGCCCGGAATACAAGGTGACCGCCGTCCAGGTGGCGCCGTCCAATGGTCCCTCCGAATGGCAGGCCTCGTACGAGGCCCATGCCCGCCTGAGCCGCCGGATCGCAGAGCCTGCGGAACCGGGAGAGTGACCGGACAATGGGGCAGGATGCGCGGCGCAGAGCGACCGAATCGACCATTGATGTGGCCATCTGGCGCCATGGCCGGCTGACGCGCGATCGCCGGGTCGTGGCCGAAGAAACGCCGGTCGCCCTCAGCTATAACGGTATCGCGCATGCGGTGATGATGGCGACGCCGGCCGATCTGGAAGATTTCGCCATCGGCTTCAGCCTGACCGAAGGCATCGTCGGTGCACCGGTCGAAATCGAATCTCTCTCCCTTTGCGAGATGGATGGCGGCCTCGACCTGCAGATGACGGTTGCGGGCGATGCCGCCGACCGTTTGTCGCAGCGCCGCCGCAGCATGGCAGGGCCTGTCGGTTGCGGACTGTGCGGGATCGACAGCATCGAACAGGCCATGCGTCCGTTGCCGCGCGTGCCCCGGGGCCGGACAGTGCCGGCAGCGGATATCGATCGGGCGATCGCCGCCCTGGTACCGCATCAGGCAATGAACCACCGCACGAGGGCGGTCCACGGCGCTGCGCATATTCCCTTGGGTGAGCCTCTCGACGGTGTCGGCATTATCGTGCGTGAGGATGTCGGGCGGCACAATGCGCTCGACAAGCTTGTCGGCGCCATGGCCCGCGCGGGACGCGCTGCCCCCGACGGGCTGGTTGTGGTGACGAGCCGGCTGTCGGTGGAAATGGTTCAGAAGGCGGCAATGATGGCCGCGCCGATCCTGATCGCTGTTTCCGCGCCGACCGCCCTGGCCATTCGCGCGGCCGAAGAGATTGGCCTCACGATCATATGCGTCGCCCGGTCCGACGGATTCGAGGTCGCGACGCATCCCTGGCGGGTCGGGTTCCCGCCATCGACCGCAAACGGAGCCGCAAGCGATGTCGCCTGACAAGACAATCCGCATGGCCAATCAGATCGCCGCGTTCTTCAACGCTCAAGGGACGTCGGCCGAGGCCGTGTCGGCTGTCGCCAACCACCTGAAGCAGTTCTGGGACCCGCGCATGCGGCGGAAGCTGATCGAATTGGTGGGAGATGACGGTGCCGCCGATCCGGCAGTGGTCGGCGCCGTCCGCCAATTGCGAGACGAAGAAGGCAGTGGGGGGCGTTTGCCCTCCTGACATGGGGGTGCGCAATTCCACCCCCACCAATTCCCGGGCGCTGCGCGGCACGGGAGTGACGCGCTGCTGACCCGGGAACTCGTGCGCCAGCTATCAGGCGGCCTTGGCGACCAGCTTGCTCAGATCGATCTCGGGCCGGGCGCCGAAATGGCCGATGACCTCGGCGGCGGCAAGACTTCCGAGACGCGCGCATTCCGGCAGCGCAAGACCCTCGGTCAATCCGTGCAGGAAGCCGGCGGCATAGAGATCGCCGGCGCCCGTGGTGTCGACGACCCTGTCGACCGAGGCGGCTTCGACCTGGTAGGTCTCCGTGCCGGCCACGACGACCGATCCCTTTTCGCTCCGCGTGACAACGGCGAGCTGGCAATCCTGGCGCACAGCACCCAACGCCTCTTCGACGGTCGGCACCTGATAGAGCGAGGTGATCTCGTTCTCGTTCGCGAACAATACGTCGATATGGCCGTTGACGAGGTCGCGGAAGCTCTCCCGGTGCCGGTCGACGCAGAAGCTGTCCGACAGGGTCAGTGAAACCTTGCGGCCCGCGCCATGCGCGATGTCGGCGGCCTTGATGAAGGCCTCCTTCGCCTTTGGCTTGTCCCAAAGATAACCTTCCATGTAGGTCACCTGGGCGTTCTCGACGAGCTTCTGGTCAACGTCCTCGGGGCCGAGTTCGGTACAGGCGCCGAGAAACGTGTTCATCGTCCGCTGCGCGTCCGGCGTCACCAGGATCAGGCATCGTGCCGTCGGCGTGGCGTCGGTCAGCGGCGAGGAATTGAAATCGACGCCGATGGCGCGGATGTCATGGGCGAAAACGGACCCCAACTGGTCGGAACCGACTTTGCCGATAAAGGCGCCTTTGCTGCCGAAGGAAGCAAGGCCCGCCATGGTATTGGCAGCGGATCCACCGGAAATCTCGATTCCGGACCCCATCTTCTGGTAGAGCGCTTCGGCCTGGTCGGCGTCGATGAGAGTCATCCCGCCCTTGTTCAAGGCGTTCGTCTCGATAAAGGCGTCGTCCGCCCGGCTGATCACGTCGACGATGGCGTTGCCGATACCTACCACTTTGAGGGGTGCGGTCATGGGCTGCTCCTGATTCTGTTTTAAGAAAATGCATCCTGTGTGCACTCGCAGCCGCAGTATAGGGGATCGATCCGAGATGACAACCGTCGAAAAGCGCCCTTGCCCGGTCCATCCTTCCGCGAAGCCGATCGGGAACGGAAGCGCGACGAACCCATGTTCGTCATTGGTGTTATTATAGCGCGCGGTACATATTATTATTTGCGACATAGGGTTAATACAGCAAGATGAGTGTTTTATTTAGATCATTCTCGCGCGCAGTGGGTCAGTTCGATGATCCGGCATTCTTTCGTGTTCTTGTCTATGCGATCGCGGGCAGTGCCCTTGCCCTCGCGGCCATGGTCGTGGGCTTCGTCTTCGCTGTCGACGCCATTGCGACCACGGGTCTGGCGTGGCTCGACGCCGTGATCAATCTTCTTGGCGGTCTGGCGGGTTTCGTTTTGGCCTATCTGATGTTCCCGGCGGTTGCCGGCCTGATCGTCGGCCTGTTCGTGGACGGCATCGCCGACGCGGTCGAGCGCCGCCATTACCCCGCCCTGGGGCCGACGCGCGACCTGGGCTATGTCAAGCCGCTGATTCTGGCGCTGAAGTTCCTGCCGGTTATTGTCATCGCCAATCTCGTCGGCCTTGTCGTGGTCTACCTCGTTCCAGGGATCAATCTCATCGCCTTCCTGTTGATCAACGGGTTCCTCCTCGGCCGCGAATTCTTCGACATGGTGGCGCTGCGCCGCCTGCCGCCGGAGGCCGTTGCCGCGCGCAGGCGGCAGCATGGCCCCTTAATTCTCATGGCGGGAATGGGGATCGCCCTATTGTTTTCCGTGCCAATCCTCAATATTCTGGCGCCGGTGGTCGGCGCTGCCACTATGGCGCATATATTTCAAATGCTTCCTTCCGGTGATTGAAAAGGGACATTAACAATTCATCTGGATGTTAACCGCTGATTTGTTAATATGCCGACGGACATCGCCCGCGTGGCGTGGGGGCGTCGTCCGATCCATCATCTCATCGTTCAGGGAGATCGTATCGTGTTCCGACGAAAAGGCCCTTCTCCCGGAGAACCGTCTCAGGAAAAGCAGCAATCGCGCCCGCCCGCCGGTGTCGGCGATCGGTCCTATCAAGGATCGACGGGTGCTTCAGGATCCACATCAGCCAGTAGCGAAGGGAGATCCATGTCAGGAACCAGAACGCCGCCCCCGGGTAAATCCGACATACCGCGCAGGCCGGGCGACACCTCCGCGACGGCCGGGCGTCGGCCAAGCGAGTCCGGCGAAACGACGGCCGACGACCCTCAGAGCCGGCGGCTGATTGTCGGCCGGGATATTTCCCTGACCGGCGAAATCAGTGCTTGCGACCATCTGATCGTCGAAGGCCGCATAGAAGCCCGGATCGGCGATTGCAAGACGCTGGATGTAGCCGATGGCGGCACCTTCAAGGGATCGGCAGATATTGGCGATGCCGACATTGCCGGCCGATTCGAAGGCGATCTCAGTGTTCAGAATCGCCTGACCCTGCGCGCTACCGGCGTGGTCAACGGCACGATCAAGTACGGTGAACTGGCTGTTGAGGCCGGTGGCCGGCTGATCGGGCAGACTGAGCCGATCAACGCGAACGAAACCGTGGTGACGCCGCTCGTCGATCCGGGACGTCGGTCGCAGTCGGCAGGGTCGTCCGGCGGTTCTGCCGGTTCGGCGCCCTCGGGTTCGGTATCGTCCTCCAGCAGTCACGCCCCTCAGCCTGTTCCGGCAGCGGAGCGGGGATCAAGCTGACGCTGGGCCGCAATTTGCTACGGCAATGCCTTGTCCGGATAGCGGCATAGGTCGCTGATCGGACAGGCGCCGCAAGCCGGTTTGCGCGCTTTGCAGATATAGCGTCCGTGGAGGATGAGCCAATGATGGGCGTGGTGGCGCCAGTGAGGCGGCACGACGGCCATAAGTTCGTTTTCCACGTGCACGACAGTTGCACCCGGCGCAAGGCCGGTACGATTGGCGACCCGGAATATGTGCGTGTCGACGGCGATCGTCGGCTCGCCGAATGCGATGTTCAGCACGACATTGGCGGTCTTGCGGCCCACCCCCGGCAGCGCCTCAAGAGCCTCCCGGTCGCGGGGGACCTGACCGCCGTGGTCGCGGACAAGAATTTGCGACAGGGCCGCGACGTTGCGGGCCTTGGCGTTGAACAGTCCGATGGTCCGAATATGATCGCGAATCCCCTCCTCACCTAAAGCAGCCATGGCTTCTGGCGTATCGGCGACCTGGAACAAAGCGCGTGTCGCCTTGTTGACTCCCTCATCCGTCGCCTGCGCCGAAAGCACCACGGCGACCAGAAGCGTAAACGGATTCGTATACTGAAGGTCGCTTCGCGGTTCGGGCATTCGCTCGGCGAGACGGGCGAACAGGGTTTCGATTTCCGGTGCCGTCAATCGACCAGATAGCGGTTCGTCCTGTTTCACTGACATTGGTACCGAAATCCTCTGTGGCAAATTGGATCCCTGGCCGGATCACCGACCGCGTCTTTCATGCGCCGGTGTCCAACCCTTGGGCCTGCAGCCGGGTGCGGCAAAACGAATGTGTAACCGAGGCCGGTGTGATGGATATACTTGCCCCTGCGACCGATGGCCAACCCGGACCTGCTATGCCGACACCAAAGGGATCCACGAACCTGAGATGACAGAGCGAGCGCGGCCTGATGCTTCTTTGACCCACTTTGTCGACGATCGCGGCAGCGAAAAGGTGCATTTCGATGCCATCCTGCATCCCAACCGATCGCTTTCGCAGGCGGGGTTCTATCTCGTCATGGCGATGGTGGGGTTGATCAGCCTGATCATGGGTACGGTTTTCCTGATCGCGGGCGCATGGCCCGTGTTCGGTTTCTATGGCCTGGATGTTGCCATCGTCTACTGGGCTTTCCGGCGAAACTATCATTCCGCGCGGATGTACGAATGCGTTCGGCTGACGGACGCCACCCTGGTGGTGGAACGTGTCGATACCCGTGGCCACCATCATAACTGGACGTTCCAGCCGCACTGGATGCAGATCCACATGGACGATCCGCCGCAGCACGAGAGCCAGATCCGGCTCGTCAGCCATGGACGGTCTCTGATTATCGGCAGTTTCCTCTCGCCGGAGGAGCGGCTGGATTTTGCCAACGCCCTGCGCCGGGCGCTTGCCCTGGTCAAGAATCCGCTCGCCGAATTACCGTCGGGGCACGCATAAAAGCAGCCGGAGCCCGAGCGCCGACGTCACGATCACAGGTCTCTCAATCCCAATACGTCGGCCATGCCGTATATGCCTGGTTTGCGGCCAACCAGCCATCGGGCCGCCTTGATGGCACCGCGGGCGAATATCCGCCGATCGGACGACTTGTGGCCAAGTTCGACCCGCTCACCGGGGCCGGCAAAAATCACGGTATGGTCGCCGACGACATCGCCGCCCCTCAGGCTGGCAAATCCGATATTACCCGGCCTGCGTTCCCCGGTATGCCCATCGCGCCCTCGGTCGGCCCGGTCATCCAGATTGACGCCCCGGCCATCTGCGGCTGACTGTCCCAGCAGCAACGCTGTTCCGGATGGTGCATCGATCTTGTGCCGGTGGTGCATCTCGACAATTTCGATATCGAAATCTTCATCGAGAATGGCGGCAACCCGTTGGGAAAGTGCGGCGAGCAGGTTGACGCCCATGCTCATATTCGCGCCGATCATGAGCGGCGTATGCCGGGCCGCCATGTCAAGGGCGGCGTGATCCTCCGCGCTGAGGCCGGTGGTGCCGATCACATGGGCGGTTTTGCCCTGCGCGGCGAGTTCGGCAAAGGCGCGTGTCGCCTCCGGGACGGTGAAATCGATCACGACGTCGGCCTCGGCGAACAGTGCAACGGCGTCATCGGTGACCGGAACACCGCAGGCGCTGGTTCCTGCCAGCAATCCGGCATCGGTTCCGACGGCGTCGGAGCCCGACCGAGCTACCGCGCCGGCAAGTTCGACGCATTCGGTTGCCAAAACCGCGGCAATGTTCATCCGCCCCATACGGCCTGCTGCCCCAACCACGCCAATTTTCATGATCGCTGTTCTCCCCTGAGCCGATGTTCTCGAATGTTGTCTTGCCTCCAGGGATAGACGATGCAGGCATCGCGTGCCAAGCAGCTATTCAGCCGGAATCGGCCTGGATTCCGTCGGAGTGGCGGACGCGAAGGCCAGACCGTCGGCCAGCGGGGTGCGCGGCATCAGGGGCCGAATGACCGAAACCGGGTCGGTCAGCAGCGCCATCTTGGCTGCCTGGTCCAGTGGCAGTCCGCGTGCCAACCTGAAGCGGGCGTCGTTGAGCAGGCGCATCCGGTCGCGGCCGACAGTGGCGGGGCGCCCCTGATGATAGACGTGCAGAACACGGCGATGGACGGCGTTCAGCGTCGGGTCGCTGAGCACATCGCGAAGCCCGTCGCGGTCGACCAATTGGTGGTTCGGATGGTGGGCCTGTCTCGACGCCAGGGCCATTGCCACGACGTCGGGCGCGGACCGTTCCGCAGGCGCCACGAAAAGCCCCACCGCCCGCGTTGCCGCGCCAAGCCAGACACTATCGGCCAGAACGATCAGTATCGGAGCGGCCAGAAGGGGTATGGCCACCGGCAGACCCCAGATCAGGGATCCGGTTGGTTTTCCATCGGCGTCCATCGCCCCGGCGCCGAACAGGATCAGGCCGGTTATCGCCACACCGGCCAGGAATGGCGGTAGCGCCAAGCGCATTTGCTCGCGCCGATACGAAGACGCAATGTTTCTGCGCTGTGTCGTCCAGCCGACCGCATGGCCGGCAAAGACAGCAACCACGGCCAGGCACTGATGAACCATCAGGATCGGGGCCAGAAATGCGGTCAAGGCGATTTCCAGCGGCGTTGCGACGAGCGCGAAGAAGCGGCCCGATCTGCCGCTCAGAAGCGAGTCGGCGAGCCCCACCAATCGCGGACCGACCAACAGGCAGAGCACGAGAACCAGCAGCGGGCCGATGACGGTCAACATTCCGTCGCCGGGCGCACCGACGGTGTCGAGCACGAGGCCGACGGCGATGAAGCCAAGCCATACCGGCGCGATCGCATAGCTCATTATGCCGGACATCAGGTGAAACCGGCTCATACCCTTCAGGCCGGGGCCGAACAGAATGCGGAGATGTTGAAGATTGCCCTGGCACCACCGTCGATCGCGGCGGGCGAACGCCGCCATGGTCGCGGGTGATTCCTCGTAGCTGCCGCCAAGATCGGGGGCGATACGGACCTCCCATCCGGCGCGGACCAGCAGCGCGGCCTCGACGAAGTCATGGCTCAGAATGTCGCCCCCCATGGGCGCCCTTCCGCGCAGCCGGGGCAGTCCGCAATGGCGAAGAAACGGCTCCATGCGAAAGATTGCGTTGTGTCCCCACGAGTTGCCATGGGGTCCGGACAGCAGGGCAAGGCCAGCCGTAAATACCGGGCCATAGGTGCCGCCGGCAAATTGCAGCAGGCGGTTGAACAGCGAGGTGCCATTCACGATCACGGGGGCGGTCTGGATCATGGCGACGGTCGGCGCCGCATCCATGCGGTCGATCAGGGCGCCGATTGTGCTGCCTTCCATAAGGCTGTCTGCGTCAAGAACGACCATGTAGTCGTAGCGCCGGCCCCATCGGCGGCAGAAGTCGGCGATATTGCCGCTCTTTCGCCCGGCGGTGTCCGGGCGTTTGCGGTAGAAGATCCGGCTGTCGCCGCCAAATTCGCGGCAAAGGCCGGCCCAGGCCTTTTCTTCCGCGACCCAGATATCCGGATCGGTGGTATCGCTGAGAATGAAAAAATCCACCCGGTCCTGGCGTCCGGCCGCCCGAACGGAGCGGACCATTGCGGCGATGTTACCGGCGACCATGTCAGGGTCTTCGTTGTGAATCGCAATCGCCACGACGGTCCGGCTGTCCTGCGCTTGCGGACTCCTGGCCTCAGCGTCCGGAGAGCGCCGCGGATGCCATCTGAGGGCCAGGAACCCGGCGATGGCGGTCCAGAACGCAAGGGCGATCCAGCCGGTCCCGATGGTGAACAGCACCAATGCCGAAAATATCAGGCCGACCGGACCGGTTTCCCAAAGCACACCCGCCAGCAGCCATGTTCCGACAGCAGTCGTCAGACCGGAAAGGCCGAATACTGTCCAGCGGGCAAGACGGATCGCCGCTTGGGTCGTTGCTGTGGTGTCTTCCGAAGTCATCATGGCGCCATGTGGGATCAGTCTGTGCGTCCGGTATGGCTGGCGCCGCCGAGAACGGTGCGGCGTCGGCTCCATTGGCTGATGGTCAGACGCCGCACGAAGCGCGAGACAGCGCGCGGCACGACCCGGCGGACCGCCCGCGGCTCCAGGCGTTGAACAGGCATGGAGGCTGGTGCCTCAGGCGGTGCGACGATGATTGCGTCAACGGGGATTGCGTCAACAGGGATCGCGTCAACCGGGGCAAATTCAACCGGGGTGTGCCTGGTTGCGTCCATAGAGAACTCCATTAACCGCGAGGATAAATGTTGGTGTTGCAAACCAACCAATATCGATCGTCGGCGCCGAGTCTCCAGAGGCAGGGGGAATAAAATCCGTGACGGACGCGTGATAAAGAGACCGGGGCGCCTCGGGGTGCCGATAAAATGGCCCTGCGGGGATCGTTCGGCCGGGTTCCGATCTCAGGGGGCGGGTCGCCACGACCAGCGGTCGCAGCGCCCCGCATCCCGGATCAATCCTTCAGGTCTTCGAAGAACTCCTTGACCTTCGAGAAGAATCCGTGGGTCTCGGGATGGCTTTTCTCGCCGCTACCTTCGCCGTCGAATTCTTCCAGAAGCTGTTTTTGCTGTTTTGTCAGAGATACGGGGATCTCGACCTGAAGCTGCACGTACATGTCGCCGCGCTGGTTGGACCGCAGCAACGACATGCCCTTGCCCTTCAGCCGGAACTGCGTGCCGGGCTGGCTGCCGGCCGGAACCGTCACCTTGGCCCGGCTGCCGTCGATGGTCGGCACATCGACGGAACCGCCCAAAGCGGCCTTCGTCATTGGCACCGGCACCTTGCAGTAGATGTCCGCGCCCTCGCGGCTGAAGAATCGATGCGGCTTTACGGACAGGAAGATATAAAGATCGCCCGGCGCCGCGCCGCGCATACCGGCTTCGCCCTCGCCGGCAAGACGAATGCGTGTCCCGTCATCGACACCGGCCGGAATGGTGACCTGAAGTGACTTTTCCTGGCGAACCCGCCCGGCGCCGCTGCACGCCTTGCAGGGATTGCTGATCACGCGCCCCATACCGGCGCAGGTCGGGCAGGTGCGTTCGATGGTAAAGAAACCCTGCTGTGCCCGGACCTTGCCAGCGCCCCGGCAGGTCGGGCAGGCGGTCGGTTCGGTCCCGGGCTCGGCGCCGTCGCCGTCGCAAGCTTCGCAGGTCACCGATGTCGGCACGCGAATGGAGGATTGTTTCCCCGCGAACGCTTCCTCCAGGGTGATTTCCATGTTGTAGCGCAGGTCGGCGCCTCGGCCGGTGCCGCGCCGACTGCGGCGGCCACCCATGGCCTCGCCGAACATTTCCTCGAAAATATCGGCGAATCCGCCGCCGAATCCGGCGCCGCCGGCTCCGGCTCCAGCGCCGCCCTCCTCGAACGCCGCATGCCCGTAACGGTCATAGGCCGCGCGTTTCTGATCGTCCTTGAGGACCTCGTATGCCTCGGAAACCTCTTTGAATCGCGCCTCAGCCTCGGCATCGTCCGGATTTCTGTCCGGATGATACTTCATCGCCATCTTGCGATAAGCTTTTTTGATTTCGTCCGCAGACGCGCTCTGCGAGACGCCGAGCAGCTCGTAATAGTCCTGCTTCGCCATGAATAGACTTATCCTCGTCGGATTGATCGCCGCGAGACCGTCGCGAGTGCGGCCGGTATATTAGCTGTAAACGGAAATAAGCGATAGACGCAACTCGGGCGCGCCCGATACCGGACGCGCCCGACCTGGCCTATTTATTACGCAGAGCGGCTTTTCTTATCGTCATCCACTTCTTCGAAATCGGCATCCACGACGCCGTCGTCAGCCTGTGCCTGTTCACCGCCGGAACCGGCATCGCCGCCGCTGTCGTCACCGCCGCCCTGATCCTTGTACAGGGCCTCGCCGATCTTCATCGCCGCCTGGGCAACGGCCGAGGTCTTTGTCTGGATGGCTTCGAGGTCTTCGCCGTCCTTGACGTCCTTCAGTTCCTGAAGCGCCGTTTCGACAGCGGACTTGTCGGCCGGATCGACCTTGTCCCCGGCTTCGGCGACCTGCTTTTCGGTCGAATGAATGATGGTCTCGGCCTGATTGCGCGCTTCGACGAGTTCGCGCCGCTTCTTGTCCGATTCCGCGTTGGACTCGGCTTCCTTGACCATGCGCTCGATTTCGTCCTCGTTCAGGCCGCCCGATGCCTGGATGCGGATGGTCTGTTCCTTGCCGGTCGCCTTGTCCTTGGCGGCCACGTTGACCAGACCGTTGGCATCGATGTCGAAAGTGACCTCGATCTGCGGAACGCCGCGCGGTGCACCGGGAATGCCGACCAGATCGAACTGCCCGAGGAGCTTGTTGTCCGCGGCCATTTCGCGTTCACCCTGGAAGACCCGGATGGTCACCGCCTGCTGATTGTCCTCGGCGGTCGAGAACACCTGGGACTTCTTCGTCGGGATCGTCGTATTCCGATCGATCAGCCGGGTGAAGACACCGCCGAGCGTCTCGATACCAAGCGACAGCGGCGTCACATCGAGGAGCAGGACATCCTTGACTTCGCCCTGCAGCACGCCGGCCTGAATGGCGGCACCGATCGCGACCACTTCGTCCGGGTTGACGCCGCGATGAGGCTCCTTGCCGAAGAAATTCTTGACCGCATCGAAGACCTTGGGCATCCGCGTCTGTCCACCGACGAGGATGACTTCGTCGACTTCGCTGGCCTTGAGGCCGGCATCCTTCAGCGCGGCCCGGCAGGGACCGATCGTCCGCTCGACCAGATCTTCAACCAGGCTTTCAAGCTTCGACCGCGACAGTTTGATGTTGAGGTGCTTGGGCCCGCTCTGGTCAGCCGTGATGAATGGCAGGTTGACGTCGGTCTGGCTGCTGGACGACAGCTCGATCTTGGCCTTTTCCGCCGCTTCCTTCAGGCGTTGCAGTGCCAGCTTGTCCTGGCGAAGGTCGATCCCGCTTTCCTTTTTGAACTCGTCGGCCAGATAGTCGACGATCTTGGCGTCGAAATCCTCACCGCCGAGGAAGGTATCGCCGTTGGTCGACTTCACCTCGAAGACGCCGTCGCCGATTTCCAGGATGGAGATATCGAAGGTACCGCCACCAAGGTCATAGACGGCAACCGTGCCGGTGCCCTTCTTTTCGAGCCCGTAGGCCAGCGCCGCGGCAGTCGGCTCGTTGATGATGCGCAGAACCTCAAGACCGGCGATCTTGCCGGCATCCTTGGTCGCCTGACGCTGACTGTCGTTGAAATAGGCCGGAACCGTGATGACCGCCTGGTCGACCGTTTCGCCGAGATAGGCTTCGGCGGTCTCTTTCATCTTCTGAAGGGTAAAGGCGCTGATCTGGCTTGGGGCATATTTCTCGCCGCGCGCGGAAACCCAGGCGTCGCCGTTTTCGCCCTCGACGATCTGGTACGGAACCAGATCCTTGTCCTTTTTCGTCATCGGGTCGCTGAACCGGCGCCCGATCAGTCGTTTGATGGCAAACAGGGTATTTTCAGGGTTGGTCACCGCCTGGCGCTTTGCCGACTGGCCGACCAGACGCTCACCATCCTCGGCGAACGCGACGATCGAGGGGGTCGTGCGCGCACCTTCGGCGTTCTCGATGACCTTTGCCTGCTTGCCGTCCATGACGGCGACGCATGAATTGGTCGTGCCCAAATCAATACCGATAACCTTACCCATAATCTTCCTCTCGTCTTGTGGCGAATTCCCGAAGGCCCCCGGGGCAATGACACCGGTTGAAGGCGCCTCCAGGTTTCCCAACAGGCTGTTGATCTCGAATTTGCTCCGTCGGGCCGGATGGCATGATCGCGTGGGCCATCGGATCGATGACCGTGCGATCGCCTGGCCGCCCCTACGATCACTGTGGATATAAGCGCGGCCATTCGGGCCTGCAACCAGCCATCATCGTTGCAATGTCACGAACGGCAGGAAAAATCCGACGACGAAGCCGCCGATATGGGCTTGCCAGGCGATGGCGGCGCCGTTAGCGGTCAGCCATTGCCCGCCGATTCCGATAACGAGATTGGCGGCAATCAGGATAAGCGCCATATTGATGGCGAAACGCCGGCGGGCCGAACCGGGCACACTGGTAATGACCATGGTCGCCAATACCGCTCCGATGCAGCCCGAAACGACGCCTGAAGCGCCGAACATCACGCTGAATTCGCCCCAACTCGCCAGCAATTGTGCCGCCGCTCCGCCGATCGCACTGGCCGCGACCAGCAAAACGAAACGCGACCGCCCCAGCATGCGCTCGGCCATACTGCCGAAGGCCAGCAGAAATCCGGCATTGGCCAAAATATGCAGCCCGTCTCGATGAATCAGCGCGTGGGTCAGAAGAGACGGCAGCGTCGCCCAGAATTCAGCCGATCCCGGATGCTGGAAAGCGGCGGCGAACCGTATCGGAATGACGCTGCCATTGATGACAATCCATTGGTGCAGCGTCTGGCCGCCGATCTGCAGCAGAAGGAATACCGCCCCGATCGCCGCCAGGTATATAAGCGTGATCGGGGGCACATTGAAGGCCGGGCCGCCGGCCGGCGGCAAAGCACCGCCCCCGTCCCGTTGAGAGGGACGAGTGCGAAAAGGGTTCGGTTCGGCATTCATGCGGACAGTATACCTATGACAACGGACAGGTCACGAATTGAGGCTCCTACCGGAAAGGTGAGCACGAATGATCGTTTCCGCCAGCTATAGAACCGATATTCCGGCCTTTTACGGGCCCTGGTTCCGCCAACGCCTGTCAGAGGGGTATTGCATGGTTCCAAACCCGTATGGCGGGCGGGACTACCGGGTGGATCTGACGCCCGCGGGCGTTGACGGATTCGTCTTCTGGACCCGCAATCCGGCACCGTTCGATGCGGCGCTGGACGATGTTCGACGCATGGAACGGCCGTTCGTCGTGCAGATGACGATCACCGGCTATCCCCGGCCGCTTGATCGATCGGTGATCGCGCCGGATCGCGCCATCGCACTGGTCCGCGATCTTTCCGATCGCTTCGGCCGACGCGCCGTCGTTTGGCGCTATGACCCGGTGCTGATTTCGGATCTGACCCCGCCGACCTTCCACATCGATACCGTGGACCGGCTGGCATCGGCGCTGGCCGGGTCGGTAGACGAGGTCGTGCTGTCGATGGCGACGATATACAAGAAGACGCGGACCAATCTCGACCGTCGGGCTCACCTGGACGGATTTGCATGGCGTGATCCTGATTTGACAGAAAAACAGGATCTGCTGGCCCGACTGGGCGGCATCGCAGCCCTCCACGGCATGACGCCGACGGTGTGCTCGCAGTCCGATCTGGTCACCGGGACCTTAAAGTCGGCCCGCTGCATCGACGCGGTACGGCTCTCCGATCTGGCCGGCCGGCCGCTCAAGGCCCCGGTGGCCGGCAACCGGCCCGGCTGCCTGTGCGCCCGGTCACGCGATATCGGCGTCTACGATACCTGCCCGCATGGATGCGTCTATTGCTATGCTGTTCGCAACCGGGACAAGGCGCAGGCCAATCACGCTGCGCATGCCCCGGGTGCACCGTCGCTTCGTCCCTGATCACATGCTTCTTATGATGCGCGGCACGTCCGCTATCGGTCGTCCCGGCCCTCGATATCGTCGTGGCCGTGGCGAGCGGAATAGAACGCCAGCGCCATAAGCCCGCCGCCCAGCAGCAGGGTGAAGACCGCCCCCAGAGCGAGGGCGATCAGGCCATGGGTCGATATGGCCGTGCCGCCGAGCGACGCCCAGATCTGCCAGGCGCCGGCAGTCCCGGCGCCGAGCAGGACGATCAGTACGATGATGATCGTCCAGGCGCCCCGGCTCAGGTGGCGGATGCTCGGCCAAAAGTCACGCCACATTCATTGATCCTCAGGCTGATGTGTCGACCCGCTGGGGCGGTTCACCGCTGGCAGCCACGGCAACCATCGCCGCCCGCAAAAGCCGCCCGTGGATGACGTAGCCGGGCGCCAATACCTGCACGACGGTGCCGCCGGGTTTGCCTGTCGCAGGAACTTCCATCATCGCCTGGTGGAAATTCGGGTCGAACTTCTCGTCCTGCGGATCGATCCGGGTGATGCCATGACGGTCAAAGGTGTCGATCAGGCCCTTTTCCGTCGCGGCAACGCCATCGACGATCTTTCGCAGATCCTCGCTGGCTTCGATCGTCTCTGCCGGCACCGCATCGAGGGCACGGCGCAGATTGTCGGCCACATCCAGCAGATCGCGCGCCAGCTTGGTCACGGCATATTTGGCCGTGTCTTCCTTTTCGCGTTCCGTCCGACGACGGATATTCTCGGTCTCGGCCATGGCGCGCAGAGCCTGATCGCGCAGCTTTTCGTTCTCGGCCGTCAGGCGGGCGATTTCGGCAGCGGCGTGATCGCTCTCGCCGTTGGCGTCTCCGGCATCGGATGCCGATTCGCTACCGGCCTGAGCACCGCCACCTGTCCGATCTGTCCGGTCTTCCGATTCCGGGTTTGCCGTGCCGGGCGCCGCGTCTTCGGCGGCCGGGTCAGTCCGCTTCGATTGTCCTGTACTCATCCTGTATGCTGCTCTTTTCTGTCCCAGAGTAGTCGGCCGATCAGCTTCGCGGTGTAATCGACCATCGGAATGATGCGCGCATAGTTCAGCCGGGTTGGACCGATCACGCCAATGGCGCCCACGATATGCTCCTGGCTGTTCTTATAAGGGGCGATCACCATGGAACACCCCGTATTGCGGAAGAGATTGTTCTCCGCACCGATGAATATCTGAACCCCATCGGCGGTGCCGGTCGCTTCCAGCAGCCGCGCCATGGCGTCCTTTGTTTCGAGCACCTCGAACAGGGTCTTGACCCGCTCCAGGTCGTCCAGTGCCGTAACGTCGGACAGCAGTCGGGATTGCCCCTTGACGATCAGGGTCCCGCCCGATCCGCCGTCGGTATAGGTGGCCAACCCGGCGTCGACCAGCTTTGCGGTCAGGCTGTCGAGTTGATCGCGCTGGCGCTGTGCTTCGTCGGCCACCTCCTTGCGGATCTCCGAGACCGTACGGCCGATGATCCGGCTGTTCAGATAGTTGGAGGCCTCGACCAGCGCCGATGGCGGCATGCCTGCCGGAATCTCCAATACCCTGTTTTCGACCAGACCGTCCTGATTGACGAGTACGACCAGTGCCCGTCCGGGCGACAGATGGACGAATTCGATATGTTTCAGCGGCCGGTCGCTCTTTGGTGCGACGACCAGACCGGCAGAATTCGTAAGTCCGCTCAGCGCTGTCGTCGCATCGCTGAGAACATCGCTCATCGACCGTTCGGCCGTAGCGCATTGAGCTTCCAGATTGCGCCGTTCCTCCTCGCCGACATCGCCGATCTCGAGCAGGCCATGGACAAACAGACGCAAGCCCAGATCCGTCGGTAACCGTCCTGCCGACGTATGCGGGGAGGCGATCAGTCCGAGATCCTCAAGATCCGCCATCACATTGCGAATCGTCGCGGGCGACAGATTGAGGCCCAGTCGACGCGAGATCGACCGCGAACCAATGGGTTCGCCCGTCTCGACATAGGCGTCGACGATATGTCGGAATATCTCGCGCGATCTCTCGTTGAGGTCGGCGAACATATCCTTGTGTGGCGGTAGCAGATCTTGAACCTGTGTCATGGCATTACGCCCGCTATGTAGGGACACCGCGTCACTGCGTCAACGTCGGTCAGCATCAAGAGAATGCCTGAAAAGCGGTAAGGTCAAGGCGCCTGAACGGTGCATCTGACGGTGCGTCTGGACGGGAGGGCCCTGAAGCGATAGCTTGCGGCCACCCAATCACAAGACGCGCGTGGCCTCCATGTCCATAGTATCCCGCCCTTCGGGGCGTGCTTCCGACCAGCTTCGGCCCATTACGCTGGAAACGAATTTCAGCAAACATGCCGAAGGGTCGTGCCTGGTTCGTTTCGGCGATACCCATGTCCTGTGCACGGCGTCGGTGGAAGCCCGCGTGCCATCCTTCCTCAAGAACACCGGCAAGGGTTGGGTGACGGCGGAATATGGCATGCTGCCCCGGTCGACCGACACGCGCACCGATCGCGAGGCCGCGCGCGGCCGCCAGACGGGGCGGACACAGGAAATCCAACGGCTAATTGGCCGGAGCCTGCGCGCCGTCACCGATCTGAAGGCGCTGGGCGAATATCAGGTCAAGCTTGACTGCGATGTCATCCAGGCCGACGGCGGCACCCGAACGGCGTCAGTGACCGGCGGCTATGTGGCTCTGGCACTGGCATTCCGACACATGGTGCGAATCGGTGCCATCACCCGCGTGCCACTGACGGGCCGGGTCGCTGCGGTATCCTGTGGGCTGTGGCAGGGTTCCGCGCTGCTCGATCTCGACTATGCCGAGGATAGCACCGCCGAGGCCGATGCCAATTTTGTCATGACGGATGCCATGGGGATCGTCGAGGTCCAGGGAACGGCCGAAGCCGATCCGTTCAGCGAATCGGACTTTCTGGCATTGCTGTCACTCGCCAAGAAGGGCATTGCCGAACTGGGCGTCCTTCAGGAGGCGGCGATCGAATCCGCGGCCCCCTGAGGCGGTTCTGAACGCGGCCTTGCCGATCTTCAGCTTTCGTCCCGCAGCACCGCGATGAGGCTGGACGTGTCGTATCGGTTGCCGCCCTTTGCCTGAACATGGGCATAGAACTGGTCGACCAGGGCGGTGACCGGCACGCGCGCCCCGTTGCTGCGTGCTTCTTCCAGGACGATTGACAGATCCTTGCGCATCCAGTCGACGGCAAAGCCGAAATCGAACTCGTTTTTCAGCATGGTTGGGCCGCGATTGTCCATCTGCCAGGATTGGGCGGCGCCCTTGGAAATGACGTCCAGCACCTTTTCGCCGTCCAGCCCGGCTTTCTGGGCGAAGTTCAGGCCTTCAGAAAGCGCCTGGACGAGACCCGCGATGCAGATCTGGTTGACCATCTTGGTCAACTGGCCAGCGCCGCTTTCACCCATCAGCTTGCATGACTTGGCAAAGCAATCGATCGCCGGCTTCACCCGGTCGAACGTCGCCTGATTGCCGCCGCACATGACCGTAAGGGCACCGTTTTCCGCGCCGGCCTGGCCACCTGATACCGGGGCATCGATGAAGCCGATGCCGGCATTGTCGCAGCGCTCGGCCAGTTCCCGCGCGAGATCGGCAGACGCAGTCGTGTGATCGACCAGAATCGTGCCGGAGGCCATTCCGGCCAGAGCGCCATCGTCGCCATAGACGACGGACCGGACATCGTCGTCATTGCCGACGCACATGAAAACGACTTCACATCCCTTGGCCGCGGAAGCCGGCGTCGCCGCGGCGGTAAGACCGTGTTCCCTGGCCAGGGCCTCGGCCTTGGACGCTGTCCGGTTATAGATGGTGACGTCGTGTCCGCCTTTGGCAAGATGGCGCGCCATCGGCGCCCCCATCACTCCCATACCCAAAAAGGCTGTCTTCATCGGATTTTCCTCGTCGTTCTGCATGCTTGGCCGTACTGGCGGGCCTACCGTCAGCGAGATATCACGGAACTGTAATCCCCTGGCGGTGGCGATCTTCGCGGCAGAACATAACATACGAAGGACCGTCGACAGAAAGGCACCGCATTTCGCATGCGAATACCTGCTTTGGAGCAATCGGCCGACCTCCGGCCTTTCGCGGTGCTGGTATCCGCGCTAAGGGAAGCAAGCGGCACCGTCGACATCGACGATTGCCGAAGAACTGGAGGTAAGACCAATGGCCCGACATTTTTCCGGCGATACGCTCGTCATCGCGAGCCACAATCCGGGCAAGGTTCGGGAGATCGCCGATCTGCTGAAGGATCGGGTAGCCCGCTTTCCCGGCGCGGCCGATCTCGACCTGCCGGAGCCTGAAGAAACGGGAGCGACGTTCGTCGAGAACGCGGTCCTCAAGGCCCGATCCGCGGCCGACGGCTCCGGTCTGCCGGCGCTGGCCGACGACAGTGGCCTTTCGGTCGCCGCGCTCGGGGGTGCCCCGGGGTTGTATTCGGCCCGCTGGGCGGTTCGGCCCGATGGAACGCGCGACTTCGCCTTTGCCATGGAACGCGTCAGGCAGGAACTGGTGGCGGCCGAGAGCGAACGGGGTCTGGATCGGGGCCGGGACCGGCGGGCATCGTTCCTTTGCGCTCTGGCGCTGGCCTGGCCCGATGGCGACGCAGAGGCGGTGGTTGGAACGGTCGATGGAACACTCGTGTTCCCGCCGCGCGGACTGGCCGGATTCGGCTATGATCCGATTTTCCTGCCTGACGGCCATAGCTTGACCTTTGGCGAAATGGAACCCGACGCCAAGCATGCCATCAGCCACCGTGCCGACGCGTTCGCCAAAATGCGCGAGCTGTGTTTCGGAGGGCGTTGACATGCAGACGGGTGATGGCGGTATCGACAGTGCCGACGGGAGCAGTTTCGTCGGTGAGACCGACGGGATCAGTCTTGTCGGTGAAACCGACGGGGGCGGTTTCGGGATCTATGTCCACTGGCCGTTCTGTGCCGCCAAGTGCCCGTACTGCGACTTCAACAGCCATGTGCGCGATGATATCGACCACGCGGCCTGGTCCGCGGCCCTGGTCCGCGAGCTTGACCATTTCGCGCGCGAAACCGGCGGTCGGCGCGTGAATTCGGTCTTCTTCGGCGGCGGCACCCCGTCATTGATGGCGCCGGCCAGTATCGCGGCCGTCCTCGAAGCCGTTGATCGGTCATGGAAATTGGCGCCGGATATCGAAATCACTCTCGAAGCCAACCCGACATCGGTCGAGGCCGCGCGCTTTGCGGGTTTCAAGGCTGCCGGCATCAACCGTGTATCGCTGGGTGTACAGTCATTGATCGACGCGGATCTGGCGGCGCTGGGCAGACAGCATTCCTCTGCCGAGGCCCTTGCCGCCGTTGACGTGGCCTCGCGGCATTTCGATCGATTCAGTTTCGATATGATTTATGGGCGTCCGGGGCAGACGGTGGAAGCGTGGGCTGATGAATTGTCCGGCGCCATCAGCCGCATGGGCGATCATGCGTCTGCCTATCAGTTGACCATCGAGCCGAGCACGGTTTTCGCTGGCCGCTATCGCCGCGGCGAGCTGGTAATGCCCGACGATGAAATTCAGGCCGGTCTGTTCGAGACCACGCGCGCGCTTCTGACCGCGTCCGGCCGGCCAGCCTATGAGGTATCGAACCATGCCCGCCCGGGCCAGGAATGCCGACATAATCTGGTGTACTGGCGCTATGGCGACTATGTCGGTGTCGGCCCCGGTGCCCACGGACGGTTGACGCTGCCGGACGGACGCTATGGAACGCGCACCCATCGGGCGCCGGAAGTCTGGCTGGAACGGGTACAGACCGGCGGCCATGGCGAACAGCCGCGCGAATCGATCGCGCCGGAAGATCAGGTGGCCGAAGCGCTGATGATGGGCCTCAGACTGGCCGAGGGTGTCCCTCTGGCCAGGCTGGAACGCTGTGCTGGCACCCCCGCCACGCAGATTCTGGATATGGCGGCCGTGGCGGCGCTGACGGATGGCGGATATCTGGCACCCTCGCGCGATCGGCTGATCGCCACGGATGCCGGCCAGGCCGTTCTTGATTCCGTCCTCGGACGTCTCCTGGCTTAAGCCGTGGGGCCTGACCGGGCTCGTCCGCGCGAGAGCCGCCGGGCCGCGGCTCTCGCCAAAATTGACAGTCGGTTAGAACATCTCGCTCAGGAACGTCGTCGGCGCATCCTGCCGCAGGCGCGGGCCGTTCGGCGTAACCTCCAGAACGGCGAGGCCGCGATCGATGAGGCCATTGTTCTGGAACCGGAATATTCCGTCCAGGCCTGCGAAGCCGCCGGGATCGGTCAGCGATTGCCGTCCGAACGGGTTGCCCTGCGGCTGGCGGGCCAGGATGGCTGCCATGGCCACAGAATCATACGCCAGCGTTGCCAGCCTCTCCGGCGCGCTGCCGAAAGTCTGCTGATAGCGATTCTCGAAATCGCGCCGCAGATTCGGATTGGGCGCGGCAAACCAGCCGCCGTGGACAGCCTCGATCCTGCCGATGGCACTGTCGTCCCAAAGCCCGGTGCCAAGCATCTGCGTCGGACCGGCGGCTTCGAGGATAAGGGACGCGATCGATTCCAGGGCCTGACCTGCGGCGGGGATCATGATGGCGTCGGGGTCCGCGTTGACGACTTCGGCGACCCGGTCGGCCACGTCGCTGCCGTCGCTGCCATAATAGGCCGTCGTTGCCAGTGTGCCACCGCGCCGGTTGGCGGCGTCGTTCAAGGACTGGGCGATCAACCGGCCATAGCGGCTGCCGGGCGCGATGACCGCGAACCGGCTCAGCCCGTTCTCGACGCTGTGGGCGACCACGCGGTCGACCTGCAATTCCGGCAGCAGGCCCATGACGAAGACATTGCTGTCGGCGCGTTCGGCGTCGGTCGTATAAGCGACGACATTGATGCCGGCTGATCGCGCGACCGGACCGACTTCGGCGACTTCTTCGCCCGTCAGGGGCCCGAGGATCAGGTCAACGCCCTGATTGACGACATCCTGTGCTGCACGCGCGGCGCCGGCGGCCGATCCGCCGGTATCGACGGGAACCAGTTCAAATCGGTCGTCGGCGGCATCGAACATGGCCATCTGTGCGGCATTCAGCATCGATTGCCCCAGCTCTTCGGCGCGGCCGGAGAGCGGAAGCAGCAGGCCGACGAGGATCTTCTCGTCGTCAATGACACGGCCGAACCTGTCGGTTCGCTCGCGCGGCTGCTCGACCGGCTGATCGCTCATTGGCGGGCCGCTCTGAATCGTCGGACCGCACGCCGCAACCACGACCGTGACCACCGCCAGACCAAGGGTCTGCAGAGAGCGCATAAGGGAGTTCGACCAGCGCCATGGCGTCGGCCGTATCGAATCGAGGCTTTTCAGACCGATCGTCGATGTCACAGACCCGTTCCTCCTGTTATCGTAACCGTTGCCGATGGGGATGATCCCGATCGGCGGCCGCATACTTTGTTCCGCAACGTGGTTGCCCCATGCCCGATACCAGCGAGCCTTCCCAATCTGACGATGCCGCCCGGGAGTTGCCGGAATCGGCGCCGGAGAAGATCCCCGAAACAACCGGGGACGGACTGGCGTCTATCGTGCCGCAATTGAAGGTAAAGCCCCTCGATGCCGGGCTTTACCTCACGGCGATGCCGATCGGCAATGCCGAAGACATAACGTTGCGGGCGCTTCGCGTACTGTCCACTGCCGCCGTCATTGTCTGCGAGGATACCAGACACAGTGGCCATTTGTTGACCCGCTATGGTATTGATACGCCCAGAATCCCCTATCACGAGCATAATGCCCTGCGCATGCGACCGCAGATCCTCCGGCGCATGGCCGAGGGGCAGGCGGTGGCGCTGATCTCGGACGCCGGCACGCCGCTGATCTCCGATCCGGGATACAAACTGGTCCGGGAAGCGCAGTCCATGGGCATTTTCGTGACATCGCTGCCTGGAGCCAGCGCCGCGACCGCCGGGCTGATCGTATCCGGCTTGCCGAGCGACCGGTTCATGTTCGCCGGATTCCCGCCGCCCAAAGCGGCATCCCGCGATCGCTATCTGGCCGATCTGGCCGCGATCGACACGACCCTTATCTTTTACGAGTCCGCCCGCCGGCTTCCGGCCTGTCTCGCCGGCATGGCGGCCGCGTTCGGCGCGCGCGACGCTGCGGTCGTGCGTGAATTGACCAAGCGGTTCGAGGAAGTCCGGCGCGGGCCGCTGACCGATCTGGCAGCGCATTACCGCGACGAGGGGCCGCCCAGGGGCGAAATCGTCGTCGTGGTCGGGCCGCCGAGTCCCGAAAGTCTGCAGGCGGAAAAGCCCACTGCCGAAGAAGCCCTGACGGCGGCCTTCGCGACCGGTGCCTCGCTTCGCGACGCCGTCGACCGCGCTACGTCCGTCACTGGCCTTCCACGGCGGACAGTTTATGCGTCGGCTCTTGCCATGAAGCGCACCGACACCGACGGCGTTGCATGAAGCAGGGCGCGAGCGCGGCGGGAAGGGCCCGGCAAGGTGCCGAAAGGCGCGGACGTCTTGCGGAGTCCCTGGCGGCCCTGTGGCTGCGGGCAAAGGGGTACCGGATCGTGGCGCGGCGCTTTCGGTGCCGCGCCGGGGAAGTCGACATTCTCGTTCGGCGGGGAGACCTGCTGGTCGCCGTCGAAGTGAAAGCGCGCAGCCGATCCGATACGGCCCTCGGTGGCGTAACCGCAAGGCAGCGTCGGCGGATCGAGCGGGCCGTCTCGGCCTATTGCGCGCGTGCGGGGCTTTCACTGTCGGTTCGTTTCGATGTCGTGGCCGTCGACCGCTTCTGCGTACCCCGCCACCATGTTGATGCATGGCGCCCGGAAATAGGCTAAAGCTCGGTTGTCCATTAATGACTAAGCTAACGGATGTTCGCTGGGTTCCATCGCGGCACGGTTTTGGCAGCAAGGGTTATGAGACAATGAGATTTCCTGCGTTGGCGCCGGTCGCGGCCGGCGGTATTCTGGTCGCTGCTCTTGGCCTGTCCGGATGTGTGCCTGTCGCCGCCGTCGGTGCCGGTGCGGCTGCCGGTGCCTTCGCCGCTCAGGAATTCGGCGGCAGCATGTCGCCGGAAGACGCAGCCATCGCCGACAATATTGCCGATCGGTGGAACGCGGTCGACGCGGATCTGGCGTCGCGCCTGACGGTTACGGTTTCGGGCGGCCGCGCGCTTGTGACGGGCCGGGTTTCCAACCCCAACCAGCGTGTTGAAGCGATACGCGCTGTCTGGGACGATCCGGACGTGGTCGAAGTCATAAACGAGGTCCAGCTTGCCGATGATGCGGGTCTTGCCCAGGCGGCCAGGGACGGCTGGATCGGGGCGCAGCTTCGGTCGCGGCTGACGGTCGACTCGGCTGTACGCGCGATCAACTACTCCATTGATGTGGTTGATGGGGTTGTATACCTGATGGGTGCAGCGCGATCGGCTGACGAGCGGGACAGAGTTGTCAACAATGCACGTCAGATCCCTTATGTTTCCAGGGTGGTCGACTATATTTCCATGAGGGAGCCCGCGACCGGCACATCGGGAGACGCGTCGGGGGATGCGGGGACCTGAGGCGCGCACTCGCCACGATGCGATTGGAGAGCAGATTTGGGGGTCGGTATGGAATACGATGTACTGCCCGAAGAGGCCGTAACCCGGCTTGAACTGGCCGGCGCGGTCTCCGATCCGCCGGCCGACGGGGCTATAGACGTGGCGGAAACCGCACTCGCGCTGGCCATGTGTCGTCAGGGCAACACGGACCTGACCTGGTATCGGTCGCATCTCAGGACGTTGGGCGACGATGTCGGGACCTACTACGCCGCAGAGGTCGAGCCCTACGGCGTCGATCCGGCGGTCAAGGCGCTGTCGACGGTCATATCGGAACTCCACGGATATCACGGCGACCAGCTGACCTATGACGACAGGCAGAATGCCGACCTCATCCGCGTGATCGACCGGCGCAAGGGGCTGCCGGTGTCGCTCGGGCTCATCTACATGCATGCCGCCCGGGCGCAAGGCTGGTCGATTTCCGGGCTCAATTTTCCCGGACATTTCCTCGTGCGCCTCGATATCGAGGGAGAGCGCGCGGTCCTGGACCCCTTCGCGGGCGGCGCCGTGCTGTCGCCGATGGACCTGAAGGAAAAATACATCGGGATGCTGGGCGATCGGGCGTCTTTCGGGCCGTCCAGGTATCGCCCGGTTTCAGACCGCGATGTTCTGTTGCGACTGCAGAACAATCTGAAGCTGAGATATCTGCGCGACGACCGGCCCGATCGGGCGCTGAATGTCCTTGAGACAATGCTCAAGATCGCGCCGGACCGCCCCTTCCTTTTGCGCGAGGCGGCGCTGATGAAGGCGGAACTGCAGATGACCGGCGAGGCGATCGCCGCTCTGGAGCGCTATTTGCACCTGATCGATGCCGTCCCGGGGCAGGAAGTCGAGCGTCGTCAGATGTGGTCGATGCTGCGCGACCTGAAGGCCCGCCCCGTTTAGTCCCGCCTTTTCCGCCCCGCTCCGGCCGGAACGGCCGGCACTTGCCGCGCCCGTGAACCAGGAATAGTGATATGAGTCTCTCCGTCGCGATCCAGATGGATCCCATCGACAACGTCAACATCGACGCCGACAGCACGTTCGCGATGGCGTTGGAAGCTCAGCGCCGCGGGCACCGTCTCTGGCACTATCTGCCTCAGGACCTCACTTTCGATGCCGGTGTGGTGCGCGCCGCGGCCCGCCCATTGAGTGTCCGCGCGGCGCAGGGCGATCACTTTACGCTCGGGGACAGCGAAAAGCTGGATCTGGCAAACGTCGACGTTGTGCTGATGCGCCAGGACCCGCCCTTCGACATGGGCTATATAACCGCGACCCACATTCTAGAGCACATTCATCCGGACACGCTGGTCGTCAACGATCCCTTCGAGGTCCGCAACGCGCCGGAAAAGCTGTTCGTCACCCATTTCATCGATTTCATGCCGCCGACCGTCATCACGAGCAGGCGCGAGGACATCGAGGCGTTTCGGCGTGACCATCGCGACATAATCGTCAAGCCGCTGTTCGGCAACGGCGGCGCCGGCGTCTTTCACCTGAAGCCGGATGACGAAAACCTCGGCGCCCTGCTCGAAATGTTCACGCAGATGTACCGCGAACCGGTCATCGTTCAGAAATACCTTCCCGAAATCAGGCAGGGCGACAAGCGCATCATCCTGATCGACGGTGAGCCAGCCGGCGCGGTGAGCCGCATACCGGCGGACGGCGAGAGCCGGGCCAACTTCCACGCCGGCGGCCGGGCCGATCGTGCCGATCTCACCGATCGCGAGCGCGCCATCTGCGAGCGCCTGGGCCCGGAACTGCGTAAGCGGGGCCTGATATTCGTCGGCATCGATATGATCGGCGACTATCTGACCGAAATCAATGTGACCTCACCGACAGGCATTCACGAGATCAACCGACTCAACGGCGTCAAGCTGGAAGCAAACCTCTGGGACGCCATTGAAGCGCGAAAGGCCGAAGCGCCGAAAGCCTGACGCCCCGGGCGACCTATCGGCGTAATTGTTTTTCCGATCCATTCCTCGCGCCTTGATTGTTTTCGGTTGCAATCGTAGTCTCCCATGGGTGTAACTCAGGGGAGAGCTTGCAGTGGTCGCTCGGATAAGCACAGTAGCGTTCCAGGGCATTGATACGCGCACGATCGAAACGCAGGTGCAGCTATCCGGCGGTTTGCCGGCCTTCACCATTGTCGGTTTGCCCGACAAGGCCGTCGGCGAAAGCCGGGAGCGCGTTCGCTCGGCGCTGCTGGCCATGGGGCTGTCGCTGCCGCCCAAGCGGATAACCGTGAATCTGGCTCCGGCGGATGTCGCCAAGGAAGGAAGCCATTTCGATCTGCCGATCGCACTGGGCCTGTTGGTGGCTACTGGCGTGCTCGCGGCGGAAGAAATGGAAGAGTATGTGGCGCTCGGCGAATTGGGTCTGGACGGGACGCTGCGCCCGGTCGCCGGCGTACTGCCGGCCGCGATCCATGCCAATGCAATGGAAAAGGGATTCATTTGTCCCGCATTCTGCGGGCCGGAAGCAGTATGGGCAGGCGACAGCGGAACCGGATTCGAAGTGCTGGCGCCGCCGACGCTTCTTCACCTGATCAACCATTTCAAGGGGACGCAGGTACTCTCCCGGCCGCAACCGACCCCCCTGGACGAGGCTGCGGCCGATCGCGGCGATCTCCGCGACGTCAAGGGGCAGGAATCGGCCAAGCGCGTCCTGGAAATCGCGGCGGCCGGTGGGCACAACCTGCTGATGGTGGGGCCGCCGGGTGCTGGAAAGTCGATGCTCGCCTCGCGTCTGCCGGGCCTCCTGCCAGAGACCGAACCTCATGAAATGCTCGATCTAAGCCGAATTCATTCCGTTGCCGGGATGCTCACCGACGGAAAGCTGGTGCGCCATCGCCCGTTTCGCGATCCGCACCATTCTGCTTCCTTGCCAGCGCTGGTCGGCGGTGGCAGCCGTGTCCGGCCGGGCGAAATCAGTCTTGCCCACCGCGGCGTTCTCTTCCTGGACGAGCTGCCGGAATTCAGCCGTCAGGCGCTGGAAAGCCTTCGTCAGCCGCTGGAAACCGGGCAGATCAGCATTGCCCGCGCCAATGCTCATGTGACCTTTCCGGCCCGTGTGCAGCTGGTTGCGGCGATGAATCCGTGCCGGTGCGGCTATCTCGGCGATCCGGGGCGGGCCTGCAGCCGCGCACCGCGCTGTGGTCAGGACTATCAAGCCAAGGTATCGGGCCCGATCCTGGACCGGATCGATCTCCATCTCGAGGTGCCCGCTGTTTCCGCTGCCGATCTTTCGTTGCCGCCACCACAGGAGGGGACGGCGGAAGTGGCCGCCCGCGTGCGACGGGCGCGGGCGATCCAGACACGACGTTATGCCGCCCATAACCAGGGCCCTACGGCCTCATTTGTCGAGACCAATGCCGATGCCGATGGTCAACTGCTCGGGAATGTGGCGACACCCGATGCCTCGGGTCGAGCGCTGCTGGCGGACGCCGCCGACAGATTCCGGTTGTCGGCCCGCGGTTGGCACCGGCTGCTCCGCGTCGCCCGGACAATCGCCGATCTCGACGGGTCGGAAACGGTGGGGCGGCCGCATATCGCCGAAGCCCTGGCCTATCGGAACAACGCGGTGGCGGTGGCGTGATGGCCAGCCGCGTCACGTCCGATATTCAATCAAAGGTTGTTTTACGCCCGCATCGGCAGCAGAATGTCGGCCTGAGAAGAAATGACGCCGGGGCGGGCTCCTAATGCGGTATGCGCTTTACTTGGACTGGGAGAATCTTTGGATTACGCATATCAAGGTCTGCTTTCCGAGGCTGCACGTCTCGGAGTTGAACCTGCCCAGGCCGATCGCGACCCACCAGGAACGGCAACTTCTGGCTGAGCTGCCGGATCTGATGATGCGGGCGCTGCGGGACAAGCTGGACTCCGTCCCGCGCTTCAGCAAGGCATTTGCGGTTTGGGAGAGCCTGAATTATTGCGACGACCTGCCGTCGCGCCTGCGGCAATGGAACATCAATCCGATCCAGAGCCTTGGCAAGGTCTATTACAAGAGTGGCAAGCGCAGCGTCAAGGAATCTTCAGATCGCGCATTGATCATCAAGGTGATAGAAGACGTGATGCTTCGGCCACACGCGCGACCGGAAGCCGTCGTCATCGCGACTGGCGATTTCGGATTCGTTCCATTGATAGAGTTCCTGATGGAACATACCGATATCGACGTCTATATTCTCTCTTATCGGGCGTGCCTGTCGCAACCGCTGGAACAGATGATCACGTCGGCATTCGACGCCGATCATGTCATCGTCCTCGATGACCACCCGGGCTTCGTCGCGCTGAACGAGCAGTGCCGGCAGCATTGGCCACCGGACCGGCCGGGCGACACGGACCTGCCGCCCGACGAGGATGAGAGCGACGGCATTTTCGTCGACGTGGTATCGGACGAGGAATTCCTTTTCGATCTCGCCCGCGCCTTGACCCGCGCCCGCATGCCCTACATCGATCCGGGACTGGTCGAGAACCGCTGGTGCAGCATGTGGGAGCAGCACAAAACCTATAGCGCCCGCGCCGCTTTGCTCTTCCGAAGGGCGGTCGAAGAAGGCATCGTCACCGTCGAAAGCGACGAGTTCGACGGACGGCAGGTGCGGACTGTGACCCTCAATCGCACGCATCCGGCTCTCGCGGCCCCCCTCAAGCGGCTGGACGACGAGGCGCAGGCCCCGGCGCCAACAGTGGCCGACGGTCCATCCGGCACCGAGACATCGCCCGCCCGCGTTCCCGACTCCGACCCCGGCTCGCCGGAGATTTCGCCCGCGATTCCGCCCGGCGCGGCCTTCGCAACAACGGCGTCGAGCGCCGAGCCGCAGCTGCCGCCGCTCCCGGAGCCGACTGGCCCAAATCCCGCTGGCTCAAATTCCGCGGGCCCGAAACCGGTGGAGATCGAATCGGCCGCCCCGGACGCGACGCATCCGGACCCGGCGAGCCCGGCGCAGCATCGAACGCCGCAGAACGCCTGACGAGGAACGGGCCCATGTATCGGCACTGCGGCGTTCCGGCCTGAATTCGGCGCGTCGGCAGGCATTGGAACCAAGCCGTAAATGGGGTACATGTGCACGCGCAATCGTCCGTACGCTGCGGACGTTGCCACTGCATCGCTGCCTGAGTGTTTGCCAATGCCTGCCTACCCTGATGTCGATACCATCGTCGCGGCGCTGAAGGATGCGGCCGATGCCGCGATCGTGCCCCGGTTCCGGTCGCTGCAGGCGGGCGAGATCCACGAGAAGGGCAAGGACGATCCGGTGACCATCGCCGACCGCGAGGCCGAGATATTGCTGACGCAAAGTCTTGCCGCGCTGTTGCCCGGGTCGGTCGTCGTCGGCGAAGAAGCGGTATCCGCCGATGAGGGCATACTGAAGCGGCTGGATGGCGATGCGCCGGTTTGGCTGGTCGATCCCGTGGATGGAACGGCCAATTTCGTGGCCGGCAAAGAGACCTTCGGCGTGATGACGGCCCTGGTGGTCTCCGGCGTGCCGGTTCTGAGTGTCATCTATGCCCCGATCAGTGGCTGGGTCGTTGCCGCCGAAAAAGGGGCAGGTGCCTATGCCGACGGCGAGCGGCTGCCTGTCAACGAAGACCCTGCCTCTTTCGAATCGCTGCGGGGTGCGGTCATGACCCATTTCATGCCAGAGACCATCGCACAACAGGTCGCCAGCCGGGCCGCGAGCCTGGGCGAGCGGCTTCGCGGATTGCGGGCCTGCGCATTCGAATATCCGGCCATCGCCACAGGGGACCGGGATTTCGCGCTGTTCAGCAAGACGATGCCTTGGGATCATGCGCCTGGTGCCGTGCTTCTGGGCGAAACGGGCGGCGCCATGCGGTATCTCGACGGCACCGACTATACGCCACGGTCACAACGCCGGGGGCTGCTGGCGGCGCGAAGCCCTGCGACATGGGACGCCGTAGCGGGGGGACTGTTCCCGGAGGGCGATCCCTATTAATTCTGAACATCGAGTTGAGATGCCAAGAGGGTGACCTCCTCCGGTCACCGCATCGGTACGTCTGTTCCAACGCCCCGCACCTCATTTGTGACCCGAGATGACCGAACCCCCGGCACGCCACTCTGACAACAGCACAGCCTTCAGCGCCGCCGACGAGTCGGGAACTCCCGCCAAAGCCGGGGAGACCCCGGCGACCGCACCGGAGGGGTTCCGGGGCCAGCTCGCCCGCTGGATTGAATCGGCGCCTGTACAGCGATTCATCACGGTCCTGATCCTGATTAATGCCGTCACGCTGGGCCTGGAGACAAGCAGGCAGGCAATGGATTTCGCCGGGCCTGTCCTTGTCGTTCTGGATCGGACGATCCTGTCCGTTTTCGTCGCCGAGCTTCTGATAAAGCTGGTTGCATTCCGGACTGCGTTCTTTCGTACCGGCTGGAACTGGTTCGATCTGATCGTCGTCGGCGTCGCACTGGTGCCCGCGACCGGTAGCTTGTCGGTGCTGCGGGCGTTCCGCATTCTGCGCATTCTGCGCCTGGTCTCGGTCGTGCCGGCCATGCGGCGCGTGGTGTCGGCCTTCGCAGCCGCCATTCCGGGCATGTTCTCGATCATTGCGGTGCTGATGCTGGTATTTTACGTGTCGGCCGTTCTGGCCACGAAACTCTTTGGCCAGCACCCGGATCCGGATATGCAGGAATGGTTCGGCACGATCGGGGCCTCGATGTATACGCTGTTCCAGATCATGACCCTGGAAAGCTGGTCGATGGCGATCGTCCGTCCGACGATGGAACTATTTCCATTGGCATGGCTTTTCTTCGTACCATTCATCATTCTGACCAGCTTCGCCGTCCTCAACCTTTTCATCGGCATCATCGTGGACGCCATGCGCAGCGTGCATGAAGCCGATATCGAGGAAAGCCGGCTGGAAGAGAAATCGGCGGCAGAGGACCGGGAGCGGCGCATCGCAGATGAACTCGCCGCGCTGCGCGAAGAGGTGTCGTCACTTCGAAGTTTTCTGTCGGGCCAGCGGTAATGGAACCGGCGTAGTGACCGATGGCTGCTGGCGACGAGAACCGAGGCACACGAAAGACGAGGCAGATCGGCAATGATCCTGGAATCCTGGCCTGAGGTTATCGGCCATCGCGGCGCCGCCATGATTGCGCCGGAAAATACGGTCGCAGGGGCCAGGGCAGCCGCGTCTGCCGGGGCGGCCATGATCGAGTTCGACGCCAAACTCAGCGCCGACGGTGTCGCCATGGTCATGCACGACGATACCGTGGACCGCACGACCGATGGCATCGGGTCCTTTGCCGGGAAGTCCCTCGGCGCCTTGCGCGCACTGGACGCGGGCGGGTGGTTCGATCCCGCTTTCGCCGGCGAACGCATTCCGACACTGGCCGACATGCTGGTCGCGTGCCTCGATCTGGGGCTGGCGGCGAACATCGAGATCAAGCCGACGCCGGGACGCGAGGACGACACGGCCAGAACGGTTCTGGAAACGGCCGCCTCGATCTGGCCTGCCGGCAAACCGGCGCCGTTGATCTCCAGCTTCCAACGGCGCTGCCTTACGGCGGCGGCCGAAATAATGCCAGACTGGCCGCGGGGCTATCTGATCGATCGGCTGCCCGAGGATTGGCAGGCCTTCGCCGACGCGATCGCCGCCGCAACCGTGAACATTTCCGACACCATGGCGACGCCGCCCGTGATCGCGGCTATCGCCGATACCGGGCGCGCGGTCATGGTCTATACGGTGAACGACCCGATTCGCGGCCGGGACCTCCTCAATATGGGGGCCGCATCCGTGATAACGGATTGTCCGGACCGTCTGTTGGTGGCGCTCTGAAGGGGCTGGATCTGCCAGAAGGGTCGCGGCCAGGCCGATTGGAGTCATGATGTTTCATTGACAGGAACCAGTGCGTCAATGACTGTGTCCGCTGGTTAGTGGACGGGTGATGCCATCTCCTTGACACACCGATCCGACACACGGATTTTGCGTGTTCGGCAGGATGACGTGCAAATAACGGAATGTGGGTAGCGATGAACGTGGTGCGATCGATTTCGGGAGGGTTGCTGGCCGGCTCGGCTCTGGCGCTTGTCGCGGCTGTGCCGGCATCGGGGTTGCTGGCCTCGGCAGTTGAGGCGCAGGAGGCGTTCGCGATCAATGCCAGCGGCTGGGAGGGAGGCGCATACGCCGAACCCGGGAGTGACAATTTCAGCCATTGCGGCATTTCGCGGGACATCACGGAGGATCTTACGGTCGTCTTCTCCCTGAACCCGCGACGCAACCTGAATGTCGGATTCCTGCGGCCGTCCTGGTCCATGGCAGAAGGCACCGAGGCTGACGTCACGCTCGACGTCGACGGCTCGCTTTCCCGCGACATCGGCGCTTTACCGGCATCGCCCAATCTTCTGATCGTTCCGCTCGGCCGAGACGCCGATCTGGTTGAGGCGCTGAAGCTCGGCCGGACGATGAATGCAGAGATCAATCACCCCGACGTCGAGGACGGTTCGATTTCCGTGCCGCTGACCGGCACCATGGTCGGGCTGAACGGCCTGGAAGATTGTATCGACACGGCGCTCGAAATGGGCGTTGCCGATGCATCCGCGCCGGAAACGCCGCAGGAAGTTCCGGGCATCGACCCGAGCGCGCCGATGGATCGGCAAACGCTGGCCGAACTGCTGCGGGCTGCCGGGTTCGAGGAAATCCGCTTTGCGCCGGAAGAACAGGTGCCCGAAGACGAACTCGAACTCAATCATGTATGGCAGGTGGGGCCGGTCGTCGGCGGTTTGCACCAGGTGCCGCGCGGTGGCCCCGAGGTCGAGATCGACGCCTTCGGTGATGCCTATGTGGACGTGCTTGCAGGCCGGTGTCCCGGCGCTCTCGAGACCGAAGTGTCCGAGACGCATATATTCGATAATGAGTACGCCCTTCGATACGACCTCGTCGAATGCACGGCCGACGAGGGTGCGGCATATGTCGCGCTGTTATTTACACTGGACGACTATCACTACTCTGCCTTCTTCCACGAAGGTGATCCCGAGAACCGTGGCGTGGCGGAGGAAGCGACGCTGCGCATCGATCAGGTTATCCGCAGCCTTGCCGGCTTCGACACGGCCGAACGTGTCGATGAAGAGGCCGGCGACGGAGAGGCGGCTTTCGGTGAGGGCGAACTGCCCGAAGAGGCTGAAGAGCCGCCTGCAGCCAGTGAATCTGAAACCGACGAATCTGAAGCTGGCGATTCTGGGTCCGGCGACTCTGGAACTGGCAGTTCGGGGGCTGAGGAAGTCGACCCGCAGTAATTCTGTGCGGTCGTTGCAACTTTTTGGTCGAGGGTGACGGGTCGCGGGTAGCGGAGCGGGAGGTCTTAGTGTAGGTGAAGGGCCGTGCGGTGGCATCAACGGAGAGTTGAACAGTGTCCCAACAGCCTGAGTCCGAAACGGACACGCTACGAAATGGTCGGGCGAATGGCCCGGGCAAGGATAAGGCCGCCGGCAAACCGGCCGCCCGCCCTTCGGCATCGTCGAGGTCGCCGAAAACGAAGGCGCCGCTGACCCGGGCGCTGGCCAAGCCAACGGCGGCGTCAAAGGCGCGGTTGCGCGATCTGGAGCCACGGCGTTTCGTTTTCGAGAATGTCGAGCCACAGGTTAATGCCGGGCGCTATCCGGTCAAGCGGGTGGTCGGGGATACCTTCGAGGTCTCTGCGGACATCGTCTGCGACGGGCACCTCGTCACCCGGGCCCATTTGCGGATCAGACGGGCGGGTGAAAAAGCGTGGTCGGCCGACGCGCCGATGACAATGATCGACAACGACCGCTGGGCAGGAGAGATCGTCCTTACCGAGAACGCCCGCCATCAGTACACGATTGGCGCCTGGGTCGATGACTTTGCGACATGGCGGCGCGACCTGCTCAAACGGCGGGACGCCGGGCAGTCGCTTTCGGTCGATCTCGACGAGGGGCGCCGGATCATCGAGCGGGCGGCCGACACCGTTTCCGCCGCAAAGCAGGACCGGTCCGACGCGGACCTGCTGAAGAACGCATTGAAGAGGGCGGGGGCGGCTTCGAGCGAAGAGGCGGCGGCGCTTGCCTTGATGGATGAGCGCGTTTTCGAGGCCATGGGCCGCTGGGGACCCCGTTCGGGCTATACCGAGCTGGATGCGCCGCTCGATCTGGTGGTGGATCCGCCAGCAGCACGGTTCGCCACCTGGTATGAAATGTTCTGGCGCAGTCAAGGTACGAATCCGGCAGCCTCCGCCACGGTCGACGACTGTATCGGCCGACTGGACTACATTGCCGATCTGGGCTTCGACGTCGTCTATCTGGTACCGCATCATCCGATCGGGGAAACCAACCGCAAGGGCCGCAACAATGCTGTCGTCGCCGGCCCCGACGATCCCGGAAGCCCCTATGCAATCGGACTGGCCGGAGCCGGCGAGAACGGCGGCGGCCATCTCGATGTCAATCCCGATTGGGGGACGCTGGCCGATTTCGACCGCTTCGTTGCGGCCTGCAAGGAACGGGGGCTTGAGGTAGCGATCGACTTCGCCATTCAATGCTCGCCCGATCATCCCTGGATCAAGGAGCATCCGGACTGGTTCCGCTGGCGGCCGGACGGCAGCATCAAGTTCGCCGAAAACCCGCCGAAGAAATACGAAGACATCGTCAATGTGGAATTCTATTACGGCCCGGACCATCCGCACGCCGGCGAAGCCATAGAAGAAGCGTGGATCGCGTGGCGCAATGTCGTGCTGTTCTGGATCCAGCACGGCGTCAGCATGTTCCGGGTCGACAACCCGCACACCAAGCCGCTGCCGTTCTGGGAATGGCTGATCCGCGATGTTCAGGAACGCTATCCGGACACGGTCTTCCTGGCTGAGGCGTTTACGCGCCCCAAGGTCATGGGCGCACTGGCCAAACTCGGTTTCACCCAGAGCTACAGCTATTTCACCTGGCGCAATAGCCGCGACGAGATGCGTACATATCTGGAAGAGTTGACGCAGGGTCCTCGCGCTGAGTACATGCGCGCCAATTTCTTTCCCAGTACGCCTGATATTCTGCCGTACGTACTGCAGCACGGCGGCAGGCCGGCCTTCCTGCAGCGAATCTTTCTTGCCGGCACCTTGTCCAGCGTCTACGGGATGTATAACGGCTATGAGCTGTGCGAGAACGCCGCCGTATCCAACAAGGAAGAGTACCTGTTCTCTGAAAAATACGAGTACAAGGTGCGCGACTGGGATGCACCCGGCAATATCAAGGATTGGGTGCGGAGCCTGAATGCAGCGCGGCACGAGACACCGGCACTCCAGCTGTACGACAATCTCCGGTTCCTGGACGCCGATAATCCGAACATACTCGTCTACCGCAAGAAAACGACGGGAACGGAAGGCCGCCCGGCCAGTTTCGTGTTATGTGCTGTGAACATGGATCCGCATGCCGGCCATGATACCTGGTTCGATTTCCCGCTGTGGGAATTCGGCCTGGGCGACCATGGAACACTGGCGCTGGAAGAGCTGTTCGACGGGGCCCGGTTCACATGGACCGGCAGACGTCAGCATGTCTGGATCAGCAATGACCGGCCCGCTTTCATGTGGCGCGTCACGTTGCCTTGACACCGCAAATCGTCAACGGACACGACAATAATCGCGGGGACCGGCGTGTCGCCGACCCCGAATGGTACAAGGGATGAGAACGGCTCGATGACGGACGCGACCAATACGAAGGCGGGATCTCTGAGCGAGGGGCGCGTGGTCCGTGCCGCCGAGGGGCGGGCCGGTCGGCCGGGTACGGTCTCTGCTACGATTGATGCAACCGGCATGACGGGAAGCGCGGCACAGGGCCAGGCGACAGAGGAAGATCTGCTCTGGTACAAAGACGCCATCATCTACGAAGTGCACGTGAAATCGTTCTTCGATGCCAACAATGACGGTATCGGTGATTTCCAGGGACTGATCGAGAAGCTCGATTATCTCAAGCATCTGGGTGTTACGGCGCTCTGGCTGTTGCCGTTTTACCCATCGCCGCTGCGTGACGATGGCTACGATATTGCCGATTACCGCAACGTCAATCCCTCCTACGGGACGATGCGGGATTTCCGTTCCTTCGTGAAGCTGGCCCACGAACAGGGCCTGAAGGTCATCACCGAGCTGGTCATCAACCACACCTCGGATCAGCACCCCTGGTTCCAGCGGGCCCGGCGGGCCTCCAAAGGGTCCAAATACCGGGACTGGTACGTCTGGTCGGACGACGACCGGCGATGGCCCGAGACCCGGATCATCTTTTCCGACACCGAGACGTCGAACTGGACCTGGGATCCCGTCGCCGGCCAATACTATTGGCATCGATTCTTTTCACACCAGCCCGACCTGAATTTCGACAACCCGCAGGTGATGAAGGCGGTGATCAGCGCCATGCGCTTCTGGCTGGACACCGGCGTCGACGGGCTGCGGCTGGACGCGATTCCGTATCTGGTCGAGCGTGACGGCACCAACAACGAGAACATCGACGAGACCCACGCCGTCCTCAAGGAGCTGCGCAAGGCGCTCGACGATTCCCATCCCCACGCCTTCTTTCTGGCGGAGGCGAATCAGTGGCCGGAAGACACGTTGCCCTATTTCGGTGACGGCGACGAATGCCATATGGGATTCCACTTCCCGCTGATGCCCCGGATGTTCATGGCCATGGCGCAGGAGGATCGGCATCCGATCACAGATATCATGCGGCAGACGCCGGAGATCCCGGAAAGCTGCCAATGGGCGATTTTCCTGCGCAACCACGACGAATTAACGCTCGAGATGGTCACCGACCGCGAGCGGGACTATCTCTGGCGCGTCTATGCCTCTGACCAACGGGCCCGGATCAATTTCGGCATCCGCCGCCGGCTGGCGCCACTGATGGACAACGATCGCCGCAAGATCGAGTTGCTGAACAGCCTGCTCTTTTCCATGCCCGGAACGCCGATCATCTATTACGGCGACGAGATCGGGATGGGGGACAATTTCTTCCTCGGCGATCGGGACGGCGTCCGTACCCCCATGCAATGGTCGCCCGACCGCAACGGCGGCTTTTCCCGCGCCGACCCCGCATTGCTCTACCTGCCGGCGATCATGGACCCGATCTATGGCTTTCAGGCGGTCAATGTCGAGGCGCAGAACCGAAGCTCGTCATCATTGCTGCACTGGATGCGCCGGATCATCGCGGTGCGCACGCAGCATCAGTGCTTCGGCCGGGGAACGATGACGTTCCTTTATCCCGGCAACCGCAAGATACTGGCCTATCTGCGCGAATACGGCGACGACATCGTGCTGTGCGTGGCCAATCTGTCCCGCCAGGCCCAGGCGGTCGAACTGGATCTGGCCGCCTATCGTACGCGGGTTCCGGTCGAACTGCTCGGCCGGGCGGCATTTCCGCCAATCGGCGATTTGCCGTATCTGCTGACGCTGCCTGCCTATGGGTTCTATTGGTTCGTCCTGACCGCCGAGGCGGACGCGCCATCCTGGCATGTCGAGACGGGCGAGATGCCGCCCGACTTCCACACCATCGTGATGCGGGGCGCCGCTGCCGGACTGCTCGACGGGCGGCCGGCAGCGGACCTGACCCAGAAGGTCCTGCCCGATGCGGTAAAGGGGCAGCGCTGGTTCGCACAGAAGGGCCGTCGGATTCGATCGATGACGCTGGCCGACGGTATCGTGATGTCCATGGGACGGGACGACGCCGTCTCGCTGCTGGTCGATATCGAATCCGATGCGCCGAACGACCCAGGCGCCCGTTATTTCGTGCCGCTTGCAATGGTCTGGGAGGAAACCCGGATCGCCCAGGCGGGGACGCTGGCGAAGGTGCGGCGTGGCGCGAAGGTCGGCATTATCGCCGACGCGTTGGGAGAATCCGACTTCGTCCACGCGCTTATCAACGCGATGCGCAACGGCAAGCAACTGGCCGGCCGAACGGGACATCTTGAATGCCGGGCAGGTCAGACACTGTCGGAAATGCCCGCGCAGCCGGACGAGCCTGTGCGCCGTATGGGCGTGGAACAGTCGAACACGTCGTTGGTTATCGGCGACCGTATGGTCCTGAAGGTCCTGCGCCGCCTGATGCCGGGCATCCACCCGGAGATCGAGATCGTCCGGTTCCTTACCGAACGGGCGGGATTCGACCGCGTGCCGGCGTATCTCGGCAATATCGACTACGTCGACGCTTCGGGGGACTCCATGGCCGTGGGGCTGCTGCAGGCTTTCGTGCGCAACCAGGGCGACGGCTGGCATTTCACCCAGGACTATCTGACACGGGAACTGGATGAACTGCGGCTGACACAGATGGACGAATCGGGCCCGGCGCCGGTCGACCCGGTGGAGCGGTTCGCCGTCTACCTTCAGTCGGCCACGATCATGGGCCGCCGTACGGCCGAACTCCACAAGGCTCTCGCGTCTGCGCCCGACGAACCCGATTTCGCACCGGAGCCCTTTGCCGAGGACGACCTTGCGTCTCTGAAGGAGCGGGTTCGCACGCAGCTGGAAAAGGCAATGAACGCCCTTTCTGCCGGCGGTCTTGCCGATGCCGCAAAGGGCCATGCCCAGGAACTGCTCAACCGGCGGGCGGATCTGGAATCAGCAATCGACGATCTGGCAGCCGGGCCCGCCGCCGGCCAAAGAATCCGGCACCACGGCGACCTCCACCTTGGGCAGATTCTGCTCGATCAGGCGGATTTCCTGTTCGTTGACTTCGAGGGCGAGCCGACACGCCCGGTTTCGGAGCGTCGTGCCAAGGCCCTGCCGCTGCGCGATGTCGCGGGAATGGTGCGCAGCTTCGATTATGCCGCCTGGTCGGTTTTGCTGACGCTGGAGACCGAGATCCCCGGATCGTTCGACAGATTGGCCGAGCTGGTGCGCCAATGGCGGGCCCTGACCCGCGAAGCCTATATAACGGCATATTTCGTCACGATGGGCGATAATGCCTGTCTGCCGGAAGACCGGTCGGCGGCTGAACGGCTGCTCGAACTGTTCGTAATGGAAAAGGCGCTCTATGAAGTTGTCTACGAGGCGGAGAACAGGCCCACCTGGTTGCGAATCCCCGTTCAGGGCCTATTGTCGTTGCTCGACAGGCGCAGTTCCGAATGACACCCTGATGGACGGTCTGCCGCCGCTGGAGATCCCGGCTTTCGAACGGCCGTCCTGGTGACGCCGCAAGCGAGGAATGCCATGACTTACGAAGCGTCCACCGCTGATGTCGATGCAATCGTCAACGGCGAGCATGGAGATCCGTTCGCGGTTCTCGGGCCCCATCAGGTTCGTGTGGCCGGTGAAGACGAGGGCGCTCCACTGCGCGACGCGCTCGTTATCCGCGCTTTCCTGCCCGAGGCGCGGCGCGTCGATATCGTCAATGCCGAAGACGGTGCGGCCATCGCGTCACTGGCGCGGCGGCACGACGGCGGCTTTTTCGAGGGACTTGCCGCCGACCGGACGGGCTTCTTTGCCTATCGCCTGCGGGTCCAGTATCCCGACGCAACAGTCGAGGTTGAGGACCCTTACCGGTTTCCGGCCGTGCTGGGCGAACTGGATGTGTACTATATCGCCGAGGGTACGCATGTTCAGAGCTTCGAGAAAATGGGGGCCCATCCCGGTTCGTCGGAGGGCGTTTCCGGGACCAGCTTTTGCGTCTGGGCGCCGAACGCAAAGCGGGTCTCGGTTGTCGGTGACTTCAATTTCTGGGATGGGCGCCGGCATCCGATGCGACTTCGCCACGGCTGCGGCGTCTGGGAAATATTCCTTCCCGGTGTCGAAGTCGGCCATCGCTACAAATTCGAACTAAAAGCCGCCGACGGTACGGTGCTGCCGCTCAAGGCGGACCCCTACGCGTTTCAGGCCGAGCTGCGGCCGGCGACGGCCTCGATCGTGCACGGCTTGCCATCGATCCAGTGGTCCGACGGCCAGTGGATGGCGGACCGGGCCCGGCGACAGAGCCGGGACGCGCCGATCTCGATCTACGAGGTGCATGCCGGTTCCTGGCAGCGCAAGGGCGACGAGCCGGAAGACTGGCTCAGCTATTCCGAATTGGCCGATCGGCTGATCCCCTATGTCCGGGATATGGGGTTCACGCATATCGAACTCATGCCGATGCACGAATTTCCGTTCGACGGGTCGTGGGGCTATCAGCCGGTCAGCCTGTATGCGCCGACGTCTCGCTATGGCGATCCCGAGGACTTCCAGCGGTTTGTCGATCGTGCGCACGCCGAGGGAATCGGTATCATCCTGGACTGGGTGCCGGGACATTTCCCATCCGATGCTCATGGTCTCGGCCAGTTCGACGGCACGCCGCTTTATGAGCATGCCGATCCGCGCGAGGGATTTCATCGCGACTGGAACACGCTGATTTACAATTTTGGCCGTCAGGAAGTGCTGACATACCTGCTCGGCAATGCGCTCTACTGGATGGAACGATTCCATATCGACGCGCTCCGGGTCGATGCCGTGGCGTCGATGCTCTATCGCGACTACAGCCGCGAGCACGACGAGTGGGTGCCCAATGTCCATGGCGGCCGCGAGAATCTGGAAGCGATACATCTGCTCAAACGGATGAACGAAGAAGTCTTCGGCCGGCATCCCGGCGCGACGACGATCGCGGAAGAAAGCACGGCCTGGCCCGGCGTATCGCGGCCGGTTTATCTTGGCGGCCTTGGATTCGGCTACAAGTGGAATATGGGATGGATGCACGATACGCTTGAGTACATGAAGGAAGATCCCATTCACCGGGCCTACCATCACAACGAAATCACCTTCTCGCTCGTTTATGCGTTTTCCGAGAATTACGTGCTGCCACTCAGCCACGACGAGGTTGTTCACGGCAAGGGATCGTTGATGGACCGCATGCCCGGCGATGCCTGGCAGAAATTCGCCAATCTGCGATGCTATTTCAGTTTCATGTGGACGCATCCGGGCAAGAAACTTCTGTTCATGGGATTGGAATTCGGCCAGTGGCGCGAGTGGAGCCATGAACGGTCGCTGGACTGGCACCTCCTGGACGAAAATCCCGGACACAGTGGCGTCCAGGCACTGGTCCGCGACTTGAACCGCGTATACCGCACCTATCCGGCGCTCCATGTCCTGGACAGCGACCCGGACGGATTCGAGTGGATCGAGGGCGATGACCGGGCCAATACGGCGCTGGCATTCCTGCGCAAGGGGCGGGCACCCGCCGAACGACTTCTCGTGGCCTGCAACTTCACCCCGATAGCCCGCTACGACTATCGCCTTGGCGTTCCCGAAACCGGGTCCTGGCGGGTGATCCTGAACTCCGACTCCAGGGTTTACGGCGGCAGCGGCGTCGATGCTACCGGTGACGCCGAGGGCCGCATCGCGGCCGAAGCGAAACCGGGCCAGGGCCGCAGCCAATCGATCTCGATCACGCTTCCACCATTGGCGACCGTCATTCTGAGCTACGAGGGCTGATGACGACGATCGCTGAAGACCTGGCGGCGCCTGCGGTCACTGTGCGCCATCATGCGCGTGTCCTGCCAGGGTTACCTTATCCATTGGGCGCGACCTGGGATGGGTGTGGCGTCAATTTCGCCCTTTTCACCGAGAACGCGACCCGGGTGGATCTTTGCCTGTTCGACCGATCGGGCCGAAAGCAGATGGAAGTCGTGCCGCTGCCGGAGCATACAGACGGCGTCTGGCATGGTTATTTGCCGGATGGGCGGCCGGGGCTGCTGTACGGCTATCGTGTCCACGGCCCCTATGACCCGCAGAACGGACATCGCTTCAACGCCAACAAGCTGTTGATCGATCCCTATGCGCGGGCCCTGTCAGGTGTGTTCCGGTGGGCAGACGCGCATTGCGGCTACCGTGTCGGTTCGCCCAAAGCGGATATGTCTTTCGACCGCCGCGACAATGCCCGGTATCTCCCGAAATGCCGGGTCGTCGACACGGCCTTCACCTGGGGGCTGTCGCCGAAGCCGGCGGTGCCCTGGGATCGGACGATTGTCTACGAGGCGCATGTGCGCGGCATGACCATGCAGCGCCCGGACGTCCCGACTAGCCTGCGAGGCACCTTCAGCGGTCTCGCCGCGCCGGGTGTAATCGACCACCTCCGCTCCATCGGTGTTACCGCCGTGGAACTCTTGCCCATCCATGCCATCATGGATGACCGGTTCCTCACTGCCCAGGGACTGCGGAATTACTGGGGCTATTCGACACTGAATTTTTTTGCGCCCGAACCTCGCTACATGAGCAACGGCTCGTTGATGGAGTTCAAGGCGATGGTCAACCAGCTGCACGAGGCGGGGATCGAGGTACTGCTCGACGTCGTCTACAACCATACCTGCGAAGGAAGCGAACTCGGGCCGACGTTGAGCTTTCGCGGCATCGACAATGCCGCGTACTATCGTCTTTTGCCCGGGAACAAGCGGTACTATATCAACGAGACCGGCTGCGGGAATACGCTGAACATTACGCACCCGCGGGTTCTGCAGATGGTGATGGATAGCCTGCGCTACTGGGTCACCGAAATGGGCGTCGACGGCTTCCGCTTCGATCTGGCGTCGACGCTGGGCCGCGAGGCCGACGGGTTTGACCCGAAAAGCGGGTTCTTCGACGCCATCCGCCAGGACCCCGTTCTGAGCAGGGCAAAGCTGATTGCCGAACCCTGGGATATCGGTCCCGGCGGCTATCAACTGGGCCGCTATCCCTCCGGTTGGTCGGAATGGAACGATCGCTACCGGGATTGCATCCGTCGCTATTGGCGTGGCGACCACGGCATGTTGCCGGAACTGGCGGCCCGTTTGTCCGGCTCGGCGGACCTGTTCGACCACCACGGCCGACGGTCGCATGCCAGCATCAATTTCGTCGCCTGTCACGACGGGTTCACGACGGCGGATCTGGTCAGTTACGACCGCAAGCACAACCAGGCCAATGGTGAAGCCAATACCGACGGCCATGACGGCAATCACAGTTCCAATCACGGCGTCGAGGGGCCGACGGCCAATCCTGCGATCAAGGCCGTCAGGGCGCGGCAGATCCGCAACATGCTGGCAACGGTTTTTCTGTCCCAGGGGACCCCGATGCTTCTGGCGGGCGATGAAGTCGGCAACAGCCAGTCGGGCAACAACAACGCCTATTGTCAGGACAATCCCATAAGCTGGATCGACTGGGAAAGCGCCCCCGACGAGGGGCGTGCCCTGACGGCGTTTGTCGGACGGCTGGCCGAGCTGCGCGCGGCGCACCCGGTTTTGCGTCGGCCTCGGTTTCTCCATGGCCAGGACCAGTCCCGCTTTGCGACCGAGGACATTGTCTGGATCACGCCTTCAGGTTCGCACAAGACTGAAACCGAGTGGCGCGATCACTTTGCGCGGAGCGTCGGCGTGATCCTTGCCGGGGATGCCGGACACTACCCTGATCCCGACGGGACGCCTGCGGTCGACGACGTCCTGCTCATTCTGCTGAATGCTCATACGGAATCCGTCCGTTTTACCGTGCCGTCACTGCCCGGTGGGAAGAGTTGGGCGTGCCTCCTCGATACCGCATGGGACGGACCGGTTGCCGAAATGCCGCCGGTCAGGGTGCGCCCCGGCGGTTCCCATCACCGTGCCGACCGGTCGCTCGCAGTCTTCAAACTCGAGCCGGCGGCCGATTCTCCCGAGGCTGGCCATGGAAAATAATGCAGCGGACGGCGGTGACGCCGTACTGGACGCGCTGACCGCCGCGGCGGGCGTTGCGCCGGGCTTTCACGATATCTGGGGTCGCGAGTATGCTGCCTCTGACGAAACGAAATGCGCCCTGTTGCAGGCGCTTGGCTATCGCGTCGACACCGAAGACGATCGACGAGCCGCCCTCGAATTCGCCAATAACCGGCCCTGGTCGCGGCTGATCGATCCCGTTGTCATCATCGCGTCGGAAGCCGGGCCACCGGCCGTCGATATTGCGGTCGCAGACGGGCGGGATGGACTGAACTGGACGATTCGGACCGAGGATGGCTCCGAACTCCATGGGCAAGCGTCACGCGCGGCGCTGCCTGTCCTGGACAGGCGTCCGGATATTCCCGGACGAGGCGCGGTCACCCGGTACCGTCTCGACCTCCACGCGACACTGCCCGAAGGATACCATCAGCTGGTGATCGACGACGGTGGCGGGCCGGACGGCGGGGCATGGGGCGAAACCACGCTCATCGTTGCGCCGCCCCGCTGTTGGACACCCCAGGACACCACCGGCGATGCCCGGCTCTGGGGCGTATCTTGCCAGCTCTATTCGCTGATGGAAGACGGCGACGATGGTATCGGAACGTTTTCACATCTGAAGCGCTTTGCCACGGACATGGCAAGGGCCGGCGCCGATACCATCGGTTTGAATCCCCTCCATTCGCTTTATCCGGTGGAACCCGCTGCTGCCAGCCCCTATTCGCCGTCCAGCAGAGACTTTCTCAATCCGATGTATATCGATATTCACGCGATTCCCGAGGCCGGCGCTGCCGACCTTGCGCAGTTGCCGGTTGTCGGGGCGGACGATCTCATCGATTACGATGTCGTTGCCCGTCGTGCCTGGCGCGGGCTGGAAGCGGTTTTTGCGGCCTTCCGGCGTTTGCACCCCGAGGGGGGCGGCAGCGAGAGAGAGGCCGCGTTCAAAGCCTTCCGGGATGGCGGTGGAGAAGCCGGCGCCGAATTGCAGGCCCGGGCGTTGCACGATTTCGCCTTGTTCATGGCCATACAGGAAAGCAAGGCCGGCGACGACTTGTCGTCGATGCCCTGGTGGGCATGGGGGGAGGCTTTCGCTCATCCGGAAGCGCCCGGCAGCCGCGCCTTCGCCGAAACTCACGCCGAGCGAGTTCACTTTCACCAGTGGTGCCAGTTCATCGCCGACGAGCAACTGGGCGATGCGGCAAACGCTGCCGACGCGGCGGGGCTGCGCCTGGGCCTCTACCGCGACCTTGCAATCGGGGTGGGGCCGGCATCGGCTGCGGCCTGGGCCGATCCTCAGGCGCTGGTCCGGGGCGTGTCGGTCGGGGCCCCGCCCGATCTTCTGAACCGGAAGGGCCAGGACTGGGGGTTGGCGCCGCTGGACCCGCTGTATCTGAGGGAAACGGCATTCAAGCCGCTGATTCAGGGGTTGCGGGCCAATATGCGCCACGCCGGGGCCATTCGCATCGACCATGTCATGGGGCTGATGCACCTTTACTGGATTCCCGCCGGTCGGCCGGCCGACGAGGGTACCTATGTCTCCTATCCGTTCGAGGAGATGCTGAGAATCCTGGCGCTGGAAAGCCGGCGCCACAAGGCCATCGTCATCGGCGAGGATCTCGGCACGGTGCCGGAAGGCTTCCGCGACCGGATGACGGCGGCGGGCGTCCTCTCATACAAGGTCATGCCATTCGAACGGGTTGGCGACGGCCTGTTCAAGCGCGGAACGAGCTATTCACCGCTGTCGGTATGCACCTTCGGAACGCACGATCTGCCGACGGTCGACGGATGGTGGAGCGGCCGGGACGTCGCGTGGCGAAGCCATATCGGCCACCACGGCAGTGAAGAAGACCGCGACGCCGATGCGCGTTCGCGGTCGGTCGATCGCCAGCGACTGATCGACGCGCTGGTCGATGCCGGTGTCTGGCCGCCGGACCGGGCGGTCGATATCGAGACACCCGAACCCATGTCGCAGCCCCTTCGTGAGGCCATTCATGCCTTTCTTGCACGAGCCGACTCGTGTCTCATGGTCGTCCAGATCGAGGACGCGCTGGCATTGGTCGATCAGATGAATCTTCCCGGAACGACCGTCGAGCACCCCAACTGGCGTCGCCGCCTGCCAAGGGCGGTATCGAATCTTGCCGAGGTGCCGTCGGTGCGGGGCGTGCTGGACACTGTGGCGTCAATTCGCGGCCGCCACGGCGTCGGCGGCGAAAACGCTTGAGGGGAATCGGCAAACCGGTAACCATGGTGATGGTCGTATGAAGTCCCGCTGAGGAGAGGATCATTCGTGGCGAACCGAGGTCGCCGGCGCGCTGTGTCCGTTCAGGAGCCGTGGCTGCAATGGCCGGCCGGGCGTCTGGTGGCGGTCGTGTTGATCGTGGGGGCGTTGACGGCTTGCGGTTCGCTGTCGCAGCGGGACGGTGACCGACTTCCGGATGCCAGCCAGATTGCCGAAGATCCAGCCAGCACGCTGCTGTTGGAGGCAGTGGCCCGCGGACGCCTCGACGTCGCCTTGCTGGCGATCGACCAGGGTGCCGAGATCGAAGCCCGCGAACCCCAGCGGCTGCGGACGGCGACCATGCTCGCGGCTGAACGCGGTGATATCAACTCCCTGACCCTGCTGATCGCACTCGGCGCTGATCTGGAAGCGCGGTCCGACGAAGGCTGGATGGCATTACACCACGCCGCAGCGAGCGACCGGGCGCGGGCAATCCGCTTGCTGATCGCTGGCGCGGCCGATCCGGACGGAAGGGAAACGCTGCAAGGGATGACGCCACTGATGATCGCGTCATTGCTGGCGCATACCGACGCAATCGCGGCATTGCTCGACGGTGGTGCCTCCATCGACGCCACGGCCGAGGACGGGGCTGTCGCGCTTCATTTTGCGGCCGCCAGCCGCGATCGTGATGCGCCGCTGGCCCTGGCGGAACTGCTGATCAGAGGCGCCGTCCCCGATTGGCGCCGGGACGACGGCTGGACACCTCTGATGGTGGCGGTGGAAGCCGCCAGCACCGATGGGGCGGGCGTTCTGCTGGATCTGGGTGCTGATCCCTCGGTGACGACCCGCGACGGCACAGACGCGCTCGGACTGGCAATGGACCGCGGTGACGACGACCTGATCCGGCGCATTCGCACGGCGTTCCAGCAACGGGACAGGCCGTGACGACCGACGATCAGCGATGGCTGCGCTATCTGGCCTCGATCGGCGATGAGGCGCCGCCCCGCGACACGCTGGTCAGAGCCTTGTCCAGCCGGTCCGGTCCCCCCGGACGGGCGCTCGATCTCGGCGCTGGTCAGGGGCGCGACACCGTTTATCTACTGCGCCAAGGCTGGTCCGTCACGGCGGTGGACCGATCGGCGGCGGCGATACACCGTATTGTCCAGCTGTGTCCCGCCCCGCTTTGCAAACACCTGACCGTCATCGAATCGGCGTTTGAAGAGGTTCGGCTGCCGCCCGATCAGGACCTTGTGAACGCCAGTTTTTCACTGCCGTTCTGCGCGGCCGACTGTTTCGAAAACTTCTGGTCGGAAATAGAGCGTGTGCTGAAGCCGGGAGGCGTCTTCTGCGGCCATCTTCTGGGTCCTGGTGACGATTGGGCCAGGGACGGCGTCGTCACCGAGACACCGGACCAGATCCAGGAGCGATTCAGAACCTGGGCCGCCTTGGATATCGAGACGACCTTCGGACCGGCCGCGACGGCCAAGGGCCGGGTGAAAAACTGGGATCTTTACAAGATCGTCGCCCTTCGCTGACGTTGGCGCAGCCTCAACGACTACGCCCCTTCGTCCGATTCTTCATGGGAAGGCCGGGGAATGCCGACAGCATGGAACCCGGCGTCGACATGGTGCACTTCGCCGGTAACGCCGCCGGACAGCGGCGATAGCAGGTAGAGCCCTGCGTTGCCGACATCTTCCAATAGAACGTTCCGGCCGAGTGGCGCATTGTCGCCAGAGAATTTGAAGACGTAGCGCGCATCGGCGATGGCGCTGCCGGCCAGCGTCCGCATCGGGCCCGCCGACACGGCGTTTACACGGATGCCGTCATGGCCGAGATCGGCGGCCAGATACCGGACGCTTGCCTCCAGTGCCGCTTTGGCCACGCCCATGACATTGTAATTGGGCATGACGCGCTCGGCGCCCAGATAGGTCAAGGTCAGGATGCTGCCGCCGCGGCCGTTTCGGCTCTTGCGCATCATTGGCTCTGCCCGCCGGGTGACGGCCGTGAGCGAGTAGCACGAGATGTTCATCGTGTGGAGAAAGTTGTCCAGCGTGGTATCGACGTAACGGCCCTTCAACTCTGCCTTGTCGGAATATGCAATTGCATGGACCACGAAATCCAGCGATTCCCATCGGGACTGCAAGGTTTCAAAGGCAGTGTCGACCGAGGAGGGGTCGCCGACGTCGCAAGGAATGACGATGTCCGAGCCGACCGATTTCGCCAGCGGCTCGACGCGGCGGCGGAAGCTGTCGCCCTGATAGGTGAAAGCCAGTTCGGCCCCTTCGCGCGCTGCGGCTTGTGCGATCCCCCAGGCGATCGAGTGGTTGTTCGCGACGCCCATGACCAGACCCCTGAGGCCGGTCATCAACCCCTTCGCACTTGCCGTCATTGTCCGACCCGATCTTGATTGCAGTAGATTATTGTCGATCGCGCCATGGGTTATCGATCGAAGCGCGAGAATACGAGCGTCGCGTTCGTGCCGCCGAAGCCGAAGCTGTTGGACATGACGGCATTCAGTGTGACGTCGTCTCGCCTGGTTCTGACGATGGGCATGCCCTCGGCCTCAGGGTCGAGGTCGTCGATGTTGGCAGACGCGGCAACGAACCCGTTATTCATCATCAGAAGGCTGTAGATCGCTTCCTGAGCACCAGTTGCCCCGAGCGAATGGCCGGTCAGGGATTTGGTCGAACTGATCATGGGGAAAGCGTCGCCGAACACCTCCTTGAGGGCGATCAGCTCGCGAACATCGCCGATCTGGGTAGAGGTTCCATGGGTGTTGATGTAGTCGACCTTGCCCCCAGGGGCGGCGTCCAGTGCCATGCGCATGCAGCGGACGGCGCCCTCACCGGATGGCTGGACCATGTCGAAACCATCGGAATTCGCGCCGTATCCGGTGACCTCGCCATAGATGCGGGCGCCGCGGGCCAGAGCGTGATCGAGTTCTTCCAGCACGACGACGCCGCCGCCGCCCGCAATGACAAAGCCGTCACGGTTGGCATCATAGGCGCGCGAGGCTTTATCGGGGGTTTCGTTGAATCCGGACGATAATGCACCCATGGCGTCGAAAAGTGAAGAGAGCGTCCAGTGCAGTTCCTCGCCGCCGCCGGCAAAGACGATGTCCTGTTTGCCCCACTGGATCTGCTCGGTGCCGTGACCGATACAATGCGCCGAGGTCGAGCATGCTGACGAGATCGAGTAATTCAGACCCTTGATCTTGAACGGCGTCGCGAGGGTTGCGGAATTCGTCGACGACATGGTGCGCGGCACCATATACGGGCCCATGCGGCGCGGCCCCTTGGCGCGGGTGATGTCCGCCGCCTCGACGAGGTTGGCGGTGGAGGGGCCGCCGGAGCCCATGATGAGGCCCGATCGCTCGTTACTGACATCGCTTTCGTCGAGTCCGGCGTCTTCGATCGCTTGTTGCATGGCGATAAAATTATAGGCCGCGCCATCGCCCATAAAGCGTCGGAGCTTTCGGTCGATATGGGCATCGATGTCGATCGTGACCGCTCCGTGGACCTGGCTGCGAAAGCCCAGTTCCTTGTATTCGGGGGCGAAGACAATTCCCGACCGGCCGTCCCGCAGGCTCGCGAGCACCTCGTCGGTGTTATTGCCGATACTGGAAACGATGCCCATACCGGTGACCACAACGCGCCGCATAAAACGCTCCGTCCGCTGGTTCGCCGGGATGCGGTCCTATTGGATTTGTCCCGGACGAGAGATCAGGATCTAAAGTTCGTCGGTCTTGGTGAACAGGCCGACGCGAAGGTCTTTGGCTTCATAGATGACGTTGCCATCCACGCTGACCTGTCCGTCGGCAATGCCCAGAACGAGTTTTCGGTTGATAACGCGCTTGATGTCGAGATGATAGGTGACGCGTTTCTGGTGGGGCAGGACCTGACCGCTGAATTTGACCTCACCAACGCCAAGTGCGCGTCCGCGGCCGGCCGCGCCGGTCCAGCCGAGATAGAACCCGACGAGTTGCCAGAGAGCATCCAGCCCCAGACATCCAGGCATCACCGGGTCGCCTTCGAAGTGGCACTGGAAGAACCACAGGTCGGGCCGCAGATCCAGTTCCGCTTCCAGCTCGCCCTTGCCATAAGCGCCGCCATCCGCGGCCACATTGGGGATACGATCGATCATCAGCATCGGCGGAAGCGGCAATTGCGGATTGCCGGGGCCGAATAGCTCGCCATGGGCGCAGGTTATGAGATCGTCGTAGGAATAGCTGCTCTTCGCCGTCACGCCGCACCAAACTCGTTAATTCACGCCCCTCGGGGCCTTCGACTGGCGACGGAGTCTATAGGTTTTGCATCCCGAGACAAGCACAGACTCCGCCGTTCACGAATTCGATCTCCCGTTTCGGGATTGTGACCACGTTTGGCCAAGCGCGGCGCAACTAGTGTAGCGTGGCCGTCAGGCCGGGAAAGCTCGCTGGCGCCGACACAAATTAAGCATTCGCAGGGATGCTGCGCTGGCGTGCAGACTGGATCCGCGGCTCCATTTAGCGACGGCAGTGAGCCGGGGGCGCCTACTTGCAGCTTTCTTCCATCGCAGCCTCGGCGGCCGCTTCGGCGAGATGGCTCGTCAGCGGCATTCCGAGATCGATGGCTTCTTCCTGCAACTGCATCAGCGCATGGCGAATTGCGCGTCGGCGGTCGGCGGGTTGTGGCATGGGGCCATCCGATACCGGCAGGCTTGTGACGACGCTGCCTGCTCGGTCGTCGAGGGTGATCTGCTTGGTGCTATCCATGCGGATTGTCTCCGGACGTTGGTTGCCGTTGCGGTACTGCGCCGCCATGTTCCGACGGTGCGACATTCTTCGTTCGCCCGTCGATTGCACAACCTAAAGGAACCGGAAGAGTCCAAAAAGCATAAAATTCAAAATGAACGCGGTAGAATTTTGTCCGATCTGGGACTTGCGGAAAAAATCTCATAAGAATCAATCGTCTGACGATATTCCCCAGATAGTGGTGGCAGGAACCCATCCTGCGAAATCTTCTGCTTCGACCAGACACCACTTGTCCGGGCCGGAAGTCACGCAATGATCGAACCCTGCGATGACGCCCGGTTCCATCCTGGCGACGACGCCTGCTTCCAGCGTCGGTTCGCCCCGCATCATCGCGATGTCCGGTCCAAGCACCATCACGGTGCGCCGCCCGGAAAGCATCGCCTGATGGACCCAGCCGATATCGCCGTCGACGTCGCGGATCCGACGCCAGATATCGAACTCGGCTATGATCTGGACCGGGAGTTCCGGCCGCCGGTACACGTACTCCACGGGGTACTGGCGTCCCGGTCCGGTCCGCATGTTCGCCTCGGAGGCCTGGATGCTGGCAAAGCGCGGCAGGCCGGGGGCATCATCACCCAGCACTGGGGTCGCCGGGGAGAACGTCGCGATGACCATGGCCGCGCCGAGACAGCCAGCGGCAACGCCGGTTGAGGAAATGCGCCGGTGGCGGCAAGTGGTGCGAATCGGCATCCTGGGTTCCTTGAGTAACACAATGGCAGTCCATCAGGTTTCGGAATCCGGACCCGGCGCGCAGTGCAGGGATCCGGCGGGGTACCCGACCGGCCTTGACCCCTTTTGCCGCGCCGTCTATCCCGAATTCAAGTGACCATCAAGCGATGTGCCGGCACGTCGCGTTCAGCAGGGAATTTCGGCATGACGACGCGCCCGCGGGTCCACACCACTCGAAAGCTGCCGGCTGTCGTCGAAACGCGCATGATGGAACTGTTCACGACGCGCCTGACCTCCCGGGACGAACCGGTCGACCGCCGCGGTTTGCTCGAAATGGCGACCGGAGCAGACATTCTCGTTCCAACCCTGACCGACAGACTGGACGCCGAATTTTTCGAGTCGGCGCCCCGTACGCTGCGCCTCATCGCGAATTTCGGCAACGGCGTCGATCACATCGATCTGGCTGCGGCGGCGCGAAAAGGCATCATGGTCACGAATACACCCGGCGTGCTCACTGACGATACCGCCGATATGACGATGGCGCTGATTCTCGCGACGGTGCGGCGTCTGAGCGAGGGTGAGCGCGTAATGCGAAGCGGCGCATGGGCCGGGTGGAGTCCAACGGGCATGCTGGGGCGGCGATTGTCCGGGCTCAGGCTTGGGATCATCGGACTGGGGCGGATCGGCCGCGCCGTCGCGGCCCGCGCCCGCGCCTTCGGCATGACCGTGCATTATCATAACCGCGCCCGCGTCGACGAGCAGACGGAGCGCGATCTGGAGGCGACTTATTGGGCCGATCTGGACCAGATGCTGGCGCATATGGACGTCGTTTCGGTCAATTGCCCACAAACGCCGGCGACCTATCATCTTTTGTCCGCCCAGAGACTGGCGTTGATGAAGACAGACGCCGTGCTGGTCAACACGGCCCGTGGCGAAATCGTCGACGAAGCGGCCCTGACCGAGATGCTGCTGGCCGGCCGTCTGGCGGGGGCGGGACTGGATGTCTTCGCCGCCGAACCCCATCTCGACGACCGGCTGCGCGGCCTCGAATCGGTGGTCTTGCTGCCGCATATGGGATCGGCCACGATCGAAAGTCGCATCGAGATGGGGCAGCGCGTGATCCTGAATATCCGCTCGTTCTGGGATGGCCACTCACCGCCTGACCGCGTCATCGGGCAGGCGCTGTAAGGCAGGTCCGGACAGGGACGAAACGCCTCAGTCCGGTCCGCCGCAGGTTGCGCAACCGGCGACGCGGTCGAGACCAACCGTGGTGAACCGGGCCGCGAGCGCATCGATGATAATGAGACGGCCGGAGAGGCCCTCGCCGATGCCCAGAAGTTCCTTTACCGTCTCGGTCGCTTGCAGACACCCGATCATGCCCGCCGAGGCACCGAGAACGCCGGCTTCTGAACAGCTTGGCACGGTGCCGGGTGGCGGCGGTGCCGGGAACAGGCACCGATAGCAGGGGTGAGGCGGTCCGAGATGGGATTTGAATGTCGATATCTGCCCTTCGAACCGGAGCAACGCCGCCGAAATCCAGGGGCGCCCGACGCGGTGGCAGGTATCGTTCAGCAGGTAGCGGGCGTCGAAGCTGTCGGTGCCGTCGACGATGATGTCGTAGCCTTCGATCAGCGCGGCGGCGTTTTCCGGCGTCAGGCGTTCGACGTGCCGATCGACCGTGACGCCGGCGTTAAGGGCCTGAAGTCGTTGCGCTGCTGAATCGACCTTGTTCAGGCCAATCGTTGTGGTGTCGTGAATGACCTGGCGCTGCAGGTTGGAAAGATCGACCCGATCGTCGTCGATGATCCCGAGCGTACCGACCCCGGCGGCCGCCAGATAGAGCAGTACGGGCGCACCGAGGCCGCCGGCTCCGACCACCAGTACGCGGGCGGCGCCGATCTTCTCCTGTCCGAGGCCGCCGATCTCGGGCAGAAGAATGTGACGGGAATAGCGGATGATGTCATCGTCGTTCATCAAAGGCGCCTTTCCAGGCATGCCGGCCCATTGGGGAACTCAATCCAATCCCGCGAAGAGGGCCGTGGACAGGTAGCGTTCGGCGATCGATGGCGCGACGAGCACGATCGTCTTTCCGGCATTCTCCGGCCGGGCGCCGATCTCCAGCCCGGCGGCAATGGCCGCCCCGGATGAGATGCCGACGGGCAGCCCTTCCAGCCGGGCAGCATCGCGCGCCATCGAGAATGCCCGTTCGTTGGCGATCGGCACCACCTCGTCGATGATCGACCGGTTCAGGATGTCGGGGATAAAGCCGGCTCCGATGCCTTGGATCTTGTGCGGGCCCGGCGGGTTGCCGCTGAGCACGGCGCTGTCCTCGGGTTCGACGGCGACGGTGCGGAAGGTCGGTTTGCGGGCCTTCAGCACCTCGCCAACGCCGGTAATGGTGCCGCCGGTGCCGACGCCGGCGACGAGAATATCGACGGCCCCGCCGGTATCCCGCCAGATCTCTTCGGCCGTCGTGCGACGATGGACCTCCGGGTTCGCCGGGTTCGCGAACTGCTGCGGCATGACGGCATTGGGAATCTCCGACAGCAGCGACTCCGCCTTGTCGATGGCGCCGCGCATGCCGTGGGCGGCAGGCGTCAGATAAAGCTCGGCACCGAGGATCTTGAGCATTTTTCGCCGTTCGACGGACATGCTCTCCGGCATTGTCAGGATCAGCCGATAGCCCTTGGCGGCGGCAACGAAGGCCAGCGCGATGCCGGTATTGCCCGAGGTCGGTTCGACCAGAACGGTATCCGGGCTGATTTTGCCCTGATCCTCCAGCCACTCGATCATTGCCAATCCGATACGGTCCTTTACGCTGGAAAGCGGATTGAAGAACTCGCATTTCACCAGGATATCGGCCTGAACGTTATAGTCCTGAGGCAGCCGTTTCAGGCGGACCAGGGGCGTCGCGCCAATGGTGTCGAGGATGCTGTCGTAGATCCGGTCGCGAAAGGGCCCGTCCCTTGCATCGGTGCGCTGGTGTCTGGGGCGGTCGGGTATGCTCGAATTCGCCATGATAGGATGGATACCGCTTCTCTGCTGACAGGGGCCGCCAAGGGCCGGAACAATCAAATTACATAGTCGATGGTCACGTCGTTTTCGCGTTTGATCCCTTTTTCCTGGGCATGGCGGCACAGATCCTCGATCGATACGGCGTCGAGCTTTTCCATGAATTCCGTCTGGAGTTCCTCCCACAAGGGGCGAACGACGGCATGGCCGAGTTCCGAACCCGCTTCGTCGTCGGACGGATCGGCCGACGCTTCGACGGCGCGGACCACACGCACGATTTCGCCCACCGAAATCCGGCGGCGCTCCTTGGCCAGGCGGTAGCCGCCGCGCGGGCCGCGAACGCCTGCCAGGATCCCGGCCCGAACGAGATGCTGCAGCACTTGTTCCAGATAGCGTTTGGGAATGCCCTGCCGCCTGGTGATCTCGCTCGACTGAACCGGCTGATCACCCGCATTGTACGCGATATCCAGCACCGCTTCGATTGCGAACAGTGTCTTTTTGGACAGCCTCACCATTACGTCTTCGTCTCCGTCGTATTCCCTGAAATCGAGTCGGCGCCAGAGGTGCCGGTCGACCCGAAGCCGCCGGTTCCTCGCAGCCGGGCGCCGCTGCCGCCGGCCTCGGGTTCCGCGGCGGTCCTGTCAATATCGAACAGGGTGGCATGCAGGACCGGCGCGATCACCAGCTGCGCGATGCGCATGCCACGTTCGACCGTAACCGCATTCGGACCGTGGTTGATCAGAATGACGCCGATCTCGCCGCGATAATCGGCGTCGATCGTGCCCGGTGCATTGAGGCAGGTCAGGCCGTGCTTCAGGGCGAGGCCCGATCGCGGTCTGATCTGGCCTTCGTATCCGGGCGGCAGGTGAAGTACGAGTCCCGTCGGGACCAGACAGCGCGAACCGGGTTCCAGAACCATGGGCGCGTCGATCGCGGCCGCCAGATCCAGCCCGGCCGCCTGTGCCGTGGCATGGGACGGCAATGGCAGGCCCGCGCCGTGCGGCAGCCGCGCGACCCCCACCTGCAGCGAATTCGGGTTCTCGGTCTCTGCGGCGCTCGGGGCTGTGCCCGTTGAAGAGTCGTCGGTCATGGCGTTACCTGAGATTTTCTGGCCTCGGATCCGCTGGCATCGGCTGTGCCGAGGACGTCGGCAATCCGGTTTGCCAGCCGGTCGGCGACGTCGGCTTTCGACATTCGCGGCCAGGATTCAGTGCCGCCGGCGGTCAGCAGGTGAACGGTATTCTCCGTTCCGCCGAATGTCCCGGTGTCGCCGCCGACGGCATTGGCCACGATCCAGTCGCAGCCCTTGCGGCGGCGCTTGGCTTCGGCATTGTTGAGGAGATCGTCCGTTTCGGCGGCAAAACCGACCACGAGTGTCGGGCGGTGCGGGCCCGGCTGAGAAAGCGTCCGCAGGATGTCGGGATTTTCGACCAGGGCGATAGAAGGCGGCTGTGCCGATGACTTCTTCATCTTCGATCCTGCTGCTGCTGCGGGGCGCCAGTCGGCAACGGCGGCGGCACAGACGGCGATATCGGCCGGCAGCGTGGCGCGGCAGGCGGCCAGCATCTGCTCGGCCGTTTCCACCGACACAGTTGTCACGCCCGGCGGCGGCGCTTCGCCGGTCGGGCCGGTCACGAGAACGGTGTCAGCCCCCAGCGCGGCGAGAGCGGCGGCGATGGCGTTTCCCTGCCGCCCGGAGGACCGGTTGCCGAGAAATCGCACCGGGTCCAGCGGCTCGTGCGTCGGGCCGCTGGTGACGAGGGCGCGGCGACCGGCCAAGGGACCCGGTTCAACCATCGTCGCCAGCGCCTGCAACCGGGCGGCGATGGCCGCAACGATGGCATCGGGCTCGGCCATTCGGCCGGGGCCGAACTCGCCGCACGCCATGTCGCCGTCGTCCGGTCCGATCATCGTGACGCCGTCGGACTTCAGACGGGCAACATTGCGCCGCGTGGCCGGGTGCTGCCACATCCGGACATTCATCGCGGGCACTGCCAGGACCGGCTTGTCGGTGGCGAGCAAGGCCGTGGTTGCCAGATCGTCTGCGATGCCGTTTGCCATCCTGGCCAGAATGTCGGCCGTTGCGGGGGCGACGACGACGAGGTCGGCGCTGCGCGACAACTGGATATGGCCCATCTCGACCTCGCGGGTCAGCGACCAGAGCGCGGTGTGGACGGGCGACTCGGTCAGCGCGGCCACGGAGAGCGGCGTGACGAATTTTTCGCCCCCCTCGGTCAGAATGGCCGTGACATCGATGCCCCGCCGCCGAAGCAGGCGGATCACTTCGAGCACCTTGTAAGCGGCGATACCGCCGGCGATGACGAGCAGGATGCGCTTGCCGGCGAGGGGGCCGGCGTCGGGGGAAGCTTGACTGGCAATCATGGTCGCGTCCGATGCTCACGCCGTTCGGCCCGACAGGCGAATGCCGGGGGACAATAGCCGGATTATCCGTACAGCCTGTAGATACGGAGAATGAATCACACTGTCAATGTGTGGTTTTAACGCATTCCCACTCCTGGAGCGCCCGCCCCGGCCGCAGCCTTCAGCGGCACCTAGATGCGCCAGCCCTGGTGGATCGCGGCGATGCCGCCGGTCAGGTTGATCCATTTCGGGTTGTGGAAGCCCGCTGCCGCCATCCGGTCGGCGAGTTCCTGCTGTTCGGGAAAACGGCGGATGCTCTGGACCAGATAGGCGTAGCTTTCGCGGTCGCCGACGATCATCTGCCCCAGACGCGGAATGACCGCGTCGGAATAGGTTTCATAGGCGTAGCGCAGTGCCGGCAAGACGACATGGCTGAATTCCAGACAGAGAAACCGCCCGCCCGGCCGCAATACCCGGCGGGCCTCGGCAAGGGCGGTGTCGATCCGAGTGACGTTTCGCAAACCGAATGCAATCGTATAGGCGTCGACACAGCGGTCCGGAAGCGGAAGGGATTCCGCGTTGCCGACCACCACCTCGATCCGGCCGGCGAAACCCTGGTCGATCGACCGGTCGCGCCCCACCCTGACCATTTCCTCCGACAGATCGCAGATGACGACATCGGGCCCGCTCGTGGCCGACATGTCACGATGGGCATGCCGGCCCGCCGATCGTCGATCCATCGCGCGGACGAGGCGAAAAGCGATGTCGCCGGTCCCCCCGGCCACGTCGAGGATGCGTTCCCCGGGTCGCGGATTCGCCAGCGCGACAAAGCGGTGCTTCCACGCCCGGTGGATGCCGCCGCTCATCAAGTCGTTCATCAGATCGTAGCGCTCGGCGACGTTGGAAAAGACGCCACGCACCAGACGGGTTTTTTCGTCCGGATTAACGGACTGTTCGCCGAACCAGCGGCTTTCGGGATTCTCGGTCATGATGGATTTTCTAACCGCGTTCGCGGCGGGTGTCGACTGTTGCCGTGCCGCATCCGTGTTTCGCGGTCACAGAAATTGGTATAGCTCCGGTCGCTTGACCGCCGAACTTTCGTCCGACGCTTTCAATCGAGGCCGTTTATCCAGCCATGCCGGAACTTCCCGAAGTCGAAACCGTCCGCCGCGGCCTTGCGCCGGTCGTCTCCGGCGCCCGCATCGTCGATGCAAGGATCGGACGTCCGGACCTGCGCTACCCGTTGCCGCCGGATCTTGGCCGGCGGCTGGCGGGCAGTGTCGTCGAGCGTGCGGACCGGCGGGCCAAATACCTGCTGCTTCCGCTGGACTCCGGCTGGACCGTGATCTGGCATCTGGGCATGTCGGGGCGCGTGTTGATCCACTTGCCCGACGTGCCGCTGCCGGCGCCCAGGACTCACGACCATATCGTGCTTCGGTTCGACAATGGTGCGGTGGTGACGTTCAACGACCCCCGGCGTTTCGGCATGATGGATCTTGCGGCGCCAGGGACGCTGGCAGAGAATCGGCATTTATGCCGCCTGGGACCGGAACCGCTGGACCACGGCTTCACAGGCGCGTCCCTTGCCCGGTCGCTGTCCGGGCGGCGCGGACCGATCAAGGCGGTTCTGCTGGACCAGTCGGTCGTTGCCGGACTCGGCAATATCTATGTCTGCGAGGCGCTCTACCGGGCGCGGATCTCGCCATTTCGATCTGCCGGCAGCGTTTCGGCACGGGGGGCGGCACGGTTGGCGTCGGCGATCAAGGCCGTTCTGGCCGAGGCGATCGATGCCGGCGGCAGCACGCTGAGGGATTATGTGCGGACATCCGGTGAACTGGGGTATTTTCAGCATGGATTCGCGGTCTATGACCGCGCCGGCAAGGCCTGTCCGGATTGCACCTGCGATCCGGCCGAGACCGGTGGTATCGTCCGGACGGTGCAGTCGAACAGGGGCACGTTTTATTGCCCGGTGCGCCAGCGTTGACGCGGGGGCTGAACGGGCCGCGTACCGGTGGGGGTTGCATTCCCGAAGAAGGCGTGGTTGACGTGATGCCGCCCGCTGAAGGGGCGGAACTTGGGGCTCGGGCCCGTTTGCGCGGGTTCGGAAATGGTGCGCGTCGCGAGGTCATGTCCCGACCGCCGCACCGCCATGCGCAGGAGATCTCACGGAAATGGCTTACGAGACGATCATCGTTGAAACTCGTGGTAAAGTCGGGCTGATCACGCTGAACCGGCCAAAAGCCCTGAACGCGCTGAACAAGGCTTTGATCGCGGAAATGACGCAGGCCGTCGAAGCCTTCGAGTCCGACGATGCGGTCGGGGCCATCGTCTTGACGGGGTCGGAAAAGGCGTTCGCTGCCGGCGCCGATATCAAGGAAATGGCCTCGAAGACATTCATCGAAGCCTATGGGGAGAACTTCATCGCCGATTGGCAGGCCCTGACGCGCGCCCGCAAGCCGGTGATCGCGGCTGTGCAGGGATACGCACTTGGCGGCGGGTGTGAGATCGCCATGATGTGCGATTTCATACTGGCCGGCGAAAGCGCGAAGTTCGGACAACCGGAGATCACGATCGGCACGATCCCCGGATCCGGCGGCACCCAGCGGCTGACGCGCTTCGTTGGAAAGTCGAAGGCCATGGAAATGTGCCTGACCGGGCGGATGATGGATGCAGCCGAGGCCGAGCGCTGCGGTCTGGTCAGCCGAGTCGTTCCGGATGCGGAACTCGTCGACGAGGCCGTCAAGGTTGGGGAGCGGATTGCCGACATGTCGCGTCCGAGCGTCATGATGACCAAAGAGGCCATCAACCGCGCCTATGAGACGACAATGGCCGAGGGTCTGCTGTTCGAGCGGCGCCTTTTCCACGCCACCTTCGGCACGGAGGATCAGAAGGAAGGCATGGCGGCATTCTCGCAAAAGCGCCAACCGACCTTTACGAACCGCTGATATGCGTATAGTCAGGCAGTGCTGCCGGTTCTGGCGGAGGGTACGGCCTGACTGCCGCACGTAAAGAGACTTGACGACCGACACCGGGGCGCTTATAAGCCCCGCACGAAATTCCGGACGCTATTGTCCAGGCAAGGGTAGATCATGGCCAACATCAAATCCGCGAAGAAACGCATCCGTCAGACCGCTCGCCGGACGGAAACCCGGCGCAATCGCGTGACTCGTATCCGCACCTTCGTGAAGAAGGTCGAGCTGGCCATTCAGGCTGGTGACAAGCAGGCCGCAGAAGAAGCATTCCGCGAAGCACAGCCGGTCCTGCAGCGCGGCGCCAGCAAGGGCGCAATTCACCGCAACACTGCCGCGCGCAAACAGTCGCGACTCGTTTCGCGGATTCAGGCGCTTTAATTTCAAGCGGCAATTAGCGCACAGCGCGGCCGCCTGAAGCAGACCGGTGCAGATCGATTCGAAAACCCCTCGCCTTCGAGGGGTTTTTTATTGATTGCTACAATACTTTTCCGTGCCGTACTTGACTGGAATCCAGAGCATCTCACCGGTCCCATCGATGTCGGGGAACGAAATTTGCTTTTTTGGTGGGTCTCATTTTGTTCCGTTGCGGGGCGGTGGTTGTCACTGTATCCTAGTCGGCTGGTGTGACTAGTATAGATTAGCATCATCGAGGCGCCGCGTTCTCACTCTAATGTAGTATTGGATTTTATAGTTCTGTAATTTCCATATTTTCTTTTGTGAGTGCTAGCGCTTCTTTAGTTTATTTCCGCCCGTTTGTATCACAAGCTGCTTCTTCTTCCATGCTTCATGGTGTGGATATAGCTTTGTCTTGTTGGATCCTGGGGCGGGAGATGCTAGAACGACCGCCGCGATTATCATCGAACGGCCATGCGGGTTCGTTGGGACCGATACGCGACCGTCGGCGTTCGGCCGCGGCATCTCTGCTTCGCCATTCGAAGCGAAGTACCGGGTCTCGCCGGCGGGATGACACGAAGCAAGGAAGCGGGGCGCAGTGCAAGCGGCAAAGGAACGGTCAACAATGTCGACCCTGCGGAACGATTCGGGAAACGACTCGGAAGGTGAATTCGGCTATCAGGAGTGGCTTCGCGTCCAGACCCGCCTCAGGGCCGAGGTCGGAGAAGCGGAATTCAAAAGCTGGCTTCAGTCTCTGTCATTCGCGGGGGTTGGCGACGGCGAGGTCCGAATCGGCGTGCCGACGCGGTTCATGCGCGACTGGATCAGGGCTCACTATGCGGACATGATTCGCAACCACTGGCAGCGGGAATGTCCGGCGGTTCCCGAGGTCGAATTCGTCGTGGCGGCAGCCCTGGTTGATGGGCAGGCCGGTGCGCGGATAGGCTCGGCCCCCGACGCCAGTCTCGCCGGGCCCAATCCGACGCGAATGAACCCCGCACGAACGGGCGGCGGCCAGGCCCGAGACGAGCCGCCTCTTCGGAATCAGGTGGGATTAGGGGCCCAGGGGTTCACGCCCTCAAATGCCGATTATCCGGATGCCGCGGGGGAGCGGGCCAGGGACGGTAACAGGGACGGGGGCAGAGGTTGGGCCAGCGAGGGGTCCCGAGACCGGGCCGACGGTGCTGAAGAGACCGAGTCGGGCGGCGCGGAATACCGCGACCCGGTGCATGATTACTCCGCACCGCTTGATCCCAGATTCACCTTCGAGAATTTTATCGTCGGGAAGCCGAACGAAATGGCACACGCGGCGGCGCGCCGTGTGGCCGACGCGTCGCAGGTCACCTTCAATCCGCTGTTTCTCTATGGCGGCGTGGGACTCGGCAAGACGCATCTGATGCATGCCATCGCCTGGCATATCCGACGCCGCCACCCGGCGCGCCGCGTCATCTATATGTCGGCGGAAAAGTTCATGTATCAGTTCATTCGGGCCCTGCGTTTCAAGGACACCATGAGCTTCAAGGAACTGTTCCGGTCAGTCGACATCCTGATGATCGACGACGTCCAGTTCATCTCGGGCAAGGATTCGACTCAGGAAGAGTTCTTCCACACGTTCAATGCGCTGGTGGACCAGAATCGCCAGGTCATCATCTCCGCGGACAAGAGCCCGTCCGATCTCGACGGGCTGGAAGAGCGGCTGCGTTCCCGGCTGGGGTGGGGGCTGGTCGCCGATATTCACCCGACATCCTATGAACTGAGGCTGGGCATTCTGCAGGCGAAAGCCGAACAATGGCCCCATGTCGAAATTCCGATGAAGGTGATGGAGTATCTGGCCCACAAGATTTCCTCCAACATCCGCGAGTTGGAGGGGGCACTCAATCGGCTGGTGGCGCATGCGGAATTCGTCGGGCGCCCGGTATCCCTTGAAGGCACGCAGGAATTGCTGCGCGACCTGATCCGGGCCAGCGACCGGCGCGTGACAATCGACGAGATTCAGAAGCGGGTCGCGGAGCACTACAACGTCAAGGTCGCGGACATGCATTCCTCGCGGCGGTCGCGAATGGTCGCCCGTCCGCGCCAGGTGGCGATGTATTTGTCGAAGCAACTCACCGCGCGTTCTCTGCCGGATATCGGCCGCAAATTCGGTGGCCGCGATCATACGACGGTGATGCATGCCGTCCGCAAGGTCGAGGAGCTTTGCAGCGCCGACCCTTCCTTCGCCGAAGACGTCGACCTGCTGAAGCGGATGCTGCAGGGATGATCGTCACCGGCGCCCCCCGGGGCCGATATCTACAATGTTCGCACATCGGTATCGATTGCGAGATAGACGATTTCCACATCCTGATCGTCCCGGGCGCTGCGCGGTCACAAAGTGACGCGCTGCCGACCCGGGACCTCGTGCAGCAACTTGCCGACGTTGACACGCGAACCGGGCTCATCCGGGTCCGGGCCCCGAGCGATGTCGGGGGCGATCAGGAGGAGGTTGGCGCTGCAAGGACGAGGTTTGATCGCATAGGGGCCGATACTGGCACTGAGCTGATTCCGGGACCGGACTTCGTTCTGGAAAAGCCTCCCGGTCATTGCTAAAACCCACGAACTGACAGAGACGGCGCCGGAAGTCGCCGTTTCCAACCGAACGGGAACGACGATGAAGCTCACCATCGAACGCGCGACGCTGCTGAAATCTCTCGGCCACGTGCAGAGTGTGGTTGAGCGGCGAAACACGATTCCCATTCTGTCCAATGTCCTGTTGCGGGCGGCAGGCGGTTCGCTGTCGTTGACCGCAACGGATATGGACATCGAAATTGTCGATACCGTCGATGCCGACATATCGGTCGAAGGGCAGGTCACGGCGCCCGCTCACACCTTCCATGACATCGTGCGGAAACTCCCCGACGGCGCCCAGGTCGAGATCGACGCCACCGGCGAGACGCTCGCTGTCGTTGCCGGACGCTCACGGTTCAAGCTGGGGACTCTGCCGGTCGAGGATTTCCCGGAGATCGGTGGCGGCGAATTGCCGTTCCGGTTTACCGTGCCGGGTACGGATCTGCGCGAGATGATCGAACAGACCCGATTCGCCGTTTCGACCGAGGAAACGCGATACTACCTCAACGGCCTGTATTTTCATGCGGCCGATGGCGATCATGGCCGGGTGCTGCGGTCGGTCGCGACCGACGGGCATCGTCTGGCGCGCGCCGAAATCGCCGAACCCTCCGGCGCCGAACAGATGCCGGGCGTGATCGTTCCGCGCAAGACCGTCAACGAAGTTCACCGACTGATCGCCGATATGCCGGGCGACGTCGTGGTATCGCTGTCCGATGCCAAGATCCGGTTTTCCTTTTCGACAGCTGTCCTGACCTCGAAACTCATCGACGGCACGTTTCCGGACTATGCGCGCGTCATTCCCACCGGCAACGACAAGACGATCGTGCTCGACGCCAAGGTTTTCGCTTCGGCCGTCGATCGCGTGTCGACCATTTCCTCCGAAAAGAGCCGGGCGGTCAAACTGGCATTCAGCAGCGGTGTCATGACGCTGTCCGCTACTGCCGCCGATGCCGGCAGCGCGGTGGAGGAACTGGAAATCGACTATGACGGCGAGACTTTCCAGATCGGATTCAACAGCCGGTATCTCATGGACATTGCCGCTCAGCTCGGCGATGGCCATATACAGTTCGAGATGTCCGACAGCGGGTCGCCGACCATCATTCGGGCGCGCAGCGCCGAAGGCGAGGTTGGGGCGACATTATACGTCCTTATGCCGATGCGGGTATAGGGACGGGGTCAGTATTGACGCGTGAGAGACGTATCAACGGTCGCGGAAATTGATACGAACTGGCTGGCGGACAGTTCCGTCGACTCCGTGCGCGGGGCCGGGCCGGGTTCCGGATCTGACTCGGCGCCGGATTGCCGACCGGATCCGGCAGAGGGAACCATCCTGCATATCGACCGTCTTTCACTGACCGATTTCCGGAACCATTCGACGGTGACCATCGAGACGGCCGGCCGGTCGGTCGTGTTGGCGGGTCCCAACGGTGCCGGCAAAACGAACATACTGGAGGCTGTTTCTTTCCTGTCGCCGGGACGGGGGTTGCGGCGGGCCACGCTCGTCGATGTGGCGAGAAACGATGCGCCGGCCGACCGTCACTGGGCGGTGAGCGCGATTCTGATGCATGACGGCAGAACGGTGCGGCTCGGCACGGGGCCGGATCCGGAGGTGCCGACGGGTCAGGGTCGGCGGCTGGTCCGGATCGACGGTCAGTCGGTCTCCCAGGCCGCGCTCGGTGATCGGCTGGCAATGGTCTGGTTGACGCCGGCTATGGATCGGCTGTTCCTGGAAGGGGCGGGCAATCGTCGGCGGTTCCTGGATCGGCTCGTCTACGGCCACGATTCCGGCCATGCGGGGGCGCTTTCCGCTTATGAGCATGCGATGCGCGAGCGTTCGCGCCTGTTGCGGTCGGGACGTTTCGATCGCGCCTGGCTCGATGGGCTGGAAGAGACGATGGCGCGCAAGGGGATCGCCGTCGCGGCGGGACGCCGGTTTCTGGTGGAGCGGCTTCAACTGGCGGACTCGTTCGCCCGCTATGGTGATGGAATGGTCGATACCGTTTTCCCCCGGGCGGATATCGACCTGTCGGGGTCAATCGAAACATGGCTGGTCGATCGGCCGGCGCTTGAGGTCGAGGAGCGATTCCGGACCCTGCTCCGGGAGTCGAGAAGTCTCGACTCCGTGGCCGGTGGCGCCGCCGATGGTATCCATCGCAGTGATCTTCTGGTAAGTCATAGAGCGAAAGGTGTCGGCGCGGCTCAATGCTCGACGGGAGAGCAAAAAGCGCTTCTCCTCGGGCTGATCCTGGCCAACGCCAGACTTCTCGCAAAGGCGCGCGGCGCTGCACCGATCCTTCTGTTCGACGAAGTGGCGGCGCATCTGGATTCTCGGCGGCGGGCCGCACTTTTTGCCGAGATCAAGGCCTTGGGCGCGCAGGCGTGGTTCACGGGAACCGACGCGGCGCTGTTCGAGGCCATGCGGCCCGAGGCGACGGTTCTGACCGTCGATGACGGCACGATATCTCTGAGTTCCTGATCTGCCGGCTGGCCGGTGATCGGGAAATCAGGGTAACCCTGGAACGTTTGAAACGAGATGATCTTATGGGTGAGCAGGCGGTGAAAGGCTCGGCACAGGCGGCCGCGGACGCATACGGAGCCGATAGCATCAAGGTGCTGCGGGGGCTTGATGCCGTTCGCAAACGCCCCGGCATGTATATCGGCGATACCGACGACGGGTCCGGCCTTCACCATATGATTTACGAGGTCGTCGACAATGCAATCGATGAAGCGCTCGCCGGACATTGCGATACCGTAACGGTTACGTTGAATCCGGATGGTTCGGTGACAGTGACCGATAACGGGCGTGGCATTCCGGTCGGCATTCACGAAGAAGAAGGCATATCGGCGGCCGAGGTCATCATGACCCAGTTGCACGCCGGTGGAAAGTTCGACCAGAACTCGTACAAGGTTTCCGGCGGACTTCACGGCGTGGGCGTTTCGGTGGTGAATGCGCTGTCGGAATGGCTGGAGATGACAATCTATCGCGATGGCCAGGAATGGGTCATCACGTTTGACGATGGCGTGGCGCGAGAGCGGCTGAAGGCCATCGGTCCGGCCGGCGATTCCGCCGGTACCCGGATCGTGTTCAAGCCGTCGGCGGAAACCTTTACGACGCTGGATTTCAATTTCGAGACTCTGGAGCATCGGTTGAGGGAACTGGCGTTCCTCAATTCCGGTGTGACGATCGTCGTCACCGACAATCGGAGCGTCGAGCCCCGCACCGTGACGATGATCTATGACGGCGGCTTGACGGCTTTCGTCAAGTATCTCGACCGGTCCAAGACGGCGATTCACACGCCGCCGATCGTCCTGAGCGCGGAACGCGAAGGCGTCACCGTCGAAGTGGCGATGGAGTGGACCGACGCCTATCACGAGACGATGCTGTGTTTCACCAACAACATCCCCCAGCGCGACGGCGGCACGCATCTGGCGGGATTCCGCGGCGCGCTGACCCGCCAGATCAACGCTTATGCCGCCGATAGCGGTATATCCAAAAAGGAAAAGGTCACCATCGGCGGTGACGACGCGCGGGAGGGTCTGACCTGCGTGCTGTCGGTCAAGGTGCCCGATCCGAAATTCTCCAGCCAGACCAAGGACAAGCTTGTTTCGTCCGAGGTTCGTCCAATCGTTGAAAGCGTCGTGAACGAGGCGCTGTCGACCTGGCTGGGTGAGAACCCCAACGAGGCCCGCAAGGTCATCCAGAAGGTGGCCGAAGCCGCCAAGGCGCGGGAAGCGGCGCGCAAGGCTCGGGAACTGACCCGCAGGAAGACTGTCCTCGACGTCGCATCGCTTCCCGGAAAACTGGCGGATTGCCAGTCTCGCGACCCGGCGGAAAGCGAACTTTTCATCGTCGAGGGCGATAGCGCCGGCGGTTCGGCCAAACAGGCCCGCGACCGCCGGATGCAGGCGATATTGCCGCTCAGGGGCAAAATCCTGAACGTCGAGCGGGCGCGCATTGACAAGATGCTGTCATCGGCGGAAATCGGGACGCTGATCACGGCTCTGGGCGCTGGCATTCGCGACGAATTCAATATCGAAAAGACCCGTTATCACAAGATCATTATCATGACGGATGCCGATGTCGATGGCTCTCACATCCGGACATTGCTGCTGACGTTCTTCTATCGCCAGATGCCCGAGATCATCGACCGTGGCTACCTCTATATCGCCCAGCCGCCGCTCTATCGTGCGCTGCGCGGCAAGCAAGAGCTCTATCTGAAGGACGATGGCGAACTTGAAACCTATCTGATCGATCAGGGCATTCAGGACGCCCGGCTGACTCTGCACGACGGCACCACGCTTACCGGGCAGGATCTGCACGCCGCCGTTCAGCAGGCGCGGGATATCCGGCATCTGATCATGCCGCTTGCCAACAAGGTCGGATCGACGGTCGTGGTCGAAAATGCGGCGATCGCCGGCGCGTTCGATCCCGAGGTGCTGACCGATCAGGCGTCGGCCCAGCCGATCGCCGAGATGATCGGCCGGGTTCTCGATGAACGTTCCCCGGTGCTGGAGCGCGGCTGGCGCGGCATGGCCACCGCCGATGGCGGCTTGCTGTTTACCCGGACGCTGCGCGGCGTGTCGGAATCGCGCCGGCTCGATCCAGCGCTTTCGGGAACCGGCGAAGCCCGGCGCCTGCGGTCCTATCAGGAACAAATGGCGGAGCGCTATGCCGGGCGGGGTGTGTTGTCGACGGGTTCGGCCGATATCGACATCCTGGGGCCGGTCAGCCTGTTTGAGCGGGTTATGGAACTGGGCCGGAAGGGCGTTACCATTCAGCGCTACAAAGGGCTGGGCGAGATGAACCCCGAACAGCTCTGGGAGACGACTCTCGATCCCAACGTTCGGAATCTGCTTCAGGTCAAGGTGAACCACGCTGACGACAGTGAGGAGGTTTTCTCCACGCTCATGGGCGATGTGGTCGAGCCCCGGCGCGAATTCATTCAGGCAAACGCGCTGAACGTATCGAATCTCGACGTTTAGGCGAAATCGGGACGAGCCGAAGAGAGGCGGCTGTCGATGACGCCGCCTCTTTTTTCGCCCGCAAATACAACTTAAAATTGCTTATTGTGGCATTTCATGTAGCTTCGCGAGCAACGCCCGTTGTGGCAACCAGTCCTACCAGCCATCGGAGGGGAATACGATGAGGGCCCTGCAGTTCAGTCGGTACGGCGATCCGCGCGAAGTCCTGAAGGTGGTGGATCTTCCGGAACCGCCACCGCCAGCCGATGAAGAAGCGACCGTGCAGTTGCTGGCGACGCCGGTCAATCCCAGCGATCTGATGCTGGTCGCCGGCCGTTATGGCTATAAGCCCGATTTGCCGTATATTCCCGGTACCGAAGGTGTCGGACGCGTACTCGCGGTGGGCAAGAGCGAGCGCGCCCGCGCCTGGGTCAGCGAAGGCGATATCGTCATGATCACGCCCGGCGAGAACTGGATTGAAAGGCGGAACCTTCGTTACGACACGATCGTCAAGCTCAGCGCCGATCTGGCGCCGGAGCAAATCGCCATGCTCAAGGTCAATCCGGGTACGGCCTATGCGCTGTTGCGGCTTGTCACCGATCTGAAGCCCGGCGAAACGATCATTCAGAACGCGGCCAATTCCAATGTCGGCCGATGCATCTCCAGTTTTGCGGCGGCCTTTGGTTTCCGTACGGTGAACATCGTTCGCCGCAAGGAAGTCGTCGACGAAGTCAAAAGCTATGGTGGTCATACCGTCGTTGTGGACCACAAGCTGGGTCTGGATCCGCAGACACTGGCGGCGGCGGTCCGGGACGAGATTGGCGACACGCCGATCCGTTACGCATTCGACGCCGTGGGTGGAACGTCAACCGAACGCCTGGCAGCATGTCTCGTCGAAGGCGGAACGATCATCAATTACGGCGCGCTGGCAGGACGGCCGTGCCAGATCTGGCCGACTTTCCTGATTTTCAAGGATATCAAGGTCCAGGGTTTCTGGGTGCCGCGCCTTTTCGACCAGTTCCCGATCGAACGCATGATGTCGATGTATGGTGAGATTCTCGACCATATCGCCCATCACAAGATGCCGCTTGATCCCGCGGCGCGGTTCAGCTTCGATCAACTGGATGAAGCCCTGTCGATGGCGATGCGCCAGCAGGGCGGCAGCAAGGTCATCCTGTCGCCGTAGACAGCACCGGCCCCGGCGCTGCCGGTTCATGTGGTATCTGCAGTTTCGCCCGTTTCTTCTTGAAATCGGCTGTATTTCAAGAGATGAAAGGGTATGGCGGAATGGCGTGGATCAGCACCGGCCGGGTCGTCCTCCGACGGATCGACCACCCGAAAGCGTAAATCCGGGGGCTCGAAATCAGGGGGAACCAAATCCGGAACGCGGCGAGCGCCGCATCCGGCCGGGTCCGCGCGTGCGGATTCCGGCCAGTCCCGTCGTGGGGGGCAGTCCCGACCGGGGGGATTAACGGCGCCGGCCAAACCGAAGCCGCGCTCCCGACCCGCTGGCACGACGGCGAAATCCTCTGCATCGCCCTCAAGGTCGCGCGGCAAAGCCGGCGCGCGAAAAGGAACCCAATGGTCTTCGTGGTTCGGCCAGGGCCGGGGCCGGAGCGGGCGGAAGGCGACCCGACGGAGCGGCGGCGGCTCTGTACCGGCGCGGATTTTCAGGTTCGTCGGCAAATGGATGGCAGTCGCCGCGATCTGGCTCTTCGTCCTCGTTACCGGCGCCGTCATCTGGCTCGCCCACGATCTGCCCTCGATCGACAACGTGGCGCTGGAAGACGACCGTCCCTCGATCACGGTTGCTGCCCGCGACGGGACCCTTGTGTCGCGCTATGGCGCGTTCAACGGCGACCGGATCAACGTGGCCGATCTGCCGCCGCATGTTCCGGAGGCCGTCCTGGCCATCGAAGACCGGCGCTTTCATTACCATTTCGGCATCGATCCAATTGGCCTCGCTCGGGCGGCGTGGACGAACTGGCGCTCCGGGCGCGTGGTTCAGGGCGGTTCGACGATCACCCAGCAATTGGCAAAGGTCCTGTTCCTGACGCCGGAGCGCACCTTGCGCCGCAAGGTGCAGGAGGCTTTGCTGGCCCTGTGGCTGGAGGTGAACTACAGCAAGGAAGAATTGCTGTCGGCCTATCTGAACCGCGTCTATCTGGGCGCCGGGACCTATGGCATCGATGCAGCGGCACGCGCTTATTATGGCGTCCCGTCGCGCGATCTGACCCTGCGCCAGTCGGCCACGATCGCCGGGTTGATCAGGGCACCGTCCCGGTATGCACCGACTCATGCGCCGGAACGGGCCGAGGCGCGCTCACGTATCGTACTCGGCGCCATGGCCGATGCCGGTTTCATCAGCGGCGAGCAACTCCGGACCGCCCTGGCGGCGCCGCCGCCTGCCACCGTCCGGCCCGTGGCCGGTACGGCGGGCCGCTATTTCGGCGACTGGATCGTCGATATGGTGCCGGAGTATGTCGGCCGCGATGCTGGCGATCTGGTCGTTGAAACGACCATGGACAGCCGGCTTCAGCGGTTCGCGGCCACGGCCCTGACCGAGGGGCTGGACGCCTATGGCGTGCCGGGCCTTCAGGGAGCCCTGATCGCGATGGATCACGACGGCGCGGTCCGGGCGCTGATCGGCGGCCGGTCCTATGCCGACAGCCAGTTCAATCGGGCCACCCAGGCGCGCCGTCAGCCGGGATCGGCGTTCAAGCCGTTCGTTTATCTGGCCGCGCTGGAACAGGGATATCGCCCCCATACCATCATCAATGACGGCCCGATCTCCATAAACGGCTATGCGCCGGGGAATTTTGGCGGCCACTATTACGGGCCGATGACGCTGACGGCGGCGGCGGCCCGCTCGGCGAATTCGGTTGCGGTTCAACTCGCCAACAGGGTCGGAATTCGAACCGTGATCGACGCGGCGCGGCGCGCTGGAATCGTCAGCGACCTCAACACCGATCTCAGCCTTGCTCTGGGCACCAGTGAAGTCACGTTGCTGGAACTGACGGCGGCTTATACGGCATTTCCGACGCGCGGGCGGCCGGGTTGGCCGTATGGCGTACGGTCGGTTACAGACCGCGGTGGCGACCTGCTTTTTCGCCGCGACGGCAGCGGGCCCGGTGAGACCATTCGACCCTGGCATGCGGAGGAAATGAACGCGATGCTGTCGGCCGTCGTCACCGACGGAACCGGCCGCGCGGCTGATCCGGGCCGGCCGGCCGCCGGTAAGACCGGCACCACCCAGGACGGCCGCGATGCCTGGTTCGTCGGATATACCGGCGACATGGCGATCGGCGTCTGGGTCGGGCGCGACGATGCCAGCCCCGTTGAGGATCTGACCGGCAGCGGCTTGCCAGCGGAGATCTGGCGGCGCTTCGCGATCGAGGCGCATGAGGGGCTGGCGGTTTCGTCCTTCCCCGGCGCCGGGACCGGTACCATGCAGGCGGCGCCTTCCGCCACCCCGCAACCTGCCACCTCTCGGCAGGACCAGGGAGACGATGATCTGGACCGGGACGGATTCGGCGGGTTGCTGGACAGCCTGCTGGGCGGCTGATCGCGCGGCGTGGTCAGAGACCCAGCCGATCCAGCGTGGACTCGATCCCACGGGCATAGCTGGTGTCCCAATAACGGACATGAACCAGCAGCGGGTAGATCAGATACAGGTCGCGCCGGATATCGAAGAAGGCCGGATCCAGTCCCCGGCGCTCGCGATAGCGATCGAAGAACCGTTGGCCGAAGGTGTTGAACATCGTGATGAAGGCAAGTTCGATCTCCGGGTGTCCCCAGTAGATCGCCGGGTCGATCAGTGCGGCGATCCGGCCGTCGCGCGCGATCACGTTGCCCGTCCACACATCGCCGTGCAGCAGGCTTGGATGGTCGGGTTCGGTCAGATACCTGTCCAGTCGGCCGGCGAGCGTTTCCAGCCGGCGGCGAAGTCTGTCTGGCACGGTCCGCTCGCGGTTTCCTGCCTCGGCCATGTGCAGCAGCCGATGATCGCGATAGAACGCCAGCCAGTTGTCGGTGCGCGGATTCGGCTGCGGCAATTGGCCGATCACGGTATCGCGGGTATAGCCGAAAGCCGGCTGCGGCCGGTCATGGAGTGCCGCCAGGATATCGGCGGCGTGCTCCTCGGTCCCCGCCGAGCCGACCGTGCGATCGCCCGCGATGAAGGCCATGATCAGCAGGTCGTCCTCGCCGAACAGCACGTCCGGCACCGGAACGATACCGTCGGCCGCGAGGTCGTCGAGCATCGAGCGTTCGACGGCCAGATGGTCGTTCAGGCGGCCGCGCCCGTGCTTCACGACGACGTGGCGACCATCCTGCAGCACCATTTCCTCGACGGTGACAGTCGAACCGCCCTGAAGGACCCTTCGCCGAACGGGGGCGGCACCAAGCGCCGCGTCGACCCGGACAGCGATGGACGCCGCCGCGGCGGTCATCCGCCGGCCGCTTCGTTGTTGGCCCGGCTTTCCCTGGCCACGGCGGCGATAACCGCATCGACACCCAGGTCGATCATGTCGAAGACGTCGTCAAAGCCCTCGTCGGCGCCGTACCAGGGATCGGGGATATCCAGCGCGGGCGCGTTGTCCACATAGGCCATCAGCAGCCGGGCCCGATCTTCGAGGCCTGGAGGCGCAAGCTGCTGCAGCGTTCGCACATGGCGCCGGTCCATGCCGATCAGCAGGTCGAAGGCGCGGAAATCATCGGCGCGGATTCGGCGCGCCGTCCGCCTGGGCATGACGACGCCCCGGCTTTCGGCAACCTGTGTGGATCGCGGGTGCGGCGGATTGCCCGATTCCTCCGACGAGGTGCCGGCGCTATCCACTTCGACGGTCAGCCCCTGCAGCGCCGCCTTGTGCCTGAAGATGGCCTCGGCCGTGGGCGACCGGCATATGTTGCCCGTGCAAACGAACAGGATGCGCATTTGTCTCTCGTTCTCCGGCGGTTGTGGTGCGGCCACTTCTCCCCTTAGCATGTTCGGGACTGGCGATGAACCCCGGCCCCCAATCCTGGAAACCGGATCAAATGACCCTGATCGACCGCTTGCCCGCCCCTGATGACCGGATCGTGATCCTGACCGGGGCCGGTATCTCCAAGGAGTCCGGCCTGGATACCTTTCGCGATGCCGACGGAATCTGGGCGCGGGTGCGCCTGGAAGACGTGGCGACGCCGGAAGCGTTCGCCGCCGATCCCGACCGCGTTCAGGCGTTCTACAACGATCGCCGCCGGATGCTGCGCGAGGCCGATATCCGTCCAAATGCCGCCCACGAGGCTCTCGCCCGGCTCGAAGCGGCATGGCCGGGTGAAGTCGTGGTAGTGACCCAGAATATCGACGATCTGCATGAACGCGCCGGAACGCGTGCGCTGATCCATATGCATGGAGAACTGCTGAAAGCCCGATGCATGGCGTGTGACGCGATCAACGTCCACATCGATGATCTCGGCGCCAGGACACCGTGTCCGGCCTGCACGGCGACCGGGGCGCTGCGGCCTCATGTCGTCTGGTTCGGGGAAATGCCGCTGGAGATGGAACGGATCGGCGATCTGTTGGGCGATTGTGGACTGTTTGTCGCCATCGGCACGTCGGGAACCGTCTATCCGGCAGCCGGGTTCGTGCAGGAGGCCCGGTTCCACGGCCGCGCACGCACGGTGGAGATCAATCTTGAGCCGTCCGAGGGGCACACGCTGTTCCATGACTGTCACCACGGACCCGCCGGAACACTGGTGCCGAGACTGGTCGGCGACCTGCTTGCCCATGCCAACCGATCGGACTGATCCGGCCCCGGATTTGGCCCCGGAGCAGACCCAGGATCAAATCCTGGAGCAGACCCTGGCGGCCGTCCGGGCCTGCCGCGTCTGCGCGGCCCATTTGCCTCACGAACCCCGGCCCGTGGTCCGGCTGGCGCCGACGGCGCGGATCCTCGTCATGGGGCAGGCGCCGGGGCGACGGGTCCATGAAACCGGCGTGCCATGGAACGACGCCAGCGGCGACCGGCTGCGCGACTGGATGGGGCTGGACCGCGATGCGTTCTACGATACTGCCGGCATCGCCATCGTCCCGGCGGGGTTCTGCTACCCCGGCACCGACGCACGCGGCGGCGATCGTCCGCCCCGCCCGGAATGCGCACCGCTCTGGCACCCGAGGCTCAAGGGCTTTCTGACCGAGATCCGGCTGACGATATTGGTCGGGTCGTATGCGCAACGACTGGAACTCGGCCGCGCCCGGCGGACGTCGTTGACCGAGACGGTTCGACGCTGGCGGGAATACGGCCCCGACGTCATCCCTCTGCCACACCCCAGTTGGCGCAATACTGCCTGGATTCGCCGCAATCCGTGGTTCGAGGCCGAATTGCTGCCGGAACTGCGGGCTCGCGTGCGCCAGCTTGTGCTCAATGAGCCTGGTGATCGTCAAGCATAGGCCACCGCACGGACCGTTTCTCTGGCGCCGGTGCCGGCCGGGCCGGTGGCGGCAGCAGTGGCGTCGGGTTCCAGAGCGCGGGCGGCATCCAGCAGTCGTCGCGTGATGTCCGACGCTGGCGACTGGAAAACCTGATGACGCGGCCCTTCTTCGATGATGGCGCCGTCGGCCATGACCGCGACCCGATCGCAGAGATGGGACACGACGGCCAGATCGTGGCTTATGAACAACAGGCTCAGGCCGCGCGCCGCTTGCAGATCGGACAGCAGGTTCAGGATCTGCGCCTGAACCGAAACATCGAGGGCGGAGACGATCTCGTCGCAGATCAGGAGATCGGGGCCGAGCGCCAGCGCGCGGGCAATGGTCACGCGCTGGCGCTGACCACCGGAAAGTTCCGCCGGATAGCGGTCAATCAGGCCCCGTGCCAGTCCGACTTCGTCCATCAGCCGGGCGATGGTCGGCGCCCGATCCGGTCCGGCATTCAAACCGTGTATATCCAGGGGCTCGGCCAACGCCTGTCTCAGCGACATCCGGGGGTTCAGCGCGCCATAGGCATCCTGAAAGACGTATTGAATTTGCCGTCGCAGGGCGCGGGAATAGCGGCCCGGATCGCGAATGCCCTGTCCTTCGAACGCCATCCGCCCGGACTGTGGTCTGACCAGCCCGACGATCGCTTTGGCGAGGGTGCTTTTGCCGCTGCCGCTTTCCCCCACGATGCCGACAATGCTGGACCGCGGCAGGGTCAGGTCGACATCCTCCACCGCCGTGATCGGTGGCGACAGCAGACCGCGGCCCGGATAGCGGACGGTCAGGCCGCGAACGGACAGGATGGCGGGCTCGTCGGCCGGGGCGCGGATCATCGTGTCCGGTCCCGGGGCCATCGATGGGAAGTCGTCGACCGTGTCGACCGTAGGCAGCCGGGGACGCCGGGTGTCGACCGTGGGGCTGCAGGCGACCAGCGCCCGCGTATAGGCGTCGTGCGGGGCGGACAGGATCCGGGAGACCGGGCCGCGTTCGACCACGGCGCCGGCGCGAAGAATGACGACATCCTGTGCCAGCCGCGACACGACCCCGAGGTCGTGCGAAATGATCAGGATGGCCATGCCGCGCATTTTCTGAATGCGCTGCAGGAGATCGAGGATCTGCGCCTGCACCGTCATGTCCAGGGCCGTCGTCGGTTCGTCCGCGATCAGCAGGTCCGGATTGCCGGACAGCGCCATGGCGATCATCACGCGTTGCTGCTGTCCGCCGGACAGTTCGTGCGGATAGCGTTGCTCGACGCCTTCCAGACCGCCCAGGCCGACTTCACCGAGCAGATTGCGGACAATGTCCTGCCGATCCCGGCGGCTTGTGTCGGCGGCTCGGGCCGCCTCGGCGATCTGGTTGCCGACGGTCATCAGCGGGTTCAGGGCGGCAGCGGGATCCTGGAACACGGTACCGATCCGCCGGCCCCGGATCCGGCGCAGGCCGGCGGGATCTAGTGTCAGGAGGTCATGTCCGCGAAACAACGCCTGTCCACTCATGGCGATGTCGCCATTCACCGATGTCAGCCCGATGATCGACATCGCCGTCATGGTCTTGCCGGAGCCCGATTCGCCGACCAGCGCCAGCGTCCCGCCGGGCGCGATTTCGAACGACACGTTTCGGACCGCCTGGATATGCTGGCCCTTCGTTTTCAGGGTGACCGACAGGTCGCGCACCTGAAGCAGCAATTCGTTCGTCATGTTCTTCTCAACCTCGGATCCATGAAGCGCTGAAGCATGTCGCTGGCGAGATTCGCCGCGACCACGGCAAGCCCGAGCCAGATGACGACGGCCTGGACGACGGGATAGTCGCGCCCCTGAACGGCCTGGAGGGTCATCGTGCCGAGACCGGAAAGTCCGAAGACGACCTCCATCGTGATGGCCCCGGTCAGGGCGCCGGCCATCAGCAGACCGGAAATGGCGACGACGACCGTGAAAGCGTTGGGCAGGATGTGAAAAACCACGATCCGCGCCCGGCTGATGCCCTTGGACCGGGCGGTTCGCACGAACTCCGCCCGGTCGGTATCGCGCATGTCCTCGTGCAGCATCTTGGCCAGCGTTCCGGCCGTGTCGGCGCCGAGTATCAAGGCCGGTACAACCAGATTGCCGATCGCCGGTATCCAGTCGAGCCAGACCGCGAACACGATCACACTGATGATGCCGATGGAGAAAGTCGGCATGGTGATCGACCAGATCGTGATGAACTCGACCAGAGCGACAAAAATCGATCGGGGGTAGATGCAGGCGAGCGTCGGAAGGGCGATGCCTACGGTCAGACCGACCAGCAGCGCCGTGCCGCCCAGGATCAGCGTCGCCGGCAGCGCCGTCATCAGCAGGTCGGAGATCGGTGTGCCGAAGCGGAGCGACGAGCCGAAATCGCCGCCAAGGATCATGCCCAGCCAGTCCGCGAACTGGGCCGGCCAGCCCCGGTCGAGGCCCAGATCCTCGCGCAGGACCGCCTGCTGGCCATAGGTCAGCGATCCTTCCAGTCCCAGAACGTCAACCACGTCGCCGGGTACCATCCGGATCAGAAAGAAGCTGAACACCACGATCGCGGAAGCGATCAGCAACGATCGGCCGAGATCCGAGGCGATGCTGACGAAAAGTTCGATCCTCTGCCGGTTCATAACGAAATCCTCCGTCGGGCGGGGTCGAAGCGTTGACGCAGGGCGTCGCCCACGATCGCCAGAGCGAAGGTCACGATGCTGAGCACCAGAATGGGCAGAAGCACCGCGTGCGGCGCGGCCTCGGTATAGTTGGTGGCGTTGGCGATCATCCGGCCCCAGGTCGGGGTTTCGGGGGACACACCAAGGCCGAGGAAGCTGAGTACCGACTCCAGAACGATGCAGCGGGGCAGGATGATGGCGAACTGCGTGATCAGGGCGCCAGCAATGTTCGGCAATACGTGAGCCAGGGCGATCCGAAGGCGGCTGGCGCCGAGCACGAAGGCTGCCGCCGTGTAGGGTCGCGCCATCTGCTGCTTATAGGTCGCACGTGTAATCAGTGCGAAATTCGGCGAGAACGATATGCCCAGCGCGATGATGACCGATGCTGCGCCCGGTTCGAACGCCGAAACGAACGCAAGGGCGAACAGGATGCCGGGCAGCGCCCGGATCAGGTCGATGCCCGCAAAGACGGCCGTTTCGGCGACGCGGCCAAGGGCCAGCGCCGCCAGCGCCGCCAGTCCGCCGATCGCCAGGGCGATCAACGCAGCACTGAACCCGAAAAAGAGGCTGAGCCGGGTCCCGACCAGGAGCCGGGAATAAATATCCTGGCCCTTGTCGTCAGTGCCCAGCCAATGATCGGCGTTCGGGGGCTCGTTCATCCGGATGCTGAACTGATAGGGATCGTGGGTCACCAGCAGCGGTCCGAATGCGACGACAAGCAGCGCGATCGACAGGATGCCCAGGCCCAGCCAGGTCACCGCCGGCAAGTCGGGGATACGCCGGCGGACATAAGAATCGATTGTGGTCGTAGCCATTTGTATCCCCCAACCTGTTCGGCGATTGCCGCTTACTGCGAGAGCCAGGCGAATGCCAGGCCGCCGTCCACGCGGTGGGCGGAGGTGTTGAAGGCGACCGTGAAGTCATTGACTTCGGAGCGAATGCCATATGCGGCCGGGGCATGGCCGAGAACGACGGTGTAGTAGTTGTCCATGATCCGTTGCCAGGCTTCGAGGTAGTGGCGGCGGCTCTCCTGAGGATCGGCGGTCGAAATCGCGTCGGTAATCATGGCGTCGAGTTCAGCGTCCTGCACACCGCCCCACAGGCCGGGGTTGGGGCCGTCGCTCATGAACCGCACGTAGCGCAGGAAGATGTCGTTCCGCGGCCCGGATCCGCCGGGGAAGATGTCCCAATCGTATTCCGACAGGCGGCGCTGGAAGCCAAGGTCGTCATAGGCGCGGTTGTCGATCTGGAACCCGAGCTGTTGCAGTGTCTGGACGACGGGTCCGGAAAGACGGGAATTCGGCTCGGAGACCATCTGCACCGTGACGGCCGAGGGGTCGACGCCTTCTTCCTCCAGAATTGCGCGTGCGCGATCAAGATCGGCCTCGCCATGCCGGTCTTCTGCTGCGATGGTTTCGTCGTAGTAGAAGCTGTCTTCCGTCACCATCTGATTGCTGTCGATGGCAAACCGGCCACTATGGATCGTCATCAGGGTCTTGCGATCCATTGCATGGGCGACAGCTTCGCGAACCCTGACATTGTCGAACGGCGGGTTCGGGTTCCGGTTGTTGAACGAGAGGAAGTACCAGCTCGTGTCGGCACGGAACTGAACACCGATCTCCGGGTCGTCCTCGGCGGCACTCACGGCGGACAGCGGGATGGTGGCGGCGTGGAAGTCGCCAGCGCGCAGGGCCAGGGAGGCGTCGGCGATCTCGCGGACGTCGAACACGACGCCGTCCAGATAGGGCTGGCCGTCCATCCAGTAATCATCGAATCGCTCGCCGACGATTTCCAGCTGTGGCACCCAGCTATCGAACGTGAACGGCCCCGTGCCGATCGGCTGTGTGATTGTTTCGTCCCAGCCCGGAGTTTCCGGCGCGATGATCCAGGCTTCGGCAATCAGGTTCAGGAATGGCGCGAACGGCTCCGACAGCGTAACGACAAAGGTCGTATCGTCGGGCGCTTCCATGCTGGCGACCTTGTCAAGGGCGCTCGTCAGCCAGCCGCCGGAAACCTCGCGTTTGATCCGCTCGAAATTGGCCAGAACATCGGCGGCGGTCATTTCCCGTCCGTTGTGGAACAGTACGCCTTCGCGAATGTCAAAGGTGTAGATCAGGCCATCGTCCGAGATCGTCCAGTTTTCGGCGAGCATGCCGCGCGGCTGCCCATCGGCCGAGATCGAGGTCAACGTTTCCACGAAGGGGTGCGTCAGGGAGATCGTCCCGGTATGACGGTGGAAATCCGCAGTATCCAGCGTGCCCCATTTCAGATGCATGGTACCGCCGTATTGGGGATCGTCGGCCAATGCGGTTGCGCTGCTCGCCACCAGAATGGTGGTCGCGGCCAAAGCCGCCTTGATCTGTCGGTTCATCATGAAGTCGGTCCTTGTTGTTGGGGTCCGGTGGAGCTTGAAGTCCCCGGTGGGTCAGTTGCGTGAAAGGGCCATGCCGTCCATTCCGTGGCGGGGCAGGCCCAGATGTCTGAGGATGGTCGGGGCGATATCGACCAGATGGCTGCGGCCGTATTCGATGGTTCCCGCAGCGAAGCCGCCCCCGTTGACGATCAGAAAGGGATGCCGTTCGAAGCGGCCGAGGCCGCCGTGGCTGCCGCGACCGACCGGTTTGCCGGGTTTGGCGCCCGAGACGCCCCCCGAGACGCACAGCGTGATGCGCCCCGGAACGCCATTCCCGTTGGGGGCTTCGTCGCGCGCCATGGCAAAGGCGATCTGAAGTCCGGCTTCCGGCGCCTGGCCCAGTGGGCGCATCGCGTCGCCGACGAATACCTCGGCAATAGCCGGGTGATCGGCAAGAAAGGCCGCCACCCGGTCGCGCCGCGCCAATCCTTCACCGGCCATGTAGACCAGCCCGCTGCCGCCTTGCGGTGCGACCACCACCTCGGTGGAGTCGGCATGGTCCTTGAGGCCCGCCCCGACAAGCAGATCGTCGACGGCGACATGGGCCATCACCGTTTCCTGGCCGTGATCGGACGCGACGATGAAAAGTACGTCCTCTCCCTGAGCCCTTAGTGCTTCGACCGCGTCGCGGGCTTCGGCAAAGCAGGCGTCGGCGGCGGCGATTCCCGCCAGATGGGTGGTGGAGCCGAGCGCGTCGGCGTGCATCGAGAGGTCGGGATCGGACAGCCACAGCACGCTGAGCGCCGGTCCGCCGCGAACGATGGCGCGGCCGCACATCCAGCGGGTCAGATCCCGATCTCCGGCGGCATCGTGGCTCACGATCGGGGCTTCATCGGCCGTCAGTGGCCGTCCGCCCGGCCCGAAGGCGCCGGCGCGATGCACGACTTCGCCGAAGTGGTCGGGGTCGTGGAAATAGGCCGCGCCCGGGGACACATTCGATGCGATGACGGCGCCGCCGTGATTGGCCAACCGTTCGGCCAGCGTCGGAACCCGCAGCGTTCTCCCGAATGCCTCGCGCATCTTTCCGCGGAAGGCCGGATCGCCGACATCGTGAATCCTTACGCCACCGGCCTCCGGCAGCCCCATCATGTTGCCATGCAGCCCGTGGGTTGCCGGCCAGCAGCCGGTCGCGATCGACGCCGCGCTGGCCCGCGTCGCTGATGGGAAGATGGCTGTATGGTTGCCAAAACGGCGGCTCTCTGCGCTGAATGCCGCGATCTCGGGGCAATAGTCGGGCGTGACGAAATCGGCACGATGGCCGTCGCAGATCAGGAGCACGACGCGCCGGTTGCTTCGGGTTTCGGCGATCATGCGACCACTCCATTCAATGCGTAATCGAAGATGTCATAGGTCCACAGGCCGCCTGATGCGCGGGCGGCATACGACGCGGTGACCGGGTGTGAGAGCAGAAAGGGAACCGCCTGTTCCGCCGGCCCGCCATGGGATCGCAGCCGTTGTCCTGCCAACTGAGACAGGTCGTGGTCCGCTGCGCCCGCGCCCAGCGCGACACCTTTTTCGGCGAACACGACGACGTCGGCTTCCTCTGCCAACGGCAGGTCGAACCGGTCGCATGCGTCGGCGCCGACCACGGCGGCCTCGATGCCGGGCACGTCCTGAAGTGCCCGGACGACATCGCCGGCCGCCACGCCGTCCTGTTGCGCATAGACCCGGACGAAGCCGCCGAGGGCGGCGTGATGGCGTCCGAACGGGTCGGTGATCGGGCAGATGACGCGGGTCGATCCGTGACCGAAAGCGGCGTTCAGGACATCCTGCACGAATACGACGTTGGGGCTGCCGTCGGCATGGGACATGTCGGTCATGCCGTGGTCGGCCACGATGCCGACAATGGCGCCGAGCATCGTCAGCCGGGCGACACGCGCATCCAGGGCGGCCATGAAGGCCAGCGCCTCCGGCGTGTCCGGCGCATGGGCGTGCTGGACGAAGTCCGAAAGCGACAGATAGATCAGGTCGGCCGCCCGGCGCTCCAGCAGTCGTATGCCGGCATCGAGCACGAAGAGCGACAGGTCGGCGGAATACTTGTCCGGGGCGGATGCGAAGGGTCGGCCCTCGTTGATCAGGTCAAAGGCTTCGGCCGGGTCCTCGGCCGAACAGGCGATGCCCCTCAAGCCCCGTGCCAGTGCCAGACGCAGCTTTCGTTTCGCGGTGACCACCGCGACCCGGACGTGTTCCTGAGACAGGCGGCCGGGAATGGTGTCGGCGCGCATCTGCGCTTCGTCCAGCATCATGACTTCGCGGCCGGTCCGGCGATCAAGATAATAATTTCCGGAAATACCGTGCACGGAAGGCGGTGCGCCGCAGACGATCGAAATATTGTTGGGATTCGTGAAGGTCGGCACGACGGCCCTGGCGGTGGCGTGAAAGCCGTCGCGGCTCATGCGCCCCAGGGTCGGCGCGACTCCGTGTGCAATCGCCGCCTCCAGATATTCCGGCCCGCAGCCATCGGCGCAGATGACGGCCACTGGTTGTCGAGGGTGCCGATAGACACGGCCGTTCACTTCGGTAAAGGGGCGATCGGCCGGGTCCGCTGTCGGGTTCGGTGCGGGGGGCATCGCCAAACTGTCATCGTTCATCGCTATACTCTTGTGTGGCCGGGCAGCAGCATCTGTCTCGACGTTGGATCGCCGATCCGGCCCACAGAGTAAATTTACATTTATTCCCTCGAAGGTGAGGAAATGGAACACAGTCCAAGAAATTTGCCGTCTACCAAAGCGTTGTTCGCGTTGGAGAGAGTCGTGTTTCATGAAAGTATAAAAAAAGCTTCAGAAGATCTTCACGTTACACATAGCGCCGTCAGCAAGCAGATCACGCTGTTGGAGGATTGGGTGGGGCAAACACTTTTCGACAAAAATCAACGTCGCATGGTGCCGACGCCCAATGCCCTTGTGCTGGCCGATGCCGCGCGCGATGTGCGCCAGGTGATCGGCGATGCGTTGACCCGGATCGGCGCGGGCCCGGTCGACGGCGTGCTGAGGATCGCTGCACCGGCGACATTTGCCATGCGCTGGCTGATTCCCCGGTTGTGGAGCTTTTCGAACGAGCATGACGGGGTGTCGGTCAAGGTCATTGCCAGTCACACAGGAGAGCCGTGGGAAGAAACAGCCTATGATGTCGCGATCCAGCCGGCGTCTCGGGCGCCGCTCGGCGCCTCGACAACGCCTGTCTTCAGTGAATCCCTTGGGCTGCTGATCGCGCCCGATGCGTTTCCCAAAAGCGTCGCGGCCGGTCGTCTGATCATGTCTCGACTGCCGCTTCTCAAGGCCGCAACCAGGGATGGCGAACTCGAAAACTGGCTGGAATTCGCCGGTCACAGCCGGGGGCTGGCCCGGACCGCCCGCTGCTTTCCGCATTTCTATATTGCGCTGGAGGCGGCCCTGGCAGGGGAAGGGGCGCTGGTCTCGCCGATCCTGACGACTGGCGATCTGATCCGGAAGGGCGATCTTTGCGAACCGCTGCCCCAGTTCCGGGTGCCGGGCGAAGACTATGTTGCTTTCGCAGCCCCCGGGTCCGATCACCGCCATCACGGGTCGCGCTTTATCAACTGGTTGACCCGGTCGGCCGGCAAGGCGGCGTTGGCGTCGTCGCCGAACGCCCGCGCTGAGGGGCGGGCGACCCGTCCGGCGGGGCCAGTGGGTCGGAACGGATCCGGCCCGTTCAGTCAGTCCGGGGCGGAAAGGTAACAGTCGTGCCATCGGCGCCGATCTGGCTGATCGTCGTCGGTCGGCCGTCGCCATCGAAGACGACATGGCCGACGCCGCTGCCGTTCCAGAGCCGCTCGCTCGCGCTGGCCTTGTCGGGAATGCGGGGCGACACTTCCATCCTCCTGCGCTTGGTCAGCCAGTTCAGCGGCGACCATGGCGCATAAAGCCACCGGTTCAGCCGATCGAAGATATCGAGGAGTCGACGAGGAAACTCGTTCTTGATGCCGCTGCTGGTAATCTGCCAGATTTCGGGGCCGGCCTCGCGCTGGCGGATGCGCACGTCGTAAACGAACGAATAGTGGACATCGCCGGACAGGATGACATAGCGCCCCGGCGTCTTGCTGTGGCGAAAGATATTCAGCATGACCATGGCGGCGCCGCGATGGGCCATCCAGTTCTCGGCGTCGACGACCAGCGGGTGCCCCGCCATCGTGAACAGCCGCTGGATGCCTTCGATCAGCTTTACCCCGAACATCGGCGCGGGAGACACGACCACTACGGAGTCGCGGCCCAGCAGGTCCTGCTGCAGTTCGGTCAGGGCCTCCCAATCCATCAGGCCGGACGGATTGCGGGCGCTGAGCTCGCTGCGCCAGCGCCGTGTCCGGGTGTCCAGCACGACGAGCTTCGGCGTCGTTTCGATCGAGAAATGCCATTGCTCGAATTTGAGAAGATCGTCGATGAAGGCATCGTGTTCGGCGGCGGGCAGTCGGCCGGCCGGCTCGCTTGCGGCCAGCAGGCAGGAAAGGCGGCCGATGGGGTTGGCCACTCGATCCGGCGCGTTGCCCCAGGCCTGGCACAGCAGATAGCCCGTCAGCGCATTGCCGATGATCTGGCGCGAGAACGGGTGGCCATAAACCGCAGCTTCCCATTCCGCCGACAGATTCCAGTCGTCCGTGACGTCGTGGTCGTCGAAGATCATCAGGGTCGGGATCTGCGCCATCACCCGTGCCGCCGCCGGCAACTCGGTGACGAACGCATCGATCACGGACTGCTCGCGGTCATAGCGCGCGGACTCCTCATCCGACAATGCCGGTTTGGTCGGTGCGATCAAAGTCCACCCCACCGGCGACCACACCAGCAGATACATGGCCAGGATCTCGGCCAGTGTGATGAGGTGGTTGTCGGCACTGGCGGTCGTGAAGATTGGCTTCTCCACGCCACCGAAGAACCGGTCGCGCAGGGTGGCGGTCGATTCCATCGCGGGCAGCAGATTCTGGCGGCGATAGTAGGATTCCGGGGCCTGGCAGAGTGCTCGGCCATCCGGAACGATGGCGCCCTCCAGGTCCTCGTCGAACAAGCCCAGCCGATCGATAAGGGCGTGGATCGCGCGGAGCACGGGTCCGGCCACGTCGTCGGCATATACCTGATCGCCGGTGAACAGCATATGGGCGGGCCGGGCCTCGGCATCAGTCCGTCTTGCGGCGAGCCATGCATCGATGGCGGTAAGCCCGTCGCCTGATTTATGGTGCGGGCGGCGGCACGATCCGTGCAATACGCTGTCGAGACGCGACTTGATGACGAATCGTGGCGACGCCTCGTCCGGATAAACAAGATGGGGCGCATAGTCGGCGATGCCTGTCTCGCCACCGCTCCCGGCAATCCGAAGATCGTAGGCCAGCAATGTATCGACCGGCAGCGGCACCTCGGGATGGAAATCGATCAGGTGAATGACCGCATGCCGACCGACGCGCAATCGTTGGCAGGATGCCTCGGGCAAGTTGACGGGCTGGGCGTCGTCGACCGGCCCCAGCCGCAATGTCGGCGCCAGATCGTCCGTCGCGACCAGCCAGAAGACAACGCGTGTCGGCGAAACATGGCGCAGCAACGGGCCAGCCAGCACCGGCGGCAGCGGCAGTGCGGCCGGATCGCCGGGAAGGTCGTCGGGAGCGGAAGAATTCATGCAGGTGCGACAGGCGTGGTGTCAGGGATGGGGGCAGTGAGTGGCATTCTAAGGCCAATCATGGTCGCCGTGTGGTGATAAGGGAACGAATATGGTGGTAAATCCATTATTGAGAGCAACGACCATCCGCCGCGAGAAATCTTCAGGAGCCACGAGGCGCCCATGTCAGAGCCTGCTCAGGCCGCCGAAGAACCGCCGCACCCGCCGCGGGTGCAGCATCATTACCGCCGTCTGGCCGGATCCCGGCGCGCGCAGCTTTTGTTGGTGTGGCTTTCCTTCCTCGAAGCCGTGATCGTCCCGATCCCGCTGGAGGCGATACTCGTTCCGTATATGCAGATGCGCCGCGATATCCTGTGGCGTCTGGCCGGGCTGGCGCTGCTGGGATTCGTTGCAGCCTCGGGGCTGGGTTATCTGATCGGCGCGCTGGCATTTCAGACCCTCGGCGTCATGATCCTCGATTTCTTCGGATGGCACGACGCTTTCAGCCGGACCCAGGACCTGTTTTCGCGGTACGGGTTCTGGGCATTGGTGGGCATTGGCTTGCTCCCCATACCATCGCAGGTGGCCATGCTGGCCGGTGGCGCACTGGCTTATCCGCTGGGCTGGTTCGTGCTGGCGATGTCGCTGTCGCGCGGCGTGCGGTATTACGGTTTGGCGCTGCTGGTTTATCTTTTCGGCGATCGGGTGACGGCAGCATTCGGAGTTATGCATCGTGCGGCACGGCGTCATCGCCGGACCGCGCTTCTGATTGCCGGTCTGATCGTGCTGATTATGGTACTGGTGGGGCTCTATGTGATCCGGGGTGGCGGTGCGGCTTGACCATGCCGTTCGGCCCACCGCCAATTTCCGGCGCGTCTCACCCGGTCAATGCCCGGCCTGGCTCTCCAGTTCTTCCATGTCGGCGTCGGACAGGCCGTAATGATGGCCGATCTCGTGGATCAGGACGTGTTTGATGACATGGGTCAGGTCTTCACCACTGTCGCACCAGTAGTCGAGGATCGGGCGGCGATACAGGAAGATCATGTCGGGCTGGCCCCCCAGGGCCATGGTTTTTTCCCCGAACGGCACCCCTGAATACAGCCCCAGCAGATCGAACGGCGATTCAAGCTCCATTTCGCTGACGGTATCTTCGTCGGGGAAATCATCGACCCTCAGCGCGACGCCTTCGATCAGCGACGACAGCTCCGGTGGTATGTCGCAAAGCGCCCTTTCGGCAATGGCCGCGAAATCCTCCAATGTGGGTGGATGAGTGAATTTTCGGCTATCGGCCATGCGACCGCGCTCCGCGCTATGAGACGAGTGCTTGACGCGCATTTGATTCCGCGCCACTTGCTGGGGTACGCACCAATCATTTGACCCCGCCGATGGTTCCCGAACCGGAGACGGAGATCACCAATTGATGGTGCCGCGCACAGATATCGCATCGAATGGCGGAGATACAAGCCGATGAGCGGGAAATTGACGGATGACGAGCGCGATGCGGCTCTGGCCGAGTTGACGGACTGGATCGAGGTCGAAGGCCGGGACGCGATCACGCGAACCTACAAGTTCAGGAATTTCTCCGAGGCGTTCGGTTTCATGGCGCGCGTGGCAATGAAGGCCGAGCAGATGGACCACCATCCGGAATGGTTCAATGTCTATAACAAGGTCGAGATAACGCTGTCGTCACATGACGTTGGCGGGCTGTCGTCGCGGGATATCGACATGGCCCGTTTCATGGACCGGATTTCCGCCTGACCACCCGTGCCGCGACGCCGCCAAACAACACGACACCGGGAAACAAACAAAGGACTCCGACGCCCGTGCTATTGAAACGTGTGCCCACGCCGGCGCTTGCGCTGGGTTTTGCCGGGCTGTTGCCCTTTTTCGCGATCGCGCTCGCCATATGGTTGAGTCGCGCAGCCGAACAATCGGCTGGATGGGCCGGATATCTGCTGTCGGTCCAGATCGCCTATGCTGCCATCATCGCCAGCTTCGTCGGGGCCGTCCAATGGGGGTTGGCCATGTCGAATATGGGTTGGGAGCATCAGCGCAGCGTCGACCGCGATCGGCTGAACGACGGCGGCGACGGCCAGCGCCGCTATGAACCGGCCGTGCGTCAGATGATTTTCAGTGTCGTTCCGGCCCTGATCGGATGGGCCCTGGTTTTACTGTTTCAACTGATTCCCAGCCGGGCCGGGGCGCTTGTGGTGATCATGGCGATGGCGATTCTGTTCGTTGCCTGTTACATGGCCGACGCGCGGTCGGTGCGGTACGGCCTGGCGCCGGAGTGGTACGGCGAATTGCGCGCCTGGCTGACCGGCGGCGTTCTTTTCGCGCTCACGGCAACGGCATTTGCCGTCATTTGATGGCCGTTTCCGACCGGCGGGCGGCCAGCGGTGCCGCGGCAACGCCCATGCGGCTTTCGCGCCGGGCGATATAGACGGCCGAGGCGACGATGACGGCAGCGCCGATCCAGGTTGCCCAGTCGGTCGTTTCGCCGAAGAACAGATAGCCGATCGCCGCGACGATCGGCAGCTTCAAATATTCGAACGGCATGACCACCGACGCATCAGCGGCTTTCATCGCGCGGGTCAGGCACTGGTGGCCGATGGTGCCCAAGCCCGCGACGGCGATCATCACCCCGATCGCGGCCAGTCCCGGCGTTTCCCAGAAGATCAATGCCGGAATCAGCGACATCGGGGTCATGAACAGCGTCATATAGGTGACGATGGCGTTGCTGTCCTCGGTTCCCGACAGCGTCTTCAGCACCAGGACGCTGCACGACATGAACATCGCCGATGCCAGCACCAGCAGGGCGGCGGTGGACATTTCCTCCACGCCCGGGCGCATGATGATCAGAACCCCGAGGAAGCCGATTGCGGTCGCCGTCCACCGGCGGATCCGCACGACCTCGCCCAGGACGAGGGCCGCACCGACCGTGGCGAACAACGGCGTGGTAAAACTCAGCGTCACCGCTTCGCCGAGCGGCAGCATGGACAGCCCCAGAAACCAGCACATCATCGCGCCGACGCCCAGCAGCGACCGCAACAGATGCAACGGCAGGCGCTTTGTCCGCAAGCCTGCCAGGCCCACCGACAGCATCCACGGTGTCATGAACGCGATGGCAAAGGCGTTGCGGAAGAATACCGCCTGAAGCGGATGCATCCATTCGGTCGCGATCCGCAGCAGTCCGACCATGCTGGAAAAGGCGAAGGCCGCTCCGACCATCCACAATGCCCCCCGCATCGGGCCCGACATGGCCGGACGTTTCAGCGTCGCGCCGGGCGCTGGCGGACTCCGTCCGGGATCGGTGCCGGGATTGCGGTCGGTTCCGGAAGCGGGCTCGGGGGGTGGTGGCGGCATGGCGGCTTTTTGGGTTTCTCGGATTGTATACTTCGGTATGGTATTCCTGATCCGCCCGGAAGGCAAAGAACCACCGGTCATCGCTGGCATGCCCGGTTCGGGATAGACTTTGTGTGCAGAGGCCATCGAACGGAGAGTGACGGATATGCAGTTCCTGATTATCGCCCGCGACGGCACCGATGCCGATGCGCCGGCCCGGCGCCAGGCCGCCCGCCCCGATCACCTGAAGGTGGCGTCGGCCATGGCTGAAGAAGGCACGCTGAAGACGGGCGGCGCGATCCTCGACGACGACGGCGCCATGGTCGGTTCGGCGGCGGTTATGGAGTTCCCGGACCGCGCCGCGCTTGATGACTGGCTGGCGCGCGATCCCTATGTGACAGGCGGTGTGTGGCAGAAGATCGAGGTCTATCCGTTCCGGGTCGCGGTTTCTTCGGCATCCTGAGGCTGCCCGGTGTCAAGGGGCGCGGGGAACAGTGACAGCGCCGCCCGCGCTGCGGCAGCAATGAGGGCAACGGCAAACACGGCTGCTGCCATCGGCAGCGGGCTGCCGTCCGTGAACAGGCCGACGCCGATGCCGACGATGGCGGCCGTTCCCATCTGGAAAAAGCCGAGCAGCGATGACGCCAGCCCGGCCATGCGCGGGAAGGGGCCGACGGCCCCGGCCATGGCATTGGGCAGGGACAGCGCGACACCAACCATGAAGACGAAGAACGGCACAATCACCGACATGATCGTGAATACACCGGTTGCGGCAAGCACGACCATCGGTGCCGCGCCGGCCAGACATACGCTCAGACCGATGGCGAGCATCCGGTCGACGCCCAGACGGCTGGACACGCGGCCCGCGACGAACGACCCCATCATATAGCCGACGACGATCGACGCGAAGCACAGGCCGAACTGCGTCGGCGTCAGGCCCAGCCCGTCGATGAAGACATAGGACGAGCCCGATATGAACGAGAAGATGCCGGAATACAGGCAGGCCACGATCGCCACATAGACCAGATAGGGCCGGTGCGACAGCAGCGTGCGATAGTTCCGCAGCAGGCGGGCCGGCTGCGTCGCCGTCGGGTCAAGGTAGCGGTTACTTTCCGCCAGCACGATCATGGTGGCTGTGAGCATGGCGCCGCCGAACCCGGTCAGCAGCCAGAAATTCGATGTCCAGCCGAACCACGAGGTCAGGATGCCGCCGACCACCGGGCCGATGGCCGGCGCGACGCCCATGGCCATGGCCATATAGGCCAGCACCGTGGCCGCCCGGTCCCGGCCATAGATGTCGCGGACCACGGCGCGGCCAAGCACCGGACCGCAGCAGGCCCCGACCGCCTGACAGAACCGGGCGGCGATCAGCGCTTCAACCGTCGGCGCCAGCGCGCAGGCGATGCTGGACAGGGTGAAGATGACGATGCCGCCCAGAATCACCGGCCGCCGGCCGAACCGGTCCGACAGTGGGCCATAAAGCAGTTGGGCGACGGCAAATCCGACCAGAAATACGCTGAGCGTCAATTGCACCGTCGGCACGTCGCTGTCGAAATGGGCGACGATCGACGGCAGCGCCGGCAGGTACAGGTCGGTCGACATCGGACCGAAGGCGACCAGCAAAGTCAGCAGCGCGGCGACCGCAAAGCGGTCCTGGCGTGGCGCCGCGCCGCCGCTGGCGGTATCGGTGGGCGCCGTTTCGTCTTCATGGGTCATCTGAAATCCGCCGGGCTCGGCGCCGCAGTTCGGGGCAGGACTGCCTCGGACCATACGCCGCCGCCCCGGCCGGTGCCAATCAAAACGCCAGTCCGGTGTTCGCCTTTCGCAGGGACGAATGATCCCTGCTTGTGGCCGTCAGCCGGTCCAGAACAAGGCGCCGAAGGCGGGGACCCCGCCGTTGGTTGGCCGGCCCTGCTCGCCAAGGGCGTCGACGGTCAGCGCCGACCATTCGGCGCCGGGTTGCCAGTCGACGGGCTGGTTGTTCAGGTTCAGCACGCACAATGTCCGTTCGCCGGCCGACTGGCGGGTAAAGGCCAACAGTGGCTCCGGCGCGTCGACCCACTCGATGGCGCCTTCGGTCAGGCTGGGCCGGGACCGGCGAAGGGCGAGCAAGGCCCGGCAGGCTGCCAGCGGGGACTGCGGGTCGGCGTCCTGCAGGTCGACCGCAAGATCGGCGTGATCGGGGCCGAATGGCAGCCACGGCTCGCCGGTGGTAAAGCCGGCGCCGGGGGCGTCGTGCCGCCAGGGCATCGGCGTGCGGCAGCCGTCGCGGCCCTTGTATTCCGGATAGAACGCCAGGCCAAAGGGGTCGACCAAGCGTTCGAACGGGATATCGACATTGCTCAGGCCCAGTTCTTCGCCCTGATAGAGGCAGATCGACCCCCGGATGGAAAACAGGAAGGCCAGAATCAATCGGGCAAGCGCCCGGTCGTCGCCAGCAAGGTGATCGAATTGATTCCACCGGCTGAGTGGTCGGATGACGTCGTGATTGCCCAGCGCATAGGTCGGGCAGCCTTCGCCCATTTCGGATTCGAAACGCTGAATGACGGCGCGCAGTCGTGCCGCCGTTGGATCGGCGCCCAGCATCTGGAAGGTATAGCAGGTGTGCAGCGCCTCGTTGGTTCGGCTGTATTTAGCGGTGACGGCGACGCTGTCGACATCACCGATCTCGCCCAGCAGGACCCGGCCCGGGTAAGCGTCGGTCACCTGGCGCAGTTTTTTCAGCACCGCCAGCGTGTGCGGTACGTCACGGTCGTGAATGTGCTTCTGACGCAGGAACGGATTGTCGCCGGCACCGCCGAAATCGATCACGTCTTCCGGACCGGCCGGCGGGTTGTCGCGCAGTTCCGGATCGCAGGCCAGCGTCGTGATGGCATCCAGCCGCAATCCGTCGACCCCGGCATCGAACCAGAACCGGCATTCCTCGAACATGGCCTCGACAACGGCCGGATTGTTCCAGTTCAAGGCGGGCTGCGAGGCGAGGAAATGGTGGAGATAGTATTGTTCGCGTACGGCATCCCATTGCCACGCGCCGCCACCAAACACCGATACCCAGTTGTTCGGCGGTGACCCATCGGGTTTGGCATCGGCCCAGACATACCAGTCGGCCTTGTCGCCGGTGCGTGATCGGCGGCTTTCCTGGAACCAGGCGTGTTGGTCCGACGAGTGGCACAGCACCATGTCGAACATTACGCGCAGACCCAGCCGGTGGGCTTCGGCGATCAGCCGGTGCGCGTCGTCGTTCGTGCCGAACATGGGGTCTACCGCCCGATAATCGGCGACGTCATAGCCGAAATCCGCCATCGGCGACTTGAAGAACGGCGAGATCCAGACGGCATCGACGCCCAGCGACGCGATATAGGGCAGCCGGTCGATGATGCCCGGCAGATCGCCGACGCCGTTGCCGGTGGTGTCGAGAAAGCTGCGCGGATAGACCTGATAGGTGACGGCGCCGCGCCACCAATCGGGGGTTTCGGTTTCTCCGGTCATCGTTCATTCCTTCCTGGATCCGCCTGGGCGACCGTAGCTGACTGTATCGATCAAGATGACCAATCGTTACAGAGTTTCGCGGCTGTTTTCAACCATGGCGATCGACGGCAAATATCAGTCCGGGGCTGGCAGGCTGGCCGCCGACGTCCCATCTGAGTGGCGACGGGTCATTAACCATACCCACGCACAAGCAACGGAGTTCCCATGGCCAAGCCAAAGATCGGTCTGATAATCGGCAGCACGCGTCCGGGCAGGTTCGCCGACCATCCCGCGGAATGGATCGCGGACATCGTCAGAACGCGCGGCGACATGGACCTGGAAGTGCTGGATCTGCGCGACTATCCGATGCCGCATTTCGACGAGTCCAGCAGCCCGGCCTTCAAACCATCGGAAAACGAGGTCGCGCAGCGTTGGCAGAAGAAGATTGACGGGTTGGACGGATTCATCGTCACGGCAGCGGAATATAATCGCGGCCCGACGGGCGTTCTGAAGAACGCGCTCGATTACGCCTACAAGGAATGGAACAGGAAGCCGATCGCCTTTGTCGGCTATGGTGGCGTCGGCGGCGCCCGCGCCATCGAGCAGCTTCGCCTGAACGCTATCGAACTACAGATGGCGCCGATCCGCAGCGCCGTTCATATCCCGTTCGCCACTTATCTCGAAGTCGTCAAGGAGGGCAAAAAGCTCAACGACGTCGGCTTCCTGAACGACAGCGCCAAGGGAATGCTCGATCAGTTCGCCTGGTGGGTCAACGCCCTGAAAACCGCCCGCGAGGCCGGCGCATAGCTGGAAGGGCGACGGTTCGGGCGCCATTCGTGGTGGGCGAGGCTCACGCTCGACCCCATAGTCGGGACACCAGCCTCGCCCAACACCCTTGTGGTGGAGGGATGTCGGAACGGCCAAAGCGTTTCAGCATCCCGACGGCTTCCCTTTCGGTTGCCACAACCTTGGATACCTGTCGCGAATCAAGGCCCAAGGCGGCAAACCGGCCGCGAAAATCAAAGGCATACGCCGGTATCCCGATAGCGCAGGCATCGGCGAGGGCGGTCGAATGAATGCCTACTGTGACATCGGCAAGGGCGAGCAGTTCCCCTAGTTCGAGGTCGTCCTGAGTCGCCACTCGGGCACGGTCCATGTCGGCGCACAGGCGGAGGTCAGGGCCGAGTGTGGCATCGGGTTGCCTTGGATGGGGGCGGAGCACCGCGACCATGTCGCTTCGATGCTTCAGAGCGACCGCGACAGCGCGCGCCAAAGCCCGGTTTTCCTGAGGAGAGATAGCCCCGGTGGTGTCCGGCTGACCCATGATGGCAATGAGGACTCGGCCCGCCTTCCAATCCTGCCACTGCTGAAACCGATCAGTCCCGGTAAACGCGGCACCGATCTCCTGCAGTTGCCGCCGGTGGGGATTCTCCACGATCCTGATCCGGTCAGGTGGAATACCATCGGCAATGACGGTATCGGCCGAAGGCTGATCCCAGACACGGAAAGAGTCGATATCCATCAGATCGAGCAAATGCAGCCGGGGAATGAAGCCGTGTTGCAGGTTGACGATCCGGGGGCGCGGCTCGCCGGCGGCAAGCAGAGGAACCCAGTTGGTCTTCTCAAAGCAGCCGATGACGACCTCGGGCCGCCATGTTCGAATAATGCTGTCGAGCGTATCAGCCTGGATATAAACAGAGACGATGTCCTTCATCTGCGCAGCGACGAGATGGGCGGCAGGCGCGTCGGACGAGAAGGCGGGTTCCATCGCTCTGGCGGCTCGCGCGGCGGCGCGACCGCGGGCCGGGTCTTTTCTCAAAGGACCATAGTACAGCACCTTCCCGCGGGGAAAACCGCCACGCGTGAAAAAGGCGTCGGCAAAATCATCATGATCCTCGGACATCAGGAGAACCACGGGCTGGCGCCCCTCCAATTCGTCGCCTGCCATTGCCAGAACGCGATCGACATCACCGGCCGCCTTCAAAACGACCAGTGCCCGCGGCAAACCAACACCTGCTTCCGATCCGTCGGCAGCGTCCTCCCCAGCGGTGTCGGCCTCGCCTGTTGCTGTCGTTTCAGAAGCGATCCAATTTTTTGTCTTTTTTCGCCCAGCAAGACCCAGCATGGCTGAGAACGGCTGGAAATGCTTCATTTTTCCGGAAATGTCGTCAGCACTGAAGTTCGCTAAATCTCGTGGATCAAATCGCCCTTCGAGATACATTTGCTTGCGACGGACCGAGCCACGGATGCCCCGAATGCCGTTGAGAAACTGAGGAACGTCCTTTGCGGTAAACAGGTATGCCATTCGGATTTGGTATGCCTGCTTTAAGCTCCCATTCAGATCCAGACCGGTCGAAAAAAGCTCAGGGAATGCCTTGGTCATCTGGGCGACGGCGGACTCGGCTGCCGATCGCGCGATCCAATAGAAGGGCCCTCCATCGGTATCATCCAGAGACCAAAGGTGAACAACTTTGACCCCCAATAGTGGAGAGTCGCACGTGGGTCCATTTGCTGGCCCAGGTAGTCGCTTCCAGAACGCAAAAAAAACGGACGTGCGGGTAGTCCCTGAAGATTCTCGCTCAAACACCCATAGGCGACAACTAGGAAAAAGGCAAAATACGGCTGACAGTATCCAATTTGCGATCGGCCGAACGGACTGCAAAAATCGAACTCCATACCGGTTGTGGGCATAAAAAAGGCGCTAGCCGATATTTGTCGCCATACTTTAAAACTGTGCTGTCGTACGAATAAATATTATTTTATATCAATTTGAGTTAAAGCGCTATCACCATCAGAAAGTCATGCCAACCCTATTTGCCGCGCGACACGGCTTAAAGGAGCCATCTTCTGTCGTGCTGAAAGTGGAAGTCGTCTCCATTGCCTACGCAGAAATCTATTTTCCCGTATAAATTTAAACCTTTCGTCCAAATTTACATCGTTTTCCGTGGCTTCTCGAACTACGGTCATGCACCGGTCGAGTGTTTTGCCGTCGGTCAGAACATTGTCGACGGCTCCAGTCAGTACTGTCCCACTCACCAATTTGATGATTTCTTCCGAGTCGGATGCGCCGTAGGCAACCCCCATTGCCACCAAGTCAACAGGTAATTTCTGTTTGTCCGGATTTACAACGATCGTCATTTTTTTAACCGCGAAAGACTCGATTCCTATTGTGCTAAAGTAGGTGAATACGACATCGGAAGCCACAATCGACTGTAACGATTTTGAATTTTTCTTAATTATTAGGTTGACTTGTGGAAATGATCGTGAAAGAGTTCTGTACATATCCTCGTAGATTTTAGTTTCATTCGGATGGAGTTTTAACAAAATCGTGGTGTTGCCAAGACGGTCGGCCGCTTCGAAAACAATAGACGCTATTTGCTTCATTTTCTCGACGCCAACGGGTTGAGAGCCGATCATCCATATATGGGCGGCTGCCTCTAATCCCAGCTCAGTCCTGGCGTCATCCTTGTGCATCGTGCGATAGGGCGCCAGTTCACTGTCAAGTTTTATGCTACCGACGATGTGAAGCCCTGTCTCCCTGCCAAGATACTTGTAAACGTTGGCAGATTCACTATCCATCGCCAAAACGTGGTCCGAGGGCGGGCACACGAAACGGGGAGTGCGTGCGATGGTCCCGGTCTGTATCTCGACCGATCCCTTCCCGGCGATTTTGGCCGCGGCCACCAGGATGTTGGAACGAATTGGTCGGCCGGGACAAACGACTATTGCATCCGCTACCGAGGCGATCGCCTTCGCCGCTCGCCAATTCAACAGGCATTCCTGGTAAACCTTATAGGTTTCCTGTGTGCCTATTTCCTGAATCGCCTGTCCATACAATTTGTGAAGGTCTTCAAATAGACTCTCACCTAACAGCGGCTTTCTTGAAATACGCTTTAGGTATTCCAAGGCCTCAATCTGTGGTCTCGGTAATCTTGTAATTTCTCCGTCTAGCTTGACGATTCTACCTTGATTGGCAGCATCAACTATCCAATCATCGTTAAATACAGAATCAAAACTATTCTTGCTAGATCCAGAGTTCACGATAATTACATTATAATCGTCTATTGTCCGCCTCACAAACGGAATCAGTGTGTTTCTATAGCCAACGTCATGTATAGTTGAGCTTATGCATACGATTTTTCTTTCTGAATTCCTCTGTAGATCTACCGCCTGTGATATCTCCGCCGGGACAAAGGTGCGAACTCCGCCCTCGAGCGCTCGTAGCGCCAGCTCGGCGACTTTCTTGACAGGTGGCGTTCCTCGAATGGGCCGTGTACGCTGCGGAAATGCCGCGATCAGAAGATCCCAAAGATAGCTTTGGGAATCTGGCGCGGGTGCGACCCATAAAATGTTTGGATCATTAAGATGAGAGATAGCGTGGCGTAGATGTTCAACTACTCTGACGCGTGATACAAGCCTATCCTGCAACGCAACAAAATGGGCCCAGCGAAGAGGTTTTTCCTTTATAAACGGTAAGAATGTTCGAGCGATCTCTTGGCAGTACCCATATACCCGCTCGCTAATATCACCGTTACTGGTCTCAAAAAAAATTACGGTCAGATCGCAGTTTGTCTCTTGCACCAACTGAGCAAGTTCGGTTTGTTTTCTCCTGTCAGGAAGATAAACATATCCTTTACCAGAAGAGCACTCTACGATAATATCTAGAGCAACCTCAATTTTCATCTGAGGCTCAATGAAGTAAACATTATCTTCAGTGACATCGGTATTCGTAATCATGATCTCATCTCTAATCGTAATCCATTTAGTTGGTGGGAATCGGAACGCCCACTTAGGCGTCGGATCCACTAACAAGCAGATGCTACGGGTTTAGGGTTTTCTTATGTCGGTTCCTGATAGTACTGATTCATATAACTTGAAACTTTCGATCTGATCGCCTAACGTTACAAGATCTTTATCGTTCCTGTTTTCTAAAAGGCGCTGAATCATTTCACACAAGCCAGTTTTCGGTGTCATTGAATTACTATTCACTCCGAAATCAATGTCTTGAATATCGAAGCTCCCGACTGACTGGATTCTGAGAGATTCGAGGGGTCGAAAGATGAATCGATGATTTTTTGTCATAGCTTCAATCGACCACGAGCCAGGCGCTTCCCAATCAGCGTGGTAACTGAAGACCCCGCCACCTTCCAATTGTCCATGACCGACGAATTGACTTCCGCCTGGATGCCAACTCAGACCACCTTGGGACATCGCGTTGAGCGAAGCGGGCCGCCCGGCGAGAAAAAATGCCAGATCGATCACGTGGCTGGAATTCGCAAACAACCAGTTTTCCTTCACGCGCGAATTCTTCTGTAGTTTATCGACCCGCCATGCTGCCTCGGTAAAGTTGAACGTTATCGAGGTGACGCCGCCGTCGTCCCCGATGATCTCTTTTGCCCGTTGAACGCCGGGGTAGAATCGCCGGTTGTAGGCAACGAAGATTTCAACGTCGCGAGATCTGCTGGCCCTGTCTGCCAATGTCTCCAGCTCAATCCGGTTCAGCGCGCCGGGCTTTTCCAGCAACAGTCGTTTGCAGCCGTTGTCGATGAGTTCGGCCGCTACGCCGGGCAGGTCCGGGATGCCCACTGCGACGATGGCCGTTCTGATCGGCGACGTTGAAAGCTGGTGGGCGAGCGGTCCGGTGCCGGGACGAACGCCCGTTGCAGCCTGGAAGGTCGCGGCAGAGTCGGCGCCCCGGCCATAGACGCGATACGGGATCCCCAGATGGGTCGCGGCTTTGGCGTATTCTACTGCCATGGGGCCGGCACCGACGATTCCAACAGGCTCGTCGGAGCCGTCATGTGTCTCGTCGGCTGCGGTCAGGTTACTGGGCATGGATTAGCTTCCGGAGAATTGGGGTAGAAGACGTCATTGAAAACGTCGATCAGCATTAGATGAAGTGCGCTTGAATCGTTGTATCGGGTAAGACCGCAGTCTCCATTATCCATGATATCCTGATAGACTTGCGTTAACTCGCTTGCCATAAGTACCGGAAATGGCTGGTCTGTTGGATCCAATCCAGGATTCGTTGACTGGAACAGGACGCGTTGCTCCTGTTCACGAATTTCGTATCGACCGTCGCGGGTTGCCCACTCGATCGTCAGGGGGGAATCCGGTTCGTCGCTGCATTCGAGTATGACGCGGCCATTGTTCCGACCCCGGGCCTCAATGCGGCCGGATACTTCCATGTACCCCGATCTCTTGTTGGCAAGTGGGGTGCCCCCAAGTCCCGTGCCGTCGACTGAAATGATCGACTCGTTGGAAACCCTTGAGAAGCAGTCGAGCATATGAATGGCATTGGAAGCCATGTTCCAGCGTCCACCGGAAACGGCCATTGTGCTGTCTCTCATCCCGGCGACTCTTTGATGCATCCATTGATATCCCGGCCATACAGGGCGGGGGCAGTTCACCCAGCACCGGATATTTTCTTTTTCGAGATGTCGTCTGACGCTATCGTAGTGCCATTTTTCCTGGAACAGAAACTTTTCGAGAACGATGTTCTCGACACGGCAGTTCCGGAATAACGCGGACAATGCCGCATATCGCGGTCCTGATGCGGTGGCGACGATTGCCAATCGTGCATGCGACGGGAGGCTTTCAGCACCGTCGACAAATGTTATGTCATGTCGATCGAGGCCGGAAGGGACTTCAGCCGCCCGCGCCATGGCCTCGGTTCTGGCGGCGTTCTCTGGCTCGATCACAAAAATATTTACCGTATGGCGCAAGTGGAGTAATGATTGGAGGGTTCGTTTTCCAATGTTTCCTACGCCAATCAATATAATATCGTTCGAGCTCATAGAATTCCATACGCCTTAGAAATGAGATGCCAGAATAGTTTAGATGACAAAATAGTGCAGGACCCGGCTACACCATTTCTCACGATGGCGCTTGTCCTGAATGATCAGGCCATGGCTCATGGTCGGACCGAATGGCTAACAGATCGTGAACCCGGAAATTGCGACCATGTCACGCCGGTGTCAAGCGACATGGCTGTGGCTTCGCACCGGTCACGCCTGTTGCCACAGGGAATTTTGCCGGCGCCTTGAGCGTTCTGTCATCACCGACCCGACAGGATTGACCCTGCCGATGGAATCGGCAATTGTCTCTGCGATCGAAGCCTCTGGCCTTGGTGGGCATTTGCATGGAATGCACCCCCGGCCCTGTCTCTTAATCCTTCGGAGAATTCGGTGGATCCGCGAAAGATGTTAGCAATCTCAGGGAAGCATGGAGCCTCAGTTTGATTGCGAGAAACAATAAGGTTCTCGTCACCGGCGCCGATGGCTTCATCGGCTCGCACCTGGTGGAGACGTTGGTTCGCGACGGGCATGATGTCCGGGCATTCGTGTTCTATAACTCGTTCAATTCCTGGGGCTGGCTGGATCGCCTTTCACCGGAGATCGCCAGTCAGGTCGAAGTGGTCAGCGGTGATATCCGCGATCCCCATGGTGTGGCAGCGGCGATCGACGGATGTCGGATCGTTCTTCATCTGGCGGCGCTGATCGCCATTCCCTTCAGCTATCATTCACCGGATTCATACGTCGCGACGAATGTGACCGGAACGCTGAACGTGCTTCAGGCGGCGCGGCAACATGGCGTGGAACGGGTTGTCTGTACCTCGACATCCGAGGTCTACGGAACGGCGCAGTTTGTGCCCATCACCGAGGAGCATCCGCTCAACGCTCAATCTCCCTATGCGGCGACCAAGATCGGGGCCGACCAGTTGGCGCTGTCGTTCCATCGGTCATTCGACATGCCGATAGCCGTTCTGCGGCCTTTCAATACCTATGGCCCGAGACAGTCCGCCCGTGCCGTCATTCCGGCCATTATCGGACAGATCGCTGCCGGCGCCCGGCAGGTCAAGCTCGGGGCGCTGCATCCGACGCGCGATTTCACTCATGTCCGTGACACGGCGCGCGGCTTCGTCCAGGCTGCCGGATCAGACGCAGCAATCGGCCGGGTCACGAATATCGGGAGTGGGTTCGAGGTTTCCATCGGCGAAACCGCCGCCCTGATTGCCGAAGTCATGGGTGGCGACGTCGAGATTGTTGCCGATGATGCCCGAATGCGCCCGGCCGCCAGCGAAGTCGAGCGATTGTTTGCCGGAACGAAAGCTGCCGAGGCGCTTTTCGGTTGGTCTCCCGAGTACGGGGGACGCGAAGGGTTCAGACGCGGCCTGTCAGAGACGGCAGAGTGGTTTCAGAAGCCCGAGAATCTCGCGGCCTACAAGACGGATCGCTACAACATATAGGATGTCGGGCAAAACAATGGCTCAAGCTAAGTCGGCCGGTGCTCTTGTAGATCCGGCGTTTGAATCGTCCGTGGTCGCGAAGCTGCGGAGCGTGCTGGGCGACTCATCGGCCATGACGCCGCTGCACGCGCCGGAGTTTTCCGGGAACGAATGGGAACTGGTCAAGGATTGCCTGGATTCCGGCTGGGTCTCGTCGGTCGGGACCTATGTCGACCGTTTCGAGCGCGAAATAGCGGCGCTTTCCGGCGCCGAATTCGGCATTGCCGTGGTCAACGGGACGGCGGCTCTTCACGTTGCCCTGATCGTGGCCGGCGTCCAGCCGGACGACGAGGTAATCGTCCCCACCCTGACCTTCGTGGCGACGGCCAACGCCGTTCGTCATGCCGGCGCCGTACCGCATTTCGTCGACAGCAGCCCGGAAACGCTGGGAATGGATCCGGCCGCGCTGGCGCAGCATCTGTCGACAATTGCTGAGCGCAAGGACGGGCGGGTCATCAATCGCGACACCGGGCGGCCGATCGCTGCGGTCGTTCCGATGCACACCTTCGGCCACCCGGTCGACATGGACCCGCTCCTCGCGCTGGCGGATGAATGGCGGCTCCCGGTCGTCGAGGATGCGACGGAATCCCTTGGCAGTCACTATAAGGGGCGACCCTGCGGGGGCCTGGGAGCCGTCGGCACGCTGTCGTTCAACGGGAACAAGATTCTGACGACTGGCGGCGGCGGCGCGATTGTAACCAACGATCCCGAGATTGCCAGAAGAGCCAAGCATCTGACGACGACAGCAAAGACCCCACATCGCTGGGCCTTTCTCCATGATGAAGTGGCGTACAATTACCGGATGCCGAACATCAACGCGGCGCTGGGGTGTGCGCAACTGTCACAACTTGGGGAAAGGATCGCCCGGAAGCGGCATCTGGCCCGGCAATATATCGAGGCCTTTGACGGGATCGACGGGATTTCCGCTTTTCGTGAGCCCTCTTACGCACGCAGCAATTACTGGTTGAATACATTGCTGCTTGATACGATAATGATCGACCATCGGGATCCTCTCCTCGCGGCGTTGAATGACGCGAACCTGATGTGCCGGCCAGTCTGGACACTCATGCATCGGCTGGAGATGTTCGCTGACTGCCCGCGAGCGCCGCTGAAGGTTGCCGAGAACCTTGAGTCGAGGATCATCAATGTGCCGTCGTCAGCTGCCCTCGGAACGTCAGGCGAAGGAGTGACAGCGTGAAAGTGCTCGCCGTCACGGGGACGCGGGCCGATTGGGGGCTGCTGGCTCCCGTTCTGGCGCTGATGCGGGATGATCGGCGATTCGACCTTCGAGTGGCCGTCACCGGTCAGCATCTCAGTCCGGCCGCAACGTCCCGGGCGGCGATCGAGACGGACGGTTTTTCGGTCGACTATTCGATCGACATGATGCTGGGCGAGGAAGACGGGTATTCCGCTCTTTGTGCCGCGATGGGCCGCGCTACCGCCGGAATGGGGCAGGTCCTGGCCGATTTTCAGCCCGACATGGTCCTGGTCCTCGGCGATCGGTACGAGATTCTGTCGATGGTCAGCGCGGCCGTCGTCGCAAAAGTGCCGGTGGTCCATTTGTGCGGCGGCGATGTGACCGAGGGGGCGATCGACGATTCAATTCGCCATGCCATCACGAAGATCGCCAGCCTCCATTTTGTCACCAATGCCGAGGCGGCCCGGCGGGTCAGGCAACTCGGGGAAAACCCCGCGCATGTATTCAATGTCGGCAGCACCGGCCTGGACCGTATACGCTTGGTCGCCCGCATGGATCGCCGGTCGTTTTTCGACAGCGTTGGACTTGAGCCGGCTGATCGCAATTTCCTCGTGACCTTCCATCCGCCGACACTGTCTGACGACGCGGAACGCCAGTGTGAAACCCTGCTGGCCGCTCTCCGGCGGTTTCCGGACGTTGGTCTGATTTTTACCGGCAGCAACGCCGACACGGGTGGGCGTGCCATCGACCGGGCCGTGAAAGCCTTTGTCGCAACACGGGACAATGCCGTCTTTCATGTCTCGCTGGGGTCAGAGAAGTTCTTTTCGGCGCTTGATCATGTTGATCTTGTCGTCGGGAATTCTTCCAGCGGGCTCTATGAAGCGCCGAGTTTCTGCGTTCCCACCGTCAATATCGGCGATCGACAGGCGCGGCGGCCGCGCGCCGGTTCCGTTATCGACTGCGAGGCCAGCGTCGGCGGGATCGTCGCCGCGATCGAATCCGGCCTCACGCTGGATTGCAGCGGCGTCGTGAACCCGTATGGCGACGGTCATGCCGCTGAGCGAATTGTCGCACAGCTTGCGGCGATCGACGATCCTCGCCGCCTGATCAGGAAATCGTTTGTGGACGTGACCGGATGACCGACCAACCGCACACTCTGACAATCGCCGAGGCTGGCGTGAATCATAACGGCGACCTGGGAATGGCGCTGGCACTGGTCGACAAGGCTGCCGATGCCCGGGCGGATTTCGTCAAGTTCCAGACATTCAACGCCGCCAAACTGGCAAGTGCCTCTGCTCCCAAGGCCGCGTATCAGCAGCGGCAAACGGACAGGGGCGAAAGCCAGCTGGAAATGCTGACCCGGCTGCAACTGTCCGCCGACGATCATCGGGCGATCATCGACCGCTGTGTCGCGCGGGGCGTCCGATTTCTGTCCACGCCTTTCGACGTCGGCAGTCTGGACCTCTTGACCCGGGAGTTCGGGCTCAGGGAAATCAAGCTGGGTTCGGGCGAATTGACGAACGGGCCGCTGTTGCTGGATGTTGCCCGCACCGGGGTCAATGTCATCCTGTCCACCGGCATGGGAACGCTGGCCGAGGTCGAGGCGGCATTGGGCGTGCTTGCGTTCGGTATGCTCCGGACCGGCGAGGAGCCGTCGAGCACGGCCTTCGCCGATGCGCTTGCAAGGCCCGAAGCGTGGTCGCTTCTGCGCGAGCGTGTGACGCTGTTGCACTGCACGACAGAGTACCCGGCGGCGCCGGCCGATACCAACCTCCGAGCGATGGACACGATGCGTGCGGCCTTCGGGTTGAGGGTCGGATATTCCGATCACACGGAGGGCAATGCCATAAGTATAGCGGCAGTGGCCCGTGGCGCCGAAGTGATCGAAAAGCACTTTACGCTCGACCGCAGTCTTCCCGGTCCCGATCACGCAGCTTCGCTGGAACCCGCTGAGCTGTCGGCGTTGATCAGTGAGATACGGGCGGTGGAGACAGCGCTGGGGTCCGGTATAAAGCAGCCTTCCGCTTCGGAAATCGCCAATCGCCCGGTCGCCCGCAAGAGCCTTTTTGCCGCGCGGGACCTTCCCGCAGATCACGTCCTGACTTCTGACGACATCGATGTCATGCGCCCCGGTTCCGGACTGTCGCCCATGGATTACTGGGCGATGTTAGGAAAACCGACGCGACGAAGTCACAACCGCGGAGACAGGTTGGGATGAGCGGTCCGGCATTCCTGGCGATATTGGGCGCGGGTGGCCATGCCCGGGTTTTGCTTTCAGTGATGCGGGCGAATAGACTTTCTGTAGACGGTTGCATTTCCCCCGATGCGCCAAATGCGCTCTGGCCCGGCGACGTCCCGTGGCTCGGGGGTGACGAGGTCATGTCCGGACTTGATATTTGCCGATCCCAACTGATTAACGGCATAGGATCGACCGGTGACACAGACCGAAGGCAGAGAGTGTTCGATGCTGCAAAGTCTAAGGGATTTGATTTTCTGTCGATCCGACATGCATCCGCCATTATTGCAGACGGAGTATCGCTGGGAGAAGGGACTCAAATTCTTCCGCGGGTCATTGTTCAGACCGGATGCCGGATCGGTAATAACGCAATCTTAAACTCCGGATGCATTATAGAGCATGATTCAGTGATCGGAGATCACTGTCACATTGCTCCCGGAGCCTGTCTTTCAGGTTCGGTCGTCATCGAACACGGTGCTCATATCGGAGTGGGTGCCGTCCTGAAGCAGGGTATTCGGGTCGGCGCCAACGCGATCGTTGGCGCAGGTGCTGTCGTGTTGCGCGACGTCGCCAACGAATCAACCGTTGTGGGGAATCCTGCCCGTCCACTGTAAGTAGTTTCTGGAGAGAGTCTTGAGGGAAGAAATAACGCACCTACTGATTTCGCCGGACGCTACCTTGAGAGAAGCGGTCGCCACGATAGACAGAGGCGCGCGCCAGATTGCGCTGGTCGTCAACGGCGACGGCCTTCTGGTTGCCACGGTAACCGACGGTGACGTCCGGCGAGGACTCTTGAAAGGGGCAGACCTGGATACGCCGGTCGCCTCGGTGATGCATACGAACCCGGTCGTCACCAACGCTTCCGACGGGCCGGAAGCTGCACGCCGGCTGATGCGCGAACGCAACCTGCATCACATGCCCATCGTGGATGATTCCGGTCTGCTTGTTGATCTCGCAAGGATCGACGAAGTAGCCGGCCCTGCTCCGAACGCCACGCGCGTGGTTCTGATGGCCGGCGGCCTTGGCAAGAGGCTGCGCCCCCTGACGGAGTCGATACCAAAGCCAATGCTACCCGTCGGTGGCCGCCCGCTTCTGGAACTCATTATCCGAAACCTGTTGGGGCAGGGGTTCAGCCGATTCACCATCTCCGTCAACTATCGCGGAGACATGCTTCGCGATTATTTCGGTGACGGGACCCGTCTCGGCGCCGAGATCGACTACATCGATGAAGATACGCCCATGGGAACGGCCGGAGCCCTGTCCCTCCTGCCTTCGCGTCCCCAGACGCCGTTTATCGTCATGAACGGCGATATCCTGACCTCCGTTCCGTTCGAGTCTCTGCTCAGATTTCATGAAGAGACGGGCGCGGCCGCCACGATGTGCGCGCGGGACTATACGGTCCAGGTGCCCTATGGCGTGATCCGCATGGATGGTTCCCGCCTTGTGGACATCGAGGAGAAGCCGATGCACTCGCATTTCGTCAATGCGGGTATTTATGTATTGTCGCCTGAGTTGTTAGACGACCTGGAGCGGGGCATTCCGTTGGACATGACGAGCCTCTTCGAACGGCTGATCGCCCGGGGAGATCATGCGGCGGTCTTTCCGATCCGCGAATACTGGATGGATATCGGCCGTGTCGAGGATCTGGAGCGCGCCAGAGCCGACTTCGAGATGGGCAGAGCAAAGTGAGAATCGCGGTAATCTGCGCCCGTGGCGGCTCCAAGGGCGTTCCCGGCAAGAATATTCGTCCCTTCGCCGGGAAGCCGCTGATCGCGTGGTCGATCGAGCAGGCGCGCCAGAGCGGTTGCTGTTCGATCGTCGCTGTCAGCAGCGACTCGGCAGACATTCTCGATGCGGCGCGCTCTGCCGGTGCGGACCTTCTGGTCGAGAGACCGCCGGAACTGGCTACGGACACCGTCTCCAGTCTGCCTGCCGTGGTGCATTGTGTTAAGGCAGCCGAAAACCACCTTGGCAGAGAATGCGACAGCATCCTTTATCTGCAGGCGACGAGCCCGCTTCGCATGGTCACCGACATCCAGGGGGCCGTCGCACTGCATGACAAGTCCAGGCCAGGCAGTGTGATTACCGGATGCGAAGCTCGGAACTCACCGTATTTTACGCTGCTCGAAGAAACCGCCGCCGGCGGGGTCGCGCTGTCGAAGACGACGGTTCCGCCGGTTGTCCGCCGTCAGGATGCGCCGCGCTGCTACGACATGAATGGCTCGATCTATGTCTTCACCCGCAGCCGTTTCATCGAGTCTCCGAAAGTCCTTTATGAGGACACCCGGCTCTATGAAATGCCGCCGGAGCGTTCGGTTGACATCGATACCGAACTCGACTGGATACTGGCCGAGGTGGTAGCTGACAGATACGGATTCCCATGGTAGCCGGAGTCCGGCTACGTCAGGGGTTCGGCAAACCCTGGCGGTTCATCGGAACCGTTCCGGTGTCTGGAACAGCGAACTGCTCAGGGAGATATCGGTTTCGAGGTCTTCCAGTGTGATCTCGGTCGTTACGCCCTGGGCATCGTGGACCAGCCAGCCCTTGAGTTCGATCGGGTCGCGGTCGAATACCAGCGACAGCTCGCCGGCTGACGGCTCTTCGGTCTGGACGACATCGATCCGGATGACGTCGAATTCGGTGCTGACGTCGCGCACGGTGACATCGCCCGACAGGCTGATCTGCTCGCGGGCGATGAAACCGGCCAGCGAGGATGACAGGAACTGGTCGCTGCGCTGCCCCAGTTCCAGGTCGTAATAGGTAATGAACGTCCCGTTGGCGATGATCAGGTCGGGCGCGTCTTCGTATTCGATGCGCATGCGTCCGGGACGGTCCAGATAGAACTCACCCTCGGCATAGCCGCCGCGGTCGGTCTGCTGGATAAACGTCGCCCGCAGCGACCGTATCCCCTGCAGATAGGATTCAACCTCCGAAACGATCGCGTCGGGATTCGACCAGCCATCGGCCGATGCGCCGGTGGCAGTGAGGCCGGGCGCCAGCGCGAACGCGGCCGCCGTCCCGGCAAGTGTGAGAAAACGGCGTGTCATCATACGGTGCACCTTGGCGGTCGATGGTGGCGAAACTTGGTCGTCGGCGCGGCGTTCCGAAGCCCGCAGTCGAATTTCGCGGCCCCTTTGGGATTATTCACCGGGGTCGAGCTATTCATTGGGGTCGCGCACCAGAACCTCGCGCTTGCCGACATGGTTGGCGCTGCTGACGACGCCATTGCGCTCCATCTCTTCGATGATGGTCGCCGCGCGGTTATAGCCAATCTGCAGATGGCGCTGGATAAAGCTGGTCGACGCCTTGCGCTCGCGGGCGACCAGATCGACCGCCTTGTCGTAGAGTTCGTTGCCCGAACCCGACCCCGAACCGGCCCCATCGCCACCGCCACCGCCACCGCCGATCCCGCCGCCGTCGTCGTCGGCTTCCTCCAGCACGGTGTCGTTATAAGCCGGCTCTCCCTGCCGTTTCAGATGCGCAACGACCTGCTCGACCTCGTAGTCGGACACGAAGGGCCCATGGACACGGGTAATGCGCCCGCCACCGGCCATATAGAGCATGTCGCCCTGACCGAGCAGCTGTTCGGCGCCGCCTTCGCCCAGAATCGTGCGGCTGTCGATCTTCGACGTGACCTGAAAACTGATCCGGGTCGGGAAATTCGCCTTGATCGTGCCGGTGATGACATCCACCGACGGCCGCTGGGTCGCCATGATGATGTGGATTCCCGCCGCCCGGGCCATCTGGGCAAGGCGCTGGATCGCCCCTTCGATCTCCTTGCCGGCGACCAGCATCAGGTCGGCCATCTCATCGACGACGACGACGATATAGGGCAGTTCCGTCATGTCCATGGGCTGGTCTTCAAACACCGGCTTGCCGGTATCGGGATCGAATCCGGTCTGCACCCGACGCATCAGCGTTTCGCCGCGCTCGCGGGCGTCGCGCAGCTTCTGATTATAGCCCTCGACATTGCGCACGCCCATCCGCGACATGCCGCGATAGCGGTCCTCCATTTCGCGGACCGTCCATTTCAGCGCCACGACCGCCTTTTTCGGGTCGGTCACCACCGGCGACAGCAGATGGGGAATGTCGTCATAAACCGACAGTTCCAGCATTTTCGGGTCGATCATGATGAAGCGGACCCGCTCCGGCGGCATCCGGTACAGCAGCGACAGGATCATGGTGTTGATCGCCACCGACTTGCCCGAGCCGGTGGTGCCGGCAACCAGCAGATGCGGCATGCGCGCCAGATCGGCGATCACCGGATCGCCGCCGATATCGCGCCCGAACATCAGCGCCAGCTTGGCAGAGGTCTGTTCCGCCGCCCGGGACTCCAGCAATTCGCGCAGATAGACGGTCTCGCGGCCCGGATTGGGCAACTCGATGCCCATGGCGTTCTTGCCCGGCACGACGGCCACGCGCACCGACACGGCGCCCATCGACCGGGCGATATCGTCGCTCAGGCCGATAACGCGGCTCGATTTGGTGCCGGGGGCCGGCTCCAGCTCGAACAGGGTGACCACCGGACCGGGATTGACCTTTACGATCTGGCCCTTGACGCCGAAATCCGACAGCACGCTCTCCAGCGACGCGGCGGTTTCCGACAGCGCCTCCTTGGTCAGGACTTCGGCGCGCTCCTCGGTCGACGGCAGCGACAGCAGCGCATAGGGCGGCAATTCGTATGTCGTGTCGCCGCCCAGGCTGAGGATGTCCTGCCCGATACTGGCGCTGGCGCCGCCACTGCCCGCGGCCACAGGCTTCGGCGCCGCGCCGATCGCGGCCCCGAGCGCATCCTCGGTTGCCGCTGTTGCGTCCGCCGACTCCTTGGTCCGGGGGCGCGGCGCGGGGGTGTCGGTGCGGTCGGCCGTGGCGGGCGCCTCCTCTGCGGTGGCGGCCTCGTCGCCCGATCGCGGTTTGGCGGCCTTTGGCGTCTTGCGGACGGCGGGCGTTTCATCTTCTGTGCCGGTGTGAGGGCCTTCCCGGCGACGCAGCGTGCGTTGCGCCGCCCGGCCAGCGGCGACAGTCAGTTTCGCCGTCCGTCCGGCGGCCTTGCCGACCGCGACACCGGCAACCTGACTGCCGCGCGCCGTCTGTCGGCCGAGCAGACCCCACTCGCCCCAGCTAAGGCCAAAGGCGAGCAGAATCGTGAGGACGCCGAGGACGGCGAGAACGGCTGCGGTCATCCCCCGTCCGGCTGTCACGCCCATATCGCCTGCCAGACTCATGACGCTGTCCAGGACGATGACCCCGACCGCACCGCCCGGCATGCCGGCCGCTGCCCAGTTGGTCAGTGCAAAGGGCGTGTTGGCCAGCGGCGTGACGGCGGCGGCGAACAGCGCCAGCGCGATCATGGCGGCAAGCAGGCGGACCCACGCCCGGCCCATGGTGCCGCGCCGGATCAGCCGCCATGCCCAGGCCGTCAGGATGACGCAGAACAGGAACGACACGACGCCGAAAAGCTGGACCAGCAGATCGGCCGGATAGGCACCCCAGGCGCCCAGCAGGTTGTGATACTCGCCCGTTCCGCCGGCGGTGTTCCACGATGGATCGATCGGGGTATAGGTCGCCAGCGCCAGCAGCAACAGCGCCGCCAGGGCGCCGAACAGCAGGCCGATGCCCTCGGTCGCGCGCCGGGACAGCAGCTCCGCCGTTTCGGGCGGCAGCAGCCCGCCCTTGGCCTCACGGTTGCGCCGATTGCGCCGCGCACCGCTGCCGTTACCAGTAGCGTTGCCGCCGGATCCGGCACCGGTTTTCCGGTTCGCCCGTGCGCCGCCGCCGCGACGGCCGGACCGGGCCGCCGGTGCGCTCAAGGATGCCGCCATTGCTCAGCCTCCATCCGCGGCCACGCCTTCGGCCACCATGCGTCCCGGCGCTTTCGCCGCCTTCAGGCAGGCCGCCGCCCGTTCCAGCGCCGGCGCCAGGGTTTCCATCGGATGGACCAGCGCCAGCCGGATCCGCGCCGCCGCCGGATTGCGGCCCTCGGCGTCGTCATGGGCGAGATAGGCGCCCGGCAACACGCGCACCCCGGTCTGTTCCCAGAGCAGCTTGGTGGCGGTCACGCCGTCGAGGCCGAAGCGCGTCACGTCGAGCCAATAGAAGAAGCCGGCGCGAGGGCCGGTCTGGCCGAACAGGTCTTCCGCCAGCCGTACCTTGTCGGCGTACAAACGGCGGTTCTCGGCGGCGTGGCCGTCGTCGCGCCATAGCGCGGCACTGACCGCCTGGACCGGCAGCGGCATTCCCGCGCTGGCATAGGAACGCAGGCGGTCGAACCGGCTGATGATGTCCTTGCCACCGGCGACGAAGCCCGAACGCATGCCCGCGATGTTCGATCGCTTGCTGAGCGACTGGAATACCAGGACATGCTCTGCCGCCTGCGGCAGCTCGCCCGACAGGGCGGCGACCCGCTCCAGCGCCCCTGGCGGTGGTGTGTCGCCGGAATAAAGGTCGATATAGCACTCGTCGACGATCAGCACGAAATCATGGGCGACCGCCAGCCGAATGGCGCGGTCCAGCGTATCGGCCGGGATCAGCGCGCCTTCGGGATTGGTCGGCGAGCAGAGGTAATAGACCGACAGCCGGTCGAGCGTCGCCGCATCGAGCGACGACACGTCGGGCACGAAGCCGTTTTCCGCAAGCGACGGCAGAAAGACCGGCTGCGCGCCCGCCATGACCGCGGCGGCCTCGTACGGCGCATAGGCCGGGTTGGGCATGGCGGCCAAGGGGGCGGCGAGCGGCGGTTTGCCGCGCGGGCCGGTATCGTCGACGGCCAGCAGGGCGGCCATGAACAGTCCCTCGCGCGTGCCCGAGACCGGCAGAACGCAATCGGTCCCGAACCGCCCGGCGGCGCCAGGAAAGCGGCGGTCGAGCCAGCCGCAACAGGCGTCGCGGAAATCGGCCGTGCCGTCCTTGGGCGGATAGCGGGTCCAGTCCGCGGCGTTCGCGCGCAGGATCGCTTCGACGAAGGCCGGCGGCGTGTGCTTGGGCTCGCCCACGCTCAGCCATACCGGCTCGATCCCCGTCGGCGGCGCGATCGGGTCGAGCAGGGTACGCAGCCGGGCAAAGGGGTAGCTGTCGAGTTGGTCGAGGCGGGTGTTCAGCATGGTGGCTCCGTCGATTGCCGCCCGCCCGTTCCACCGATTCCACCGACCGGGCACAGGGCGGCGAAGAAGAACGTTTGCAGGCCCCCTGACCATAAACGCCGGCGATGATCCGGACAAGGCGGCGATGGAGGTGGGTGCCTCGTCTTCGGCCTGCCCGATCTCCCCGACATCATGCGGCAGGTGGCTGAGGGCTGGTGGCGCTGACTGCCCTCGCACATATTGCTCTTGGGAGAGGCAGTTCGACGCGGGCCGAATTGTTCCAGATCAACGACAGGCCGGGTCCGTGGTGTTAGTGTTGTGAAATCATGAGATACTCGCTCGGCACATTCCGGATGATCCTGCACCTCGCGCTCGTTGCGGTCGCGTTGGCATTTGGCGCGCCGGCGTCGGCCCACCTTACCGAACCGGCGGTGTCCATTCAGCATGAGACGATGCCGGTGATGGCCCGACTCGATCCCCAATTGATCGCCTGTTGCGAAGACGAGGCACCATCGGATTCTTCGCCGGCCGAATCCCCACCGATCTGCCACACGGCGTGCCCCGGCATGGCCGGTTGCGGCTTTTCCATGGTTTTGATCGATACCCGTTTCCAAACCTTGTCTGCCGACCGTCAGGCTTTTCATTCATCGACCGACAACATAGTCGGGATCGCGATTCTGCCGCCGACACCTCCACCGAAAGCACAGGTCTGACAAAGGCGCCTGAGTGTTTCGGGCGCATTCGACCTTGATGCGTGCTCGCGCGAGCGAGCTTCGATGGAGAAGACAGATGAAAACCCGTTTGACGGCGCTTGTCACAGTAATGGTGCTGGCGGCGGCTCCCGCCTTTGGGCAGGGGCCGGGCGCAGGCCATACCGATCATGGCGGTCCTGCGGCCGAGGGTGCTGACCAGGCGCAAAGCGCCGATCCCGCCCGCGGCCCCCAGGGACCGATGATGCAGGGCGGCATGATGCCCCCCACTCAGATGCCCATGCAGATGCCGATGGATCAAATGGACCAGCGGCGTGGCGCCATCGATGACACCCGCGACATGAGCGCGTCGTCGATCGCATTCCGCGCCGTGAACGAGGCGATGCATCACCAAATGAACATCGAATTGACCGGCGATGCCGATGTCGATTTCGTGCGTGGCATGATCGCCCATCACCAGGGCGCGATCGATATGGCGAAGATCATTCAGGTCTTCGGCTCCGATTCCGAGATCGCGGCGCTGGCTGAGGAGGTCGTCAACGATCAGGAAGCTGAAATCGCCATGATGCGCGACTGGCTTTCGCGCAATGCGCCGGACCAGCAGGACTAGGCAATCGGCAAGGAACTGGCCGGCGCCGCACTGCGTGGCGCCGGCCGGCAGGGTTCCGATGTTTCTCCTGATCCGAACAACAGGATTTCTCTCATGAAAAGACGCAATTTTCTGATCGGCGTCGGTGCCTTTGCGGCCCTTGGCGCCCCCCTCGCGTTTTCAGCGCCACAAAGCCGAGCCATGGTCGTTCATTTCGACCCGCTATGCGGTTGCTGCTCCGACTGGATAACGCATATGCGCGAAGCTGGTTTCGCGGTCGAAAGTCAACCGACCCAGTCGCTGGACGCGGTCAAGGAACGATTGGGCGTTCCGCTCGATCTGTCCTCGTGCCACACGGCCGAAATCGACGGCTATGTCATCGAGGGTCACGTGCCGTCCGGTGCGGTTGAGCGGCTGTTGCGCGAGCGTCCGAGCGCGATCGGCCTGAGCGTTCCCGGCATGCCCATCGGCTCTCCGGGAATGGACGTCGCCGGCGTCGAAGGCGCCGATTATGACGTCATCCTGTTCGGCCCCGAGGGCGGGATCTCATTCGAACGGTACCGCGGTCCCGAACGGATCGACAGCTAGACCTCGGCTGTTGGCGACTGCGCCTTGACCTTGCCACCGTGGGAAGGTGCAGATGAATCGAATACGTGAGTACGGACGTTTCACAAAGGAGATCTGCAATGGCCGGCAATGCAGCCGACACGACGGCAACGGTGAAGGATCCCGTCTGCGGCATGGATGTCGATCCGCACACCACGGATCACAGGGCCGAGCATGCCGGCCACCCATATTACTTCTGCTCGGCCAGATGTCGGACGAAGTTCGTTGCTGATCCGGATCGGTACCTCGACCCGGCGGCTGCAGCGGCGGCGGCCGAAGAGGTGCCCGAGGGTACGGTCTATACCTGCCCGATGCATCCGGAAATCAGGCAGGTCGGGCCGGGCAGTTGCCCGATCTGCGGCATGGCGCTGGAGCCAGAGACGGTGACTGCCGACTCTGGCCCGAATGCTGAACTTATAGATATGACCCGGCGGTTCTGGATCGGCCTGGCTCTGGCGGTCCCTGTGATCGTGCTCGAAATGGGCGGCCATTTTCTCGGCCTCGACCATTACGTCAGTCAGCCGGTCTCGAATTGGCTGCAATTCCTGTTCGCCACGCCCGTCGTGCTCTGGGCGGGATGGCCGTTCTTCGTGCGCGGCTACCACTCTGTCGTGAATCGCAGCCTGAACATGTTCACGCTGATCGCCATGGGTACGGGCGTGGCCTGGGTCTACAGCACGGTGGCCACCGCTGTGCCCGGCATCTTTCCCGACGTGTTCCGGGGGGATAACGGCGCGGTCGCCGTCTATTTCGAGGCGGCTGCCGTCATCACCGTGCTCGTGCTGCTCGGCCAGATACTGGAACTCCGGGCGCGCGAGCAGACATCCGGCGCCATCAAGGCGCTGCTGAATCTGGCGCCGGCGACCGCGCGGCTTGTCCGGGACGACGGCACCGAGGAGGAGGTGCAGCTCGAAAATGTTCAGGTCGGCGACCGCCTGCGGGTGCGTCCGGGCGACAAGGTGCCGCTCGACGGCGAAGTGCTGGAAGGCCGCTCCAACGTCGATGAATCGATGGTCACGGGCGAGCCGCTGCCGGTAAAGAAGGAGGTCGGCGCCAAGGTCATCGGCGGCACGATCAACGGCCAGGGCTCGTTCCTCTTCCGTGCCGAGAAGATCGGCCGCGATACCATGCTGAGCCAGATCGTCGAGATGGTGGCCAAGGCCCAGCGCAGCCGGGCGCCCATCCAGCGGCTGGCCGATCAGGTGTCGGGCTGGTTCGTGCCCGCCGTGATCGGCGTCGCCCTGATCGCGTTTGCCGTCTGGTCGATCTGGGGTCCCAGTCCCCAGATGGCGTATGCGCTGATCGCCGCGGTCAGCGTGCTGATCATCGCCTGTCCGTGTGCGCTGGGGCTTGCCACGCCGATGTCCATCATGGTTGGCGTCGGGCGCGGCGCGCAGGCCGGCGTTCTGATCAGGAATGCCGAGGCGCTGGAACGTTTAGAGAAGGTCGATACCGTCGTCATCGACAAGACCGGAACGCTGACCGAGGGCAAGCCCACCGTGACGGCGCTCCGCCCGGCATCGACGGCGCTCCGCCCGGCATCCGGCATGAACGAAGACGACTTGCTGCGGTTTGCCGCCAGTCTTGAGCAGGCGAGCGAACACCCCCTTGCCGCCGCGATCGTCGACGCCGCTGTCGAGCGTTCGCTGGAACTGTGGCAGGTCTCGGATTTCGACTCGCCGACCGGCAAGGGCGTCGTCGGCACGGTGGACGGCCGGACCGTGGCGCTCGGCAACGGGCGGTTTCTTGCGGAACTGGGTGCGGATGTCTCGGGGCTGGAAAGCGAGGCGGACAGCCTGCGCCGCGACGGCGCGACCGTCATCTTTGCCGCGGTCGACGGCAAACCGGCCGGCCTGCTGGCCATCGCCGATCCGATCAAGGAGACGACGCCGGCGGCGATCAAGGCGCTGCACGACTACGGCATCCGCGTCGTGATGCTGACCGGCGACAATCGAACGACGGCGGACGCGGTTGCCCGCAAGCTGGGTATCGACGAGGTCGAGGCCGAGGTCCTGCCGGAAGACAAGGGAAAGATCGTCGAACGCCTTCGCAAGGAGGGCAGCGTGGTGGCGATGGCGGGTGACGGCGTGAACGACGCCCCCGCGCTGGCCGTCGCCGATGTCGGCATTGCCATGGGCACCGGCACGGACGTCGCGATCGAAAGCGCCGGCGTGACGCTGCTGCGGGGCGATCTCGGCGATATCGCCCAGGCGCGCCGACTGTCGCAGGCTGTGATGCGCAACATCCGGCAGAACCTGTTCTTCGCGTTCATCTACAACGCGGCCGGTGTGCCGATTGCCGCGGGTGTTCTCTATCCCGTTTTCGGAATTCTCTTGTCCCCGATAATAGCGGCAGCGGCCATGGCCCTTTCGTCGGTCAGCGTGATCGCCAATGCGCTTCGGCTTCGCACGACAAAGATCACCTGAGGTTAAGCCGATCAACGACGGAGGAAGAAATGTCGAGGATTTCGAGTTCAATGGCCGCAGCAGCAGGGACAGCCCTGGGCCTTGTTCCAGCCTGGGCCCCAGGCTGGGCGTTGGCCGAGGGTCTATCCGATTCCGGGAGATACGGCTATGGCGGGCACATGATGGATTGGGGCGGCGGGTGGTACGGCATGATCTTCGGGCCGCTGTTCATGATCCTCGTGCTCGTCGTGGTAATCGCGGGTGCGGCCTTGCTCCTGCGCTGGCTCGGCGGTCCGTGGCCCGGTGGGGCAAATCACCCGCCACATCAGGCATCGCATCAGGCGCTACCCGGCCGGGCGCCGATCGACATTCTCAAAGAGCGTTTTGCCCGTGGCGAGATCGACCGGGAGGAGTTCGAGGAACGCCGCCGCGTGCTTGGCGACTGACCCCCTCCGCGCGGTGAACGCTACGCCAGCCAGCGATCGAGGTTCGCCCTCACGAACGCGTCGTCGGTAAGGTCGGGGTAGTCGCGGCAGACGCGGGTCAGTTCCTCCGCCTGGCCCGGTCCCATGGTCTCGTTCGGATCGAGGCACCAGATGCCGTCCAGCAGCCCCTGGCGGCGCAGCACCTCGTGCACGCCGGCGATGCAGCCCTTGAAGCCGTTGGCGGCGTCGAAGACGGCGGCGTTGGCGTCGGTGGTCCGGGCGTCCAGCGCCAGCCATTTGGCCACGCTGTCATTGGGCTCGGCCTTTTTGACGGCGTCGAGCAGCGCGACCGCGCGTTCGGTCCACACCGCCCAATGGCCCAGCAGGCCGCCGCGGAACCGGACCGTCACCGGTTCGCCCTCGCGCATGAAGGTGAACGGCGTCATCAGGTCGCCGACGATATGGTCGTCGTTGCCGGTATAAAGCGTAATCCGCTCCTCGGCCCGCGCATCGACCAGCGCCCGCACGACATCCAGCGTATAGTACCGGTTGAACGGTGCGACCTTGATGCCGATGACGTTGTCCAATTCGGCAAACCGCTTCCAGAAGTGATAGGTCAGCTTCTGGCCGCCGACCGCCGCCTGCAGGTAAAAGCCGATGATGGGCATGACCCCGGCGACCGTCCGGCAATGCTCGATCAGCGTGTCCTCGTCGGCATCGGCCAGATTGCGCAGGCTGAGCAGCACGGCGTGATAGCCCAGCTTGCGTGCGGTTTCGGCCTCGGCCACCGCCTGCTTGGTGCCGCCGACGGCACCGGCGACCATGAAGGCCGTGCCGCCCCCGGCGCTGGCGCGCTCGGCGGCTTCCTCGGCGGCCAGCGCGAGCACCGGTTCGAACAGACCGGCCTCGCGGATTTCGAACTGCGTGGTGTGCACACCGACGGCGATGCCGATGGCGCCGGCGTCGAGGTAATAGCGCGACAGCGCCCGCTGCCGCCGCTCGTCCAGGCGACGGTCGGCGGTCAGCGCCAGCGGATGGGCAGGGATCACCCCGCCATCCTTGAAGGCGGCCAGTGTGTCGGCGGGGATATCGGTGATGCGCAGCATGGCGGCAATCCGTTCGTTAGGCGAGTTCATCGGGTGGGCGAGAGCAGCGGCACGGTCGGTCTCAGACCCGGAGATAGCCCAGAATGACGGCAATCACGTGCTCGCGCCGGGCGGTGCCGCAGACGGCCGCCGGTTCGAGATCGAAGATCGCCGACATGGTGTGCCGGTTCGAGACGTGGAAATACGAGACGGCGGCGATGGTGATATAAAGCTGTACGGGGTCGACATCGGTGCGAAACCGCCCCATGCGTGCGCCTTGTTCCAGAAGCGTACGGATGGTCGCGACCAGCGGGCTGTTCAGTTCCCGCGCCCGGCGCGAGTCGCGTACATGCACGCCCTGAAGCATATTTTCGTCATTGATGATGGCGACGAACTCGCGGTGGCCGGCGACATAGTCGAAAGAAAAGGCAACAAGTTCGCGCATCGCCTCGACCGGATCGCGGCTGGTCAGTTCCAGCTTCTGTTCGGCGGCCCTGATATCGGCATAGGTTTTTTCCAGCACGGCGGCGAACAGGCCGTCCTTGTTGTCGAAATAGGAATAGATCAGGCTCTTGTTCGAGCCCGCCCGGTCCGCGATCCCGTCGATCCGGGCGCCCTGGAAACCCTTGGCCGCAAATTCGATCACCGCCGCCGACAGGATGCGCCGCCGGGTGGCGGCGGCGTTGCGCGTAGCGGGACGCGACGCCGTTCGCGACCGCGAGCCTTCAGCGCCGTTCCCCTTGTGCCCGGCCCGCTCCTGCTCAGTAAGTGCCATCACGCACCTCGAAATGCGTGGGCTTGGCCAGCGACCGGCCGCCGGCACCGATCCAAGCCGCCGTCCAGTCGATCAGCGTCGACAGCGCAACCGACGGATAGCCATAGAGCCGGTTCTGCAGCCCCGTGTTGACCAGCCATGCCGTGGACTGTTCTTCGCCCTCCAGCACCGGCGTACGGCCGAGCCGTTCGCCGAACGCATGCGCCAGTGCGCGTACGCTGACAAGTTCGGGTCCGGACAGATTGATCAGGAATGGCGGGCTTTCGGCGCGGGCCAGCGTCCGCAGCGCGATGTCGTTGGCATCGCCCTGCCAGATGACGTTGCAATGCCCATTGCCCAGAGGAATTGACCGGCCGTCGCGCACGGCAGTGGCGACGTCATGCAGAACGCCGTAGCGCATGTCGATGGCATAGGAAAGCCGGATGATCGAGGTCCGCGTGCCGTGGCGCTGGGAGAAATGCTGGAACATGCGTTCCCGGCCGACGCAGGAATTGGCGTACTCGCCGGGCGGTTCCAGGGCGATCGGCTCCAGCGCGCCTTGCCCGGTCACGCTGACGAACGGATAGACGCAGGCGGTGGAGAATGCGGCAATCCTGGAATCCTTGAACGCCTGTGCCACGATGGCCGGCACATGCACGTTCATGGCCCAGGTGAAGGCCGGATTGCCGCTGGCGCCGAATTTGTGCCCGGCCATGAAGACGGCATTGGCGGTTTTCTCCAGGCCATCGACCGCGGCCGCGTCGAGCAGGTCGCAGGCCTTGGTCTCGATGCCCCAGTTTTCGAGCTTGTCGCGCAGGCCGGATTCCGAGAAGCGCGCGACGCCGATGATGCGCTTGTCCGGCGCGGCCCGTTTGGCCATCCGCGCCAGCGTCGGCCCCATCTTGCCGCCGACGCCCAGAATGGTGATATCGCCATCCAGCCCGGCCAGCGTTTCCACCAGGGCGGCGCTTGGCGTGGACATCAGGTCTTCCAGGTGATCCTCGTCGCGGATCGCGGTCGGAAGGGTGTCGGTGGCGGTCATGACAGTCGGTTCCATTTTCGCTTCGGGTATCAGGGTTCACGTAAAAACTATCGGCGGGGGGATTTCATTTATGGCTTTGCGTCCATTTCCAGCGAGGCGAACTGCCAGCTCGACGGGGCCTCGCGCGCCGACATATCGGGAAGCGGCGTGAAGCCCATCCCCGGCACCTGCAGGGAGCCGATGGCCAGATCGCCGCCATCGATCCTGAGCGCGACGCTGCCGCCGGTCCGCTCGTAAAGGTCGCCATGAGCCTGAAGGGCGGCTTCGGCCTCGGCCGTGGGCAGGTGGTCCAGGCCGTGGAAATAGTGATGGCCGTTGCGCTCGACATGGTCGATGCCCAGCATGGCGACCACGGCCAGATCGGCTTGCAGCGATACCACCGGCCGGCAGGTCAGATCTTCTGCCGACATGAAATAGCGGCCCTGTCCGCCGGTCGTTGTCTCGTTCAGCTTGCGGGCCAGCAGCGCGTTCAGCATCGATCGGGTCACGCCCTTGCAGTTCTTGTGGCTGACGCCGAAATAACCGAGATCGACGGCCTCGCTGTAGGCGGTCGTCCAGCCGTCGGCCTCGTCGATCAACAGCGGCTTGCCGATGATCTCCAGCGCGCGCGGATCGAGCGGACCGGACAGCGCCACCGACCGTTCCAGCGGTTGTTCGATGAACAGGATCGAGCGATAGAAATCGGCCAGGCTGCCGCGTTCGCGGACGGCCTCGATCAGTGCGGCAAAGCCGTCCAGGCTGCGATACTGCTCGTTGCCGTCCAGCGTCACCGTGGGCGTCACGCCCATGGATGCCGTCAGGCTGGCGATTTTTTCCAGCCGCTCCAGATCCTCGTCCAGATTGCCGCCGACCTTGACCTTGAGATACGAGATGCCGTCCTGGTCCAGATAGTCGCGCAGGGATTCCGGCAGGCCGTCGCCGATGCGTTTGCCGGCCGGCAGGTCGCCGTCATCGATCGGATCGACCAGGCCGACGGTATGGCGCAGATGCAGCGACCGGGCCGGGGCGGCGGGCAGGATTTCGGCCACCGACCGGCCCGCCAGCGCCGGCATCACCGCACCCGGATCGATGCCGAGATCGCCGTCCCGTACCATGTCGAAGACCGGCTTGCCCAGATGACGGCCCAGCGCGTCGATCATGGCCCGCTCGACCATCGAGGTGCCGAATGATGCGCCCAGCCGGTTGAAACCGGCGGCGACGCTGGCACGGTCCACCTCGGCGTCGATCGCGCGCCACACCTCGAAAAACGGACCGGCGGGCTGGCCCCTGGCGACATCGATCGCTCGTTCGACTACCTGGATCAGGTCGGCGACATTGTCGGCCGGCGTTTTTTCCGGGCGCTTGTCGAACCATTTATAGGCCAGCATGTCGGCGGCATAGCCGCGGACGCGGGCGCCGTCGATCTCGACCTCAAGCTCCAGCGTGGCCTCGGCGGCAGCGCGCATGGTGACGACGCCAAAGCGAAACGGCATGCGGGCGCGGGAACTCGCGATCCCGAGGCGCCCGTCGATGATCTTCAGGGCTGTACTCATTGGCTTTCGTACTCCTCCAGCGCTTCGCTCAGGCCGCGCAGATAGCCGCGGGCCACGGCCGCCGCCGCCACGCCGCTCGGCTCATATCGGAATGGCTCGATGCCGATGACGCCGTCGTACTGACGCGCGATCAACATGCGCATGATCGCCAGGAACCGATCGTCCCCCTGACCCGGTGCCCGGCGGTCGCGGTCGTTGAAATGGATGTGCGCGATATGGCCGCTGGGCAGCCAGCGGTCGATGACCTCGTGATGCGGTGCGGTTTCGCTGTCCGCCGCTGCCGAGGTATCGAGCATTGTCTTCAGGCCCGGCAGGCCGATTTCGTCGACGATGGCGGCGGCTTCGCCGACCGTGTTCACGAACGCCGTCAGCTTTGGCGACAGCGGCTCGATGCAATAGACGACGCCCATCGGCCCGGCGGCCTCCCCGACAGCGCGGAAGTGGTCGAGCGCCGTGGCCCGGGCGGCTTCCGGCGAGCTTGCGTCCTCCAGCCGGCGCTGGTCGGGCGAGCCGTGGACGATGACCGTGCCGCCCAGCTCGGCGCACAGATCGACCATCGCCAGCATATGGTTGCGCGTCCGCCGCAGCGTTTCACCGTCGTCGCTGGTCAGCGACAGGTTGGCCGGCGCGCTGAGCACCCAGTGCAGGCCGGTGATCGTCAGGCCGTTATCGGCGGCGATCGATCGCACATCAGCCCGTTCGACCGCCGTCAGCCGGGCCGGGTCCTCCGCCAGAGTGAACGGCGCCACCTCCAGCCCGTCATAGCCCAGAGCAGCGGCCATTTCGCACTGCTCCTCGAAAGACAGGTCCCGCAGGACTTCGTTGCACAGTGATATGCGCATCATGTCGGTTACCCCGGTAGTCGGACGCGGAAAAGTTCCTCGAACACGTATTGGACGCCAAAGGCGATCACCAGTGCCAGCACCAGCGCGAAAACAGCGGTGATTGCCAGTGAGCGCGGTCGGGTGCGGTTGAGCCACTCGGCGCCCACGGTGAAAGCGAAGACGAACAATGTCGTTGCGATCACGAAATGGACCTGCCCGAACAGAAATCCGGCATAGCCGATTGTCGTGGCCAGCGCCAGAAAGACCCGTTTCCAGGAATCGGTCAGCCGGGGGCCTGGCACGATTTCCAGACCCTCATCCGTCGCGCGGCGCGGGCCTTTCAGGCCCCGCAGCAGCAGCATCAGGCCGAGAACGGTCAGGATGGCGCCCAGAATACCCGGCACCAGACCCGGCACCGTATAGGGGTTGATGTTCTGGTCGGCCAGTCGCGGCATGCGCAACGATTCCACCAGCGCAAACAGGCCGATGACCAGTGTCGCCAGACCACTGTAGAAATCCGTGCGGTCGATCCGCGTGCGGCTGTTCATGCGGGTCTCCTGATCTCGATCATGGGGGCGGGTTGCCGGGTCAGGGCGGTTTCGATGGCCGACATCGTTTCCAGCATCGACACCGCGCCCTCGCTCAGGTTGCACAGCACCGGCCAGCCGGTCTCTGGCGTGCCATTGTCCAGCGCAGCAAGAAAGACGGTGAAGGTTTCGGCGAGCAGGGCCACAGGCGTAACGGCCGGCGGCTGTTCCCAGACCAGGTCGCCCGGCACCGGATGCCATCCGTCCTCGGTCGGCTCGTAGCGGACCCGGGCGAGGAACAGCCGCCCGGCGTTGAAATCGAGGTCGATAGTGCCGGCGTCGCCGATCAGGCGCAGGCGCTTGGTCGTAACGGCGCCGGGGACGAACGGGTCGTCGTGTGTGCCCGCCCGCAGAACGCCCAGGCGCAGATGGCCGGCAATCTCACCGGGAAAGCCGAGGTCGATGTCGACCTCGTCGGCCACCGGGCCACCCAGATGGTGGTGTGCGCGGGCGTCGGCGGCCACGGGCGGTCCGCCGATCAGATTGCTCATCAGGTCCAGGAAATGGACGCCGTCATTCTCGATCAGCGATGAGTCCGCACGCATGCGCTTCCAGCCGGAGAAATCGCCCTCGACCTTTACGACCCTGCCGATTGCGCCCTGAGCCAGCAGCGCCGCCGCCCGGCGCACGAGAGGGTGCGCCCGCAGCACGAACTGCACCTGGACCGGACAGCCGGCCGCGCGGGCCCGGTCGGCCAGATCGCGGGCGTGGTCGAGGCGCCGGACTGCGGGCTTTTCCACGATCGCCGGTTTGCCGGCATCGATCGCCATGCGCACGGCGGCATAATGGTCGTCCGGCGGCGTGACCACATCGACGATGTCCGCGTCGGCGAGAAACGCCTCCGGCTCGGCGGCGATGTCGCTTTCCGGCACGAGGGCTTGCGCCCGCCGGCGTGCCGCCGGTGACGGGTCGGCGATCGTCAGCCGGGCATCGGGCAATGCGCGGCGCCACGCCTCGGCATGAACCGCGCCGAAAGCACCGAAACCGCACAGCAGGATCGTGGATGGGCGATTACCCACGGGGCGACTCCCTTGACGCAGTTCTCGGCGACGCAGTTCCCGGATCCGGTGCGGCGTCCGATGGGCGCGGCCCCCGCAGACGGGCGAACCAGCGTTGCACCGGCGGCAGGCTGACGATGATCAGGGTCAGGATCGTGATCCACAGTACGGCGCTGATCGGCCGCATGAAAAACGGCGCGAGGTCACCGTCGGTGAGCACGAGACTTCGGCGCAGATTGGCGTCCAAAATCGGTCCCAGCACGACGCCCAGGATCATCGGCGCCAGCGGGAAGCGCATTTCGCGCATCACGAAGCCCAGGACGCCGAAGGCCAGCATCACCCAGACGTCGAACAGCCGCCCGGCGATGGCGTAGGCGCCGACGGCGCAGAGAACGAAGATGGAGCCCATCAGCCATTCGCGCCGCACTTTCAGGATGAACAGCATCGGGCGGATCAGCGCCAGACCGAGAACCAGCATGCAGCAGGTGGCTACGAAAACCATCGCCACGACCTGATAGAAGAATTCCGGTTGCTGTATCATGATCAGCGGCCCCGGCCTGATGCCGTGGATCACCATGGCGGCGAGCAGCACGGCCGCCGGTGCCGAACCCGGTATCGCCAGCGTCAGTACCGGGATCAACGCGCCGGGAACCGCGGCATTGTTGCCGGTTTCAGCAGCGACCAGCCCTTCGGTCGAGCCCTTGCCATAGCTGTCCGGATCGCGTGAGACGCGCCGTGCGGCGGCATAGGAGACCCAGGCGCCCATATCCTCGCCAACGCCGGGCACGATGCCCATGAAGGTGCCGATGATGCCGGAACGAACCCAGGTTCGGACATAGCGCACCGCACCCAGGGCGGACCGCATGACGCCGGACACCTTGCTCTGGATCATGACATGTGATTCCTGGCGCATGACCGAGATGATTTCCGAGAATCCGAAGGCCCCGACCAGCACCGGCAGCAGCCCGAATCCGCCGGACAGATCGGACCAGCCATAGACGAACCGCTGATAGGCGTGGATGCTCTCCTGCCCGACCATGGCGATCAGCAGGCCGAAAAATCCCGATATCCAGCCCCGGATGGGATCGTCGAAGGCGGTCAGCTGCCCCGCGATCACGACCCCGAACACGGCCAGCCAGAAAAACTCGAACGAGCCGAATTCCAGGGCGAATTCCGCCAGCCAGGGCGCCACGACGGCCAGCGCGACCATGCCGATCATCGACCCCATGAACGAACCGGTGGTGGCGACGGCCATTGCCTTTCCGGCATGACCGCTGCGCGCCAGCGGATAACCGTCGAGCGACGTGGCGGCATTGGCCGGCGTGCCGGGAATGTTCAGCAGAATCGCGGTGCGGCTACCGCCATAGATGGCGCCGATATACATGCAGACCAGAACCAGGATGGCGTTGTCCGGCTCCATGGTGAAGGTCAGCGTCGTCAGCAGAGCGACGCCCAGGGTTGCCGTCAGGCCCGGCGTCATGCCGACAATGATTCCCAGCAGCGTCGCCCAGAGGGCATCGACCACCTGCCAGGAAAACAGGATGTTCTGAATGGCGGCTATTAACTGCGGCAGCCCGTCCATGATGTCTCCGAATGGGTTCTCGGTCGGAAGCCGTAAGGCGGGTGATATAACAGGCCGCGCCCGCTCCCTTGTCCGGAGCAGACGCGGCCAGCGCCGTCATGACTGGAAAATGTCCGTCAGGCTCAGTTGCATTCGATACCGAAATCGGCCGGATCGTTCGCTGCCTGACCGCCCTCGAAAAGCTGGCAGGCGTTGATCCGCAGCATCGGCATCACGGCTTCCTGCGCCGCTTCGCCATAGCTGGGGTCGAAGACCGCGCCGCTATCCGCTGCATACTCGGCCAGCGCTTCGGAATTGGCGATTTCTTCTTCCCATACACGGTCGAGAGTGTTCAGCACCTCTTCCGGGGCGTCCGCGGGCACGAAGATGCCGAAATAGTTGTTCGCGGCTTCGATGTCCGGCAGCCAATCGGTGATCGACGGAATCTCGCCATAACCTTCGATCTCCAGCGGACGGGCGGCCACGACGGCCAGCGGCTTCAGCCGGTTGCCGCGGATCATTTCGGCCTGCTCCGAGGCAAGCTGCGAGGTGACGTCGACTTCGCCGGACACGGCAGCGATGACAGCGGGGTTGCCGCCGTCATAGGTGACGTGCCGGTATTCGATATCGGCCGCGCTGCCGATCGCCGATATTGCGATGTGCCCGGCCGACGAGACGCCTGCCGTCGACACCGTGATTTCGCCCGGGTTCTCTTCCCAGGCGGCCATCAGGTCGCCGAAATCCTCGTACTCGGAGTCGGGATGGACCGAAATCACCGACACGTTTGCGATGTGAAGGTACAGGCGCCATTCATCGAGGGTGACGTCAAGCATGTCGAGAACCGGATAGGCGCCCAGATCGGCGGCGGCGCCCGCGGCGATCATCATGCCGTCATGGTCGGCTTCCCAGACCGACCGGCTTCCGACCGACCCCGATGCGCCGGGCTGATTGTTGACGACGAAGGACTGGCCGATCGCCTGTTCCAGTTCGTTCGCCAGCACCCGGGTGACGGTATCCGTCGACCCGCCGGCAGCCCATGGCACGATGATCGTGACAGGCTCGTCCGGCTGCCATTCGTACTCCTGCGCCTGAACCTGGCCCGCAATCAGTGCGGGTCCGGCGACTCCTGCCGACAGTGCGGCAGCAAGAATGTACAAGCGGTTGGTCATTTTTTGTCCTCCCCAGGATTGTTGGCAATGCCATAACTAAATAACTAGTTAGATAACTACCTTGTGCGAAGGAGGGACGGTTTGTCAATTCACGCAAAAAAGGGCCGCACGGATGAACCGTGCGGCCCTTGATCGGCGCAGTCCGGACGTCTGACGACGTCAGCCGTCTTCGCGGGCGTCGGCGTTGTCGTCGAGGTAAAGCTCGTACCACATGGCGTTCAGGATGGCGAAAGCCGCCGCGAGGCCGAGGCCGAGGATCCAGGCGAAGTACCACATGCGATTGATCTCTCCGATAAGGCGTTAATAGGCTTGGCTGTTGGCGTCGATTTCGTCCTGGCTGACCCGGCCGAACAGGACCTTGTAGACCCAGGCGGTATAGGCCAGCACGATCGGCAGCAGCACCACGGTCGCCACCAGCATGATGAACAGCGTCAGATGGCTCGACGTGCTGTCATAAACGGTGAGCGAACTGCGCGGATCGGTGCTCGACGGCAGGATGAACGGGAACATCGACAGCCCGACGGTCGAGATCATGCCCAGGATGCTGATCTTCGAGCCGATGAAGCCGATCCAGTCGATACCGGCGCGCAGCCCCGCCAGCGCGACCAGCGCACCGCCGAAGCCCAGGATCGGGGCGATGGTCATCCACGGATAGGTGCCATAGTTGGTCAACCAGCCGCCAGCCACGGTTTCCACCGTCTTGCGCAGCGGGTTGCTGGGGCCGTCGCCGTCGATGGTCGAGGTGATGACATAGCCGTCGATGCCGAAAGCGATCCACAGCCCGGCAAGGGCGAACAGGGCGATGACCCCCAGTGCCGCCATTGACCCATAGGACCTTGCGCGATGGTAAAGGGCGCCCGTGGTCTTCATCGACAACCAGGTGGCGCCGTGCATGGACAGCATCAGCACCGAAAGAACGCCGCAGAGCAGGGCAAAGGGGTTCAGCAGGCCGAAGAAGCTCCCGGTATAAAAGCTGCGCAGATCGTCGTCGAGGTTGAACGGCACGCCCTGCAGCACATTGCCGACCGCCACGCCGAAGATCAGGGCCGGCACGAAACCGCCGATGAAATGCGCGACATCCCAGGTCTTGCGCCAGCGTTCATTGTCGACCTTCTGGCGGAACTTGAACGCCACCGGCCGCAGGATCAGCGCGGTCAGAACGACGAACATCGCCATATAGAAGCCGGAAAAGCTGACCGCGTAGAGCGGCGGGAAGGCGGCGAATATCGCGCCGCCGCCCAGGATGAACCAGACCTGGTTGCCTTCCCAGACCGGGCCGAGCGTGTTGATGATCATGCGCTTTTCGTCGTTGGTCCGGGCGATCACCGGGGACAGGATCGCCGAGCCCATGTCGAAGCCGTCCGTGGCGGCAAAGCCGATCAGCAGGACGCCGAGCAGCAACCACCAGATCAGGCGCAGGGTTTCGTAATCGAGCAGCATTGTCATGATCTCCCGGTCACTCGGCGCCGGCCGGTTGGTTGGAATTGGGGCCATAGATCGGCGTATTGCCGCGTCTGGCGCTGTCGGGCTGCATCCGGTCCGGCAGGAAGGGGGCTTCGCCGTAGGGGCCGATCCTGATGTATTTCGCCAGCAGATAGACATCGATCACGGCGAGCACGCTGTAGATCAGGCAGAAGCCGACGATGGTCGTCACCAGTTGCGCGACGCTGAGCGACGAGGCGCCGAGAAACGTCGGCAGCATGCCTTCGATCACCCAGGGCTGCCGGCCGTATTCGGCGACCAGCCAGCCGAGCTGGGCCGCAATCCAGGGTGTCGGCAACGAGGCCACCGCGACATAGAGGAACCAGCGCGTCTGGTGCCGCCGGGTCGAGCACAGATAGAAAGCGACCGCGAACAAGGCGATGAAGAAAAAGCCCAGCCCGACCATGACCCGGAACGACCAGAACAGCACCGGCACGTTCGGCACCGTGGACCATGCGGCTTCTTCCAGCTGCTCCGGCGTCGCGTCGAGCGGATTCTCAACGAATGGCCGCAGCAGATGGGCGTATCCCATATCGAGCTGGTGTTCGTCGAAGACGGCCTGAGCTTCGGCGTCGTCGGGCGTTTCGCGCAGGGTCAGCAACGCCTCATAGGCCAGCAGGCCGTTGTCGATCCGCCCGCGGGCGTCATCGACCAGATCAAGAATGCCGGGCACTTCCTGACTGATCGACCGGGTGGCGATCAGACCGAGCGCCCACGGCACCTGTATCTCGTAGTGTGTCTCGCGGTTCTCCAGATCGGGCAGGCCGACGATCGTGAACGGTGCCGGCGCCGGCTCGGTGTGCCACATGCCTTCCATGGCGGCGAGCTTCATGCGCTGGTTGTCGGTGATCGTGTAGCCGCTTTCGTCGCCCAGGACGACGACCGACAGCGCCGAGGCCAGACCGAACGAGGCGGCGACCGTCATCGAGCGCTTGGCGAATCCGATATGACGGCCCCAAAGCAGGTAAAGCGCGCTGATCGCCAGCACGAAAACGGCGCCGGTCACGTATCCGGCGCTGACTGTGTGCACGAATTTCGACTGGGCGACCGGGTTGAAGATGACCGCCCCGAAATCGACGATCTCCATGCGCATGGTGTCGAGGTTGAATTCCGCGCCGACCGGGTTCTGCATCCAGGCATTGGCGATCAGGATCCACAGCGCCGACAGGTTCGAGCCCAGCGCCACCATCCACGTCACGCCCAGATGGGCCAGCTTGGACATCCGGTCCCAGCCAAAGAAGAACAGCCCGATGAATGTGGCTTCCAGGAAGAACGCCATCAGCCCTTCGATCGCCAGCGGGGCGCCGAAGATATCGCCGACATAGTGACTGAAATAGGCCCAGTTGGTGCCGAACTGGAATTCCATGGTGATGCCGGTCGCCACGCCCATGGCGAAGTTGATGCCGAACAGGATTCCCCAGAACTTGGTCATGTCGCGCCAGACCTGGCGGCCGGTCATGACATAGACGCTTTCCATGATCGCGATGATCAGCGACAGGCCGAGCGTCAACGGCACGAACAGAAAGTGATACATCGCCGTTAGGGCGAATTGCAGGCGCGACAGCTCAACAACTGTCGGATCAATCAGCATGACGCCAACTCCCATACGGTAGGGGGGAATGCCAGTCGGCAAAAGGCTCCCGAATATCCGCATGGGGTAAGCCGATGTGAATTAGCGATCATTGATATGAATCAAGCCGACGCGCTGCATCGGTAAAATTTGCGGCAACGGTGTGGGGAAGATCGGACAATCATTTGATGTCCCGTGGCCGATGGGCCATTGAATGGCCGGGTCAACCATTGGCCACCCTTCTTTCCCCAGGTGTTCAAGGAAGGCAACAGATGCGTCCGCCATATCTGAAAGAAATGCGACTTCGACCGGATCGCGCATCACCGGGCGTGTTTCCCTATACGCTGCCCTTCCTGCGGACGGGGGAGTTCTCGCTGGGATTTCGGCGCCCGGTCACGATCCTGACCGGCGAGAATGGGTCCGGCAAGTCGACCTTGCTGGAGGCAATTGCGGTTCAATGCGGGTTCGACGCCGGCGGCGGGGGGCGCAACAATGCTACCCAGATGAGCCGGCGCACCGGAGACCCGGATGTCGATAGCGATCGCGACGAGATCGGCGATGCCGATGTTGGGGCGGACTCCGAAGCGGACAGCAGGGCGGCATCGGCCTACCCGCTGGATCAGGCGCTGCGGCTGTCATGGCTGCCGAAGGTGACGAACGGCTTCTTCTTCCGCGCCGAGACCTTTCATCGATTCTCGACCTATATCGATCAGATGGCGCGGCGCTGGCCGATGATGCGCGACGCCTATGGCGGCGGCCGCGATCTGGGGACGATGAGCCATGGCGAATCGTTCCTGGCCTTGTTCGAAAACCGGCTGGCCGCCGGGCATCGCAGCCTGTTTCTGCTCGACGAGCCGGAATCCGCCCTGTCCCCAGCCCGTCAGCAGCGGCTTCTGGACCTGATGTCCAACTGGGACGGATCGAACAAGACCCAGGTCATCATGGCGACTCACTCGCCTTTGCTGATGAGCCAGTGCGACGCCGAGGTGCTGTTGATCGACGGCGCCGACATCCGGCCGGTCGATTTCCGCGAGACGCCGCAATTCAGGGTGATGAAGGCCTTCTTCGATCGGGTTTGACCGACCCAGTGGCGGCGGAAGTCACCGCTTACGGCAAAACGCTGCGCAGGGTGTCGGCCTGCGAATTGGTGAAGCGCCCGTCGAGGATCGCGCCCGGCGTGGCGCCTGCACCGTAATAGGATTCGTTCCAGCTATAGCGCGGCTGAATGACGGTGCCGTCCAGCTTGCCGCCGGCGTAAAGGCCCTGATTGCGCGAGAAGACATAGCTGTCGGCGTCGAAGTCGAGCCCGGTTCGCGCCCCGGCGCCGGCCCCGACGGGACCGAGCGCGCCGCTGAGATCGACGCCCAGCGTCACCCGCCGGTCGAGAATGGCCATCAGACCGCGCTGGCTCATGATCGACACCACGATCTCGGAGATCTGGCCGCCGATCTGGAACCCGACGCTGCCGCCGATCAGCAGATAAAAGGCCGGATAAGACCAGCCGAGTTCGGGGTGACGGCGCAGCAGGACGCCCGACCCGCCTTCGCCGCCGAAGATGAAGCCGGCGCGCAGCAGTTCCGGAACGATAAGGACGGCCTGGGAGGCGGATAGATAGCGGTCCATCAGCCCATAGGAGGGATCGCTGCGCAGGCCGTCGATGGTGATCGCGGCTCGTGAGACCAGCGTTTCCTGGTCCGTCGAGGCCAGGGCCGGGCGGGCGACCGACAGCGCGGCCAGCAGACCGGCGGAACCGGCCAGAAAATCACGGCGGCGAAGGCTCATGGTCGACTCCTCAACTTGCAAGCGGATCGGCGAACGCTGAGCGGGCGTCGATCGCAAAACGTGCCTAACCTTAACGCTATGCTGGAACTTTGTCCACTTGAAGGCTGAATCCATTAGGTTATTCAGATTCAGAAACATTGGATTGTATGGGTTTGACGGCGGCGCTGGTGCCCATAGCGTTGACGGTCGTCACGCTCCAGGTCGTGGTGCCGGCCGAAGCAGGCAGGAAGGATGTGATTCGTGTCAGGCCCAGCGGGTCCAGATGAAACCGCAGCGCCGCTGCCGGCGAGAGATCCAGTGCAACCGCCAGAGCGGCGCGGATCGGGCCCGCATGGCCGACGACGATGACCGGACCTGCGGTTGACGTGGCCAGTCGCGCGATGGCGATGCGGATGCGGTCGATCACGTCGGCAAAGCTTTCGCCGCCGGGTACCGGCGTCGTCGCCGGCGCCTGCCAGAACGGATGGTCCGGCCCCATGGTGCCGTAGACATCGGCTTTCGGGCGGCCCTGCCAGTCGCCGAAATGCTGTTCGATCAGTTCGGGATCGACGACGAGGTTTGCAGGCACGCCCACCCGGTCAGCCAGAGCCCGGGCCGTCATGCTGGTTCGTTGCAGAGGCGATACGACCCAGACCGCATCCGCCGGCAGCAGGGACGCCAGCCAGTCCAGGGAACCGGCGACGGCCGAAGACCCGATGTCGGCGGCCAGATCGGTCCGGCCATAGATGGTTTCGGCCGGGTCGATGACCGGCGCGTGTCGGATCCACCACCACTCGATCGTTTTCATGATTATGACAATACGGTTAAATTGCTGCGGCGGGGGGTACCCCGGCCACCGTTATACCGGTAAATCCGGCACGGAGACAACGCGCCGCCGACGGCGGCCTGACCCCGGGGAAACGCTCATGACGCGTCGGCAAACCGTGCGCCCGCAAGGCACGGCGTGGGAAGTTTTTTGCCTGTTCCTGACGCTGGGGCTGACATCGTTTGGCGGGCCGGTGGCTCATCTGGGATATTTCCGCGATGCTGTGGTGACCCGCCGTGGCTGGCTGGGCGAGCGGGCTTATGCCGATCTGGTCGCGCTGTGCCAGTTCCTGCCCGGTCCCGCCTCCAGCCAGGTCGGCATGGCGATCGGCCTGCAGCGTGCCGGGTATGCGGGCATGCTGGCGGCCTGGACGGCCTTTACGCTGCCGTCGGCCATGCTTCTGGTCGCGTTCGCCTTTGGCATCGGCGCCTTCGAAACGAAGATGGGAGCAGAGGCGGGCTGGGTTCAGGGGCTGAAAGCTGCCGCCGTGGCCGTCGTCGCTCATGCCGTTCTGGGGATGGCGCGCAATCTGGCGCCCGACAAACAGCGCGCCACGATCGCCGTCGGCGGCATGATCGTGGCGATGCTGATGCCGACGGCCGTTGGGCAGGTTTTGGCGATTGCCATTGGCGCGGCGGCCGGTCTGCTCTGGCTGAAACCGGCTGACGCCTCGGCTGATGGCGCTGACAACGTTCGCGTGCCGGTCAGCCGCCGCGCGGCGTTCGCCTGTCTCGCGGCTTTCGCGGTGCTGCTGGTCGTTCTGCCGCTGTGGGCGGCAACGGGCGATGGCGTGGCGACGATGGTCGACAGCTATTACCGGGCGGGCGCGCTGGTGTTCGGTGGCGGGCATGTGGTTCTGCCGCTGCTGCAGGCTGAAGTCGTCGGTCCCGGACTGGTTGACCGCGATGCCTTTCTGGCCGGCTATGGCGCGGCGCAGGCGGTGCCGGGGCCGCTGTTCACCTTTGCCGCCTTTCTCGGCGCCGTTCACCAGCAGGGCCCGTCGGGCCTCGTCGGTGCGGTCATCGCGCTGCTGGCGATCTTTCTGCCATCGGCGCTGCTGATCGTCGGCACGTTGCCGTTCTGGGACCGTCTGCGCACCGCGCCCAACGTCCGGCGTGCCCTGATGGGCGTGAACGCGGCGGTCGTCGGCCTGCTGGCGGCGGCGCTTTACGATCCCGTCTTCAGTCAGGGAATCGCGTCGGCGCCGGCCATGGCCATAGCGGCGGCCGGGTTCGTCGCCCTGACGGTCTGGAAGGCGCCCGCCTGGGCCGTCGTCGTTGTCTCGGGGGTCGTGGGGGCTGCGGTATTGGGCGCCGGGGCGTAGAAGTGGCGGCCTCGTGATCGGACAGAGGCCTTGAATCGGCCGGTCTCCTCGGCGAGGCTGACCGCTCCACGACTATTGGAGCGAAGCCCGGAAATGGCGACGGTAAAATGAAGAAGCCCGGCCTTGATGCTGCGGATATCCGCATTCTGAGCGCGGTTCAGCAGCACGGACCCTTGAGCAAAACCAGACTGGCAGAAATGGTCAATCTGTCGCCGACACCGTGCTGGGCCCGGCTGAACAAACTGAAGGCGGCGGGATACATTCGCGGGTATCGCGCTGAAATCGCGCTCGGTCGCATCGGGGGCTTTACCGAGGTCATTGTGACCGTCGCCCTGACACATCATCGCAAGTCTGATTTTGACCGCTTCGAGGACCATGTTTGCGGATTGGACGCGGTCACCGAATGCATCGCGACGGGCGGCGGTATGGACTATGTCCTGAAGATTTTCACCCCAAGTCTGCCGGACTTCCAAGCCCTGATGGAATCCCTGCTCGTCGCCGAACTCGGAATCCAGCGTTACATGATCTACATCGTAACGCGCGAGATCAAATCCAGTCCGCCCAACCTTGCGGCACTGATCGCCGAGGCCGCTACCTGATGCCATACTACGCCTGACCATCCGCCTGAACGGTCTGTCGGACCGGAAAAATCGGTCTGATCTGTCTTTCATTTCGCCAATTTCAGTCTGCATCCAGACCGGGTTCCGGGATAAAAAGATCGATCAAGCTAAATTTCCCGCCGACGGTTGGGCGTTGGTGCATACAGGTGAGTATAATGACACAATCAGACGATTTTGGTTTCGGCACGCAAATTCGCAAATCTCCGTATTTCGACGCGACGGTCCGGTGGGGCGCGCGGGCGTTTTCCGTCTATAATCACATGTATATTCCGCGCGACTTTGGCGATCCGGAGCAGAACTTCTGGAATCTGGTGAACGACGCGATCCTTTGTGATGTCGCGGTCGAACGTCAGGTTGAAATCACCGGCCCGGATGCTGCGGCTTTCACGCAGATGCTGACGCCGCGCGATCTGTCGACCATGGCCGTCGGGCAGTGCAAATATATCCTGATCACGAATGCCGACGGCGGCATTCTGAACGATCCGATCCTGTTGCGGCTGGCCGAAAATCACTTCTGGATCTCGATCGGCGACAGCGACATCCTGTTATGGGCTCAGGGCGTCGCCGTGCATTCGGGAATGGATGTCACGATCCGCGAACCGGACGTATCGCCGCTGCAATTGCAGGGCCCGAAATCCGGCGACGTGATGCAGGCGCTGTTCGGCGACACGATCATGGATCTGCGCTATTACCGACTGCGCGAAATGGAACTGGACGGCATCCCGCTGATCGTGTCGCGCACGGGCTGGTCCAGCGAACTCGGCTACGAGCTTTACCTGCGCGACGGGAACCGTGGAGACGAACTGTGGGAAAAAATCATGGCGGCCGGGGCGCCATTCGGCATCAAGCCCGGCCATACCTCGTCAATTCGCCGGATCGAAGGCGGCATGCTCTCGTATCAGGCCGATGCCGACATCAATACGAACCCTTTCGAACTGGGCATGGACCGGCTGGTCAATCTGGACATGGAAGCCGATTTCATCGGCAAGGCCGCGCTGCGCCGCATCCGTGACAATGGCGTCAGCCGCAAACAGGTTGGCCTGCGCATCGAAGGTGCACGACTGAAGGGACCGAACACGACCTTCTGGCCGATCACCAAAGATGGCGACACCATCGGCAAGGTCACATCCGCTGTCTATTCGCCACGCCTTGAGCAGAACATCGCCCTTGCAATGGTCTCCGCCGACTGGGCCGAGATCGGCGCGGTGGTGGACGTTGCAATGCCCCAGGGGCCGGTTCAGGCCACGATTGTGGAACGGCCGTTCTTCGATCCCAAGAAGAAGATCGCCACCTCCTGAATAGCCCGGCCGATAGAACGGTCCGGTTCATGTTCCGCAAAAAGCGACTTCCCGATTTGCCAAGACACACCCCACTCCAATCCGCAAACTGAACAGGAAAAAGCATACGGGCATCCGTCGTCCGGGGGCGCGGTCGACCAGTCGCGACAGCGGAGGCAGTGATGAGCGATCGCCGGAATCACATCCGATATCTCAATCGTTTTCTGCATCAGGTCTGGCCGTCGGCTGCCGACATTCTGGGGCCGGAGATCACGCATATGGCGATGGTCGAAGCAGACGACAGCCTTCCGAAGATCGCCAGGATTTCCCGGGCGCAGACCCGGATCGATCTGTCCGACGAACCCCGTTTCTTCGCCGACGGCCCCGACGGTCTGGAACTGCGCATCCCGGCCAGCGGCGAGAACGGGTTCCGGACCCGCGTCTATCTGCTGCCGCTGTTGCCGCGCCCCCGGATCAATGTCGATGTCGGCCTGTCGATCAGGCTTGGCATATCGCCGGATGCCGGGCCGACGGTGAACAGCGAGGTCGATGTCGGCGGTAACGTCACCGGCGACATCGTTGACCATTGGGCGGACTGGGAGGACGATATCCGGAGCCAGTTCGAAGGGCACGACCTGAAATCCGAACTGGGATTTTTCAGTGCTGCTCGTTACGACGGCGCATCGGTTCCCGATATTCCCGATCCGGTGCGCCATTATCCCCGCCGGGCGCCGCTGGACGGCGCCGTCGATCTGGTGTTCGTCCCCGACGGCTTTCCGCCCGATGACATGGCCGCCTTCGACCGGATCGTCGACGCCGCGGTCGAACGTCTGACAACGCCCGCTGACGATCGCGCCAACGAGCCCTTTTTCAGCTTCAAGACCGTCACCAATGTGTGGAGCGTCAAGCCCGATCAGACGCCCGACGGGGACCATGTCGTGGCAAGCTATACTGACCCGCGCGGCAAGCACCGTGTGGCGCTGGGCAATCTCGCCCGCCTCGCCGCCATCGGGCACGCGGCAGAGGCGCTGGGCACCGGCCCCACCATTCTGATCTTCCTCGCCGATCACCGGGCGCCGCGCTTCGGCGGCGCCCCGCCGCTTGCCATGGCGCTGGGGCCGGTGATCCTTCAGCCGACCCGGCAGGGCGGGGACGCCGACGACCCGCCCCATAGCGGTGACGTGTCGGTGCTGCTGCACGAACTCGGACACACCATTCTGGCAAGGCTGGGCGATGAGTACGATATGGGCCGCGACGAGACCTATCTCGGCCAGCCGCTCGCCGCTCCAAATCTGACCGCCGACTCCGGCTTGAAGAAATTCCGCCGCTGGATCGACGCGCCCTCCGAATTGCCCGACTGGGACCAACAGCCGGTGATCGGCGCCGAGGGCGGGGGCTATTTTACCCGTGGCATCTGGCGGCCGGCCGAGGACTGCGCCATGCGGCGGTCGTCCGCCGGGTTGGCCTTTTGCGCGGTCTGCCGCGAGGCGCTGACCAACGGATTCGCGCGGGTTCTGCCGCAGGGCCGGTTCCTGTTCCGGGTGGATTATCCGTCGGGCGATCCGGTGATGATCGAGGTCGATGCCGAGGACGACGGAACCCCGGCGTCCGAACAGATCGTCATCGATGCCGGCGGATCGGTGCCCTTGACGGTGGAGCTGGTCGCCGCCACCCTGCCGGAGCCGTGGCTGCTGTCGGCCCAATTGCGGGGCGACGGCGACCTTCGCACCATCAGGGATCATCGCGCGCTCGACGGTGGCCCGACCCCGCCGCGCACGCGCTGGCGCTTTACCGCTGACCCCGGCGACCGGCTGACGGTCGATGTCCGGTCGCGGTGCCCGTTCACGCCGTGGGATCCGATGCCGGACTATCGGATCGGCCTTCACTGCGTGCCGGACCGCGAAAGCGTCGAGCCCCCCTCGACCCCCAGCGATGTTTCGGTGCGGCAGGTTTCGGTCAATCCCGAAGGAACGCGCCAACGCATCAGGATATCGGCGCGCACCGCCGACCCGAACGGCCAGGATGTCCGTTTCAGCGCCCAGATCACGCGGCGCGATCAATCCTTTCGCGGAACGCAGGCCCGTAGCGACTGGACGGCGCTGACCACGGGCGGCGAGGCACAGGCCGATTTCTCGCACGCGCTGAGCCTGTCCGGCGGTTACAAGCTGCGTGTCCGGGCCGAAAACCGGTCGGGCCGCAAATCCGGATGGTCCGATACCGAATTCTTCACCATCCGCGCCCAGACCGGCGGCGGAAAGGGGGGAGGAACCGGCGGCGGTCATGGCGGAGGCGGTCAGGGCGGCGGCACCGGCGGCGGTCACGACGGGGGCGACATCCACATCCCGTGATTGCTCCCTTCCTGATCCTCCCTGGCATCGATCCAATCGTGTTCACGCATTGGTACCGATTGCGGGAATAATGATTTCCGCACCCTGATCGTCCCGTGCGTTGCGCGGTCACGAAGTGACGCGCTGCCGACCCGGGACATCGTGCAGCTACTTTCGATCGTGAAACACGAACCGGGTGCATCCGGCTCGGGGTCCCCGATCGGTGTCGGGGACGATCAGGGTGGAGGACTATCAGGGTGGGGCGAGGATGCGCGGATGATCTGTGAATGTCGTAGGACATCGATCAGGGGCCTCGATCCGTGTCACCGCTGCAGACAATCGATCGAGGTCACGCCCGCGCCAACGCCTCAGCCTCGCCATTGAGTGGCGATCAGCCGGTCCAGGTCGGGCATGAAGGGGTCATCGTAGATCAACTCACCGGCATGGTCGCCGGGCAGGTCGTTGTCGGCAGGGGGCGCCGGGTTGGGCGCGTCGAGGAAGGCTTGCGACGGTTTCGGCGGGCTGGCGAGCGGCATCAGCATGCGCTCCAGCGGCACGTCGAACAGCCCTGCCAGCCGCAGGGTTTCCGCCAGCGACGGCAGTGAGCGGCATAATTCCAGTTCCGCGATCCGCCGTGGCGACACGCCCAGATAAAGCGCGACCTTGCGCATGGACCATCGCCGGGACTGACGGCATCGGATCATGTTGTAGGCGACGGCGCGGCCGGCCTCCCGCTCCACCGAGGCGCCGCGCCATGGGCTGTCGGCTGCCAGATGGGCATCGGCGGGATTGGCGGTGTGAGTGGTCCTGTCGGCGTGCGAAGCGGCCATCGGTTCCCCTTGACGATCGGCGCCCATCCGTCATCCCCGCTGAATTGCGGGAATGACGAACCGGGCGGAGGTCGGGGGGTTAGAAGGCCGCGTTAGTCGGCTCCGCCTGCCTTTAGCGCCGAAGCGCCTGGACATGCGCAGGCGGCCCCCCGACCCCGAAAGGGTGACGGGCCTTTAGGGAGGTGAGTGGGTACACCATCCCCTTTGCCTGTCAACCGATCCACGGGCCAGGGTTCCGGGCGCCGATAAGGCGACGCCACCTCTAACGCGGGGCTTCTACACCCCGGGGCCGCAGTGGGCGTCCCCGGAGACACGCTATCATGTGGAGATGTTTTTCGCTATAGGGTTGTGCAGGATGCCGCTCAACCGAGTGTTGTCGCGAGTAGGGGAGGGTCGCGTTTCGTCCGCCGGAAGCCAATGCGCGGGGCTCCCGCTCAAGGCGGGAGCGATCAGGAAGGGTGGCGGCGGGAGCGATCAGGATGATGGCAACGGGAACGATCAGGGTAGCGACGGGCTCACACCACCTGAACCGGCTGTTCCTTTGTCACGGTGCGGCCGGGGCGGGTGCCGGTGGATTGGCCGTCGGCCCAGACGGCGCGGCCGTTGACATAGACGCGGGCGATGCCCTTGGCCGGCTGGATCGGGTTCTCGAACGTCGCCGCATCGGCGATCGTTTCGGGATCGAACAGAACCAGGTCGGCGAAGGCGTCCTTGGTGATCCGGCCGCGTCCCTTCAGGCCGAAGCGGTCGGCCGGCATCGAGGTCATGCGTCGCACGGCGGTTTCCAGCGTCATCAGCCCGACATCGCGGACATAGTGGCCCAGCACGCGCGGGAAGGTGCCCCAGACGCGTGGATGCGGGTGGCTGCCCTTGGAAATGCCGTCGGAGCAAACGATCGTGTGCTCATAGCCCAGAATGCGCCGGACATCGCCTTCGTCCATGATGAAGAAGATGCCGAGCGCGGGCAGCAGGCGTTCCACGGCCGTGTCCAGATCGACGCCCCAGTCGGCGGCGATGGCCGACAGGTCGCGGCCCGCCTGTTCCGGGTGCGGTTCGGATTCCGTGACGATGACGCGGGTCGCCTGTTTGTGCCGCCCCGAATTCAGCATGGTCGCACTGGCGGTATAGGGTGTGGTGTCGAGGCCGACATCCTGTTTTGCCATGGCGTCGTCGATTATCTTCAGTGTCGTTTCCGACAGGCCGTGATTGGCCAGCCCTGCGCATTTGTGGTGCGAGACATGCACACCGCAGCAGGCATCGCGGCCGACGGCAAACGTCTCGTACAGCGCCGCGATCACGCCGTCGCCCTCGTCGCGCATATGGGTGACATAAAGCTTGCCGTGGGATTTCAGCACGCTGGAAACGTCGATCAGTTCCTGCGTCGTCGCGGCCCGTGCCGGCGGGTAGAAGGTGCCGGTCGACAGACCGATGCCGCCTTCGGTCAGCGCCTGGTCGAGTTGGCGGCACATGGCGGCGGTCTCGGTCGCGTCGGCGGCGCGGGTCAGGTCGTCCATGGCGTTCAGCCGCAGCGTCCCGTGCCCGATCAGACAGGCGGCATTGACGGCGGTCGGCTCGGCGTCGAGTCGGGCCTTGTAGTCGGCATAGCTGGCAAAACGCGGTGCATCGTTCGACACGATGGCGCTGATCGGCGGCGGCAGATCGCGCGCGGTGGTCAGCGGCGCGATGGAGAATCCGCAATTGCCGTTGATGACGGTGGTCACGCCCTGGCTGGTCATGCAGGCCAGCAGCGGGTCGGTCAGCATGGCTTCATCGTGGTGGACGTGCGGATCGATGAAACCGGGCGCGAGCGCCAGGCCGGTGCAATCCTCGACCTTGTTGGCCGTCCAGTCGCCAAGCTGGCCGACGGCGGCGATCCGGTCATCGATCACGGCGACGTCGCCGGTAAAGGAGGCGGAACCCGTGCCATCGATGATGCGGGCACCACGAAACAGAATATCGGCGCGCAAAGCGGTTCTCCGTCGAGCGGTCGGTTGATGGATAGAGGCGTCAAAGCATCGGCAATGCCGGTCGCGGCGTCAGTCGAGTACCTGACGGCCGGAAATTTCCGGGTCGCTGACGTCGGCGGGGCGGTCGTCCCCGCACCAGCGGGCGGACAGATGGATCAGGATCGTCACGATCATGATCGGCACCGAGATCGCGACCAGAATCGTCGGAAACGGCAGCGCGTCGGCCATCATGCGGCTGTGCCGCAACAGGAAGCCGCGCGTGGGGTTCATATAGGGTCCGTAGACCGTGTGCCAGAGTATCGGCAGCAGATAGATCAGCACGATGGCCGACTGCATCAGCAGCGACGCCGTTGCCAACAGGGCGGATTGGCCCGGCTCCTTGAACAGGGCAGGGTCGAAGCGCCGTTTGAACGACATGGTCGCGCCCAGAAGGCCCGCCCAGATCATTGCATAACGGGCCGCTTCCTCGGTCCAGGGCGGTGGCGACGCGAACACATATCGCGCCACCACCTGAAGCATGACGACGGCGACGAGCACGACCAGAAAGACGATCGTGCAGCCGCTGATCACCCGGTCGAGACCGCCGCTGAGTGCCAGGATCGCTTTTCTGAAGCCGTGCATAGCCGCCTCCGCCGGTTAGTTGCGGACCTGGTCCAGGGCGCTGACGAAGGCGTCCAGGTGCTCAGGGTCCATGACGTCTTCCCAGGTCGTGCTGGCGGCCTCGACCATTTTCTCGCGCTCGCCGGGCTCCAGTTCCGAGATCGTGACGCCGGCTTCCTCGTGCCGCTGGCGCACCGACTCCGACCAATCGGCGATCCAGGCGCGATTGGCCTCGATGCCGGCCTCGATGGCCTCGTCGATCGTGGCCTGTTCCTCGTCGCCCAGCGACTGGTACCAGTCTTCGGAGATCAGCACCAACCGGGTCGACGGCGCGATGTTGGCTTGCGTGAAGTGCACCAGGAATTCGGTATGGCCGGTGCGGATGGCCGAGTTCGGTGGGTTGAAATAGCCGTCGGCGATGCCGGTCTGGATGGCGTTGGCGACTTCGGACCACGCGACGATCGTGCCGCTGGCGCCCAGCGCCTCCTGGTAAGCGAGCTGTTCGGCGTTCAGCGCCCGAAAGCGCAGGCCTTCCAGGTCGGACATTTTCGTGATCGCCCGTTCGGCGTTGTGGATGCCGATGCTGGTGCCGATATAGTTGAACCCGGCCAGCCGCACGCCGTTGGGGCTCAACGGCTCGTTCATCTCGTCCAGCAGGTCGGTGTCGTTGATCAGCGCGTCGAACTCGTCGTTGTTCTCGAACATGAACGGCAGCGCGACGCCAGCAACCAGCGGGCTCATGCCATAGGCGGTCGATGCGGTCGCCAGGTTGACGTGGATAAGCCCCTGGGCGATCTGGTCAAAGCGCTCGTCTTCGCCGCCGATGGTGTCGGACGGAAAGACGCTGACGGAGAACGACGAGTCTTCCAGCGCGTCCTCAAAGCCTTGAACGAAGGCCGCTTCGGCATTCGTCTCCGGATCGTCGACGCCGTTCATGGCGACCTTGACTTCCTGAGCCGAGGCCGAGGTCCAGGCGATGGTCGCCAGGGCCGTCGCGGCCAGAATCGTGGAATATACTCTCATGGATGCCTCCATTGCCGGTTGTCCGGTCGGTGGTGGTAAACAGGCCCTAAACCAGTCCCAGGGCCCTCGGCAGGGTGAGCGTAATCGCCGGGAAGAACGTCAGCAGGGCGAGAACGCCGATCTCGGCGAACAGAAAGGGCAGGGTCGCCCGGATCAGGCGCCAGTAATTCATGTTCACGGTGGTCGCGAGGATCAGAAGGACGCCGCCCAGCGGCGGAGACAGCAGGCCCACGGTGATGTTGAAGCAGATCACGATGCCCAGATGGACGGGGTCGAGGCCCATGGACAGGGCGACCGGCACGAAGATCGGGGCGAACAGAGCGACGGCCGCCTTGACGTCCATCGCCATGCCCGCGACCAGAAAGACCAGATTGATCAGCATCAGATACTGCAGCGGCGACAGGCCCCATTCGTTGATCTGGGCGGCGATCGCCTGCGGCCATTGCTCCAGCGCCGCCAGATAGCTGAACGTCGAGATCGCGCACAGAATGATGAACAGGGCGCCCAGCAGTACGCCGGTGCGTGTCAGGCTTTCCATGATCCGGGCATAGTTCAGGTCGCCCTGGATAAGGCCGATGGCCAGTGCCGCGACCACGGCCACCGCCGCGGCTTCGGCCGGGGTCATGAACCCGAACAGCGTGCCGCCCAGAATGATCACCGGCAGGGTCAGGGCGGGAATGGCGCGAAGAAACGACGGCAGAATCCGGGGCACGTCCATGTCGGCGCCGCCGGGATGGTCGTCGCGCCACGCATAGAAGGCGTTCATGACCATCAGGACGCCCGCCAGCAGCAGGCCGGGCAGAATGCCGGCTGCGAACAGGGCGGCCACCGACGTTTCCATCAGCGCGCCATAGAAGATCAGTATGGAACTGGGCGGAATGATCGGGCCGATGATCGACGACGCCCCGGTGATGGCTGCGGCATAATCGAGCTTGTAGCCGCGTCGTTGCATTTCCGGAACGAGGGCGTTGCCCAGTGCCGCGGCGTCGGAAACCGCCGAGCCGCTGACGCCGGCGAAGAATACGCTGGTCATGATGTTGACGTGCCCGAGACCGCCCTTGAGACGGCCCATCAGCGACATCGAGAAATCGATCAGCGAGCGGGCGAGGCCGCCGCGGTTCATCAGGTCGCCGGCCAGGATGAACAACGGCATGGCGAGAAAGGCGAATACGTCGAGCTGGCTGTAAAGCCGCTGCGGAAGGACGGCCAGATACTGGAAATTGCCGCCGACGACAAATGTCAGGACCGCCGAGGCGCCGATGATATAGGCGATCGCAGCGCCCGAAAGCAGGCCGAGCGCCAAAAAGCTGAGTATCGCGATCGTAGGCAAGGTACTGGGTCCCCCGAGGGGCGCGCGGCCCCCTCTTCGTTTTCCATATCGGCCCCGAAAGGCTAAGGGCCGGAAACCCTATTCATGAATAGAAAACTTTTGGGTATTTCATAGTGTTTTGCTATGGAGGGGCTCGATACCCGACGAATGCGGTTCCGATGCGCCCGATCACCCTTCAGCGATTGCAGGTCTTCTGCGCCGTCTACGAGCGCAACGCGATCAGCGCGGCCGCCCGCTATCTGCGCCTTTCGCAGCCGACCGTCAGCCGGCATCTGCGCGATTTCGAGGCCGGGCTCGGCGTTCCGCTGTTCACGCTGGATCACGGCCGCATCACGCCGACGGTCGAAGCCGATACGCTCTATGCCGAAAGCCGGTTCCTGGGTGACGGCGTGGCCCGCCTGGAAGCGACGGTGAATGCGCTGCGCAAGGGCACCGGCACGCGGCTGTCGATCATGTGCATCGGGCTGCTGTCACACCGCCATCTGCCGCGGGCGCTGAGCCGAATGTTTCAGGCGATGCCGGATGTCAGGCTGAATGTCGACATCGCCACTGCCGCCCAGCAGATCCGTGCGATTCGCGCCGGGCAGGTCGATTTGGGTCTGGTCGCCGGCACGATCGACAGCCCGGATCTGGTGACGACGCGGATCGGGCAGGGAAAGCTGGTCGTTCTGGTGCCGGTCGAATCGCCGCTGGCGGAAAAGGACGCCGTGACCGTCGGCGATCTGGCCGACCATTCCGGCTGGATCCGGATGACCTCGCGCGGGCCGATCGGCCGGATCCTGAACGACGTCTTCGTCAAGGAAGGCATCAGCGTCGACGACCAGATTACCGCCTATTCCCTGATGGCGATACCGCAACTGGCGGCCGAACTGCGCCGTTGCGTCATCGTCGACGAGTTCACGGCGGCGGCCGCCGAACTGGCCGATATGAAGGTGGTCGCGCTGGCATCGCCGATCTTCTTCGACATCTTCGCCCTCACGCCCGACCGCCTCGGCCAGCGCCAGGCCGCAGAAATGCTGGCAACAGAGATGCGCGACCTGCTCGGCCCCGGCTGAGTCGGGCCAAGTATCCCCTTTCGAGCGAGTCGTCTCGCATGATGATTTTGCGGGTCTTCGATGGAGTCCGTCGGGCGTCCAGTGCAGTCGCCACTCGGCAGTCGAACCTGTTAGCGCGCCACTTGCGGCGAAGATTGGCGGAAGCTGGAGTGAGTCCGACCCACGAGATATTCGTCGCCCTTCTTGCGTCGGTAGGTGAAATGCCGCTTCATTTCCAGCGGCGAGCCTGATCTTACGTGTCCACCAACGGACCTCAAAGCAGCGCAGGCCGCCTGCAGTCCGGTTTGCAACGCGCCCTCGACCCATCCGCCGGACCAGGATATCCCCTCACCAGCGAGGATCAGCGCTGGTTGGCCAAATTCGGCACGCTGGAACTGAAAGAACAAGGCATCATTGTTCGCCTCCTGCCCTGGCAGGTTGAGTTTGAACGCTCCGTGCATGTGCGGTTCGTCCTGCCAGTCGATTGACAGAATTTCGCCGTTGACGGGATCAAGCGCAGTAGCGAACTCTGGGAAGGCAACCGCTAGCTGGTTGCGCAGGATCCGGAATCGGTTCGCCGCATCCAGTGCCTGAAGTTTCTGCGAGTCCTCTTCCCAAGTATAGCTCACCAATACCACGCCGTTGTCGGTTTGCGGGTAATCCAGGCAATAGACCCCGCGTGGCAGTTGGTCAGTTTGGATGTTCTGGGGCAGGTTTGCGTGCTTCCAGAACTTGGTCGCGGTCCGAATGAACAACTTAGACGACTTTGTCATGTGCAGTCCGCGAATGCCAGCATTCTCTGCTGGATCGGCAAGCAGTGTTTCGTCCGGCACGTCACCTATGCCAAGTCCCATCATTTGCATCGACTGTGTCGTTGTCGCGACAATGACGGTATGGAAACTTTCGGTTGTAGTTTTACCCCCCGTTTCCCAGGTGACATGATACCGACCGTCGTTAGAGTCGCGTGAGATAGAGACGACGCGCGCATTGAATTTCACGGCATTCAAGCTTTCTAGAGAAGCGAGTGAACCGGCAAGTGACACGTTATGGCGGTAGAAGCCCTCATCGAGCGCCGATATACCCTCGACGATACCACGTTGATCTACTTCGAGCTGGTTGACCACAATGCGCAGAATTTCGAGAAAGCCTATACTGTAAAAGCAGCCGAAGCCACCAGAGCCGATCCCCAGTGCTCCGAATAGATATAGGTCGTCCTCGTCCCATTGGGGAATGCCCTGAACCAGTGCCTCGTAAAATGATACATGGGAATATTGATCGATTAGTCGTTGCCAGGCCGAGACGATGCCCGCCAGATCGCTTGCAGCCCAAGCAGTCATGAGGCGACTGGTAAGGTTCGTAATAAAATTGTCCCAGTCTCTGGCGATCTTGTCGAAAGGAGGCGGTGGTGTATCGTGATTGCCGGCAGGCCAGGGAATTTTTTTACCTTGTACCCACAGCATCGTTTCGACGGTGCCCGGATCCGGGAAGTCGTCCATCGCTCCAAGTCCGAATGTGTTGGTCACATAGTGCCACAAAAGGTGGCTGGAGGCCGGAAAGCGCATCGCCCCCATTTCGGCGAATGCTGATACTGGCCTACCATCGTGATTCGTAAAGGGACGGCTCCAATTGCGTCCGCCCACCCTGTCGTTTGCCTCGAGGATCGTTGGTACAAGTCCGACTCTCAGCAATTCGTAGCCCGCGCACAAGCCGGAAGGCCCAGCCCCGATGATGCAGACATCGCCCTCCATCGATATGGGAGGTGATCCAATCGGTCCGCCTCCGAGGAACGAGCGATAGTCGTAAAGGATGTCGACGAAGCTTTGCACGACGAATTCCGGATTCGTCGCGGGTACAGGGCAGTGGTGCAAGTCTGGCATTGGCTCACTTTTGCAACAGCTATGTGCGGTGATACCCGACCCTGCCCGAGCAAAGCACTAAAAACAACTACAAGAATAATTACGTTGCATATAATCGTTCACAGGTTGCAAATTTTCCTGTGATCTACTCAAGTCACAAGATGATCGCGGGGGAAAGACGCACGGACTCGCCCCGGAAAGGAATGAGTTGTCAGGGTTCTACCGCTCCGAGAACAGGATCGTGCCGCCTACGCCCATGAAGGCGCCGCCGGTGACGCGGTTGAAGACGCGGCCATGGCGGGCGATCCAGCCGGCCACCTGGCGTCCGGCGCCGGCCAGCATCAGCTCATAGGCGAACTCGATCGCCGCGAAGGTGCCGGCGAAGATGGCGAATTGCAGCCAGAGCGAGACGCCGGGCTGCATGAACTGGGGCAGGAACGTCGCGAAGAACAGCAGCGCCTTGGGGTTCGACAGCGCCACCATGGCACCCTGGAATCCGGCCCGGCGCCGGGAGATGACGTCGAGGCCCGTCGCCTCGCGCACCGTCACCGTGGCAGCGGGGGCAAACCACATGCGCAGGCCCAGCGCGATCAGATAGGCCGCGCCGATCCATTTGACGACCGAGAACAGCATTTCCGAGGTCAGCATCAGGGCGCCGAGGCCGGCCATTGACGCGCCGATGAGTATTGTCATGCCGACGATGCTGCCGAGCGCGGTGAAGACGGTGCGGCGAAAGCCGAAACGCACGGCGTGGTTCAGGCACAGCAGGCCGTTGGGGCCCGGAGTCACCGACAGTGCCAGGGCGGCGAACGCGTAAACGACCCAGATCTCCAGGCTCATGACGGTGTCCCTTTCTGCTGGTCTATACCGCTGCGGCGGCGATAAGGGCGGTGAGGGCCGCGATTTCGGCAACCTGCTGCACCGCGCCGAACACGTCGCCGGTGTATCCCCTGACCTGATGGCGTGCTATCAGAGCGAGCACGATGACGGCGGCGGCGGCGGCGGTCAAGGCCGTCAGTGCCGCTCCGGGGCCGAGGGCAATCAGGGCGAGCAGCGCCGTCGCGCCCAGCGCCGCGGCGAGCCGGGTCGGGGTCGGTCCGCCCGATGTGGCGGCGACGCCGTCGCGCCGGGCCGGTGGCAGCAGGGCGGCAATCGGCAGAATGGCCGCTCGCGACGCCGCGCCGGCGATGATCAGGGCAGTGAAGGCCGTTGCAAGCCCGTGCGGCGGGGCGACCAGCACGGCGATGGCCGTCGTGCGCAGGCCCACTGACAGGATCAGGGCCAGCACGCCATAGCTGCCGACCTGACTGTCGCGCATGATCGCCAACTTGCGCTCGCGCGTTGCCCCGCCGCCGAAACCGTCGGCGACATCGGCCAGGCCATCTTCGTGCAGCGCGCCGGTCAGCAGCATCTGGGCCGCGACGGCAAACAGCGCCGCCATGATTGGCGGCAGCGAAAGCCACCACGCGGCGGCCAGGACGATGCCGCCGACGATGCCGACCAGCGCCCCGACCAGCGGGAACCAGGCCTGCGACCGGCGTTGCATGGTGTCCGGGAAGTCCCCCGACCAGCCCACGGGCAGCCGCGTCAGAAAGAGCATGGCGGCGCGCAATTCCAGCAACGCCATGGCGGCGATGGCCCTGGGATTGGCGCGAGGTCCGGCGGTTCTGTCTTCTGGGCCCGGTGGCGTCATGGCGGCCTTTGACGGTTGTTCGGCTTCGTGGCAGACAGAAGGCTGCGTATCACCCCTGCTTAACACCATTGATCCGGATCCTGTCCATGACCGAAACGAACAGCACCGTCGGCTTCGACGAAATTCGCGACCTGATCCGGGGTATGCCGGGCCCGGACCTCGAGGCCGGGACGGCCTGCATGGAACGCGAGCGGCAGTTGACCAAGCCGCCCGGCGCGCTGGGTCAGCTGGAGCATGTCGCGCATTGGGTGGCGTCCTGGCAGAACCGCCATCCGCCGGAAATGCGCCACCCGCGCGTGGCCGTCTTTGCTGCCAATCACGGCGTCGCCGCGGCGCGCCCGGTGTCGGCGTTTCCGGTCGGTGTGACCAGACAGATGGTCGCGAACTTTCAGAACGGCGGTGCGGCGGTCAATCAGCTTTGCCACCTGGCCGACAGCGATCTGCGCGTCTACGAAATGGATCTGGACAATCCGACGGCCGATTTCACGCAGGGCCCGGCGATGTCGGAAGAGGCCTGCGCCCAGGCCATGGCCTATGGGATGATGGCGGTCGAGCAGGGCATCAGCATCCTGTGCCTGGGTGAAATGGGCATCGGCAATACGACCTCGGCCTCGGCGATCTGCACGCGGCTGTTCGGCGGCGATCCGGAAGATTGGGTCGGGCCTGGAACCGGCGTCGACGGTGAAGGTTTGTCGGTAAAGGCGGCAGCGGTGCGGGACGGACTCGCTGCGAACGATGCTGCCATGGACGAGCCTTTGAATGTGATGCGCTGTCTCGGCGGTTTCGAATTGTCGGCGATCGTTGGCGCGATCGTGGCGGCGCGCATGGCGCGGGTGCCGGTTCTGCTGGACGGGTTCGCCTGCACGGCGGCAGCGGCGGTGCTGTGGGCGATGGATCCCAAGACGCTCGACCACTGTCTGGTCGCCCATGTGTCGGCCGAACCGGGACATCGGAAATTGCTCGACCGGATCGGTCGCGAGGCGCTGTTGTCTCTCGACATGCGGTTGGGCGAAGCCTCTGGCGCAGCCCTTGCCCTGCAGATCGTGCGGGCCGCCGTGGCCTGTCATTCCGGTATGGCAACGTTTGCCGAGGCCGGGGTCAGCGGCAAGGACGGCTGACCACCGCCGCCACCTGGCGGTTGCAAGCGATGCCACGGGGAAGTGAAGAATGCGATGACGACGAGGGATCAGGCGACGGGGGATCAGGCGACGGGGGATCAGGCGGCGGGCATCGCGCGGGAGAGCGAAACAGAGCCGGGGAAGAGCAACTTTCCGGCGCTATTGGCCCCGAACCGTATCAGTTTGCGAACGCTGATCGCAATTCGCTGGATCGCGATCGCCGGACAACTCGTCACCGTTCTGATTGTCCATTTCGGGATCGGCTATGCGGTCCCGCTGGCTGCCGCCCTTGCCGTCATCGCCGTATCGGTGCTTTTGAACGTCGCGGCGACGATACAGGGGCGGGCGCCGTTCCGCCTCGCCGAACGCGATGCCGCGCTGTATATCGCGTTCGACATTATCCAGCTTACGGTTCTGCTGACCTTGACGGGCGGCATCCTGAACCCGTTCGCCATCATGATCCTGGCGCCGCTGACCGTTTCGGCGACGATCTTTTCGCGGCGGGCCACGCTTGCCCTGTCCGGGCTTACCGTCTGCTGCATCCTGGTAATGTTCGCGTGGCACTATCCCTTGCCCGGACCGCTGGCCGTGGGGTCGCTGCCCGTGGGTTCCTTCCCCGTGGGATCGCTGGGTGGAGATGCGGCCGGCATCTACAAGCTGGGCCTCTGGCTGGCGCTGACGGTGTCGGCCCTGTTCATCGCCGCCTATGTCTGGCATGTCGCCGATGATAGCCGCCGTATGGAAGCGGCGCTGAAGGCGACCGAACTCGCCCTGTCGCGGGAGCAGCGGGTTTCCTCGCTCGGCGCGCTTGCCGCGGCCGCGGCCCACGAGCTTGGCACGCCCCTGGGAACCATCGCGGTGGTGGCGCGGGAACTGGTCGACGATCTGCCGGCCGGCAGTCCGGCGGCCGATGACGCCCGGCTATTGCAGTCGGAAGCCAAACGCTGCCGGGATATTCTGGCCAAGCTGGCGCAACGCCCCGAAGCCCCCGATGCCACGAGGCACACGGACGACGACCCGTTCGAGCGGCTGAGCCTGTCCGCTCTGGTGGAAGCGGCTGCGGCCCCGCATCTCCGGCCCGGAATTTCGTTGAATGTCGAGGAGTTCGGGCGGGACGGGGCAGAGCCGGCATCGGTGCGCCGGACGCCGGCCCTGATGCACGGCCTGGGAAATCTGCTGGAGAACGCCATTCAGTTCGCACGGTCCAGGGTCGTCGTCCACGCCGAATGGAGTCCGCGCGAAGTGCGGCTGGTTATCCGTGACGACGGTCCCGGATTTCCGGCGCCCCTTATCGGCAAGCTCGGGGAACCCTATATCTCTGATAGGGGCCGTGCCCGCAACGGCGGCGGTGGTGGCTTGGGGCTCGGCATATTCATCGCCAGGACGCTGCTGGAAAACAGCGGCGGGCGGCTCGCATTTCTGAACGCCCGGGACGCAGGGGGCGGCGATAACGGTGCCATGGTTGCCGTTACGTGGGACCGTCCTATCTTGGAAATCGGGGGATCGAACATCTCCACGGAGTGAACATAAATGACCGTCGATATGGTAGTGAACGAAGAAGCAAAGCCGCTGCCGCCTCGTAATGCGGAGCGCAGCCTGCTGATCCTCGATGACGATGCGGCGTTTCGAAATCGCCTCGCCCGTGCCATGGAAAAACGGGGGTTCGATGTCGTCTCGGCCCAGTCCAAAGAGGAGGCGCTTGAGCTTGCGCGGCAGGTGGCGCCGGCCTATGCGGTCCTGGATCTGCGCGTCGGCGACGGCAATGGCCTGGAAACCGTGCCGTTGCTCCGCGAGATGCGGCCGCAATGCAAGATCGTCGTGCTGACCGGATATGGCAACATCGCGACTGCCGTTTCGGCCGTTAAAGCCGGGGCCGTCGACTATCTGGCCAAGCCGGCCGACGCCGATCAGGTCGAAGCGGCTTTGCTGGGTGGCGGCGAAGAGGGTCTGCCGCCACCGCCGGAAAATCCGATGTCGGCCGACCGGGTCCGGTGGGAGCATATTCAGCGCGTCTTCGAGCAGTGCGACCGCAATGTGTCGGAAACTGCACGCAGGCTGAGGATGCACCGCCGCACGCTGCAGCGGATCCTTAACAAGCACGCGCCGCGGGCCTGATCCGGGGCCTGATCCGGGGGGGTCAGGCGTCCGTCAGGATGGTTGGCCGGCACTCGATCGGGAATTTTACCGACCGGGCGATAAAGCATTTGGTATGTGCTTCGTCATGCAGTCGTCGGGCCATGCCTGCGTCGCCCGAACCTATGGTTACCATTGGGTTCAGGGTGGCGGCGTCGATCGCTCCGATACCGTCGGCCCCGAGGGTCATGGTGGCGGTTGCCCGATCGCGATAGGCGATCACAACGACCTTGTTTACCGCGCATAGATGCAGGTACCACAGCATATGGCAGGCCGACACGGCAGCCACGAGCAGTTCCTCCGGATTGTAGAGATCGGCGGCCCCCAGAAAGGCCGGGTCGGCCGATCCGGCAAAAGTCTCCTTTCCGGGTGCTGCGACGCTGTACGATCGGTCGTAAGAGCGGTAGTCGCGCGTTCCCGGGCCGCGATTGCCGGTCCAGTCGATGGTGGTTTCATAGGCATGGCTATTCATGATGCGTGGTCTCCAGTCCTTTGCGATCCGGCCCGCCGGGCGGCATGATATCCAACCCCTGCGCGCCGCGGAAGACGCGGCTGCCCAACGATTCCGGTCAATCGGGATGGCATGGCTGGCCGAAGCCGGCGTGACGCCTCCCGCAATCGTACAACGCTATATCGAGGCGGGTACGGCGCTGATCGCGGTTCCGCCGAGGGGCGGGATAGCGGGCTTCGCCTTTTACGAAATCTGCGGACAGACCTGTTATCTGGCCGAGCTGTCAGTCGTGCCCGAATACTCGGGTCGCCGCCTGGGCGCGTGGATCATCGAAAGGACAGCGGAACGGGCGCTTTCGGCCGGTGCCGCCGTGATGGTGCTGCGCACATTCAGAGATGTACCGTGGAACGCGCCCTATTACGCCAGACTCGGGTTCCGGCCGGCGGAGCCGGGTGCCGAGGACAGGGCGCCCTACACCGAGCCGCCGCTCAGGGAAATTCCGTCGAGCGAAGCCGCCGGCGGGCTGGACCCAGATCAGCGGCTGTTCATGGAAAAGCCGATCGGCCAGCGGCCGGCAAAAGCGTCCCGAACCTAGAGCTCGTTGCGGCCTCCGGCTTATCGTCGGCGCATGGCTGCTTTCTTGGGTCCGACCGACCCCATGGCGGCGCCCGGCGCGCGGCGCTTCGCCAGCAGCTTGTCGATGTGGTAGCCCTGAAACAGGCTGATGCCAAGGCGCCGCCCCATCTCGATCGCGTTTCTGTCATCACAGCGGGCCATGATGATTCGCGCGCGGCCGGCCTTCTGGACATGTGTTTCGAGGTCGTCCAGCAGCTTCTCGCGCCCCGGCGTCAGCAATTCGGGGCTCCAGAAAATCTTGACAAGGTCCAGGCCCAGACGCTCGCGGTCGACGAAAGGCAGCGTCAGATGTGTCATGGCATCCAGGCACACCTTGTACCCCTTCTCGTGGAGGTAGTCGCGGGCGAACATATAGGCGCCCATATCCGAAAAAATGTCCATCTTCTGGAGCTCGATGACGAGCCGGCCCTTGAGTCCGATGCCGACGCCCTTGTCGAATCGTTCGAACTCTTCGGACAGGATCGTACCGACATTCAGGTTGAGGCTGAACGGCTGCTTGTCGCTTCCCTGGTCGCTTTCGATCTGGCGCATCATGCGCTTGTCGAGAGTATAGGTCAGGTGTTTGAACAGCCACGGATCGGCCGCTATCGAAACATTGTCCAGCGCGGTTTTTTCCAACTCGCCGATCGAGACGAATTTCTCACTGAACACCGGCTCGGGGTCCTGATCGCCCGCCAGCGCGCAAATTGGTTGCATGCGGATCATCGACGACAGATCCGCCTTTTCCAGGGCGCTGACGAGGCTGCCGAGCATCTGCGGTGTCAGCGGCTTGCGGGGCGGTTCGGCCCCCCGGCTGCTCATCGTGGCATTGACGCGCTCGGCCTCGCGCTTTTCGCGCTCGCTCGTCTCATAGAGTCGCCGAACGCTCTCCAGAAACCGTTCGTAGTCGCTCTCCAGCCGGTACCAGGTGCAGAAACCGGCATCGGTATCGTCGTCCTTGTACTGCGTAAGGGGGTCTTCGCTGAACAGATAACGCAGTCTCAACACCGCCTGATCCAGGTCGCCGACATAGCCGCCTTTGCAGACGAACACGAGATCCTTGTTCGAGAGTTGGAACAACTGCCCGTCGAAGGATTTGATCGTGTCCTCGAATGTTGTCGTGGCAACCCGCGTGTGATGTTCGCGGCGGTTATAGGATTGCAGACGAGAAAGATGAATATGGACCGCCATTCGCCCGGCGGTGAATCTTTCCAGACGCTCGGCATAATCGAGCAAAGCGTATTCCGCGCTGGCACGAGGCTGGTCCGCCATGTCACGGCGAATGCTATCCCTGTTTCTTGTTGCCATGAAGATTTCCTGTTGGCGGATTCGAATATCATAGAACCGATCCGCCCCTTTTTACCGGGCCGCTATCGGCAATTGTTCCGTCGAGCCGTTTCCGTCTGCGGCGTCTCGCCGTCCTGCAGGTCGTGCCCGCCATGGACGCGAGTTGGTTCGACAAGAGGGAGACGATCGTGAGGCGCCACGCAACCCCGACAGCGAACCACAGAAAAGTTAAGTCTCAGTGAATGGTTAATTTACAACCGTGACGGGATGCTTGGTATCGCGTCGGCGAGCGAACCGGTCGTCGGATCCGTCGGGTCCTCGACGCGCATCAGCCGGGTCGCGGCGGTTTGAGCGAATCGTATCATCATCGCCTTGCGGCGCGCTGGCGCCAGCGGCGATGGGGTGCAGTCGCGATGCACGACCGCTTCATAAGCGTCACCAAGAATTATGCCGGCTTCCTCGGGCAACAGTGTTAACGGAAAGGATGGTGAAACACCGAAATAGAACCGGTCACAATAGTCCAGATAGGTCTGCCATTTCGAATCGGCCTTCAGGTCTTCCGGGCCGCTCTTGATCTCGACAATCGTCACGATCCCCCGGGCGTCTATGCAGGCGATGTCGGCCCGGCGCCCGGACGCCAGGCGCAGCTCGGTCACCGTCGCGCCGCCGCAGGCAACGAGATATCGGCGGATGCCGCGGGTCAACGCGGTGGTCGTTGCGGGGCGGCCGTCCGGAACGGCGCTTGCCTCGCGGCAGTTATCCCGCTGGGCACCCGGCTCGGTGTATTTGTTTTGTTCCCTCATGGCCGCTTGAGTTTCTTTTACGGCGCCATCTCATGTCAAGGCCGCCACTCCGGCGTAATCGGGAATTCCAGTTGTTCGGGATGGGTAAGGTCGATGGAGGGACCGTTGTGGTGGTAAATCCATCCCCGCAGGCGGACCGGACGTCCTTCGACGGCGCGCAGATCGACGTCGGCCGCGTCGAACAGTGCAACGGCATCGGGGGCTATGGTGGCGGACAGCGTGGTCCGCCAGTCCCGGCCGAAATTCAGGAAGATCCGGCCGTTGCCCAGCCGTCGCACGGCGACGACGACACCCTCGACCACCTGGAAGCTGTCGATTTCTTCGCTGGCCTGATCCGGGGTGCGCACGGCGTAATGGTCCAGCGCCCAGATACCGCGCCGTCCACCGCGGGCCAGACGTTCCTTGTCCAGCATTGTTGGAACCGCCGCCCGGTTGTCGGCAAAGCTGTAGACGCGCGCCATGCCGGCTTCGAGCATGGCGCCTTGGATCCAGAGATGGTCGCGATCCCGGATCAGATGGGCCAGAGCGCGACCATGGCGGTCGGTGCGCCGCCCGCCATAGGCCAGCATTACCGATTCGTCCAGCACCAACCGGGCCAGCGCGTCCCGCGAGTCTCCGGCCAGCGGCCAGGACTGGAATCCACGCCGGCCGAGCGGCAGTTTCGGGGCTTGCAAACCGACCAGGCGGACCTCGCTGCCGTCGTCCAGGACGACGGTGTCACCGTCGATGACCTCCGTGACCTCGGCCGTGCCTGCGGCCGACAGGTCGTCCGGAATCTGGGCTGCCGCCGGTGAGACAACAACTGCGGCCGCCAGTACGGCGAAGACCCGGAGCCATGCGGCAGCAGGAATCAATTGCCGAATTCGCGCAGAAATGGGAACACGGATGTTGAAGCGCTGCATCGGGGGCGACTAAACCTGTCCTGGCAATGGCACGCGAGCGGCACAGAGACAGAATATCTGGTCTCCGTCGCTGGCGTAACCATTTACCGTCTTGAACTTCCTATTGCAAATGCCGGAACGTCGATGCCCCGTGATGTGATCTTTCCGCCGGTCGACCCTTATGCCACCGGTTATCTACAGGTCGACGGCCTGCACAGTGTCTATTGGGAGGAGAGCGGCAACCCCGAGGGGACCCCGGTCGTGTTTCTTCACGGTGGGCCCGGTGCCGGTGCGTCCCCGGTCCATCGCCGGTTCTTTGATCCGGCCAGCTATCGCATCGTGATCTTCGACCAGCGCGGTGCCGGGCGTTCCCGGCCGCTGGGGGAAACCCGCGACAATACCACCGATCATCTGATTGCCGATATGGAGCGGCTTCGGCTGCACCGTGGCATCGACCGATGGCACGTTTTCGGTGGCTCGTGGGGCAGTACGCTTGCTCTGGCCTATGCCCAGAGCCATCCCGACCGCGTAGTATCGCTGGTCGTGCGCGGGATATTCCTGATGCGCCAGTACGAGATCGACTGGTTCCTGTATGGCATGCGCAAGATCTTCCCCGAAGCGTGGCATCGGTTCGTCGCGCATCTGCCGCAGGACGAGCAGGATACGCTGCTGGAATCCTATTATCGGCGGCTGACGTCCCCCGATCCCTCGATCCATATTCCCGCGGCGCGTGCCTGGAGCCTGTACGAAGGCGCCTGTTCGACCCTAATGCCGAGTCCCGACACCATGGCGCTGGCCGGCAGTGACGATCATGCCGTCGGCCTCGCCCGGCTCGAAGCGCATTATTTCCGCAACAATATGTTCGAGCCTGAAAACCGGTTGCTGGACCGTCTGGACCGGATACGGCACATACCAACCGCGATCGTGCAGGGCCGCTACGACATCGTGTGCCCCATCGAGACCGCGGATCGGCTGCATCGGGAATGGCCCCAGGCGCGCTATGTGGTCGTCAATGACGCCGGCCATTCGGCCATGGAGCCGGGCATCCGATCCGCCCTGGTGGAAGCGACCAGCCGTTTTCGATCGCTGAAATAGCCGTGTCGTCCGGACCTGTCGCCCGCAGGCGAAAGGGGACCGGGCACGTCCGTCCATTGCTTTGGCCTTTGCTCTGGAAGTACCGCCGACGATAACAATATGTTATATGCTGACGATCGCCGTCACGTCGATAACTGGCCACCGGACGGAGGAAGAAGAAAATTGTCCCAAACGATTGCCCTGGTGGACGACGACAGAAATATTCTGACGTCGGTCTCGATCGCTCTCGAAGCGGAGGGATTCGATGTCCGAACCTATGCCGATGGCGACGAGGCGCATCGCGGTCTGACAGCGCGGCCCGTCGATCTGGCCGTGCTCGACATCAAGATGCCGCGTATGGACGGAATGGAACTGCTGAAGCGCCTCCGGCAATCGTCGAACATGCCGATCATCTTTCTGACCTCGAAGGATGACGAGATCGACGAAGTGCTCGGGCTGCGGATGGGGGCCGACGACTATATCAAAAAGCCGTTCTCGCAGCGTCTGCTGATCGAGCGGATTCGCGCGCTGCTGCGCCGCCGCGAGCTTGGCGCGGCCGCGGAAGGGGGCGACCCGGATGCGATCATCGTGCGCGGCAATCTGACGCTGGACAGCAATCGGCATGCATGCCTCTGGAAGGGCGGCGCGATCGACCTGACGGTGACCGAGTTTCTGCTTGTCAATGCCCTGGCGGTCAGGCCGGGCCATGTGAAAAGCCGGGATCAACTGATGGATGCGGCTTACGGCGAGCACATTTACGTCGATGACCGGACCATCGACAGCCACATCAAGCGGATTCGCAAGAAGTTCAAAGCAGTTGACGACGATTTCAATCAGATCGAAACGCTCTACGGCGTCGGGTATCGGTATAAGGACGAATAGCGAATCCAGGGGAACGCTTTGGATAGCGCCCGGGCGGGGAGTATCCTGTATCGGCGATGTGGCGCAGCCGCCATTCGTGCCAGCGTCACAGTCCTGCGGATGACGATCGCGGGGATCACGGCCGCCGAGGATCACGACAATGGCTGACGGGTCCGCTGAAAGCCGACATGCGGCGACGACCGCCGAACAGGAAACCTGGAGGCGGCGTATCGGCGTCTTTCTCCGGCGCCGCTTGAATGCCGGGACCGGAACACCGGAGGATCCCTCGTCCACCGGGGTTGCCTCGACCGATCGGATGGGCGGTCGCGGCCGGGATGCGCCGACCTCGGCCGCCGGAGAGCGGCCGGACGACACTGCGGCAGGCGATGACTGGGCCGGGCCGCGCGATTATCCGCGGCGGCGGCTGATATCCGTATCAAAGCTGACGGCACGGGTGCTGGCGGTCAACATCCTGGCACTGGTCATACTTGTCTCGGGGATATTGTATCTTGGCCAATATGAAGAAGAACTGATTCAGGACGAGTTGGAGTCGCTGCGCACCGAAGCGCAGATCTTTGCGGGACTGGTTGCTGAAGGCGCGATCGTTGACCGCTTGAGTGATCCGGCCGGTCTCGATCCGGAACTTGGCCGGCAGATGGTGCGCCGGTTCTATGAAGCGACCGACACCCGCACGCGCCTGTTCGATCCGGACGGCACACTGATCGGCGACAGCCGACTTCTTGTTGGGGGCGGCGGTCTGGTCGAAGTCGAGCCGCTGCCTGAGGTCGGCAGCGACGGCTGGCTCCGCGCCGCCTTCGACACGCTCTACGGTGTCGTCGTCGGTGCCTTTCCCGAACGCAAACGCTGGCCGGTTTACGAGGAACTGCCGTTTACCGATGCGGCGCAATATCCGCCCGTTCAGCGTGCCCTTGATGGCAGTCTGGGCCAGCAGGTGTGGTCGCTCGATCATGGCGGGCAAAAGGTCGGCGTCGCGGTACCGGTCCAGCAGCTTCGGGCCGTGCTGGGTGTCGTGATGCTGACAAGAGATACGACGCGTGTCGACCGGACCATCCAGTCGCTGCGCGAGAACATCCTGAAAGTTTTCGGGGTCTCGCTCGGTGTAACGATCCTGCTCTCGATCTATCTCGCCGCCTCGATCACAGTCCCGATCCGCCGTCTGGCTGCCGGCGCCGATCTTGTTCGTCGAGGGCATGGCCGTCAGCAGGTCATTCCGGATTTCACCCGCAGGCGGGACGAGATCGGCGAGCTTTCCGGCTCGCTCCGCGACATGACGGCTGCGCTCTGGGCGCGGATGGACGCGATCGAAAGCTTTGCGGCGGATGTGTCCCACGAAATCAAGAATCCGCTTTCATCGCTGCGGTCGGCGGTGGAGACGACGACGCGGATTCAGGATCCCGAAAAGCTGAAGCGTCTGATGACCATCATCGAGGAGGACGTTCAGCGTCTGGACCGCCTGATCACCGACATTTCCAATGCCTCACGGCTCGACGCCGAATTGTCGCGCGCCGAAGCCGAGATCGTGGACATGGCCGAGTTGCTCGACATGCTCGATGGCATGTATCGCGAGACGAGCGAGGATGTTGCGCTGGATGTGCGGGCCGATCAGTCCGTTGACCTCACCGTTCTCGGGCTGCGCGACCGCCTGGTTCAGGTCCTGCGCAATCTCGTCGCCAACGCGGTGTCGTTCTCGCCGCCTGATGGCCGTGTGGTGCTGAGAAGCTGGCGCGAAGACGACATGGTGGTGGTAACGGTCACCGACGATGGTCCCGGCATCCCCGAAGGGAAATTCGAGACCATTTTCGACCGCTTCTACACCGAGCGGCCGGCCGGCGAGAAATTTGGCACTCATTCGGGACTCGGCCTCAACATTTCCAAGCAGATCGTGCAGGCCCATCACGGCCGCATAACCGCGCGCAACCGGACTGACGGAATCGGTGCCGTCTTTCGGGTGGACATACCGGCGGCCCGATAACCGGCCGATAAGCGTGAGCGTGGCAAATGGCTGGCCGACAGGGCAAAGCGGCGACAGCTGATTGACAGGGGGGAGGCGCGCGGCCAAGTTCGTCACGATGGATACCATGCATGCGACCTGCGTTTCCGTTTTCGGCGACCGCTTGTCGGGTTGCCTGTTGCTCGGTCCGTCCGGGTCGGGGAAATCCGATCTGGCCGTGCGCCTCATCGACGGCGGCGGTACGCTGGTCGCCGACGATCGCGTAATCATAACCGCCCGCGATGGCCTGGCAACCGCCGCGCCGCCGCCCTTGCTGGCGGGCCTGCTGGAGATCAGGGGTCTTGGTGTCATGACCGTTCCGTTCCTGGGCGAGGCCGATATCCGTCTGCTCGTGTGCCTGACGAACGCTGACGATATCGAACGGATGGCGCCGATCACGAGCCAGCATCTCAATGGCGTCGACATACCCTGTCTGCTGGTGGATGCCTCGAAGGCATCGGCGGCGGCGCGGGTGCGCTGGGCGGTGCGCCGAGTATTGGCATACGGCACCCTGAATAGTGTAAAGACGCTTGTGCCGAAGCCGGCGGCGGAATCGGGGCCGGCGCCGGATAATGAGCGGGACCGATCCGCAGACGGAACCGAATGCGGCGTTGGCGTGGGGCCCGGGCCGGAATCTCGGCCAGAATCCGGTCCGGAAGATAATGAGGATCGCGATGGTTGATCGGGCCGCTGATGAGCGCCGGCGCCGGGTGGTGGTGGTAACGGGACTGTCCGGTGCGGGCATGTCGACGGTGCTGAAGGCTCTGGAGGATCTGGGTCACGAGACGGTTGATAACCTGCCGATCGGGCTGGTCGGGCCGTTCCTGTCGCTTCGCGATGTCCCCACGGTGCCCGGGCTGGGCACGGATCCGGGACCAGTGGCGCTGACGATCGATGGCCGGACGCGCGGCTTTACCGCACGGGCGCTGGGCGCGGCCGTGGCGGCGCTCAGGGCCGATCCGGCCCTCGATGTGCGGATGGTGTTCGTCGATTGCGACCGTGAAAAGCTGCTGCAACGGTACACAGAAACACGCCGCCGGCACCCGCTGGCCAAGGATCGGCCCGTTGCCGACGGGCTGGTCCTGGAGGAAGCTCTCGTCGGACCTGTACGCGAACATGCGGACCTGTACGTGGATACGTCCTTGATGACGATCCATGACTTGCGTCGCTATGTTGGCGAGGCACTGGCCGTTGCCGAGGGTCCCTCGGTGGTCGTCACGGTCACCAGTTTTGCCTTCACCAAGGGGCTTCCGCGCGAAGCCGATCTCGTGTTCGATGTCCGGTTCATGGACAATCCCCATTGGGATCCGGATCTGCGGCCGTTGACCGGCACCGATCCGCGTGTGGCGGCGCGCGTCGAGGCGGACAAGGACTTCACGGCGTTTTTCGACGGTCTGACGGCGATGTTGGGGCCGCTGCTGCCCCGGTACAATCGGGAGGGAAAGAGCTATCTGACGATCGCCATCGGCTGTACAGGTGGCAAACACCGGTCGGTGGTCGTCGCAGGGCGGCTCGGGTCATGGTTCGAGGATAGTGGGTACCGCACGACGGTCGTGCATCGGGATATGCCGATGGTCTCCGGCCCCGATGGTACGCCCACGCCGGGAAATCCTCCGAATTCGGACATTCCGCGCGGGATCTGACACGGTGACACAACATGACGGCGCGGCGCACAAACGACAGCGAGATGGGGCGAAATATGAGCGGTGGAAAGAATGCGGCGGGCAGGATCGGCATGGTGCTGGTCACTCACGGCCGCCTGGCCTCGGAATTCATCGCAGCCCTGGAGCACGTCGTGGGAGAGCAGACCGGCATGGCCGCGATCTGCATCGGTCCCGACGACGATATGGAAGCCCGCCGTGCGGAGATCCTTCAACGGATCGACGAGGTGGATGAAGGGCGCGGTGTCGTGCTGCTGACCGATATGTTCGGCGGGACGCCCAGCAATCTGGCCATCTCGACGATGGAGCGGGGCAATATCGAGGTTATAGCCGGTATCAATCTGCCGATGCTGATCAAGTTGGCCAGCGTTCGCGGCACAGAGACGATGGCCGACGCCGTCATGAAGGCGCGCGAGGCGGGGCAGAAATACATCAATGTCGCATCGGCGCTCCTGGCGGAGAGGGACGCATGACGGCTGGAAAGGTCGAGAGCTTGAAGGTCGCAAGGGTCGTCCGCACCGTTACGGTATGCAACCAGCGGGGTCTGCATGCCCGGGCCGCCGCCAAATTCGTCAAGACGGCTGCCCAGTTCTCCGCCGATGTTACCGTCAGCCGATGCGGTCAATCGGTCGGCGGCGGAAGCATCATGGGGCTGATGATGCTGGCGGCCGGCCCGGGTTGCGAGATCGAGATCGAGGGCGCCGGCGACGGAGCCGCCGAAGCGGTCGAAAGGCTGGTCGAACTGGTCGAACGCGGATTCGACGAGAACTGATCCCCGAAATTCGATCCCTGGCACAGAGCTACCATCCGCTGCCGTACGCAGCCACCGCCGATCCGCAAGAGGCCGCTCATGAGCGATGACCCGAACCCGACCCCATACGGGACGATCTATGCCGGCACCGGCGTGTCGCCGGGTATTGCCATTGGCCCGGCGCATCTGGTCGAAACGGGATTGGGCGACCTGCCCCGCTATCACCTGCCGGAAGAAGATCGGGGGGCGGAGTGCGTCCGGTTCGAGGAGGCGGTGACGACGGCAGTCGGCCAGATCGAGAATATCCGGGTGCGCACGGAATCGATTCCCGGCGAAGGTGGGCGCGACGTCGGCCATCTTATGGATGCGCATTTGAGCATGCTCAAGGGATCGCGGCTCATCCGGGGCGTCGAGCACCGGATACGGGACGAGGGTCTGAATGCCGAGGCTGCCGTCCAGGCTGAGACAGCGGCCATCCGCGCCCGATTCGAGGCCATCGACGACCCGTATCTGGCGGCCCGGATCCAGGATATCCGCGACGTCGCCGGGCGTCTGATCCGGGCCCTGACCGGCCAGCGGTATCGCGCTTTCGGCAAATTGCCGGCGGGCAGCATCATCATTGCGGACGAAATCACACCGGCCGATACGGCTTTGATGCGTCCCGAACAGGTCGCCGGATTCGCGACCCTGACCGGCGGCGCACAGGGGCATACGGCGATCATGGCACGGTCGCTCGGCATCCCGGCGGTGCTCGGCGCCGAGGGGCTTTCGAGCGGTGTCGTTTCCGGCGATACCGTCATCGTCGACGGGTCAGCCGGCAGGATCATCGTCAATCCGCCTGCCGATGTCCTCGCCCGGTACCGCGACAGCCAGAGCCTGGACCGTCGCGCCCGGAACCGGCTTCGCTCGTTGATCGGCGTGCCTTCGCAATCTCGCGACGGGACGGCGTTCGATCTGATGATCAATATCGAACTGCCGTGGGAAGTGCAGTCCGTCGCCTCACTCGATGCCGCCGGAGTCGGCCTGCTTCGAACAGAATTCCTGTTCATGAATCGCGACGATATTCCCGACGAGGAAGAGCAGACCGCCGTTCTGCAATCGATCGTCGAGGGGGCAGAGGGCCGGCCGGTTACCATACGGACACTGGATGCGGGCGGCGAAAAGCTGGTCGGCGCGCTGGGGCGCCCCGGGGCGCCGTCGCCAAACCCGGCGCTCGGGCTGCGGGCGGTGCGCCTGTCGCTACGGCATGCCGGATTGTTGACCAGCCAGCTTTCCGCGATATTGCGCGCTGCCGCGCTGGGGCCGGTGCGCATTCTCCTGCCCATGGTCATCGCGCCGCAGGAAGTAAGCGACGTTCGCAACGCACTGAACCGCTGTCATGCCGCCCTCAAGGCGCGGGGTGAAGCCGTTCCCGACGCGCCGCCGCCGCTCGGCGCCATGATCGAGGTGCCCGGTGCGGCGGTGACGGCGGATATCCTTGCGCAGTGCTGCGATTTTCTGGCGCTCGGCACCAACGATCTGACGCAGTACACGCTTGCCGCCGACCGCGCCGACGACAGCGTCGCCGCGTTGTACGATCCGTTGCATCCGGCCGTCCTGCGGCTGATCGCAATGGTTGCCGACGCTGCCGGCCGGGCTGGACGTCCGCTCAGCCTGTGCGGTGAAATGGCCGGCGATCCGAGGATGCTCCCGCTGCTGGCCGGAATGGGGCTGACGTCGCTGTCCATGGCGCCCGGCAGTCTGTTGCCGGTGAAGGAGCGTCTGCTGCGCCTCGATCTCCCGTCGGCCCGGCAGAGAGTGGCCGATATCCTTGCCCAGACGGACCGCACCAGAATCGGGGTGTTGCTGGACGACTTCAACGATGCCGTGTCGGCCTGATCCCGGCACGCGCAAACGTACCCGTGACATGCGATTCACGATGTTGCAGCGCGGGGGCGTTCGTTGACTTGTCGGGGCCGAGCGGGTACATCTGTCGACATATTTCCGGGATGGCGGCATGCATGCCGCCCTGGTATCCCGTCCGGCAAGTAGGCTTGGGCAGGTTACGGGGTTAAGTTCCGGGGGGTAAATTCCGGGGGTAACTTCGGGGGCTCGCAAAGAACGAGGCGATGACGGCATGGCGTCCAAGGCAAGACCAATTTCGCCGCACCTGCAGATCTACAGGCCTCAGATCAGCAGTGTGCTTTCAATCCTGCATCGGGCGACCGGCATCGCGCTGACAGTCGGCCTGCTCGTTCTCGTATGGTGGCTGCTTGCGGCCGCCTCCGGTCCCGAGGCCTATGCGACGGCCCAGGGCTTCATAGGGTCGTTCATCGGGCAAATCCTGATGTTCGGGTGGACCTTTGCTTTCTTCTTCCATCTCTGCAACGGAATCCGTCACCTGTTCTGGGACGCCGGATATGGATTCGACCTTCCCGTCATGAACCTGACGGGCCAGATCGCCGTGGGTGCGTCAGCCGGCCTGACGCTGCTCTCCTGGATCATCGCCTATATCGTCTGGTGACCGATGTCCGAAAATAATCGTGATTTCCGCTCCGCCCTGTCCCGCGTCCGTGGTCTGGGATCGGCAAAGTCCGGCACCGGTCACTGGTGGTCGACCCGGCTGTCGTCGCTGGCCCTGATCCCGCTTGGCGTCTGGTTCGTCGTTTCGCTGCTCGGCCTGATCGGTGCGCCGCATGCGACCGTCGTGTTGTGGATGTCGTCGCCGTTCGTCGCCGTGATGCTGATTTTGCTGATCGTTGCGACGTTTCATCATGCGGCGCTCGGTATGCAAACCGTCTACGAGGACTATATCCACGACCACACGTTACGGCTCATGGCGGATCTCGGCACAAAGGGCCTGCTCGCGGTATTCGCCGTGGCGACGATCATTGCTGTTATTCGCACCGGTTTGGGAGGGTAGGTCACAATGGCGGCCGCCGCACGAAACAGTTCTTATGAAATCATCGACCATTCATATGACGTCATCGTCGTCGGCGCCGGCGGCGCCGGGCTGCGGGCGACATTCGGGATGGCGGAGAAGGGCCTGAAAACGGCCTGCATCTCGAAGGTGTTCCCGACGCGCAGCCATACGGTTGCGGCCCAGGGCGGCGTTTCCGCCGCGCTCGGCAATATGGGCGACGACGACTGGCGCTGGCACATGTACGACACCGTCAAGGGGTCGGACTGGCTGGGCGATCAGGACGCGATCGAGTATATGTGCCGCGAGGCCGTGCCGGCCATCATCGAGCTGGAACATTACGGGCTGCCATTCTCGCGGACCGAAGACGGCAAGATCTATCAGCGTGCGTTCGGCGGCATGACGACTCATTTCGGCGAGGGGCGCGCCTATCGCACCTGCGCCGCCGCCGACCGGACCGGCCACGCGATGCTTCACACGCTCTATCAGCAGGCGCTGAAGCATGAAGCGGAATTCTTCATCGAGTACATTGCCCTTGACCTGATCATGGAAGACGGCGTCTGCCGTGGCGTCATGTGCTGGAACCTGGATGACGGCACGCTTCACCGCTTTCGCGGGCATATGGTTGTGCTGGCCACGGGCGGTTACGGCCGCGCCTATTTCTCATGCACGTCGGCGCATACCTGCACCGGCGACGGCAATGCCATGGTCGCCCGCGCCGGACTGCCGCTTCAGGACATGGAATTCGTCCAGTTTCATCCCACGGGCATATACGGCGCCGGGTGTCTGATCACCGAGGGCGTGCGCGGCGAGGGCGGGTATCTGACCAACGCCGAGGGTGAGCGTTTCATGGAACGCTATGCCCCCAACGCGAAGGACCTGGCATCGCGCGATGTCGTCAGCCGGGCAATGACGATCGAGATCAACGAGGGACGCGGCGTGGGGCCGAACAAGGACCACATCCACCTGAACCTCCATCATCTCGATCCGGCGGTGATTCTGGAGCGTTTGCCCGGTATCGCCGAGACGGCCCGCGTCTTCTCCGGCGTCGACGTCACCAAGGATCCGATCCCGGTGCTGCCGACCGTTCACTACAACATGGGCGGTATCCCGACCAATGTCCGGTGCGAGGTGCTGAGCCCGACGCCCGACGATCCCGACCGGACCGTGCCGGGGCTGATGGCGATTGGCGAAGCGGCCTGCGTCTCGGTCCATGGCGCCAACCGCCTCGGCTCGAATTCACTGCTGGATCTGGTGGTGTTTGGGCGGGCGGCGGCGATCCGCGCTTCGGAAGTGATCGCGCCGGATACAACTCACAGGGCGCTTCGAGACGACGCCGGCGACGATGCCGTCGACAGGCTGGATCGGGTTCGCCACGGCAAGCAGCAGGTCGATACCGCTGATCTCCGCCTGGAGATGCAGCAGGCGATGCAGCGCAATGTCGCGGTTTTCCGGACGCAGGAAACGCTCGAAAAGGCCGTCGATGAGATTTCGGTGGCCTGGGACAAGAAGGCGGGCCTCGGTGTCACCGACAAATCGATGATCTGGAATTCTGATCTGGTCGAGACGCTGGAACTGGACAATCTGATGATCCAGTCGGTGGCGACCGTGCATTCCGCCGTCAATCGGACCGAAAGTCGTGGCGCCCACGCGCGTGAAGATTTTCAGGACCGCAACGACGATGAATGGATGAAGCACACGGTCGTCTGGGTCGATGAGCACGGCAAGAGCCGGATCGACTATCGTCCGGTTCATCTGACGCCGCTGACCAACGAGGTTCAGTCCTTCCCGCCGAAGGTGCGATCCTATTGACGGCTGCGTCCCGGCCGGCCATCGGTGGTTGGCCGGCGATGTCAATGTAGATCCGATGGATTGGGCGGCGACGGACATTCATTGTGTTCGGTTATGCCGTCATCGGCTCCGGGGTTGAGGAACAGGAAAGTATGGTTGAACTAGCTCTGCCGCGTAACGCCAAAGTCGAAAAGGGATCGCGGTATCCGGCGCAGCCCGGGGCAAAAAAGACCCGTACGTTCAAGGTCTATCGCTGGTCGCCCGATGACGATCGCAATCCGCGGCTCGACGAGTTCGAAGTCGATACGGAAACCTGCGGCACGATGGTGCTGGACGCTCTTATCCATATCAAGAGCCGGCAGGACAGTTCGCTGACCTTCCGCCGGTCCTGCCGCGAGGGCATCTGCGGCTCCTGCGCGATGAACATTGACGGCGTCAATACCCTGGCCTGCCTGAAGCCGATCGAGGAGATCGAGGGCGACGTCCGCATCTATCCTTTACCGCATATGCCGGTGATCAAGGATCTGGTGCCTGATCTCAATCACGTCTATGCGCAATACGCATCGATCAAGCCGTGGTTGCGCACGGAAACCCAGCCGCCGCCGGATCGCGAACGGTTGCAGTCACCGGAGGACAGCCGGGCGATCGACGAGGCGACGACCTGCATTCTCTGTTTCTGTTGTTCGACCTCGTGCCCGAGCTACTGGTGGAATGGCGACAAGTTTCTTGGACCGGCCATTCTGCTTCAGGCTTATCGTTGGCTTGGCGATAGCCGGGACGAGTACACGGGCGAACGACTCGACGACCTGGAAGATCCTTTCCGGCTCTATCGCTGTCACACGATCATGAACTGCACCAAGTCTTGCCCCAAGGGCCTGAATCCGGCGCGTGCGATCGCCGAGATCAAGAAGATGATGGTCGAGCGCCGGATCTGATGCCGGAGGCGGCGGGATCGGCGGAACCGCGGATCGGCAAACCGGCCTCCACCGTTACGCCGGACGGCGAAACCGGCTTTGCGACGGCGTTCGAATCGGCCGTCGGCGAGGGCGGCCCGATCGCCGCCTATCGGTCACTGGTGCGATCGGGTGCGATTACGCAAGACCCCCACCAGGAACTGGCGGCTGAAAAACTGCAGAGCCTGGCCAAGGCGCTGCAGGGCTACGATCCGGGGCAGGGCCAGACCGGCTGGCGGGTCCGGCTGGGTTTGGCGCGCCGGCCGGACCCGGCGCCTCAAGGACTGTATCTCTTCGGCGGCGTCGGCCGCGGAAAATCGATGCTGATGGATATTTTCCACCGCACGGTTCCGGTCACTGAGAAGCGCCGCGTTCACTTCCACGAATTCCTCCTTGACGTACATAATCGGCTGCACGCCGCGCGCCAGGCCGAAACCGAAGCGCCGACATTGATCCGCAAGCTGTCCGGCGGTGCGTCCGATCCGCTGATTGATGTCGCCGACGAACTGGCGCAAGAGGCGTGGCTTTTGTGCTTCGACGAATTTCATGTTTCCGACGTCGCCGATGCCATGATCATGGGCCGGTTGTTCACGGCGCTGTTCGACCGTGGCCTTGTTATGGTGGCCACCAGCAACATTGCGCCCGACGATTTGTATAAAGACGGGCTTCAGCGGCGGCGATTTCTCCCGTTCATCGACCTGCTGAAAGAGCGGCTGGACATTCTCCATCTTGATGGCGGCCGCGATTACCGGCTCGACAGCCTGCGGGGAACGACCGTCTACCATACCCCCGCAGGTCCGGCCGCCGACAAGGCGATGGGCGCGACATTCGACCGTCTGGCCGGTGCCGCAAAGGCTGAACGGCGGACGTTGCACATGCGCGGCCGGGACGTACCGATACCGAAGGCCGCCGCCGAGGTGGCCTGGTTCGGCTTCGACGATCTCTGCCGTCGACCCCTGGGCGCGGCGGATTATCTTGCTCTGGCCGATGCGTTCGACACCATCATGATTTCGGACATACCGAAGCTGACCGAGGATGAGCGCAACGAAGCCAAGCGATTCGTCAATCTGATCGATGCCCTTTACGATCAGGGTACGAAGATTATCGTTTCGGCCGATGCACCGCCCCATGAACTGTATGTCGGGGAGACAGCCGCCTTCGATTTCGAGAGAACAGTGTCGCGGCTGATCGAGATGCAGTCCGCCGAGTATCTGGCGACAACGCCGAAGCATCGACCGGCATAGGGCCGCCGGACCTCCGGCCATGCACGAAAACCGCGCGGACTCCTGCCTCGATCAAGCTGCGATGGTATATCCCGCATTTGCGGCAAGCATTTGTTAACGCAGTTGCTGCTAGGGTTGCCGGGTGCATGTCGGCACGCATCAGCGAACCATTCGTAAACGCTAGTCGCCACTTACCGGGCAGGGGTCGAGAGATCGATGGGATACCGCAGGGATTTCTCTTGGAAGATGGATCCTGATACCAGTGAATATCTGGATGCCTTGAAATCGCGCTATCGTATGGGGTTGCCGGCGTTGGCGCCCGATCTTGAAGATCGCTATCTTCAGCCCGAGGATCTGCTGAACGACGACCTCGATCTCGGCGGTTTCGAAAGCCCGATCGTCCTGTCGATGATGGCGGTCAAGGATCCGTTCTGCCCGGCCGCGTTGGCCGCCGCGAACCGGTTGCTGCCCCGTGCGGCCGGTAGCCGCGTCCGCAATCAGGTCGCCAAGGTGATGCATTCCCGCAGCCGCCATCCCGTCGTCCGCAAGGGCGTGCTGATGGTGGCGAAGCAGGGTTTCGACATCGATGCTCTCAAAAGATTTGCCACGGCGACCAGCCGGCGCATCGAAGACGATCGCGCCAATGCCCAGCAGGCCATGGCGGCCTATCTGCGCCGGCTCGCGGTCGATGGCGAATCGCCGCCGACGATCATGGACGACCTGCTGTGCCTCAGCTATCGCTGTTCGCTATCGCCCGCGACCGTCCGGCAGTTGATTCTGAACACCATCGAAAGTCGCAAGGTTTCCGTGCAGGCGAAGGTGGCAATGCTGCGCAATATCAAGCGTTTGCCGCGACAATTTCAGCTCGAACTCATCACCCGCATCACGTCGATGCGCAAGAGCCAGAGCACCGACATCCTGCGCCGGTGCCTTGAAGACGTCTTCCTCGGCGAATCCGGTCGGCCCGAAGCCGCGAAGTCCGACCCCAATTGGGTGGACTCCCATTGGGGGGGTGCCAACGGGAGCGATTCCAGCCGTCGCATTGTCTTGCCCTCGGCTGCGGATGCCGCACGACGCGAGGGCGGCGGTCAGTTCTGGATGGTGCCACGCCACCGGGCGCTCGACTCCGGCCTTTCCGCCCGCGATGCCTCGCAGCGGCCGCAATGGCCGGGTGGCCGAAGCGGCGACTCCGCGCGCGCGCGCTGAAATTTCGCTCGATTGGCCGGTATCGTGCCGACGCCGGAGTCATGGAATGTCCTCGAACCCGGACTCCTGCCGGGAGCCGGGCATGCGCACAGCTTGTCAGGCCGGGCGAAAAGCGATACCAAACCCCATGATGTTTTGCTGCGGCGCGCAATCTGCCGAACGACCGGTGCTTTGCCGATCGCCTGCGGGACGGCCGGTCGGGCACTCGGCGGCCGCGCGAGACGAATCCGGAACTCCGGAGATGAATTGGGCGTTTTGGAACTAGGCCGCGCCCGGTCACAGCATGAAGGGGAATCTAAAGGATGGCTCGTAAGAAGATCGCGCTTGTCGGTGCCGGTCAGATCGGCGGCACACTGGCGCTGCTCGCTGGTCTGAAGGACCTGGGCGACATCGTTCTGTTCGATATCATCGAGGGCGCGCCCCAGGGCAAGAGTCTCGACATTGCCCAGGCCGCGCCGGTCGAAGGATTCGATGCCAGTGTCAAGGGCACGAACGACTACGCCGATATCAAGGACGCCGATGTCGTGATCGTGACCGCCGGGTCGCCCCGCAAACCCGGGATGAGCCGCGACGATCTCGTCAGCATCAACACCAAGGTCATGACCTCGGTCGGCGAAGGCATCAAGGCCCATGCCCCGGACGCTTTCGTCATCGTCATCACCAACCCGCTCGACGCCATGGTCGGTGTGATGCAGAAGGTTACCGGCTTCAGGCCGGAAAAGGTCGTCGGCATGGCCGGCGTCCTTGACAGCGCGCGATTCCGCCATTTCCTGGCCGAAGAGTTCGACGTCTCCGTCGAAGACGTAACGGCCTTCGTTCTCGGTGGTCATGGCGACACGATGGTGCCGCTGGTGCGCTATTCGACCGTAGCCGGCATCCCCATTCCCGATCTGATCAGGATGGGATGGTCGACACAGGAACGCATCGACGACATCGTGCAGCGCACCCGCGACGGCGGCGCCGAGATCGTTGGCCTGCTCAAGACCGGGTCAGCCTTTTACGCACCGGCTTCGTCCGCTATCTCGATGGCGGAAAGCTATCTGAAGGACAAGAAGCGCGTCCTTCCCTGTGCGGCGCACCTGAGCGGACAATACGGCGTGAACGGGCTCTATATCGGCGTGCCGGCTGTCCTCGGCAAAAACGGCGTTGAGCGGATCGTCGAGGTCGAGTTCACCGACGAGGAACGCAAGAATTTCGACGCGTCGGTGAACGCGGTCAAAACTCTGGTCGAGGTCGTCAACTCGGTTTCCTGATTTGCCACTTTCAAGCGGCCGACGCCCTGATGCGGCGTCGGCGGTATCGCGGGACGACAGTAATCGTCGCTCCACGGCCTCACTGCGTGTTGTGCCGGGTGCCCCTTGGTGCATTGCTGGCGAAAAATCACCTGTTCCCGGTTGCCCCCGGCGCGACAGATGGTATGGTGCAGCGCCATTGAGGCATTCCGGGCCGGGCGCGGCGGTCATGCGATCGCCTGCCGGGTCCGGTACCGCCAACGCTGTCATGTCGGGTGGCCACCAACCGGACGGGATCAAATGAACATCCACGAATACCAGGCCAAAAGCCTGTTGAAGCGATACGGAGTCGCCGTACCCTCGGGCGGTGTTGCTTATACACCGAACGAAGCGGCGGAAGCGGCCAAACAGCTTTCCGGCCCCGTTTACGTGGTCAAGAGCCAGATTCATGCAGGTGGCCGCGGCGCCGGCCGCTTCAAGGAGGATCCGGACGGCAAGGGTGGCGTGCGCGTCGTCAAGTCGGTCGAGGACGTCTCTGCCAATGCCGCGGCGATGCTCAATCACACCCTCGTGACGAAGCAGACGGGTCCCGACGGCAAACTGGTCAACAGGGTCTACATCGAGGAAGGCTGCGACATCCGCCGCGAGTTGTACCTCTCGCTGCTGGTCGACCGGGCAACCTCGCGCGTTACCGTGATTGCCTCGACCGAAGGCGGGATGGAAATCGAGGAAGTCGCCGCCGAAACGCCGGAAAAAATCATCACGATCGACATCGATCCCGTCACCGGATTGTCGGGGTTTCATGCCCGGCAGGTGGCGTTCGCGCTGGGGCTGGAAGGCAAGCAGGTGTCGGCCTGCGTCAAGTTCCTTACTGCCATGTACCAGGCGTTCATCGAACTCGATGCCTCCACCGTCGAGGTTAACCCGCTGGTCGTCACGGGTGACGGCGAAATCCTCGCCCTCGACGCCAAAATGAACTTCGACGACAACGCGCTCTATCGGCATGCTGAAATCGCCGAAATGCGCGACGAGTCCGAAGAAGATCCTGCCGAGATCGAAGCCGGCAAGCACGATCTGAACTACATCAAGCTCGACGGCAATATCGGCTGCATGGTCAACGGCGCCGGTCTCGCCATGGCGACGATGGACATCATCAAGCTTTATGGCGGGTCGCCGGCCAATTTCCTGGACGTCGGCGGCGGTGCGACCAAGGAAAAGGTCACGGCCGCCTTCAAGCTGATCCTCAGCGACGCCAATGTTGAGGGCATTCTGGTCAACATTTTCGGCGGGATCATGCGGTGTGACGTCATTGCCGAGGGCATCGTGGCCGCAGCGCGTGAGGTGGCGCTTCATGTGCCGCTCGTCGTCAGGCTGGAAGGCACCAACGTCGAACTGGGCAAGAAGATACTGGCCGAGAGTGGTCTGGCGATCGTTTCCGCCGACAATCTTGCCGATGCCGCCGATAAGATCGTTACTGCCGTGAAGGAGGCCAGGTAATGGCTGTTCTCGTCGACAAGAACACCAAGGTAATCTGCCAGGGCTTCACCGGCAATCAGGGTACCTTTCATTCCGAGCAGGCCATTGCCTACGGCACCCGTATGGTCGGCGGCGTGAGTCCCGGCAAAGGCGGAACGACGCATCTCGATCTGCCGGTCTTCAATACGGTTGCCGAAGCCCGCGACAAGACCGGTGCCGATGCGACGGTCATTTACGTGCCGCCGCCCTTCGCCGCCGATGCGATCCTTGAGGCGATCGACGCGGAGATTCCGCTGGCCGTCTGCATCACCGAGGGCATCCCCGTCCTCGATATGGTCAAGGTCAAGCGCGCCCTTGAGGGGTCCGGCACGCGCCTGATCGGGCCGAACTGCCCGGGCGTGATCACGCCGGATGCCTGCAAGATCGGCATCATGCCGGGGCACATCCATCGGCGCGGCAAGATCGGCATCGTCAGCCGGTCGGGCACACTGACCTACGAAGCCGTCGCGCAGACGACGGCGGCGGGGCTGGGGCAGTCGACCTGCATCGGGATCGGCGGCGACCCGGTGAACGGCACCAACTTCATCGACTGCCTCGAAATGTTCCTGGCGGACAACGAGACCGAAGCCATGATCATGATCGGCGAGATCGGTGGATCGGCCGAGGAAGAGGCAGCCGAATTCCTGAAGGCGGCCAAATCGAAGAAACCCGTAGTCGGCTTTATCGCCGGTCGCACGGCCCCTCCGGGACGTCGCATGGGGCATGCCGGTGCGATCATCGCCGGAGGCAAGGGCGGCGCCGAAGACAAGATCGATGTCATGCGATCGGCAGGCGTCCACATCGCCGACAGCCCTGCGAGTCTCGGATCAACGATGGTTGAGGCCCTGAAAGGCTGATGGTGGTCGTCCATCCGTCCCGAAATGTCGCAGCCGTTGCAAGGGCGCCGGAATTGTCTCGGACGATGAGCGCCCTTCCGGCGCTGGAGCGATCTGATCGGGGTCGGTCCGGCCGGCATGGGATTTCGGGACATCATAATGGACAGCAAATGGATGCCATCGGGAGCGGTTCCGGTGGCGTCTTGCTGTTCTGGCGCCGTGGAGAGCAATGGCTCTCCACGCAAGGCCGGGACGGCAGGGAACCGCGTTAACAGGGCGGCGGACGGTATCGTTCGCCGAATCGAGTACGATGGGCAGTCAGGCAGAGCAGACTTCGTTCCTTTTTGCGCACAACGCCAGCTTTATCGGCGATCTGTTCGCACGGTATCGGGAGGATCCGACTTCCGTTGACGAATCCTGGCGGTCGTTCTTCGGGTCGCTGGGCACGGAGGCCCAGGAGGCGCTCAGTGACGTGACGGGGCCGTCCTGGTCGCAGCCGCAAAACGGCGCGGCTGATCTGTCGCCGGATACGGCGCCCTATGCCGACGCTTTCGAGCTGACCGCGGCGCTCCCGCCCCCGGCAAAGGGGGCGAAAAAAGGGAACGGTGCCGCTGCGCCGGCCGAGGGGGCCAGCCACGAACAACTCGTCCAGGCAACGATGGACAGCATCAGGGCGCTGATGCTGGTGCGCGCCTACCGTGTCCGCGGACACCTCGAGGCTCAGCTCGATCCGCTCGGTCTTGAAAAACGCGAACATCACCCTGAGCTCGATCCGAAGACATATGGCTTTACCGAAGCCGATATGGATCGGCCGATCTATCTGAATATGGTGCTGGGCTTCGAACGGGCGAGCCTGCGGCAGGTCATGGAGCGGCTGCGGGCCACTTACTGTGGTCATATCGGCGTCGAGTACCTCCATATTCAGGATCCGGAACAGAAAGCCTGGATACAAGAGCGTATCGAATCGGCCGAAAACCGTACGGATTTCACGGAGCGGGGGCGTCGGGCCATTCTTGACAGGCTGACGGCATCGGAAATCTTCGAAAAATTCCTGCACCTCAAATACACCGGGACCAAGAGATTCGGCCTCGATGGTGCGGAGTCGCTGGTGCCGGCGATCGAACAGGTCATGAAACGCGGCGGCCAGCTTGGTCTTCAGGAAATCGTCATCGGCATGTCCCATCGGGGGCGGCTGAACATCCTGGCCAATGTTATGGGCAAGCCGTTCGCCGCGATTTTCTCCGAGTTCCAGGGCAATCCTGCAAGTCCTGAGGATGTTCAGGGCTCCGGCGACGTCAAGTACCATCTCGGCACGTCGTCGGACCGCGATTTCGATGGCAGCACCATCCATCTGTCGCTGACGGCGAACCCCTCCCATCTCGAAGCCGTCAATCCCGTCGTCGTCGGCAAGGTCCGCGCCAAGCAGGCCCAGCAAAAGGACACCGAGCGCGAGAAGGTCATGGGGCTGCTGCTTCATGGCGACGCGGCTTTTCCCGGCCAGGGCGTCGTGCCGGAAACACTGATGCTGTCCGAATTGAAGGGCTATCGGATCGGCGGGACCGTTCACTTCATCGTCAACAACCAGATCGGCTTCACGACGTCGCCGAAATTCGGGCGCTCGTCGCCCTATCCGACCGATGTTGCAAAGGGAATCCAGGCGCCGATCCTTCACGTCAACGGCGACGATCCCGAAGCCGTCGTCCATGCCAGTAGGATCGCCATCGAGTTTCGCCAGCGATTCAAGAAGGACGTCGTCGTCGACGTCGTCTGCTATCGACGGTTCGGGCACAACGAGGGTGATGAGCCGGCCTTCACCCAGCCGCTGATGTACAAGACCATCGCCGGGATGCCGACCACACGGCAAGTCTATGCCGAGCGGCTTGAGGCCGAAGGCGTTCTGGAGAAGGGCGAAGGCGAGCGGCTCGCGGAAGAATTCCAGCAGAAGCTCGAAAAGGAATACGAGGCCTCGTCCAGCTACAAGCCCAACAAGGCCGACTGGCTGGGCGGTGCGTGGGAGGGCCTTTCGATCGCAACGGGCGAGGAGCGCCGGGGACGGACGGCCGTTGCGGAGAAGACACTGCGCGAAGTCGGCCGGGCCATTACCCATGTTCCGGAGACGTTCAACGCCAACAGCAAGATCGTCCGCCAGCTCAAGGCCAAGGCCAAGGCCATCGACGAAGGCAAGGGCATCGACTGGCCCCTGGCCGAGGCGCTTGCCTTCGGCACGCTGTGCCACGAGGGTTTCCCGGTCCGTCTCAGCGGCCAGGACAGCGGCCGGGGTACGTTTTCGCAGCGTCATTCGGTGTTGATCGACCAGGACACCGAGAAAAAATACGTTCCTCTCAACAATGTCGCCCCGGGGCAGGCCGCCTTCGAGGTGCATGACAGTCCGCTATCGGAGTTTGCGGTCATGGGCTTCGAGTACGGCTATTCGCTGGCCGAGCCGAAAGCCCTGACGCTTTGGGAAGCCCAATTCGGCGATTTCTGCAACGGCGCCCAGATCATCATCGACCAGTTTCTCTCCTCCGGTGAGCAGAAGTGGCTGCGGATGTCCGGGCTCGTCCTCTTGCTGCCTCACGGTTACGAAGGACAGGGACCCGAACACTCGTCGGCCCGGCTGGAGCGGTTCCTGAACCAGAGTGCAGAGGACAACTGGCAGGTCATCTATCCGACGACTCCGGCCAATTATTTCCACGCCCTTCGGCGCCAGCTTCACCGTGATTTCCGCAAGCCGTTGATCGTGATGACGCCGAAGTCGATGCTTCGCCAGAAATATTTTGTCTCCGACATCGAGGAATTCGTCGGCAACAGCACGTTCCACCGGGTGCTTTTCGAGAATGGACGCGACAAGCAGGACAAATCGGTCAAGCGGGTCGTTCTGTGCACAGGCAAAGTCTATTACGACCTGCTTCAGGAACGCGACGCCCGCAAGCTGAACGACATTACGCTGGTGCGGCTGGAGCAGCTCTATCCGTTCCCTGAAAAGGCGCTGTCCGAGGAAGTCGAGAAATACCCGAACGCCGACGTCGTCTGGTGCCAGGAAGAGCCGGCCAATATGGGCGCATGGTATTTTGCCGACCGACGGATCGAGGCAATGCTGGAAAAGATCGGTCACAAGGCGAAGCGGCCGAAATATGCCGGCCGCCCGGAAGCCGCATCTCCCGCGACAGGCGTCGTGCGCTGGCACCAGCGCGAGCAGGCGGCTTTGATCGATCAGGCCCTGACGATTGACGGAAGCTAAAGGGCAGGACCCGGGTTTTGCCGGGAATGACTGAGTTCCGGGCATCGATTGCCGTCGTCACCGCTGAAAAAGTGGAAACCGCCGGTACCCGATGCCCACGCACACTCCTTGTCGGCGCATTGGCGCGGAAGTAGAAAACAGCAGGTATCCGACCATGAGCACAGATATCGTCGTTCCGGCCCTGGGCGAATCCGTAACGGAAGCAACCATCGCCAAATGGCTGAAAAAGCCGGGCGATAAAGTCGATCGTGACGAGGCCGTCGTCGAACTGGAGACGGACAAGGTAACGCTGGAGGTGAACGCCTCCGAAGCCGGCGTGCTGGAGGACATTGTCGTGTCCGAAGGCGAAACCGTCGAAGTCGGCGCCAAGCTGGGATCGATCGGTGCCGGCAGCGGCGCAGCCGCGAGCAGCAAAGAGGCGGCTTCTTCCGACACCCGGGCTGCCGAAACCAAATCCGCTGAAACGTCCGGTTCGGAAAAGGGCGGCAGTACCGCGCAGTTGGCGGCGGACGCTTCCCAAGGGTCGGATGACGATACGGCGGTGATGCCGGCGGCCCGCAAGATGATTGCCGACAACAAGCTGGATGTCGGCAAGATTGCCGGTACGGGCAAGGACGGCCGCATCACGAAGCAGGACGTACAGGATCATCTGGACGGCAAAGGCGGGGCCGCCAAACCCTCCGGCGGAAAGGCCGAGGCCAAACGCGATTCCGGCGGTACGATGACGATCGATATCCCGGCATTCGAGCGGCCGGCGACGACCGATCGCCCGAAAAAGGACCGCGAGGAGCGGGTCCGGATGTCCAAGCTGCGCCAGACGATCGCCCGGCGGCTGAAGGAAGCCCAGGACACCGCGGCCATGCTGACCACCTTCAACGAGGTCGACATGACCGCTATGAAGGAGGTACGCGAAGCGTACAAGGCCGGATTCGAGAAGAAGCACGGCGTACGGCTTGGATTCATGTCGTTCTTCATCAAGGCCTGTGTACAGGTTCTCCAGGAACTGCCGGCGGTTAACGCCGAGGTCGACGGTACGGACATCGTCTACAAGAACTATTACGACATCGGTGTCGCGGTCGGCACGCCGCAGGGGCTGGTGGTGCCGGTAGTCCGCGATTGCGATCGGCTTTCCTTCGCCGAGGTCGAGCAGACGATCAACGGCTATGGCAAGAAGGCGCGGGACGGAAAGCTGAGCATGGCCGACCTGACCGGCGGCACTTTCACGATCTCCAACGGCGGTGTCTATGGCTCGCTGATGTCCACGCCGATCCTCAACCCGCCGCAATCGGCCATTCTGGGCATGCACAAGATCCAGGACCGGCCTATGGCGATCAATGGCAAGGTCGAGATCCGGCCGATGATGTATCTGGCGTTGAGCTACGATCACCGCATCGTCGACGGCAAGGAAGCGGTGACGTTCCTGGTCCGGGTGAAGGAATATCTGGAAGACCCGCAGCGCTTGCTGCTTGAGGTCTGATTTGCCGGCAAGAGGCGTCCAGTGGGTTGGGGTGAACCGATGAGCGCAACGACCAGGCCGCGGCGGTCCATGCTGTTCATGCCGGGCCAGAACGAGCGCGCGCTGGCGAAGGCGGGAACGCTTGCTGCCGATTCGGTGGTTTTCGATCTGGAAGATGCCACGGCGCCCGATGCGAAGCCGGCGGCGCGCAATGCGGTCGTTGAGCGATTGCGGGCCGGCGGGCTGGCGCCGCGTGAGGTGCTGGTGCGGATCAACGCCCTGGACACCCCATGGGGACCAGCCGATCTGGACGCACTGGCCACGGCCGGTGCTGACGGAATCGTCCTTCCCAAGGTCGAGTCACCGGACGTCATCACCGACGCCGGCCGGCGGCTGGACACTTTGGGAGCGCCGCCCGGCCTGGCGATATGGTGCATGGTTGAAACGCCGATGGGAGTCCTCAATGTCCGGGAACTGGCCGCCGTTGCTGCAGTTGGCGGTGGGCGCCTGGCCGGTCTCATCATGGGCACGCAGGATCTGGCCAAGGACCTTCACGTAAACGACACCGCCGACCGTTTGCCGATGGTGGTTGCTCTGGGCACCTGCCTCATCGCTGCGCGAGCCTATGGGATAGTCGTGATTGACGGCATCCATGCCGATCTCACCGATGCGGCGGGTCTGGAGGCCGTTTGCCGGCAGGGCGCCGATCTGGGCTTTGACGGCAAATCGCTGATCCATCCCAAACAGATCGATGCGGCCAACGCGGCCTTCGCGCCGTCATCCGAGGCGGTCGACCGGGCCCGGCGGATCATTGCCGCGCATTCCGAAGCGATTCGCGACGGCCGCGGCGTTACCGTCGTGGACGGGCGTCTCATCGAATCGCTTCACGTCACCGAGGCGCAACGCCTCGTCGCGCTCGCCGAAGCGATTGGAAAGATCGGAAAGGCCGGCGGCCAGGGACACAGTTAGTTCTTCCCGGACTCTGGAGCCTTTTGAGGGACCGGTGCCGGACCGCCGTATCGGTGCAGACCCGTGCCATGGTGCCGAAGCCAGGCCCGTGCTGCGTCGGTCTCCGGAAACAGTTCCCGACACAGGCGCCAGAAGCGCGGGCCGTGATTCATCTCGGCCAGATGGGCCACTTCATGCGCGGCGACATAAGAGGCAATCCATTCCGGCGCCAGAATCAGCCGCCAGGACAGGTTGATACGGCCGGTTGAGGAACAGCTGCCCCAACGCGAAACGGTATCGCGCACGGCGATGCCGGTTACGGGCCGTCCCAGACGCTGGGCGTGGTGCCGGACATGGCTGCCAAGGCTGTCGCGGGCCAGCAGTCGCAGAAAATCCTCGACCCGGCGCGGGACGTGGCAGGGATCGCCGCCGGTGGTCAGGGCATCGTCACTCATGATCACGCGGTGGCCGGTTTCAGGATCGTGACGGATCAGCCGGTCCCGTCCGCAAACCGGAACTGGAACCCCCGGCTCGAAAGCGACTTTCTGAGGGCTCTTTCTGATTTGCGCGGCCAGCCAACCGCTATGGCGCCGGACCATGTCATCGGCCGTCTGCATCGACACGCCCAGCGGCAGCGTCAACCTGAACCCGCCACTGCGGATGTCCTGACGCAGCGTCAGGCGCGTCGCCTGGGCGGACCGGACAATCCTGATCTCGATATCCTGGCCGTCGATGGCCAGTGATAGCGACGTCGGCGGAGTCGAAAGCAACCCCGGCCGTTTGACCGAACGGGTCCCCGATCGGGACAAGGCCTTGAAGAAATCGGGCATCCGCGCCCTCTGGGGAATCACCGGCAGTTACGGACTTATCATAGCCGAAACACGGCAGCGGCCGATACAAGGGATTGCGACGGCAAGGCTTTGACGTCCTGAGGGAATGCGCCACAACGAGTGCCCGAGGGTGGCGGTGTTGGTGCCCGCTATCCGTGTCCGGTGGCCTCTTTGCGCCGCGACCAAAGGATGCTAAGAGAACAACAATGTCATAAACGCAACATGAATGTTCATATTCGAAAATCGGCGTAGATCAGGCGCTCGATCGAATGGGGAGGGACAGACCGTGGCAGCATCCGCCTATATCGTGGCCATCGATCAGGGAACGACATCGACGCGCGCCATCGTCTTCGACGCTGGCGGCCGCCCCGTCGCGACTGCGCAGAAGGAATTTACCCAGCATTATCCCGCCGACGCTTGGGTCGAGCACGATGCGGAGGAAATCTGGGCGGATGTCGTTGCCGTCGTGCGCGATGCGGTCGCCAAGGCCGGCGTGCCGGCTGAATTGATCGCCGGGATCGGCATCACCAACCAGCGTGAAACGGTGGTCGTGTGGGACCGCGAAACCGGCAAACCGATCCACCGGGCGATCGTCTGGCTTGATCGGCGGACCAGCGACTATTGCCGGTCGCTCGTCGACAGCGGACACGGACCGATGATTGCCGAGCGGACCGGCCTCGTCATCGATGCCTATTTTTCGGGATCGAAGATCAAATGGATCCTGGACAACGTGGATGGCGCGCGCAGCCGGGCAGAGCAGGGGCGGCTGTGTTTCGGCACCATCGACAGCTGGCTGCTCTATAAGCTGACCGATGGCGCCGTCCACAAGACTGACGCCACGAACGCCTCGCGCACGATGCTGTTCAACATTCATACACAGCAATGGGACGACGAGCTGCTCGATCTGTTCGGCGTACCGCGCGCCATGATGCCGGAGGTCTGCGACAATTCAGGACGATTCGGGCTGGCGTCCGAGGCACTGCTGGGGAACGCCATTCCCGTCAGCGGCATGGCCGGCGACCAGCAGGCGGCCACGTTCGGGCAGGCCTGCTTCGATGTCGGCATGACCAAATCCACCTATGGCACCGGGTGCTTTGCGTTGATCAACACGGGCGAGACGGCCGTCGTTTCCCGGCACAAGATGCTGACGACAGTGGCCTATCGGCTGGATGGAAAGACAACCTATGCCCTGGAAGGGTCGATTTTCGTCGCCGGCGCCACGGTGAAGTGGTTGCGCGACGGCCTGGGGATCATCGATTCCGCCGCGCGTACGGCATCGCTGGCGGTGACGGTGCCGGACAATCACGGCGTCTATTTCGTGCCGGCGTTTTCGGGACTGGGCGCACCCCACTGGGATCCCGATGCCCGCGGCACCATCAGCGGCCTGACATTCGATGCCGGACCGGCCCATATCGTTCGCGCCGCACTGGAAAGCGTCGGCTTTCAGACCGCCGACCTGATCACGGCGATGCGCGCCGATGGCGCGGCCATGCCGCCGGCGCTGCGAGTCGACGGGGGCATGGTGGTGAATGACTGGGTCTGCCAGTTCCTGGCCGATATTCTCGATCTTCCTGTCGAGCGTCCAGTCGTGACGGAAACGACAGCCCTTGGCTCGGCCTATCTCGCAGGGCTCGCGGAGGGCGTGTATGGCGGGCTGGAATCGCTGTCGGCGCAATGGGCATCAGAGCGGCGGTTCGAGCCATCGATGGAGGCCGGCAGGCGCGAACGGCTTCTGGCCGGATGGCACAAAGCCGTTCGCCACGCCCGGGGCATCGCGTCCGATTGACACCACCTCCACCCGGGGGGGGCACCCCAGGGTCCGCCCTGGGGCCACCTTTGGGCCTTGGTTGGGCTGAATGCGTCATTCACGCGCGGTTCGGTCTCGCGAATGTTCGCAGTTCGACGCTTCGGGGCGTATTTCTGCGCTTGGATTTGCGCAACGAGTCAGCTAGACAGGGAGTGTGTAACAAAAGGTTCATAAATCGGTCACGCGGCCGTCATTGCATACGGTGCATAAGCAAAGTCGCATGACAATTTGGGAGGGCTATTAGAAATGAAGCTTCGTCATCTGCTGGCAGCGTCCGCCACTGCAATGTTGGTCGCCGCGCCGGCTCAGGCTCAGGTTGAAATTCAGTGGTGGCACGCAATGTCCGGCGCGCTCGGCGAATGGGTCGATGACCTGGCCGAGGGCTTCAACGAAAGCCAGGATGATTACGTCGTCGTCCCATCCTATCGCGGCACCTATCCCGAAACGATGACGGGCGGCATTGCTGCCTTCCGTTCCGGCGAGCAGCCGCACATTCTGCAGGTCTTCGAGGTCGGCACCGCCACCATGATGGCCGCCGAAGGCGCGATCTATCCGATCCATGAGTTGATGGCGGACACGGACACGGCGTTCGACCCGGACGCCTATCTGCCGGCCGTCGTCGGATACTACACGACACCGGAAGGCAACATGCTGTCGTTGCCGTTCAACAGTTCCACGCCGGTCATGTACTATAACCGGGATGCCTTTGCAGACGCTGGTCTCGATCCCGACAGCCCGCCGGAAACCTGGCCGGAGTTCGGCGAAGCCGCTCAGCAGCTCGTCGACAGCGGCGCGGTCGACTGCGGCTTCTCGACCAACTGGCAGGACTGGATCCACATCGAGAACTTCTCGGCGTGGCACAACCTGCCGATCGGCACCCGGCAGAACGGCTTTGCCGGCTTCGATACCGAACTTCAGGTCAATTCAGACACCCATATCGCCCATATCGAAGCGCTGAAGGGCTGGATGGATGACGGACTGTTCACCTACGGTGGACGGCAGAGCGACGCGACTCAGCTTTTTGTCAGCGGCGAATGCGGCATGTTCTTCGAATCCTCCGCCGGTTACGCCAACATCAGCGCCGGCGCTGACTTCGATTTCGGCATCGGCATGCTGCCGTACTGGCCGGACGTCGAGGGCGCACCGCAGAACTCGATCATCGGCGGCGCGACGCTCTGGGTCCTCCAGGGGCACGATCAGGAAGATTATGCCGGCGTGGCCGACTTCTTCAACTATCTCTCGTCTCCGGAAGTACAGGCATCGTCGCACCAGCGGACCGGCTACCTGCCGATCACCAATCAGGCGTTCGAGCTGACCGAGGAGCAGGGTTACTATGAAGAAAATCCCGGCTTCGACACGTCGATCCGTCAGATGAATCTGAACCCGCCGACCGATAATTCCCGTGGTCTGCGGTTCGGCAACTATGTTCAGATCCGTACGATCATCAACGAGGAACTCGAGGCCGTCTGGGGCGACGACAAGTCGGCCGAAGAAGCGCTCGACGCGATCGTCTCGCGCGGCAACGAGCTGCTGCGCCAGTTCGAGGAAGACCTCAACTAGTCGAACTGCTCAATGAGCCGGACCGGGCGCAGGGGTGGCAGTTCGCCACCTCTCGCCCGGTTGCATTTCAGTCAGCGGGGCTGCCCGTGCCGGATATCGGCAGTTTGAAGGCCGAGCGGCGGTATCATCACTTTTTTAGGCGGGTCGCCTATGCACAAGCGCGTGACTTTCAGGCACGGGCTCCTACCGTATCTCCTGGTAGCGCCACAGATCATCATCACACTGGTCTTCTTCATCTGGCCGGCAAGCCAGGCGCTCTATCAATCCGTCCTCAGACAGGATCCATTCGGCCTGCGAACGACCTTTGTCGGGTTGCAGAATTTCCAGCGCCTGTTCGCGGACCCGTCCTATCTGAGCAGCCTGCAGGTAACGGTGGTATTCAGTATCAGCGTGGCGGCGCTGTCGATGGGGGCGGCACTGTTGCTGGCCGTCATGGCCGATCGCGTCATCAAGGGCGCAGGTGCCTATCGCACATTGATCATCTGGCCCTACGCCGTTGCGCCGGCCGTGGCCGGCGTCCTGTGGCTGTTCATGTTCACGCCGTCGGTTGGCATCATATCGTATTTCCTGCTCCATGAATTCGGCGTGCGGTTCAATCACCGGGTGGATGGAACACAGGCAATGGGGCTGGTGATATTCGCCGCCGCCTGGAAGCAGGTTAGCTATAATTTCCTGTTCTTTCTGGCCGGACTTCAGTCCATCCCCAAGAGCCTGATCGAAGCGGCGGCCATCGACGGTGCCGGGCCTTCGCGGCGCTTCTGGACGATCATCTTCCCGCTTCTATCCCCGACGACGTTCTTCCTTCTCGTCATCAATGTGGTTTTCGCGTTCTTCGAAACCTTCGGGATCATCCATGCCGTCACCAACGGCGGTCCGGGCTCGCCAGGGGCGACGAACATCCTGGTCTATAAGGTGTATAACGACGGATTCATCGGCCTGAACCTCGGCAGCAGTGCGGCTCAGTCCGTCATACTGATGTCGATCGTCATCGTCCTGACGGTGGTGCAGTTCAAGTTCATCGAACGGAGGGTGCATTACTGATGGTCGAACGCCGCCCTTTCATGACCTTCATGAGCCATGCCCTGATCGTGCTGGGCATCGGCATCATCATTTTCCCTTTATACATCGGCTTCGTCGCCTCGACGCACACCTTGCAGGACGTGTCGAGGGCACCGATGCCCCTGGTGCCCGGTACCCAGTTCGTCGAGAATTATATGCGGGCCATTCAGGCGGGCGGTGCCTTCTCCGGTGCGACGCCGGCCTGGTACATGATGATGAACAGCTTCATCATGGCGATCGTCATCACGGTCGGAAAGATCGTCATATCCCTGACTTCGGCCTTCGCGGTCGTCTATTTCCGGTTCCCGTTCCGGATGTTCTTCTTCTGGATGATTTTCGTCACGCTGATGCTGCCGGTGGAAGTGCGCATCCTGCCGACTTACGAGGTCGTTGCGCGACTGGGTATGATCGATACCTATGCCGGGCTGACGATACCGCTGATCGCATCGGCAACGGCAACATTCCTGTTCCGGCAATTCTTCCTGACGGTACCCGACGAACTGACGGAAGCCGCGCGCATGGATGGCGCCGGTCCGATGCGGTTTTTCTGGGATATTCTGATTCCGCTGTCGAAAACGAATATCGCCGCTCTGTTCGTCATCCTGTTTATCTATGGCTGGAACCAGTATCTCTGGCCGCTACTGATAACAAATAACCTGGAGACGATCGTGATCGGTATTTATCAGATGATCAATGTCGGCGACGATCGGATACAATGGAACATCGTAATGGCCACGACCATGCTCGCCATGATCCCGCCGGTACTGGTGGTGATTCTCATGCAGCGTTGGTTCGTCAAGGGCCTTGTGGATAGCGAGAAGTAAGCGACAATGGCGACACTCACGATATCGGACGCTCGCAAGACTTATGCCGGCAGCCGCGAAGAGGTGATCAAGGGCATCGATTGCGCTGTTGCCGACGGCGAGTTCCTGGTGATGCTGGGGCCGTCGGGGTGCGGGAAATCTACGCTGTTGCGCATGGTTGCCGGACTGGAGGAAATCTCGTCCGGCGAAGTGGCGATCGATGGCAAGCGCGTCAACGATCTGGAGCCAAAGGATCGCGACATCGCGATGGTGTTTCAGAACTATGCGCTTTATCCGCATATGTCGGTTTTCGACAACATGGCCTATGGCCTGAAAATTGCAAAGGTGCCAAAGGACGAGATCACGCGGCGCGTCGAAGAAGCCGCAACGCTGCTGGAAATCCGGGACTTCCTCGATCGACGCCCCCGTCAGCTTTCCGGCGGTCAGCGCCAGCGGGTGGCGATGGGCCGGGCGATCGTCCGCAAGCCGTCGATCTTTCTTTTCGACGAACCGCTGTCCAACCTGGACGCCAAGCTTCGGACGCAGATGCGCGTGGAGATCAGAAGGCTGCAATCCCGGCTGGGTGTCACGTCGCTCTATGTGACCCATGACCAGGTCGAAGCCATGACGCTCGGTGACCGCTTGATGGTGATGAATGGTGGAATCGCCGAACAGATCGGAACGCCGATCGATGTCTACAGCCATCCGGCATCGGTCTTCGTTGCCGGTTTCATCGGTTCCCCGGCAATGAACTTTCTTCCCGCCCGCGTCGATCCCGACGGACGTCATGTTCTGCTACCCGGCAATCACAGCGTTGCGTCCTCCAAGGCCGCGGGCAACGGCGGCCGGTCGGTCACGGCGGGCATCCGGCCGGAGCATCTGCGTCAGGCGACCGAAGCCGATGCTGAACGGGTCATTGACGGTCAGGTCGAACTGGTCGAAGCCCTCGGCGCCGACACCATCATTCATCTTCGTATGGATGCCGAAGGGGCGACATTGCTGGCGCGGTTGCCCGGAACACCCGGGTTGCGCCACGGCGACCGCATCCGGCTCGCCGTGGAAGAAGGCCAACTGCACCTTTTTGACGAACAGTCGGGCCGCTCCGTGGCGGCCGACCCCCGCTAGCGCAGCAGGAGGCCGGCACCCGCCATCGGCGGCGGACGGGGTGCGATCCTAGAGAACGCGGTCCACGACGCTTTTCAGTCGCGCCATCGTGCCGTCGACATCGGTCAGCTTGTCCAATCCGAACAGACCGAGCCGGAAGGTGCGGAACGTGTCGCCTTCTCCGACCTGAAGGGGCACGCCAGCCGCGATCTGCATGCCCTCGGCGGCGAATTTCTTGCCGTTCTGGATGTCCGGATCGTCGGTATAAGATACGACCACCCCCGGAGCGCCGTAACCGTCTGCGGCGACCGATACGACACCCTTTTCCCTGAGCATGGCGCGCACACCGTCGCCGAGCGCCCATTGCGCGGCTGCCATGGCTTCGAGTCCATGTGATTTCGTTTCGACCATGGCATCCCGTAGCCCGACCAATGCGTCGGTCGGCAAGGTGCCGTGATAGGCATGGCCGCCGGCTTCGTACGCGGCCATGATCGACTGCCACTTCTTCAGGTCCAGGGCGTAGGAATCGGAGGTCGTTTCCTGCAGGCGCTCGTGCGCGCGCGCCGACATCATGACCAGACCCGTAGACGGGGAGGCCGACCAGCCTTTTTGTGGGGCGGAGATGAGTATGTCGACGCCGGTCTCGACCATGTCGACCCAGACGCAGCCGCTGGCGACGCAGTCCAGAACGACAAAGGCGCCGACTTCGTGGGCCGCACTGGCCATGGCCTTGATGTAGTCATGCGGCAGGATCAGGCCCGACGATGTTTCTACATGGGGCGCAAAAACGAAGTCCGGCCGGACCTCGTGGATTTTCGCCACGACATCGGCGATCGGCGGCGGCGCGAAGGGGGCACGGACGGTGTTGTCGGCCGATCGCGCCATCACCACCGTCGTCTCTTCGGTGAACCCGCCCGCTTCGAAAATCTGGCTCCAGCGATAGGAAAACCAGCCATTGCGAACGACCAGGGCTCGGGCGCCTGTCGCGAACTGCCGCGCCACTGACTCCATGGCAAAGGTGCCGCCGCCCGGGATGAGGGCGACCGACTCGGCGGAATAGACGTCTCGCAGCATTCCGCTCAGATCGCGCATCACGCCCTGGAATTTGGCGGACATGTGATTGAGCGACCGGTCGGTGAAGACGACCGAGAACTCCATCAGGCCATCGGGATCGACATCGGGGCGCAAACCGGGCATGCGGATTCTCCTTTTTTCCAGAATTTGGCGCAGCCTAATGGCGAACATACTATCGAGACCAGCAGAATTTGCCCTCTGCCGTTGGACCTGTCCGACCGAAGCCGGTTCGCAGCCCACAAGCCAAGCCCGAAACCGGACCCTTCGGCCACAAAGACATAAAGATATCTTTATGCTTGATAGGTAGGGTCGATGCTGCTAGAAGGGGGCACGGAAGCCGTCCGGCGCGATCGGACGCGCGGCGGCTATTCACGATTTCAAAGACTATTCCAAGGAGTTTCATCCATGCCTGACGCAAGCGGTTCGCAAGATTTCAAGGTCAAAGACATTTCGCTTGCTGCCTGGGGCCGGAAGGAAATCGCCATCGCCGAGACGGAAATGCCCGGTCTCATGGCGACCCGCGAAGAATTCGGTGCTTCCAAGCCGCTGAAGGGCGCCCGTATTGCCGGCTGCCTGCACATGACCATTCAGACTGCGGTTCTGATCGAGACCCTGACGGCGCTGGGCGCCGAGGTTCGCTGGTCGTCCTGCAACATCTTCTCGACCCAGGATCAGGCTGCCGCGGCCATTGCGGCCACCGGCGTTCCGGTCTTTGCCTGGAAGGGCATGTCGGAAGAAGAGTTCTGGTGGTGCATCGAGCAGACCGTCAAGGGTCCGGACGGCTGGACGCCGAACATGATCCTCGACGACGGCGGCGATCTGACCGGCCTGATGCACGAGAAGTACCCCGAGCTTCTCAAGGACGTTCTCGGCATCTCCGAAGAGACCACGACCGGCGTGCTGCGTCTCTATGAAATGGCGAAGAAGGGTACGCTGGCCGTTCCCTGCATCAACGTCAACGACAGTGTCACCAAGTCCAAGTTCGACAACCTCTATGGTTGCCGCGAGAGCCTGGTCGACGGCGTCAAGCGCGCCACCGACGTGATGATTGCCGGCAAGGTTGCCGTGGTCGCCGGTTATGGCGACGTTGGCAAGGGCTCTGCAGAGAGCCTGCGCAGCCAGGGCGCCCGGGTCATGGTCACCGAGATCGACCCGATCTGTGCGCTTCAGGCCGCCATGGAAGGCTATGAAGTCGTTACCATGGACGAGGCCGCTTCGATGGGCGACATCTTCGTCACCGCGACTGGTAATGTGGACGTCATCACCGTCGACCACATGCGCCAGATGAAGGACCGGGCGATCGTCTGTAACATCGGTCACTTCGACAGCGAGATCCAGATCAACGCTCTGTCCAACTTCAAGTGGGACGAGATCAAGCCGCAGGTCGACGAAGTCGAATTCCCTGACGGCAAGAAGCTGATCGTTCTCGCCAAGGGCCGCCTGGTCAATCTGGGCTGCGCCACCGGCCACCCGAGCTTCGTGATGAGCGCCTCCTTCACCAACCAGGTGATGGCGCAGATCGAGCTCTGGGAAAACCACGCCAAGTACGACAAGCAGGTTTACGTCCTGCCGAAGCACCTGGACGAAAAGGTCGCTGCTCTTCACCTCAAGAAGCTGAATGTGCGTCTGACGCAGCTCAGCGACGAGCAGTCCAAGTATATCGGTATCGAAAAGAACGGCCCGTTCAAGCCGGATCACTATCGCTACTGATCGAACGGTTTCGGCGAACGGAGACGGCAGGCAACGCCTGCAGTACCCGAGCGCCGACTGAAAAAGCGGATGTGCCTCCAGCCCCGGCCGGCGCCTTTTGGGTGTCGGCTTGGGTGGAGAGACTTGGGTGGCTTCTCCTTGGGAGGGCCGCCCTTTTTTGCGTGTCGTATACTGCTTTCGAATGACGCCGCTGACGCGTTCTTGTCCGCAAGAGGTAGCGCTGACGTTGCGAATGGCGGTATCCATCCATTAAAGTAAATTTCGAACGCTGGCGAGGGTGCCCTTGCTGCCGTCGGCATTCATCCGTTCGCGGCAGTCTGCCGCCCTCTTTTTTTAGCCCGATGGGACCTCGAAAAGTGGACACCGTGTCTGTCCCCGTCTTTATGGTCGTCATCGTTGCCGTCGCCGTTCTCTCGGCGGGACTGGCGATCGTGGCTTTTCGGCTCTATCGACGGGCCGAGGCCGCCGAACGTGAAGCGGCACGGATCAAGGCCATTCTCGAGCGCCTTCCGATACGGCTTGGCTATGGTGGGGGGCAACCCTATCGAACCGGCGCCTGGTCGATGCTTCTGGGCGATCACGAGCCAGGCGACAGGGCGGGGCGCGTACGGCCTTCGGAGGATCCCTCGCTATTTGTCGAGGATCATACAGTTGCGGGGCGTACGGTCCGTTTGGTCGACACGCTCGTGCGTTTGCCGACGAGCGGTACTGTTTCGATCGCTCTGGGCACGGATGTGACCGATCTCGTCGCTGCCACTTCCAGCGCCCAGGCCGGCGCGTCGACGCATCAGACCGAAGCAGCCGAGGCCCGTGCCGGGGTCGAGCGGGCCCGCGCGATACTCGATACATTGCCGATCCCGATTTGGGAGCGCGATGGTGACGGCCGTGTCTGCTGGGGCAATAAAGCGTACCGGGCGGCTGTCGACACCGACGAGCGCGGAGTATCCGCGAACGGGACGGAACTGGTCCGGGGACTCGATCTTTATCGCCGTGCAAGTGAAGCTTCGGCGGAAGAGTCGACGGATCGCCATGTCATCGTCGGCGGTCAACGCCTCTACATGCGGATCGCCGAAGCGCCGCTGCCGTTGCCCGGAAACGGGGCAGCCCGCGGCGGCCTGCACCGGACGGTTGGCTATGCGTTGGATCAGACGTCGCTGGAAGACGCCCGTGCCGATCTCGGTCGCCATATCGCGGCTCACGGCGAGGTGCTGGAGCATCTGAAGTCGGCGATCGCGATATTCGGGCCGGACCGTCGGCTGAAATTCTACAATTTCGGTTATGTCACACTCTGGGGTCTGGACGAAGAATGGCTGGATGCCGGGCCGACGCTGGGCGAGGTGCTCGAACATCTGCGCGAACGCCGGATATTCCCCGAATTCGCCGATTTCCAGACGTACAAGCGCAGCCAGACCGAACTGTTCACATCGGTGCTCCAGCGCCAGGAGGACATGCTGCACCTGCCGGACGGCCGAACGCTGCGACAATTCATTACACCGCACCCTTTCGGGGGACTGTTGTTCGTGATCGAGGACGTCACCAGCACCCTGGCACTTGAGCGGAGCTATAATACCCTGCTCCAGGTTCAGAACGAGACGTTGGACAATCTTGAGGAGGGGGTCGCCGTTCTGGGGAGTGACGGCCGTCTCAAATTGTATAACCCGGCATTTCTCAGCATCTGGGGACTGAGTCCCGAAGACGTCGGCGGATCGCCCCATTTTTCGGCGATCGTCGATTCCGTTCAGTCGCGATTTGCACACGAACAGGATTGGCCGGTGCGCCGGAGCGATCTGCTGTCGCTGGGGCTGGAACGCAACGCCGAAACGCGCCGGCTGCGGCGCGACGATGGATCGGTGGTGTCGATCTCGGCCGTCCCCTTGCCCGATGGCGGCAAGCTGATTTCCACCCTCGATGTGACCGACAGCGATCGTGTGGAGCAGGCGCTGCGGGCGTCGAACGAGGCGCTGGAAACAGCCGACCGGCTGAAATCGGAATTCATCGCCAACGTATCCTATCAGCTTCGCACACCGCTGAACGCGATTCTGGGCTTCGCCGAAATCCTGAACAACCGGTATTTCGGCGAACTTAACGAACGTCAGGGCGACTATACCGGCAGCATCATCGACGCTTCCAACCGGCTGCTGCAGTTGATCGATGACATTCTCGATCTGGCGACCATCGAGGCCGGCTATATGTCGCTGGAGCGCCGCAGCATCGATATCCGCGAGATCCTAGGCAAGGTTCATGACCTGACGCGGGAATGGGCCGGCAAGCAAGGTCTCAAAGTCGAGATGGATTGCCCGGACGACATCGGCGGCGTGGACGCCGATGACCGGCGCCTACGCCAGGCGCTTTACAATCTTGTCTCGAATGCCATTAAATTCACCCCGCCCGGCGGGCGGATCACGCTGTGGGGCCGGCGCGAGGGGGGCGTGATTCGTCTTGCCGTCAGCGACACCGGTGTCGGCATCCCCGAGGCCGACCAGCGTCGGGTCTTCGGGCGGTTCGAAAAGGGCCAGCGGCACGTTCGTAACGGTGGCATCGGTCTGGGGCTCGCCCTGGTCAAAAGCTTCGTGGAACTGCACGGCGGGCGTCTGGAACTCGTTTCCAATCCCGGCGAGGGGACGACAATAAGCTGCTTGCTGCCGGCAAGCGGCGGGTCGATCCCTCCCGACGATGCGCAATACGCGATCGGCCTGTCGGGTGCGTCCGTCGCTGATCGCCAGCCTGCCGCCCGACCGGCGGTCGAGGCCTTGCACAGCGTTGCGGAACGCGAGTAGCGCACCTCCGGTTGTCACTGGGCCGACCGGGCCGTCCGCGCGCCGCCCCACACGGTATTCGCGGATCGGTATCGATAGCGAAAATGGTGATCTCCCCACACCCTGATCGTCCCGGGCGCAGCGCGGCACGGAAGTGGCGCGCTGCTTGACCTGGGACCTCGGGCAGCAACTCTCGATCGTGATACACGAACCGGGTGCATCCGGCTCGGGGTCCCCGATCGGTGTCGGGGACGATCAGGAGGAGGGGCCGAGGCCGCACAAGACAACGGCGAACCTCGAAGGGGGCGCCCCGGATCGCCGTCCAGGTCTCACCCGTCCTGCGGCGGAAGCGAAACGGGCCGGCCGTGCGGCGTGTCCAGATAGGCCGCACGCCAGTCCTGCTTGAGCGAAGCCAGCAACTCGGGCGTCGCCAGCCCTTTTGCGCAGGTCACGTCTTCCAGAGCCGCCAGCCAATGCCGGTAATAGTCGTCGGACCTGTCCCCGGAACTGTCGCGGCGGGCACTTTCGAGCCGCGCGCCGAGGGCGGCGGCCCATTCCGGCCAGCTCACGACGCCGGCGTCGATCAGCCGGACCGCGAGCGCGAAGGCCGAAGCCTCCCATGGCGCGCGGAAAACGGGACCGTCGTCGTCGCGGGGGACGAGCCGGGTCAGTTCCGGAGAGATGCCCGGGGTAGGTGCAGGGGAAGATGCCGGCGCTTCGTCGCTCATGACGCCCGCCTGACTTCCGGCGCCGGTTCGAGGTGGTCGTCCCACAGATCGAGATTGACGCTGTCGCGGGCGTTGGCCTCGGCGCCCCACAGTTCCTGCGCGGAAAACCGGATGTTATAGAGATGCTGCCCTTCGCGGATGCCATGTGCGCTCTTGTCCGCGAACAGATGGACGCCGCGACGTGCCGCCACGGTGCCGATCCGGCCCCGGGCATAGCGGGTGGCGCGGGTATGGCCGCGCGGATGGGCGTTGATGACCCGAACCCGGTCGCCGACGCTGAAGCGTGGCGCGATTTCGCTGTCCATGGCCGAGGGTTTGCCGACGGCAAGCATCGGGGCCACCGCTTCCGGAAGAAGTGGCGAAACCGGGGGCGCGTTTGATCCGCCATCCGGTTGACCGGTCTGATATTCGGCGGCCGAGATCAGCCCCGCGCCGATCAGTTGCCGGGTCAGGGCTTCGAGCCAGATTTCGTAATAGCTGGAGGTGAGATAGAGCGCCGGCGGCAGGCTTTCGCGCGTGTGGCGGGAGGCATCCAGAGACCATCCGGCGGCCGCGCCCGAGGCCAGCGTTACTGCGAATACCCGCCGCTCCCACTCGGCATGGAAGACGGGTTCCCCGGTCTCCGGCTCGGGGTTGACGGGCCCGAACGCCTGCATGCCGCCGAGGTCGTGGACGTTGTTCATGATCCGGCTCCCCCCGAAGATGTAGCGGGGTCGAGAGCCCGCTCTGCGCCGACCATGGCATTGCGTGTGACGATGGCGGCGAGGCGTTCCTCGTCCCAGCCGTCGGTGCCGGCGGGCCGCTCCGGCAGCACGAAGTACCGCATTTCCGATGTCGAATCCCAGACCTGGACCGCGACGTCGGCGGGAATATCGGTGCCGAACTCCGCCAGCACGCCGCGCGGATCGATGACGGCCCGGGCGCGATAGGCCGGCGACTTGTACCAGACCGGCGGCAGGCCGAGAAGCGGCCACGGATAGCACGAGCAAAGCGTGCAGACGACGAGGTTGTGGACCGATGGTGTATTGGCCACGGCAGTGATGTGTTCGCCGCCACGCCCGGAAAAGCCCATTTCCGCTGCCGCCGCCGATGCATCGGCCAGCAATCGGTCGCGGAATGCCGGGTCGGTCCAGGCCCGGGCGACGACGCGCGCGCCGTTGCGAGGTCCGACACGGTGCTCGTAAGTGTCGATAAGGACGTCGAGCGTCTGCGGATCGACCAGCCCCTTGCGGGTCAGCAGGGTTTCCAGCGCCTTGACCCGCAACTCGGGATCGGGTGGCGGGTCGGTGTGGTCATGATGATGGGCATGCGCATTGGCATCACCGGGGCCGGATCGGGTGTCGTCGTCGGGCGAAGGGGAAGTCATGACCGGCGCTCGCTGCTGTCAGGGATTACGATAGTGAAGCAGATTGCGCCCGCAGTCGGCAAGCCGATCGCGCTTAATCGGGCACGCCGCGCGTCGTGGAATATTCGAAATGACGCGGCGTGTCCGGGTGAAGGTGCCGGTGGATGGCATGGGCGGCAGCTGCGGCCTCGGCGAATCCGGTGAGGATCAGCTTGAGCTTGTGCGGATATGTCGCCACGTCACCCACGGCGAACAGGCCCGGCGTGTCGGTTGCTGCCGTGCCGGGGTCCACCGGAATCCGCCCGCGTTCGATCGCTGGTCCCCAGTCGTGTATCGGCCCCAGCGACGTCGCCAGACCATGGAACGGCAGCAACAGATCGGCCGGAATGCTTTGGCGTTGGCCATCGAGATCGGTGATTTCGACAGCCGTCAGGCGTTTGCCGTCGCCGGTGAGACCGGCGAGCTGCCACGGAGTCATCAGCGTGACGCGCCCCTCAGCGGCCAGCGCGTGCAGGCGGCCGACGCTGGCCGGTGCGGCACGAAACTTGTCGCGCCGGTGGACGAGCGTGACGGCGGCCGCCACGCCGGCGAGGTCGACGGCCCAGTCCACGGCGCTGTCGCCGCCGCCGGCGATCACGACCCGCCGTCCGCGCAGATCGTCCTTGCGGCGGACGACATACTGAACGCTGCCACCGGCCTCATAGCCATCGAGTCCCGGCAGCGGCGGACGATTGGGGCCGAACGCACCGACGCCAGCGGCGATGATGACCGCACCGGCCGCGATATGAGTATCGGCCGTGGTCACCGCGTGCCAGCGGCCGTCAGGAGTGGCGGCGAGGTCGCGCACCTGCTGGCTCAGGTGATACTGGGGCCGGAACGGACGCGCCTGGGCTTCGAGCCGGTCGATCAGCCCCGACGCCGTGACATGGGGCATGCCGGGAATGTCATAGATCGGCTTTTCCGGGTAAAGCGCCGTACATTGCCCGCCGGGCGCGTCAAGCGCATCGACCACATGACAGGTCAGGTCCAGCATGCCGCACTGGAAAATCGCGAACAGGCCCACCGGTCCGGCGCCGACGATCAGGACGTCGGTTTGATGGTGGACAGGGCCGGGCACGGCGTTTACGGCTGAAGTGTCGGCGGCAGGCATGGGCTGGCATCCGGTGACGCCGGGCGCGCCCGGCACTGCGGTGCTATTTGGCCGATCGCCGCCGCAGGCGCAAGGCCGGGGCTCGGTGATCCCGGGTTCAGTGATCGTTGACGGCGTATCGAGGGAGAGGCTGGATGACGTTTCTCGCGGACGAGCAGGCGACCGCCGATTTCGGCGCGCGACTGGCGGACGTGTTGCGGCCGGGCGATGTCGTCTGCCTTCACGGCGATCTGGGCGCGGGCAAATCGGCGCTGGCGCGGGCGGCGATCCGCAGCCTTGCCGCCGATCCGGCGCTTGAGGTGCCGAGCCCGACCTTTACCCTGGTCCAGGTATACGATACCCGAATCGGCAGCGTCTGGCACTTTGATCTCTATCGTTTGTCCGACCCCGAGGAAGCGATCGAACTGGGCTGGGAGGAGGCGCTGGTGTCGGGGATCGTGCTGCTGGAATGGCCCGAGCGATTGGGCACGTTATTGCCGACCGATCACATCGATGTCCGGCTCGACATCGGCGCTGGCGGGGCCGGGCGGACGGTGACGGTTTCGGTGCCCGATACCGATGACGATCTGGGCGCGCGCTTTGCCGGATTTCACGAAGCCGGTGCCGCTTCGAGGCGCGCATGACGGCGGTTACCGATCCGCAGTGCCGGGGCGTGTTCACCATTGCCTCGGGGCGTCCGTTTCTGGACGATCTGGTTGCGGGCATCGTGGCCCGCTGGGGCGACGCGCCCGAGGCGCTTGCCGATATCACGCTGCTGTTGCCGAACCGGCGCGCCTGCCGAGCCCTGCGTGAGGCTTTCCTGCGCCGGGCGGGCGAGAAGGGTCAGCACAGTCTGCTGCTGCCGACCATGAGCCCGATTGGCGACATCGACCCCGACGCGCTCGGTCTCGCGGCCGAAGACCTTCCGGCCATCGCTGCGGCGATGGATCTGCCGCCGGCGGTCGATCCCATGCGCCGGCGCCTGCTGCTGGCCCGGCTCGTGGCGCGCTTCGACCCCACGATGTCGCCCGACAGATCGGTCTGGCTGGCTGACGAACTGGCGCGGCTGCTCGATCAGGTGGCCACGGAACAGGTATCGTTCGACGGCCTCGACGTGCTGGTGCCTGAAGAATTGGCCGGGCATTGGCAGAGCATTCTCGACTTCCTGAAAATCGTAACCCAGGCCTGGCCGTCGGTGCTTGAGGACGAGGGCGCCGTCGACGCGGCCACCCGCCGCAACGCCGTGCTGGCAGCCCAGGCGGCCGCGTGGCGCCAGTCGCCGCCGGCAACGCCGGTCATCATCGCCGGGTCGACCGGCTCGATTCCGGCGACATCGGCGCTGATGGAAGCCGTGGCCGGGCTGCCGGCGGGCTGTGTCGTGGTGCCGGGGCTGGATGCCGCGCTCGATGACCTGAGCTGGGAGGCGGTTGACGAAACGCATCCGCAGTTCGGTTTGCATGGGTTGCTGTCCCGCATCGGCGTCGACCGCACCGCCGTTGGGCCCTGGTCGGACCCGCCGGAGGGCGAGCCGGGCCGCCACGACTTGCGGCCCGGCGTGGCCGCGGCGCGGCGCCAGCTTGCGTCGGAGGTCATGCGGCCGGCCGTGACGACCGAGCATTGGCGTGTCGGCGCCATACCGCCGACATGCCTTGAGGGGTTGATCCGCATCGATGCCGACAGCCCGCGTGAGGAAGCCGACGTCGTCGCCCTGATCATGCGCGAAGCATTGGAAGAGCCCGAGCGCACCGCCGCGCTGGTCACGCCGGACAGGGCCCTGGCGCGGCGCGTCGGCGCCGTGCTGACCCGCTGGGGCGTCAGCGTCGACGACAGTGCCGGCCGGCCGCTGCGCGAGGCACCGGTCGGGGCGTTCCTTCATCTCGTTGCGCAAGCGGCGGAAACCGGCTGTGCACCGGTGCGTCTGCTGTCCTTGTTGAAGCACCCGCTGGCAGCTCTTGGGATGGACCGCGCCGCCGTGCGGCGCATGGTGGAGGCGCTGGAAGTCGGCGTGTTGCGGGGACCGTCGCCGGAGCCTGGGCTGGCCGGACTGCGCCGCCGTGTCGAGCGTGTCGGCGACCCTGCCGCGCGCGAGGAAATATCCGTCCTGATCGATCGACTGGCGGCCTGCGCGGAAGGATTTCTGGACAGCCTCTCTGTTGATGGGGAGATGGAAACCGGCGGGGCGCGGACGCTGGCCGATCAGGTCGAGCGCCATCTGCGGTGCGCCGAAGCCCTGGCTGCAACCGCCGACGCGCCCGGTGCCGCCCGTTTGTGGCGCGGCGACGACGGCGAGGCCGCGGCCATGGCCGTGCGCGCCATCCTTGACAACAGTCGCGATCATCCGCCAGTCGCGGACGGCCGCTATGCCGCGGTTTTCGACGCGCTGGCCGGCGAAACGCCGGTCCGCCCGCGCCATGGGACCCATCCGCGCCTTGCCATTCTGGGGCCGCTCGAAGCCCGCCTCATCCAGGCCGACGTGGTCATTCTGGGCGGGCTGAACGAGGGGACGTGGCCCGGCGATCCCACGGTCGATCCATGGATGTCGCGGCCGATGCGCCGGTCGTTCGGGCTCTCGGCGCCCGAACGGCGCATCGGACTGTCCGCGCATGACTTCGTTCAGGCGTTCTGCGCGCCGGATGTCGTGCTGACCCGGTCGGCGCGGGCCGACGGCGCGCCGACGGTGCCGTCGCGCTGGCTTTTGCGTCTCGATGCCGTATTGAAGGGCGCCGGGCTGGAGACGCCGCAGAGCCTATACCACCGGATGCGCGCGCGACTGCTGCACGAGTCCGGGGGCTATCGCCCCGTTGGCGATCCCCGTCCCCGGCCGGCGCTTGCCCTGCGCCCCGGCACCGTCCGCGTCAGCGAGGTCGGCATGTGGATCAACGATCCCTATGCCTTTTACGCCCGGCGAATCTTGGCGCTGGAGCCGTTGCGCGCTCTGGCCGAGAACCCCGGCGCGCCCGAACGCGGCACCGTCATCCACGAGGTGTTGGCCACCTATGTCCGCCATCACGGTCTCACGCTCCCGCCGGATGCCGAGGCGCGTCTTCTGGAATATGGCCGAAAGGCATTCGAGCCGCTGACCGTTTTTCCGTCGGTCCGCGCGTTTTGGTGGCCGCGATTCGAGCGGGTCGCGCGCTGGTTCCTCGGCTACCTGGCCACCATGCCCCGGGATCGGACGTCGATCGCGATCGAGGACAAGGGGCGCCTGTCGGTGCCCAGACCGGTTTCGGGGCCGCTGATGGTCACCGGGCGGGCCGATCGAATCGACCGGACCGCCGATGGCCTTGTCGTCGTCGACTACAAGACCGGGACCGTGCCGCCAAAGAAACAGATGGTTTCCGGGATCGCGCCGCAATTGCCGCTGGAAGGCGTCATCGCCGAGGCCGGCGGGTTCGACGAACTGGCGCCAGGGCCGGGGACGGGCCTTGAGGTTGCGGATCTCGAACACTGGAAGGTCGGCGGCGGACGCGAGCCCGGCCGGGTCGACGGTATTGGCCGGGACCAGATCGCGGCAGCGATCGAGGCGGCGCGCACCGGCATCGCCCGGCTGGCGGCCGATTACGACACCGACGCAACGGCCTATCTGTCGCGGCCGCGCGGCGCCGTTCGCCATACCGACGACTATGCCTATCTCGCGCGCATCGCCGAATGGGCCAACGACCGCACGGGCACAGAGGGGGAATCATGAGTGCACCGGCAGTCGATCCGGACATCCCGCAGCGCCGGGCGGCCGATCCGTCGGCGTCGGTCTGGGTCGCGGCGTCGGCCGGTACCGGCAAGACCCGCGTTCTGACCAATCGCGTGCTTCGGCTGATGCTGGCGGGCACCGCGCCGGAACGGATATTGTGCATCACCTTCACCAAGGCGGCGGCCTCCGAGATGGCCAATCGCGTCAACGAGATCCTGGCCGAATGGGCGACGATCGACGACGCGGTGCTGTCGGAACGGATCGAGGGGCTGACGGGAGAGACGCCCGACCCGGAAATGCGCAGCCGTGCGCGCCGGTTGTTCGCGCGGGTGCTCGACGCGCCCGGCGGCATGAAGATCCAGACCATTCACGCCTTCTGCCAGTCGCTGCTGCGGCGGTTCCCGATCGAGGCCGGCGTGTCGCCGCATTTCGAGCCCGCCGACGAGCGTTCGGCCGGCGACATCCTGAGACAGGCGCGAGACGGGCTGCTGCTGAGCCGGGATCAGCGTGTCGCCAAGGCGTTGACCACGGCGGCGGCGCTGACCGACGAGTCCGGATTTCTCACGCTGATGAACAGCATCGTCGCCGACAGGTCGCGGGTGATGCATGCCGTCGATGCCGCCGGCGGTCTCGATCCGGCCCTGGACCGGCTGGCCGAACTGCTGGACGTACCGCCGGACATGGAGGGCACGTCGATCATCGCTGCGGCCTGCGCTGACGCGGCACTGGACGCTGACGGGCTGCGCCGCATCCTGATGGCGATCGAGCGGGCCGGTACCGCAAAGGAAAAGGAAAAGGCGGCGGTGATGGCCGATTTCCTCGCCGATCCGGACCGGCGGGCCGACCGCTTCGAGGCCTGGTGCGCGTGTTTTCTGACCCGGGCGGGGGAACCACGGGCGAAACCGGCGACCAAGGCTGTGCTGGCCGCCGATCCGGTCGTCGCCACGGTCATTGCCGACGAAACCGATCGACTCCTGCGGCTCAAGGACAGGCTTTGCCGGGCGCGGCTGCACGCGGCCAGCCGGGCATACCTGGTACTGGGCCATGCGCTGCTCGAAAAATACGAAGCCCTGAAGGAAGCCCGCGGGATTCTGGATTTCGACGATCTGATCATGAAGACGGCCGATCTTCTCACGGGGCCGGGGGTGGCACCCTGGGTGCTCTACAAACTCGACGGTGGCCTTGACCATATCCTGATCGACGAGGCTCAGGACACCAATCCGGATCAATGGCGCGTCGTGGCGGCGCTCTCGGCGGAGTTCTTCACCGGTTATGGGCTGCGCGAGGACCGCGACGGCGTCGAGCGGACGATCTTCGCCGTCGGCGATGAAAAACAGTCCATCTATTCATTCCAGGGCGCCGATGTGGCCGAGTTCGGCCGCATGCGGCGTCTTTTCGCCCAGAGGGTCGCCGATGTCGACCGCCTCTTCGACACGGTGGATCTGCAGGTCTCGTTCCGGTCCACACCGGCGATTCTGGACATGGTCAATGCCGTATTCGCCGATCCGACAGCGCGCGACGGGCTATCCGAAGACGGCGGCGCGATCCCTGAACACGTCGCCCACCGTGCGGGGCAGGCGGGGCTGGTCGAGATATGGCCGCTGGTGGAAAAGCAGGACACGCCCGACGCGCCCGGTTGGGAAACCCTGTCCGAACGCATTGCGCAACCGTCGCCGGCCCGCCGGGTCGCGCGTGCGGTTGCCGATACGGTGCGCGGCTGGCTCGATGCCGGGCGCCCACTGGCCGCCCGTGGCCGACCGGTCGCCCCCGGCGACGTGCTGATCCTGGTCCGGACCCGGGGACCCTTCTTTCACGACGTCGTGCGAGCCTTGAAGGAAACCGGTGTTCCCGTTGCCGGCGCCGACCGGATGATCCTGTCGCAGCAGATGGCGATCATGGATTTGTTGGCGCTGGCACGTTTCGCGCTGTTGTCCCGCGACGATCTCGTGTTGGCGGGGTTGCTGAAGTCGCCTTTCATCGGCTTGACCGACGAGGATCTGATCGACCTCGCGCCCGGCCGCAACGGATCGCTATGGCATGCGCTGAAGCGGCGGGCTGTAGAGCGCTCGCAGTGGGAGGATGCGCGGCGCTGGCTGGGCGATATCCTGGCCCGGGTCGACTATCTGACGCCGTTTGAACTGTTTTCGCGCGTGCTGGACCATCCCTGTCCGGCCGATGCCGTCAGCGGCCGTCGCGCCCTGATCCGCCGGTTGGGGCAGGAAGCGGAGGATCCGCTCGACGAGTTCCTGTCGCTCAGCCTCTCCTACGAGGCGGCGAACCCGCCGTCGCTCCAGGGATTTCTGTCCTGGCTCGATTCCGAGGAGACCGATATCAAGCGCGAGCAGGGCGGCGATGCCGGAGTGGTGCGTGTCATGACGGTCCATGGCGCCAAGGGATTGCAGGCGCCGATCGTCTTTCTGCCGGACACCGTCGGACGGCCGAGAACGGCCAAACCGGTACACTGGGCGCCGTTCGAGCGATCCGACATGTCCGGCGCGCTGCCGCTCTGGGTTCCCAATGCCGATGTGAAGCCGGAGCTGGTCAGCACACTGGAGGCTGCTGCCGCGCACCGGCAGATGCAGGAGCATCGCCGTCTGCTCTATGTTGCCCTGACCCGTGCCGAAGACGAGCTTTATGTCTGCGGGTTCTCCACCGGCAAAACCGTGCCCGACGATTGCTGGTACACGCTCTGCCGCGACGCGGCTGAACGTCTGCCGTCTGCCGAATCCGCAGCGATGCCCCTGCTCGATTTCCGGGACGGGCAGGATGGGCCGGCGGTCGGGATCCGGGCGGCAAGTGGAGTGGCTGCGCCGGGGTCTCACAGCGATGCGCGCCCCGAGTCGCCACCCGCGGCTCGTCCTGAGTTGGGGCCGTCCCCGTCCCCGTCCCCGCCCCAGTCGCCAGTGTCGACCGATATCGGCGACTGGATGTTTGAACCGGCGCCCACCGAACCGCACCCGCCGCGACCTCTGGTCCCGTCCCGGCCGGATACCGACGAGCCGGCCGTCCGATCACCACTGGAGTCCGGTGTGCGGCCGGATCGGTTCAAGCGGGGCCGCGTGATGCATACGCTGCTTCAGATGCTGCCGGCGATTGCGCCGGAAGGGCGCGCCGCAGCGACCGAACGCTATCTGGCCGCGCGGTCTCTGGACCTGTCGGACGACGAGCGCGCCGACTATCGACGCAAGATCATGGCCGTACTGGACGATCCGCAATTCGCCGTGGCGTTCGGGCCCGGAAGCCGTGCCGAGGTTCCGGTGGTTGGCAGAATCGCTGGGCGCGGCGATCGGGCGCGCCCGTTCATCCTGTCAGGCCAGATCGACCGGCTGGCCGTTGGTGAGCGCGAGGTGCTGATTGTCGACTACAAGACCAACCGGTCGCCACCGGACGGCCCGGACGGTGTGGCGCCGCATTATATCGGTCAGATTGCCGCCTATCGTGCCGCCCTGGCGCCGCTTTATCCGGGTCGCGTCATCCGCTGCGCCCTCTTGTGGACGGACACGCCGGAATGGATGGCGATTCCGGAGGCCATGCTCGACGACTGGTATCCCCGGAAATGACCGGCAACGGGACTGGTCCACGACCCTGCTCCGGTTTATCCGTACGGGCGGTCCTTGACCGGCGCCGATGTCGACACCTAGTTTAGGTGGACAGCCCGGGTTCAGGTGTCTTGCCTGGGGTTAAGGTGGAACACCCGGGCGTATTGCCCCCGCCGCTTCCGCGCGGCCGAGTATCAAGGATAGGCCCAATATGAGCACATCTCCCGTCAGCGTCACCGACGCCTCGTTCGAACAGGACGTCCTGAAGTCGGACACGCCCGTTCTGGTCGATTTCTGGGCCGAATGGTGCGGTCCGTGTAAGGTCATCGCCCCGGCGTTGGAAGAACTCGCAAAGGACAAGGCCGGCGCGGTTACCATTGCCAAGCTGAACATCGATGAAAATCCCGGAACCCCCAATCGCTATGGCGTTCGTGGAATTCCGACCCTGATTCTGTTCAAGAACGGATCGGTCGCGGCCACGAAAATCGGCGCGCTGCCCAAGGGTGCGCTTTATGAATGGGTCGACAGCGTACTGTAACGCGCAGCTAAAGAAGGGTTTCGATCGTTTCTATCAGGGCCTTGCGGCGGAACGGCTTGCAGATTATGGCGTCTGCGCCCAGCTTTTGCGCCCAGGCCAGATAGGATGGCGGCGCGCCGGAAATGGCAATGATCCTGGTGTCGGCCGATGTCAGACGAACCTTGCGGATCACCTCGATGCCGTCGACCTCCTGCATCAGCAAGTCGCTTATGACGATGCCCGGCTTGAATGTCGCGATATGGTCCAGGGCGGCGACCGGACTGCTGAAGGCCACAACATCGAATTTGGCGACGGAAAGCATGCCGACGATCGTCTGTTGAACGTCGATTTCGTCTTCAATGATCGCGATACTGCATCTGCCGTCGTTCATATCGCCACTCATACGACGTGTGGGGGTGTCGGACAATGACCCGGATTATATTACCCAAGTGTGAAGGCTCCTGACATTTGAGGTAAGCCGGTTGTAGGCGCGGTCAAGCGTGGCAGTCAGGTGGCGGCGCCGGTCAGTCGACGCACGAGGCGGATAAAGGGCTGAATACCAAGACAGACGACGGCATCGTGGTTTCCCGCAGCGACGAGCCTTTCGATCGTCCGCCTGACCGCTCCTTCGTCGTCGTAGTCGATCGTGGCGACGATACGTTCCGGCCATTGCTCGCGTATCCGGGCGAATCCGTGCATTGCAGCGTCGGACAGGATCACGAAATACGTCGGCAGGCCGATGCTTGTGAGCAGATCCGTCATTCCGTCGGGGTCCTTCTGGTCCGACAGGCAGGCGATGACCACCGGATTACGCCAACCTTTGCGTTTCCGCTGGTACCAGATCGTGTCCAATGCTTCCGGCCGGCCGGTTGCGTCATAGACCAGTTCGACCGTCGGGCCTTTCTGGCCGAGCGTCAGTTCGGTGATTCCGAATGAGCCCGCGCTGTGGGGCGGCAGCGGCCGCCCGGCGATGGACGGGTCTGCGGACAAGAGGTTGCCGGCAGGGCCCGGTGCCGCCAGCAGGGCAGCCGCGCGCCGACCGAGCGCCCGATCGACGGCCAGCCAACGCGGCAACCCGGTATCGGCCGGATCGACCCATGCCGGATCGAACGTCAGAGCGTTCGGTGGGAGAGCCACCCCGACCCGTTCCAGGATTTCCGGCATGTCGGGCCCGAGCAGGCATAGTCCGGCGGTCTCGGCGATTGCCAGTTTGTCCCGGGCAATGTCGGCCAGCGTGGGGCCGAGTTGCTCGCGATGCTCCGGCGCGACGGTGGTGACAATCGAGACCCGGGCAGGTATGCGCCCGACCTCGTCAAAGGCTGCACCGCGACCTCCTTCCAGAACAACCCAATCGGTTCCGATATCGCGGAACCATTGCAGCCCGATCAGCAGAAACGCACCGAACGGCGACAGATAGCGCGAGGGCGGCAGCGCCCGGCGCAGACGGTCCAGGTCGGGTTCGAGGCTGCGATAGGCCGTCAGAAAGTCATCATCGGCGATCGGCACGCCGTCGAGCCGAAGTCGGTCCGTCTGAGTTACCTCATTCGGGCTGACGATGAGGCCTACACGTCCCGTGCCCGGACCATCGTCCGGTGAATGTCGACGGGGAGCGCCAAAGGCATCGGCATCCCGCGCGGTAAGCCCAAGCAATGCCTGGGCCGCGGCACGGGCCACGGTTCCCTTGCCCTTCGATCCCGTCACCGTGATGACCCGGTCGCCGGCAGGGATCAGGCCCCGGTCGGCTGCCGCATTCAGGATAATGGCCGGGTCGCGGACGTCGCGGTCGAAACCGCCGGCGGCGCTGCCGCGTTTTGCCAGATAGTCGCTGAATATGCCGTTGAGCGCCCGGGTTACCGGGTTGCCGTCATCGGGTCGGGGGCCGGGCACCGCGCGCTCCTGACATGCACTGGCCAGCGGCCATTACGGACACTGCTCGTTGGCGGCGAGGACGCGGCCGATCAGGGCCAGTGACCCCGCGATGACAAGCCTGCGCGTTCCGGGCGCAACGAAGGCGGGCAAAGCATCCGGCCTGTCAGCGATCCGCGTCTCGAAGCCAGCCGCCCTGGCTGTTTCAGCGATGGCCGCCGCCGGCTGCGCCGGCTGTTCGCCGTCGACTGCCATGGCAATGACATCGGTCACGCGACCGTGAAAATGTTCAAGAAAGGCGGCTGCATTCTTGCCTTGATACATGCCGAGAGCGAGCGTCGCCGGTGCTGGCGGCAGCGTGTCCAGGAACTCGGCCAGCACCCGGCCGCCATCGGAATTATGGGCGGCGTCGATCCAGATTTCCACGTCCGGCATTGACCTTGTGACGGGCCCGGGCGCGAGGCGTTGCAAACGGCCCGGCCAGACAGCGGCCTCGACTCCGGCGGCGATGATCGACGGCTGGATCGGCGCGCTCTGCAGGTGATCGGCGATCAGCACGGCCATGGCCGCGTTCAGCCGCTGGTGGGCGCCCGGCAAAGCCGCCGGGCTGGCAAGCTGTCGGTCGGGCACACCGGTCGCCTGCAGGATCGCGGGTTCCCGGGGCGACGTGGCTGGCGTCAACGACCAATCGATGCCATGAATGATGGCCGGCGCCTGCAGCGACGCGGCTTTCTCTTCCAGCACACGCAAAGCCTCGGCGGGCTGCGGTCCGATGATCACCGGGCGATCCCGCTTCAGGATGCCGGCCTTTTCGCCGGCGATTGCCGCCAACGTGTTGCCGAGAAAGGCCATATGGTCGAAGCCGATCGGCGTGATCGCCGTTACCGCCGGTTGCTCGATGACATTGGTGGCATCCAGGCGCCCGCCGAGCCCGGTTTCGAGCAGGGTGACATCGGCTGGCGTTCTGGAAAACGCGAGCAGGGCGGCGGCCGTCGTCGCCTCGAAAAAGGTGATGTCGCCCCGCGTATCTGCGGCCAGCACGGTATCGAGAGTATCGGCAAGGACACCGTCGGCGATCATCGTTCCGGCGACGACGATTCGCTCGTTGAAGCGGCAGAGATGGGGTGACGTGTAGGCGTGAACGGTGTTGCCGTCGGCTTCCAGCAGGGCTCTGACGACGGCCAGCGTTGACCCCTTGCCATTGGTTCCGGCAATGTGGACGATCGGCGGCAAAGCAGCCTGAGGATTGCCCAGCCGGTCCAGAAGCCGAAGAACGCGATCGAGCGACAGATCGATATGGGCCGGCTTCAGAGCCTGAAGCCGGCGGATCAGGGAAGCGGCCGCCTCCCGGTCAGGATTTCGACCGTTCATCGCCCCCGGCTTTACCGTTGGCTTTGGCATTGCGGCTCGACTTTTCTCCGGCCGTATGGCCGCCGCCACTGTCCGTGCCGTCGGTGGCATGGCTCACGGCTTTGGCCCCCGCGCCATTGGATTTCGTTGCTGTGTCGCTGCCGCTCTTGTCGGCTTTCGAGGCAGCCTTGCTGGTGGCTGCAGGTCCGGGGGGTGCGCCGGCGCCGGATTTCTCCAGCGTGGCGCTTTTTGAGTCCTTTTGAGCGGCATTGCTGGCCGTCTTCGCCGCCGTAGCGGGTTTGGGGGCCTGGGCATTGAGCAGCAGATCGATGATGCGGCCAAGGGTGCCCGGCAGGTCCTGGCGGTGACAGACAATGTCGACCATGCCGTGTTCGAGCAGATACTCCGCCCTCTGAAAGCCCTCTGGCAGGGTTTCGCGGATCGTCTCCTCGATGACTCGGGCACCGGCAAAACCGATCTGCGCACCGCGCTCGGCGATGTGGACATCGCCCAGCATGGCGAAACTGGCCGTGACCCCACCGGTGGTCGGGTCGGTGAGGACAACGATATAGGGGAGGCCCGCTTCCTTTACCTGCTGAACGGCGATCGTCGTGCGCGGCATCTGCATCAGCGAGAGCATGCCTTCCTGCATGCGAGCGCCGCCCGACGCGGGAATCGCAACCAGCGCCGCCCGCTGGCTCACCGCCAGCCGGGCCGCCGACACAAGTCCTTCACCAACCGCCACTCCCATGGATCCGCCCATGAACGAGAAGTCGAATGCGGCAATGACGGTCTTGTTTCCCTTTACCTTGCCATGGGCGACAATGATCGCGTCACTGCGGCCGGTCTTCGTTTGCGCTTCTTTCAGGCGATCCGTATAGCGCTTGCTGTCCCGGAACTTCAGCGGGTCGACCACCGCCTTTGGCAATTCGATGGTTTCATAGAGACCATCATCGAACAGATGTTCAAACCGCTTTTTTGGCGGCAGGCGCATGTGATGCCCGCAATGCTGGCAGACATAATGTGCCTCTTCCAGATCGCGGTGGAATATCATCGCCTCGCAGTTCGGGCATTTGTCCCAGAGGCTGTCGGGTACGTCCTGCTTGGCGACGAGCGCACGGAATCGGGGACGAACGAAATTGGTAAGCCAGTTCATGGGCCGAAAATCCCTGCCGTGATCGCCATCTCGCCGCGCTCGCTGTCATTCGAATCCGAACTGGCCCGCAAACCGACGCCTCAGCGCCGGGCCGCTCGCACGCTCGCGCTCAAGTCTTCTACCAGAGCGAGCGTATTCTTGACCAGATCGCTTTTTGCGTGTCCGGACTGATCGAGGTTCTCCGCGATACGCTTGATGATCGCAGAGCCGACCACCGCCGCATCCGCGACCTTGACCACCGCCGCAGCCTGATCGGGCGTCGAAATACCGAATCCAACGGCAATAGGCAAGGAGGTGTGTGCATTCAGCCGATCGACGGCCGATTTGATATCCGCATCCGCCGCTGATCCCGCCCCGGTTATACCGGTTATGGAAACGTAATAAACAAATCCGCTGGTATGCGCGAGGACAGCCGGCAGCCGCTTTTCGTCGGTGGTCGGCGTTGCCAGCCGAATGAAATTGAACCCGGCCTGGAGCGCGGGCACACAGAGTTCGTCGTCTTCCTCAGGTGGCATATCGACGACGATCAGGCCGTCGACGCCTGCCTTGCGTGCATCGGTGAGAAAGTGATCGATGCCATAGCTGTGTATGGGGTTGAAATAGCCCATGAGCACGATCGGCGTCTCGTCGTCGCCAAGGCGAAATTCGGCGACCATCGCCAGGGTGCGGGCGAGGGTCATGCCCCCGGCCAGCGCCCGGAGATTGGCGGCCTGAATGGCGGGACCGTCGGCCATGGGATCGGTGAAGGGCATGCCCAGTTCGACCACATCGGCCCCGGCCGCCGGCAGGCCCTTGAGCAGTTCCAGGGCGGTGCCATAGTCAGGATCGCCTGCGGTGACGAACGTCACCAGACCGCCACGGCCTTCGGCCTTCAGGGCGGCGAACCGCCGTGTCAGGCGGGTTTCCCCTGTCCTATTGTTATCGGGCGTGGAGGCGGGTCCGCCCGCACGGTCATTGCCCACGCCGGCCGCTGCTGTCGTTTGAGCCATATTGGCGTCACCCTCCCATATCGACGCCGAGGGCGTCGGCAACCGCGAAAATATCCTTGTCGCCGCGCCCGCACAAATTCAACACGACGAGGTGGTCCCGCGGCAGGTCCGGAGCGATCTTGACGAGATGCGCCAGCGCATGCGCAGGTTCCAGAGCCGGAAGAATGCCCTCTTTCCGGGCGCAAAGCTGGAATGCCTCAAGAGCTTCGCGGTCGGTCGCCGAGACATATTTGACGCGGCCGGCTTCATGCAGCCACGCGTGCTCCGGACCGACGCCGGGGTAGTCGAGGCCTGCGGAGATCGAATGCGGCTCGGTAATCTGCCCGTCCTCGTCCTGAAGGAGATAGGTCTTGTTGCCATGCAGCACGCCGGAGCGGCCGCCGGTGAGGCTGGCGGCATGGCGGCCCGTCTCGATTCCGTCGCCACCGGCTTCGACGGCGATCATGCCGACACTCGGGTCGTCGAGGAAAGGATGGAAAAGCCCCATGGCGTTGGAGCCGCCGCCAACACAGGCGATCAGAGTGTCGGGCAGGCGGGCTTCCGCCTCCAGCAACTGATCCCGCACTTCACGACCGATGACGGACTGAAAGTCCCGCACCATGGTCGGATAGGGGTGAGGGCCGGCGACCGTCCCGATCAGATAGTATGTCGTATCGACGTTTGTGACCCAGTCCCGGAGTGCCTCGTTCATGCTGTCCTTGAGGGTCCGGCTGCCCGACGTTACCGGCCGCACCTCGGCGCCGAGCAGGCGCATGCGGAACACGTTGGGCTTCTGGCGCTCGACGTCGCGTTCGCCCATGTAAACGACGCAGGGGATGTCCATCAAGGCACAGACAGTGGCGACGGCGACGCCGTGTTGTCCCGCGCCGGTTTCAGCAATTACCCGCTTCTTGCCCATCTTCTTGGCGAGAAGAATCTGGCCCATGCAGTTGTTGATCTTGTGCGAACCGGTGTGATTGAGCTCATCGCGCTTGAAGTAGATCTTGGCGCCGCCGAGATGCTCGCTGAGGCTTTCAGCAAAGTACAAGGGACTCGGCCGGCCGACATAGGTGGAGAGGTAGTGCTTCAGCTCCAGCCGGAATGTCGGATCATCGCGCGCCTGATCATAGGCCTGCTCGACTTCGAGAATGAGTGGCATCAGGGTTTCGGCGACATAGCGTCCGCCGAAAGCGCCAAAATGGCCGCGCTCGTCCGGGCCATTGGAATAGGAATTCAACGGCGGGCTGGACTGTTGCGTGTTCCTGGGCATTGACACGGCCAATGGCTGCTCCCCAACAAATAACTGGTTCCGGTCGCCGGTCCTGGTACTGTCGTGCCCAACCGGCGTTGGTTTCATGACATTAGACGTCGTTCTCGTGAGAACTCAACAGACTCTCTGTAATGCAAGGGTTGCGTCTGCGGCAGGGGCGGGGCAGGGAAAGGACGAAGCCAGGGCGGGCCGGTGGCCGGAAGCAAAGGCAGGCGGCGGAAAGTTCGTCAGCCGGATATGCCGGCCTGTTTCGCATTCTCGATAAATGCGGCGATCATTTCAATGTTCTTCCTGCCCGGCCGGTCTTCGACGCCTGACGAAACATCGACGCCTGAAGCACCCGTGGCCGCGACCGCGTCGGCGACCGTTTCCGGCGTCAGGCCGCCGGACAACAGCCACGGGAGCGGCCATTGCCGCCCCTGGATCAGCGACCAGTCGAATGACAACCCGTTGCCGCCGGGCAGCGCGGCGACATTGGCCGGCGCGCGGGCGTCGAAAAGCAGCATATCGCAGCAATCGGCATACTGATCCGCCGTCTCGACATCGGCTGCGTCGGCGATCCGTATGGCCTTCATGACCGGCATGCTGACCGAGTCCCTGACTTCCCGGACACGGGCCGGTGTCTCGTTGCCGTGCAACTGGATCATATCGAGCGGCACCGTTGCCAGCACATCGCGCAGAACCTCGTCCGCCGGCTCCACGAACAGACCGACCGCACGCACGCCCGTGGGCAACCGCCGCGCGAGGTCGCGCGCAATCGATGGCACGATGCTGCGCGGACTGGGCGGGTAGAAGACAAACCCGACATAGGCGGCGCCGGCGGCGACGCAGGCATCCACGACTTCCGGCGTCGTGACGCCACAGATCTTCACGCCGGCCATGATCTATGCATTCCCTTCTGCGATGAGAGTCGAGAGCGATGCCGCAATCGATCTGGCGGCGTCGCCAGGATCGGCCGCCGCGGTGATCGGACGCCCGATGACCAGCCGCGTGGCGCCGGCAGTCATTGCCTCGATCGGCGTTCGGATCCGGACCTGGTCGCCGGCCGGCGCGCCGGCCGGACGGATGCCGGGGACGACGATTTCCGGGCCGGGACCGACCGCGGCGCGGATGGTTTCGATTTCCCATGGCGAGCAGACAATGCCATCCAGCCCGGCATCATGCGCCAGCCGCGCCAGCCGTTCGGCCTGTTCGGTTGCCTCGGCATGTTGTCCGATGGCCGTAAGATCGTCCGGCCCGAGGCTGGTAAGTACGGTGACCGCCAGCAATTTCGGCCGCGCCACGCCCAGCCGCGCCGCCGCATCGCCGGCCGCGTCGAGGGCTGCCGCCATCATGGCGCTGCCGCCGGACGCATGAACCGTCACGTAGCCCGGCTGCAGGGGGGTGAGCGACCGCATGGCGCCAGCCACGGTGTTTGGAATGTCATGGAGCTTCAGATCGAGAAAGATCGGCAGGCCCTGATCGGCCACAGCGCGGTATCCCTCCGGTCCGGCGCCATAGAAGAACTCCATCCCGATTTTCAGCCCGGCCACATACGGCCGGACATTCTCCGCCACGCGCAGAGCCGTCTGGATGTCGTCGGTGTCGAGTGCGCAAAAGACAGGCGCGGTCATAGCGGCGTCCATGGGGTCGTCGGTCGCTCCTGTTGGCATTGCGTCTTGAAATCGGCGGTGGTCGAACCTGTCGGTCAATGCGGCCTCAGACCTGGCCGGCGGCCGTCAGACGCTTTGGCTCGGACGATGCAGCGCGGTTGGCGGCGTCATTGGCCGCGGCCAGCCGCGCTTTTTCGTTGGCTGTGCGCGCTGCGGCCTCGGCGGTTTCGGCGCGCGTGCGGTAACGGCTCAGCTCGTCGGCAAGTACGGCCACCCGGGAGCGGTTCTGGCGGGCTTCCTTGCGATATTTGTGCTGGGCGAACCACGCCACGATCCCGCCGGCGATGAAGCCGACCGCCACCGCGCCCAGCACCAGCAGATACAAGGGGGCATCAATCGTGAACGGCAGCGGCCACAGTTCGAGCATGACCGAAATCCGATTGGAGATCGCGAACGAGATGGCGAACAGCGCCACGGGTATGGTGATGATCAACGACAGGTAACGCATAACGCGGAGTTCCCGATCGGTTGGTGGGCCGGTAGTGGGTCATCGCGGTGTCCGGCATTCTTGCCGGCAGACTGGATGACCCGTGAAGTCAGTCGGAGCCGGGCCCGTTCCGTTGTGAGTATAATCCGGTAGCGATCCTGCCGCCAGTGCCGCGAAAGGCCACCTTGGTTCCCGATCTTTCGTGCATCCTCGCCCCCGCCTTGCTCGTCCATTCCTGATCGTTACCGGCCACCGATCGCGGACCCGAGCCGGATGAACCCGGTTCGTCGTGCAAACGACGTCGTCGGGCGCGGCGTCAGGAGTCCGAACCGCCGTTGAGCCGCTCGCGAAGCTGCTTGCCGGTCTTGAAGAACGGTACAGCCTTGCCGTGTACGCGCACGGCTTCGCCTGTACGAGGATTGCGCCCGATTCTGGGGTCGCGTTCCTTGACTGAAAAGGCGCCGAATCCGCGCAATTCAACCCGCGCACCCCTGGACAGTGCATCGGCGATCTCGTCGAAAATCGTCGACACGACCTTTTCGACGTCGCGCTGATACAAATGCGGATGCTTCTCCGCAAGGCGCACGATCAGTTCCGATTTCGTCATGAAGGGGTCCCCGGGATTTCCGACGCTGTGGCAGGACCGTCGATGTCCGGCGCTACGGTGCCAGACCGGTGGCGTGATGGCAAGGCCCGCTCGTTGTCGATTCTCCGATTCTTCCCGATTTTTCCTTGGGTTAGCCCTGGTGAAACTGCACTTCGGAGCCAATGGTTCCTTCGGAAATCGAGTGCGGAGTGCGAAAACAAAGACGCCGCCGGCGGTGCCGGCGGCGTCTTTGGTCTCTGGCCCTGATATTCCCGGTTCGGTCAGGCCCCGGTGCCGGGGCCTGAGCAGGATCAGGACTTGTCGTCGTCGTCCTTGGGATCGGTCTGTGCCCTCTTGAGCGCCGCGCCAAGGATTTCGCCCAGGCTCGCGCCGCTGTCGGAGGAACCGAATTCCGCCATCGCCTCTTTTTCTTCGTGCGTTTCGCGGGCCTTGATCGACAGCGTCACCTTGCGGGCGTTGCGGTCGATCTGGGTCACCTGAGCGTCCAGCTTCTCGCCGACGGCGAAACGTTCCGGGCGCTGCTCGGCGCGGTCCCGCGACAGTTCCGACTTGCGGATGAAGCCCGTCAGGCCTTCGCCGACCGCGACTTCGACGCCGCCATCGTTGGTGGCGGTGACCGTGCAGGTCACGACGTCGCCACGCTTGAGGGCGCCGGCGCTGCGTTCGAACGGATCATCGGCAAGCTGCTTGATGCCGAGCGAAATCCGCTCCTTGTTGACGTCGACGTCCAGCACCTTGACCTTGGTGTCGTCGCCCTTCTTGTATTCCTGAATGACTTCTTCGCCGGAGCGGTCCCAGGACAGGTCCGAGAGATGAACCATGCCGTCGATATCGCCCGGCAGACCGACGAACAGACCGAATTCGGTGATGTTCTTGATCTCGCCTTCCAGTTCGGTACCCGGCGGGTACTTGTCGGCGAAGCTGTCCCACGGATTGTCGAGGCACTGCTTGAGACCCAGCGAGATCCGCCGCTTGACCGGATCGACATCCAGCACCATGACCTCGACTTCCTGAGAAGTCGAAACGATCTTGCCCGGATGGATGTTCTTCTTGGTCCAGGACATTTCCGAGACGTGGACCAGACCTTCGATCCCCGGCTCCAGCTCCACGAAGGCGCCGTAGTCGGTGATGTTGGTCACGCGGCCGGTGAATTTCGTGTTGACCGGATACTTGGCCTCGACGCCTTCCCACGGATCGGCTTCGAGCTGCTTCATGCCCAGGCTGATGCGCTGGGTTTCCGGGTTGAACCGGATGACCTGAACCTGAACGTTCTGGCCGATCTGCAGCGCCTCGCTGGGATGATTGATACGCCGCCACGCAATATCGGTGACGTGCAGCAGTCCATCCACACCGCCGAGATCGACGAAAGCGCCGTAATCGGTGATGTTCTTGACGACGCCCTGCAGGACCTGGCCTTCCTTGAGGTTGGCGACCAGTTCGGACCGGGCCTCGGCGCGGCTTTCCTCCAGTACGGCGCGGCGGGACACGACGATGTTGCCCCGGCTGCGGTCCATCTTGAGGATCTGGAACGGTTGCGGCGTGCCCATGAGCGGGCTGACGTCGCGCACCGGCCGGATATCGACCTGCGAACCGGGCAGGAAAGCCACGGCGCCGGAAAGATCGACGGTGAAGCCGCCCTTGACCTTGCCGAAGATGGTTCCGCTGACGCGCTGCTGCTCGTTGAACGCCTTTTCCAGCTGGGTCCATGCCTCCTCCCGGCGAGCCTTCTCGCGCGAGAGCACGGCTTCGCCGTTCTTGTCTTCCATCCGGTCGACATAGACTTCGACCGTGTCGCCGGGCTTCAGCCCGCCTTCACGTTCGGAACCGAATTCCTTGAGCGGCACGCGCCCTTCGGATTTGAGGCCGACATCGATCAGCGCCACGTCGTCTTCGATGGCGATGATCCGTCCCTGGACAACGGTGCCTTCGAATCCTTCGGACACGCTGAGCGATTCGTCCAGCAGTGCGGCAAAGCTCTCGGCTTTGAACTCAGCGGTTTGGGTTTCAGTCATGTAGTCTCCATTGGGGTGATCGCCAGCGAAGATGCCGCGGGTCGTCCCGCATTGGAAAGCATCGACACAGGCAGTCCGGAAGGCCGATCAATGCCGCCGGACGCGATCGTCGTTCCTTTGAAAGCCGTCAACGGATCGAAGCGTCACCGCATCCGCGACGAAACGAGGTCGACCACCTGGTGGAAGACATCGTCGGCATCGCGATTGCTGGTGTCGATCACGAAAGCATCATCGGCCGCCACAAGAGGCGCCACCGATCGCTTGCTGTCGCGTTCGTCCCGTTCCCGCATATCATTGAGAACGGCGTCGTATATAACGTGTGGATCGCTTTCCCGCAACTCCTTGAATCGCCGTTGTGCCCTTGCATCGAGCGATGCCGTCACGAACAGCTTCAACAGGGCGTCAGGGCAGACGACGGTACCGATGTCCCGGCCGTCGAGAACCGCCCCCGGCGGCTGCGCGGCAAAATCCCGCTGGTATTGCAGCAGGGCCTGCCTGACCTCGTTCCGGGCCGCGATCTTGCTGGCCGCCTGGCCGACATCGTCGCGCCGGACGGCGGGGTCCTTCAGCAATGCGGGGTCCAGAGTCCGCGCGGCATCGACTGCCGTTCCGGCGTCGTCCGGGTCGCCGCCGGCGCGCAGAATGGCAAGGCCACAAGCCCGATAAAGAGCACCGGTATCGAGATGCCTGAGCCCGTAGCGCGCGGCGAGTCGGCGTGCCAGGGTGCCCTTGCCCGACGCCGCCGGACCGTCGATGGCGATAATCATGGGCCGATAACCTCCCTGCCATCGAGAGTCCCGTCTTCTCCCTCCGCCTGCCGGCAGGCGCGATTGATCAGTTCGGCAAACCCGGGGAAACTCGTGTCGATGGCCGTCGCGTCGTCGATGGCAACGGGGGCGGCTGCCGACAGTCCGAGCACCAGAAAGCTCATCGCGATGCGATGGTCGAGATCAGTGGTGACCGTCGCGCCGCCAGGCACCTTCCCGCCGGTTCCCACCACCACGAGATCGTCGCCTTCGACCCGGACCGTCACGCCGCAGGCGCCAAGTCCGGTGGCCATGGCCGACAGCCGATCACTCTCCTTGACGCGAAGCTCCGCCAACCCGCGCATGCGAGTCGTGCCGGTCGCGGAGGCGGCGGCAACGGCGAGAATGGGGTACTCGTCGATCATGGTTGCCGCCCGGTCCGGCGGCACGTCGACGCCGGTCAGCGCCGAAGCGCGCACGACCAGATCAGCCACCGGCTCGCCGGCCTGCAGCCGGCGGTTTTCGTAGGTGATGTCGGCCCCCATCTCGGCCAGCGTGGTCAGCAGCCCGATACGGCGCTCGTTCAGGCCGACATCGGGGATGCGTACGTTCGAGCCGGGACGGCACAGCGCGGCGACGATCGGGAAGGCGGCGGAACTGATGTCGCCCGGCACGGCAATCGGACCGGCAATGAGGTCCGGCTGGCCGACCAGGCTGATGGCGTTGCCATCCGGCGTGGAATCCACCGTGACCGTGGCCCCCATGTGCTGCAGCATATGTTCGGTGTGGTCGCGGGTGGCGACCGGCTCGATCACGGTGGTGATGCCCGGCGTGTTCAGCCCGGCCAGCAGGATGGCCGACTTCACCTGAGCCGATGCGACAGGCAGGCGATAGCTGATCGGCGCCGGCCTGTCCGTGCCGACGATCGCCATCGGAAGCCGCGTCCCCGATCGACAGAGAAATGTCGCGCCCATATCGGTCAGCGGCTTGGTGATCCGTGCCATGGGACGTCGGACGAGGCTGGCGTCGCCGGTCATGAAGCTGGTGATCGGATGTGTTGCCAGCAGTCCCGCCAGCAGCCGGGTGGAGGTTCCGCTGTTGCCCATGTCCAGAACCGCCTCGGGTTCCAGCAGCGTGCCGACGCCGACGCCGTCGACCGTCCATGTTCGTTTCAAACGGTCGCCGTCCGACTTTGGTTCACCCGTTTCGGATTGCGGCGGTTCGACCCTGGCGCCGAGCGCGCGCATCGCAGCGGCGGTCGCCAGTACGTCGTGACCTTCCAGTAACCCGGTGACCGTGGTGCGGCCCACCGCGAGTGCCCCCAGCATCAGCGCCCGATGGGAAATCGATTTGTCGCCGGGGATCGAGATCGTTCCGGTCAAGGGCCCTGCCTGGCGCGCGCGCATCGGTGTCGGAGTCGTCGTGGTCATGGACGTCGGGCTTTCGGTTGGAGCGTCGCGGGCGCGCTTTCGGCCATAGGTCTCACTGAGGGATCGTTGCGTGCCGTCGTTCCGGCCAGCGAATGGACTGCTCTTATCACAGTCGCGTCGCCGATGCGAAGCTCCCGGATACGCGATGTGCGTCCGCCGCATGGCAGTCCGTGATATCGCAAAACGGTATTAGGCTTTGACAGTTGCGCCCGAGCGTGGCATTCGCCGCCGACTGAGGAGCCAGAGTCAAGGAGAGCAAGGCGTGGCAAAGCCGGAATGGGGTGCAAAGCGCATCTGCTATAGTTGCGGCGCACGGTACTATGACATGCGCCGGGAACCGCCCGTTTGTCCGAAATGCGGTACTCAGTTCGATCCGGAAGCATTTCTGAAATCGCGGCGCGGACGGACGGCTGCCGTCGATACGGCTGCGGCCAAGCCTGCGGCGGCCAAGGCGCGGCCCGCGGTCGAGGACGATCTGGCCACGGATGCCGAAGAGCCGGAGGTCGAGGCCGAAATCGAGACGCCGGACGCCGAAGACGCCGAGCCGGCGGAGGCGGATGATCTGGCGGCCGATGATGATGTCGACTCGGTGATCGAGGATGCGGACGATCTCGACGACTCCGGCCTGGACGATGTCGCGCCGGACGACGATGACGAGGACGACAGGTAGCGGCAAGACCCGCTGCCTGCGTGGCCGCGGGGGTAAGTCCCCCGCTCAGCCGCGCCGATTGTCCGCCGATTGCGGCACGGGTAATTTTTCTCTTGAAATGCAGGCCGGTGGTCTTTTATATCCGGCTGCACGTTGCCCAGGGCAGCGTGGCCGGCAGCTCCAGACTGCCGGCGCAGACACGATGAAGATCGTGTCTCGGTGGGGCCATAGCTCAGCTGGGAGAGCGCTACAATGGCATTGTAGAGGTCAGCGGTTCGATCCCGCTTGGCTCCACCAATTTTTCCAAGGACTTAACGGTACATTAGGCGCCCCTCGATCTGGGGGCTTTCCGTGTAATTATCTTTCAAGGCCCTGACGCTCCCCTCCATTTATTCGGGATGGTGGTGTGCGTAGAGTTCTGTGGTGCGGCTCATGGCGTGTCCGAGGTAGCCTGCAATTTCCCAGAGAAGTACCCCTTTTCGGGCCTGCCACGTCCCGCAGGTGTGCCGCAAAGTGTGCGGTGATACGTCAACCGTGTAGATTGCGTTTCCATTCTCGTCGTTATCATTGGTGAGAGCAATCAAGCGAGCGTTGCGGCACGCGGTCGCGAACGACTTTTTGACGGACTTGATCGGTTTGCCGTTAAAAGTGAGAACCGGCCCGATCCTTGGCGTCCGCATTCTTGCAGTGCAGCCAGCTCTAGCGAGCGGACCGCCAGCAACGTCCAGGCCGTCTCAACAACCGCTGAGCAACTCGCTGCCTCAACTTCGGAAATCTCCCGTCAGATCGATCAATCGAATAATATGGTCCGCAAAGCGCGAGAAGAAGCCCTGGCGACGAACGAAACGATGCAAAAGCTTGCCGTCACTGCAGATGCCATTGGCAAGGTGGTGGACCGAATCCGCGGCATCGCCGAGCAAACCCACCTACTGGCACTCAATGCAACGATTGAGGCAGCGCGCGCCGGTCAGGCCGACAAGGGCTTCGCCGTGGTAGGCCGGCGAGGTGAAGTCGTTGGCCAACCAGACACCGAATGCGACCGACGAGATCGCCGGCCAGATCGCCGAGGTGCAGGGGGTCTCACGTAACGCCGTTGAAGCGATCGGGTGCGGTTTGACAGCCGATCCTCTCGAACCCAACGGCTGGAGGAAAGCGCTGCACGACTGCCGTCCGCACCGTGAACGGCATGGGTGATGGATTTAAGATATCTTGGAGCCCTGCAATGCCGCCATGATTTGGCACGCCAGATCGCATCTGCAATAGGGCTTGCACAACAGAGGTCCGAGCACAGTCGCTTCATCTTTTTCACCGTTGTGGATGTCAGCGAAGCCCGAGGTAAAGATCACCTTGAGGGTGGGGCGATGCCGCCGCGCCTCCCGGGCCAGGTCGATGCCTGTCTTACCGCCGGGCATCACGATGTCGGTGAACAGGAGATCGATTTGTTCATCGCTTTCGATGATGCGGACTGCCGCCGCGGCGTTCTCTGCTTCGATGATCTGATAGCAAAGGTCCACAAGTTGATGGGTCACGACCTGTCGTACCTCAAGACTAAAGAATTCAACGCCGGAGTCCCGGTCCTTTGCCTGGATGTCGGGGCTGCTCATGCCGTGCGGCATCGTGCTTGTCGGGTCGTTTCCTGCGTTCCTGACCATCCGGGGCCGTCCGGCCGTACGGGGTGAGGCGGCCGTGCGCAAACGCCTTCTGCCAATTGTGGCCGACCATCTCGGGCTGGACTACGATCCCGAGGCAAACGATCCGCCGGATCCCACGCATTTCGGTCAGCGCGGGATGATCATTCGCGCGAATGCTGCTCGGTTTGCGGACGCCCTGATCGCTCGCGCCGGTGGGGTGGCCGCAATCATGCTGGGCGCCGATTTCGCGCCTCCAGGCAAGAAGAGCGCCGCGAACTGGCATGGGTTCTTGCTGCAGGCCGAGTTGCCCCCACCCGCGCCGGCCACGATCCGTATCGGAGGCGACGATGCCTGGCGCCTGGTTGAAAGGGGGGGACTCCCCACCGTTTAACAAGGAGATTCTTGTGTGGCGGTTGATGGGTTGAATGTGGTGCCGGTTTTCAACATGGCGCAGGTAACGTTGAGGAGTCGGTCGGCGACAGATCGCAGGGCGCGGCCATGGCTGTGACCTCGGCTACGAAGGGCGGTGTATTTCAAACGGCTTCTGATGTCGTGCTGAATGGCGACGCGTGCCCAATGGTACATGGCGTTGGCGAGCCGGTCATGGCAGGCCTGTCTTCTGATGACGATGCAACTCTTACCCGATCGCTTGGTTACCGGCGCGACTCCTGTCAAACTGCGCAAGGCGGCGTAGTCACGTCGCTGCAGGGCATCGAAGGCTTCTGCAAGCAGTGTGGCGAGGACGATCCTTCCCACTCCCGGCAAGGATGCGAGGATCTCCACGTCATGCTGCTTCCTCTGCCCAGGCTCGGTCTC